>NZ_PVBJ01000012.1:0-181643 GCF_002968565.1 Neorhizobium sp. T25_27
CGGTCCCAACCAGCATGCGCCAATCAATCAGTGATTTCTGTAGAACGAAAGTCGTCGTCGCCAGCAGCGCCGCCGCCCTCGTTCAGTGAGCGGGTTATAGATCCCACCACCATTTGAAGTCAACAGCCATTTTCAAAAAACTGTCATTTTTCTCGGGACCTGCCCAAAACACGCGATTTACGGCCATAAAATGAGCAGCGCTTAACGAAAGGGCAGCTCCGGAGCGCCGAAAAACCCATTTTACGCGGCGATTTCGCGTTGTTAGGGTAAAACCGATTTCTGGCGGCTGGAGTATGACATGCTGGTATTGAATGAAGTGCAGACCCGGGATGCACTCCCCTTTGCGGAACTCATCGCGGCGATCGAGGCGATGTTCAAAAGCGACTGCGTCATGCCGGTGCGCCACCATCATGAGATGGAGGTGCCGGGTGAGACAAATGCGGTCATGCTGCTGATGCCGGCCTGGGTGCCGGGCGACCATATCGGCGTCAAGATCCTCAATCTGTTTCCGGACAATCATCTCCGGTCCCTGTCGACCATCTTCGGCAGCTACCTTCTTTCGTCGGGCAAGACCGGCGAGATGCTGGCGATCGTCGAGGGCGGCGAACTGACCGCGCGGCGCACTGCCGCGACCTCGGCGCTCGCCGCCCGCTATCTCGCGCGGGAAGATGCCGAGACCATGCTGATGGTCGGAACCGGCCGGCTTTCGCTCAACCTCATGCAGGCCCATGCGATCACACGGCCACTCAAACATTTCCGCATCTGGGGGCGCAATATAGAGAAGGCCGAAGAGACCGCGCACGAAGCGCGGATGCTCGGGCTCGACGCGGTGGCCGTCGAGGATCTGGCCCACGCGGCCGGACAGGCGGACATCATTTCCTGCGCTACGCTATCGAGCGAGCCGCTGATCCGTGGCGAATGGCTGAAGCCGGGCGCGCATCTGGATCTCGTCGGCGCCTTCAAGCCGAGCATGCGCGAGAGCGACGACGAGGCGGTGCGGCGCGCGGCGGTTTTCGTCGATACGCGTGCCGGCGCCATGAAGGAAGGTGGCGACATCGTTCTGTCGCTTGCAAGCGGCGCGCTGTCGAAGGAGGGGATCAAGGCGGAACTGGCCGAACTCGCGCATCGAAAACATCCCGGCCGCACAAGCGCGGACGAGATCACGCTCTTCAAGTCGGTGGGCGCAGCGCTCGAGGATCTTGCCGGAGCGATCCTCGCCTATCGTCATGTCAGCGGACAGGTTTCGCACTGATGGCCTCAGCGCATGAGGCAGGTCCGATCACCAAGACCCTGCCAAGGCTTCCCGTTACCGACGTACTAGGCAATATAATGGTGGCGCTGGCCGAAGGTACGCGCGCGGTCCTTTCCGCCCCACCGGGCGCCGGCAAGACGACGCTGGTGCCGCTCGCGCTGCTCGACCAGGCCTGGTGCACCGGAAAGATCATCCTGCTCGAGCCGCGGCGGCTGGCGGCGCGTGCAGCCGCGTCCCGTATGGCGTCTCTGCTCGGCGAACAGGTCGGCGAGAGGGTCGGGTACCGGATGCGCCTCGACAATAAAGTCTCGGCGAAGACCCGGATCGAAGTGGTGACAGAGGGGGTATTCGCCCGGATGATCCTCGACGATCCGGAGCTCAACGGCGTTTCCGCCGTCATCTTCGACGAATTCCACGAGCGGTCGCTCGACGCGGATTTTGGTCTGGCGCTGGCGCTGGATGTGCAATCGGCACTGCGCGACGATCTGAAGATCCTCGTCATGTCGGCGACACTGGATGTGGAGCGGGTGGCGGGCCTGCTTGGCGAGCCTCCTGTCATCAAGAGCGAAGGCCGGACTTTTCCGATCGACATCCAGCATCGCGACCGCGCCCCGAACGAACGGATCGAAGACGCGATGACGCGGGCGATCGTCGAGGCGCACGCGAATGACACGGGCTCCATCTTGGCTTTCCTGCCAGGCCAGGCGGAAATCCTGCGCACGGCCGAGCGGCTCGCGAACCGGTTCGGGCCGGAGACCGTGGTCGTGCCGCTCTATGGCAATCTTTCCCAGAGGGAGCAGGATCTGGCGATCCGGCCGGCGCCCGCCGGGCAGCGCAAGATCGTGCTGGCGACAACGATCGCCGAAACCTCCATTACTATAGACGGTGTGAGGATCGTCATCGACAGCGGGCTGCAGCGCCTGCCGGTGTTCGAACCCTCGACCGGGATCACCCGGCTGGAGACGGTGCGTGTTTCCCGCGCCTCGGCCGACCAGCGGGCGGGTCGTGCCGGCCGTACCGAACCGGGCATCGCGATGCGCCTCTGGCATCCGGGACAGACGGCAGCGCTGCAGGCATTCACGCCGCCGCAGATTCTCGCAAGCGATCTTTCCGGCCTGGTTCTCGATCTTGCCCATTGGGGCGTGCAGGATCCGAAGGGGCTTGCCTTTCTCGATCCGCCTCCCGGACCGGCTTTCAACGAGGCAAAGGTGCTGCTGGCCCAGCTTGGCGCGCTCGACCCCCAGGGCGGGCTGACGGAAAAGGGCCGGCTGATGCGGGAACTGGCGCTTCCGCCGCGGCTTGCAGCCATGGCGATTTCCGCGGCGGAGGAGGGTTTCGGCAGGCAGGCGAGCCTGCTTGCCGTGCTCCTGACCGAACAGGGGCTCGGCGGCAGCGACATCGATCTCGACGAACGGCTGCGGCGGTTCCGCAACGAACGTGGCGAGAGAGCCGATGCGGCCCGCAAGCTCGCGGATCGGATCTTTTCGAACCTGCCGAAGCGATCGCAATCGACGGAACCGGTTCTGGCGGGGCGTATTCTCCTGCATGCCTATCCGGACCGGATCGCGCTCCAACGCGGCGGGCGCGGGCGTTTCGTGATGGCGAACGGGCGCGGCGCGGAACTGCAGGAAACCGAGCGGCTGGCGGCGTCGCAGATGCTTGTCATCGCCGATCTGACAGGGCGGGCGGCGCAGGCTCGCATTCTCGCGGCAGCGGAGATCAGCCGGGCGGACGTCGAGGCTGAGCTTTCCGGCGCGATCCGCGAGAGCGAGGAGTGTTTCTTCGACCGGGCGAGCCGGCAGGTGCGCGCCCGCAAGGTGACGCGGCTCGGCGCCATCATCTTTGAGGAAAGGCCACTGCCACGGCCGAGTGGCGAACGGGCCGCACAGGCGCTTGCGGACGGCGTGCGGGAACTGGGGCTTCAGGTCCTGCCATTCTCCAAGGAAGGTGCGCAATTGCGCGACCGGATCGGCTTCCTCAACCGGTCGATCGGTGAGCCCTGGCCTGATATGAGCGACGAGGCGCTGCTCGCCCGGCTCGATGACTGGTTCGTCCCGTTCCAGGGCAGTACATCGGGCATCGATTCCATCGCTCCCGGCAGTCTTTCGGAAGGACTTCGTTCGCTCATTCCGCATGAGGTATCCCAGAATCTCAACAAGCTGGCACCGACGCATTTCGAGGCGCCTACGGGCGAGCGGCATCCGATCCGTTACGATGGCGAGGAGCCGGTCCTGGCAATCCGGGTGCAGGAACTGTTCGGGCTGAAGAAACATCCGGCGATCGCCGGCGGAAAGCTGCCGCTGCTGCTCGAGCTCAACTCGCCGGCGCATCGGCCGATCCAGACGACGCGGGACCTGCCCGGCTTCTGGGCAGGTTCCTGGAAGGATGTGCGGGCCGAAATGCGCGGCCGCTATCCCAAACATCCCTGGCCGGAAGACCCGGCCGAGGCTGCGCCGACGACACGTGCCAAACCGCGCGGGACGTGACAGAATGCCGCCTGCGACCTGAGGTCGAGCCGGTTTATGAAGGCTGCCTCAAGTCACTTAATATAGGGCAAGGTAAAGAGCAGACGGTGAGCGTAGACAGTCCTTCAGTGCGGTTTGCGCAATTCGGCCCTTCGAGCCGGCGGATCCGGCTTCAGACGCTGGTGCGGCTGCGCTGGCTCGCGGTCGCCGGCCAGACGATCACCGTGGTCATCGTCGGACTGCTGCTGCAGTTTCCGCTGCCTCTTCAGGAAGCTGGCATCCTGGTCGGCGCGCTTGCGGTCGCAAACCTCACCCTGTCGGCCTGGTTTCCGCCGACCCATCGGCTTGGCCCGAAATCGGCGCTGGCGTTGCTCGGTTTCGACCTGCTGCAGATGGCGGCGCTGCTGTTCATCACCGGTGGGCTTGCCAACCCCTTTGCACCGCTGATCTGCGTTCCGGTCATCATCGCCTTCGCCTCTCAGCCGCTGCGCCATTCGCTTGTCCTGATCGTTTTTGCGCTGACCTGCACCACGGTGCTCGCCTTTTCACCCTACGCGGTGCCCTGGTACGAAGGCGAGCCGCTCCGAATCCAGCCGGTCATGCAGCTCGGAGTCTGGTGTTCGATCGCCTCTATGATGATGTTCGCGGCCTTCTATGCATATCGCGTCAGCCATGAGGCGACGCTGCTTGCCGATGCGCTGGCGGCGACCGAACTGGTCCTGGAGCGGGAAAAGCATCTTTCGCAGCTCGACGGGCTGGCCGCCGCCGCCGCCCATGAACTCGGCACGCCGCTCGCAACCATCAGCGTCGTCGCCAAGGAGATGGAGCGCGAGCTCGGTCCCGACGATCGGTTCCGCGAGGATGTGCTGCTGCTGCGAAGCCAGAGCGAACGCTGTCGCGACATCCTTCGCCGGCTCACCTCGCTTTCCGCCGAGAGCGAGGAACATATGCGCCGGTTGCCGCTTTCCTCCCTGGTCGAGGAGGTGGTGGCACCGCATCGGCAATTCGGCATCGAGATCGAGCTCGTGGAGAAGAACGACCGAACCGACGAACCGGTCGGCAACCGCAATGCCGGCATTATATATGGGCTCGGCAACCTGATCGAAAATGCCGTCGATTATGCCAAGAGCAAGGTGATCGTCACGGTGGAGCACGACGCCGAGCGGGTTGCGATCACCATCGAGGACGACGGCCTGGGTTATGCGCCGGATATTCTTTCGCGGATCGGTGAACCCTATATGACGAAGAGGCCCAAGGAAGACGAACGGGCCGGTGGGCTTGGTCTCGGCCTCTTCATCGCCAAGACGCTGCTCGAACGGTCCGGAGCCTCGATCCGTTTCGGCAACCGCGACAGCGGCGAACCGGGTGCCCGCATTCATATCGAATGGCCGCGCTCGGTGATGGACGCGCAGGACTTGAAATAGGCCGGCCAGCCGGCCGATCATCATGAAAAGGCAAGCGGGCCTTCGAAACCCGCGGAGAAAAAGAGATGGAAACACACCCGGAACCGACCAAGGCTCATGCCGACCCAGAACTCGGACCTGATCCTTCGCTGCTGATCGTCGATGACGACGGGCCGTTCCTGCGCCGGCTGGCCCGGGCGATGGAGACCCGCGGCTTTCTGGTCGACACGGCGGAGTCCGTCGCGGAAGGCATCGCCAAGACGAAGGCGCGACCGCCGAAATATGCGGTGGTGGATTTGCGCCTCGGCGACGGCAACGGGCTGGATGTGATCGAAGCGATCCGTCAGAGCCGCGAGGACACCAAGGTGATCGTGCTGACCGGCTACGGCAATATCGCAACGGCCGTGACCGCGGTAAAGCTCGGGGCGCTCGATTATCTCGCCAAGCCCGCCGATGCCGACGACATTTTTGGCGCGCTGACGCAGCGGCCGGGCGAGCGCGCGGACGTGCCGGAAAACCCGATGTCGGCGGATCGCGTCCGCTGGGAACATATCCAGCGGGTCTACGAGATGTGCGAGCGCAATGTGTCCGAGACGGCGCGCCGGCTCAACATGCATCGCCGTACGCTGCAGCGCATCCTCGCCAAGCGCGCGCCGAAATAATCAGCCGCCATCGTTCCCGGCATCGTCGAATGTCTTGCCGGTCGCCCATTCCGCCAACATCAGGCGCTGGGCGGCGGCGCGCGAGAAGTTCAGCGTCATCGCCTTGCGGGTGGAGGGCGGCAGTCTGTGTTCCGGTGCGTCACGTAGCAGATGCCCGCCATAACCGTCCGAGAGGAAAAGGCCGCAATCCTCCGGGAAGATGTCGAGAGGCACGTCCTTGTGCGTCGCGAAAAACAGGCGGTCGCAGAAGTACCGGTATTCCGGCCACTTACGGTCGACGCGAAAATCCTCGATCGACGTCTTGATCTCGACGATCCAGATCTCGCCCTTTTCAGAAATGGTCACCAAATCGGCGCGCCTTCCGCTCGACAGCACGAGTTCCGGCAATATCGCATGCCGCATGTCGTGGAGCAGAATCTGGACGCCCTTGCGGACCAGCATGGCGCGGGCCGACTGCCGCCCATCTATTAAGGGATTATTACTGGCAAGGTTGAGTATAGTCATAGAATCCCGAAAAACCGTTTCCATGATGTTGCAAAAACGCCATGGCTTTATTCAATCATGCGCCGGCTCTGTTTTGATGCGCTGCAGCGCTTGCCAAGCGTAGTCTAATCGAAAATAACCCGTCATCAAAGGTGGGCCAAAGGCCCGTCTAAATCGATTCGTTTATCCAAGAGATCTCCATGCGCTTTCGCACTAGCATGCTCGCACTCGGCTTGTTGGCAACTGCCGCCTTGGCCGGTTGCGCCTCCACGATTCCCGGCGGCGGCACCCAGGTGGCCACGGCCTCCTACACCGAACAGATCTTTACCGACTCCTACGGTTCGGTGAGAGACGCCGGCTATACGCTTCCGGCAATCCCGATCAACAAGGTGGCCAAGCAGTATGTCCGTCAGATCGTCAGCTATCAGACCAGCGAAAAGCCGGGCACGATCGTCGTCAACACGCGTGAACGCCATCTCTACTACATCATGCCGAACGGCAAGGCGATGCGCTACGGCATCGGCGTCGGCAAGCAGGGTTTTGCCTGGTCGGGCACGGCCTATGTCGCCTGGAAGCAGGAATGGCCGACCTGGCATCCGCCGAAGGAAATGGCCGGCCGTCGTCCGGACGTCGCAAAATACGTCGAAGACGGCATGGGCCCCGGTCTCAGCAACCCGCTCGGCGCCCGCGCCATGTACCTGTTCAACGAAAAGGGCCAGGATACGCTCTTCCGTCTGCACGGCACGCCGGAATGGAACTCGATCGGCACCGCGGCTTCGTCCGGCTGCATCCGCCTGATCAACCAGGACGTCATCGACCTTTACAGCCGCGTCCGTCCGGGCCGCGAAACCAAGGTCGTGGTGGTCCAGTAATCGCGAAATTCGACGAGAATACGAAAAGGCCGCCGAGAGATGTCTCCGGCGGCCTTTTTCTTTGTTCAGTTCTCTGCTCTCCGGTCAGCCGGCGAGCTTGGCTTTCAGCTCGATCCGGCGGCGATGCAGAACCGGCTCGGTATAACCATTCGGTTGTTCGCGGCCCTTGAGCACCAGATCAAGCGCGGCCTGGAAGGCGACGGAACCCTCGAAATCCCTGGCCATCGGGATGTAGAGCGGATCGTCGGCATTCTGGCCATCGACGACGCCGGCCATGCGTTTCATCGTCTCGACGATCTGCTCTTCGCTGGTGAGCTTGTGATAGAGCCAGTTCGCCATGTGCTGGGCCGAGATGCGCAGCGTCGCGCGGTCTTCCATCAGGCCGACATTGTTGATGTCCGGCACCTTCGAGCAGCCGACGCCCTGATCGATCCAGCGGACGACGTAGCCGAGAATCCCTTGCGCGTTATTGTCGAGCTCGCGCTGGATTTCCTCCTGAGTCCAGTTCGGCCGCACGGCAACCGGCACGGAAAGGATATCCGACAGTTTGGCGCGGCTGCGGCTCTTCAGGCCTGACTGGACGGCGGCAACGTCGACCTTGTGATAGTGGGTTGCGTGCAGCGTGGCCGCTGTCGGCGACGGAACCCAGGCGGTGTTGGCGCCGGCCTTCGGATGGGCGATCTTCTGTTCCAGCATCGCCGCCATCATGTCCGGCATGGCCCACATGCCCTTGCCGATCTGCGCATGGCCCGACAGGCCGCATTCGAGGCCGATATCGACGTTCCAGTTCTCGTAGGCCGCGATCCAGACGGCCTGTTTCATGTCGCCCTTGCGGATCATCGGGCCTGCTTCCATCGAGGTATGGATTTCGTCGCCCGTACGATCGAGGAAACCGGTATTGATGAACACGACCCGCTCGCGCGCCTCGCGGATGCAGGCCTTGAGGTTGATGGTGGTGCGGCGCTCCTCGTCCATGATGCCCATTTTCATGGAATTGGTGGGAAGACCGAGCGCCTGTTCGACACGGGCAAAAATCTCGCAGGCGAAGGCGACCTCTTCCGGCCCGTGCATCTTCGGCTTCACCACATACATGGACCCAGCCCGCGAGTTCTGGCGGCGACCGTTGGGACCGATATCGTTGATGGCGATCAGCGCCGTCACCATGGCGTCCATGATGCCTTCCGGAACCTCCCTGCCCTCGCTATCCAACACTGCCGGATTGGTCATCAGGTGACCGACATTGCGGATCAGCATCAGCGAGCGGCGCTTCACGGTGATCTCGCCGCCCGCAGGCGACTTGAAGGCGGTGTCCGGGTTGAGCTTGCGGATGAAGGACTTGCCGCCCTTGGCAACCTCCTCCTTAAGGTCGCCGTTCATCAGGCCGAGCCAGTTGCGGTAGACGACGACCTTGTCTTCGGCATCGACCGCGGCGATCGAATCCTCGCAGTCCATGATGGCGGTCAGTGCCGATTCCAGCCAGACATCGGAAATCTTGGCCGGGTCGTCCTTGCCGATCGCCGTCGTGGCGTCGATCAGGATCTCGATATGCAGGCCGTTCTTCGTCAACAGCAGATGGGTCGGCTCGGCGGGTTCGCCGAGATAGCCGGCAAACTGCGCCGGATCGGCTAGATTGGCGGTCTTGCCGTCCTGGGCTGCCGCCGCGAGCGTGCCGCCCGTCACCACAAACGAGGTGACGTCCGTCCAGCTTGCGCCGGAAAGCGGCACCGACTGATCGAGAAAATCCCGCGCCCAGGCGATGACCTTGGCGCCGCGGACCGGGTTGTAGCCCTTGTCCTTTTCGGCACCGTCCGTCTCGGGAATGGCGTCCGTGCCATAGAGTGCATCGTAGAGCGAACCCCAGCGGGCATTGGCGGCATTCAGCGCATAGCGGGCATTCATGACCGGTACGACGAGCTGCGGACCGGCGATTTCGGCGATTTCCGGATCGACCTTGTCGGTCGAAACCGTAAAGTCCGGCCCTTCCGGCAGCAGATAGCCGATGTCGCGCAGGAAGGCCTCATAGACGGCCAGATCGCTGGGGGCGCCGTTCTTGCGGTACCAGCCGTCGAGCTTCGCCTGGAAGGCATCGCGCTTGGCGAGAAGTTTGCGGTTCTTCGGCGCCAGATCGTGGACGATCTTCGAAAACTCGGAGAAGAAGCGGCCGGCATCGACACCGGTGCCCGGCAGCGCTTCCTTCACCAGGAAGTCGTGGAGCTTCTCGTCGATTGCGAGACCATTTTTTTCGATACGGGCCATCGGTTCCTCCGAATTTTTCATGCCGCGACTGTCTTTGTTAGCGAGCGAAATTGCAATTGCACAAATATTGAATGACCTATGCCATATCGGAAATAATCCCCGGTGATAGCAGCTATTTCCGGCCTGCCTCCGGGGAATGCCGCTCCCAATAAGGCGTCGGCCCATAGAGGTCCGCCAGATACTCGATGAACGCCCGGACCTTGGAGGGAAGATGCTGCCGGCTGGGATAGACCGCGGAGACCGAGACATTCTTGGAGCCTTCATATCCGGGCATTACACTCACCAGACGCCCGTCCTGGAGTTCGTTGCCGATGTCCCAGGTGGATCTTAGCGCGATGCCGAGGCCGGCGATTACCGCTTCGCGGATGACTTCGCTCGAATTTGTGTTCAGCCTTCCAGCCGGTCGGTAAATCAGCGGGCCCTTGGGGCCTTCCAGCCTCCAGGGTTCGCCGTTATGGGCCGTCAGGCAGTGATGGTTTGCCAGTTCCTCAATGCTTGTCGGGGCGCCGTGCCGCTCGATGTAGGAGGGAGAGGCGCAGAGAATGCGCCGGACCTGCACAAGCTTGCGGGCGACAAGGCTCGAATCTTTCAGCTCGGATATACGGATCGCCACGTCAAAACTCTGGGCGATGATATCCGTGAACTCATCCGACAGCATCAGGTCGATCGACAGATGCGGGTTTGCTTGCATGAATGCCGGCAGATGAGGCGCGATATGCATCCGCCCGAATGAAGTCGGCGCGGAGATCCGCAAATTGCCCGCGATCTCGGTCGACCGGCCGGAGACAAACTGCTCGGCATCCTCGATCCCGGTCAGGACGTTGGCGATCCTGTCGTAAAAACCCTTGCCGGCGTCGGTCATCCCGACCTGGCGGGTGGTCCGCTGCAGGAGGCGCGTCCCTAGCTGCTCCTCAAGCCGCTTGATACGCTTCGAAACCACTGCCGGGGAAATGCCAAGGCTCTTTGCAGCCGCCGACATGTTTCCGGTGGCCGCCACTTTGACGAAGATTTCCAGATCGGCAAGATTGGTGATCACTGCAATTTTTCCCGGCTGGAATAAATGCCGGCCAACTTACGCCCTTTTGAAGAGAGCTTAAAGGTGGTCCACACCCAGCGTCGAGGAGCATGGGCCGGCTAAGCCACCTGGAAAACGGCTATCCTCGGCCGGCCGACAGCCACGGCAGTAATCCGCGCCTCGATGAGCTTTCGCGAGCCCTCGATTTCCGGCGCATCCAGTTCTTCCGAGACGGTCACGGCGGCGTCCCCGGCGCCCTCCGCATTCGCCTGCTCCAGCGCGGCTGTGATTGCACGGTCACGGGCCGTTGCCACCGCCTGCGTTTCGCCAGCGACTGAGAGCCGCTCGCCTGCTCCAGAGAGGATGAAGCGGCCCTCTTCCGGGGAAGTGACAACAATGGTGACGCTGGCCCGGACCTGGCCGACCACCGCTCCGACGGCGTTTGCAACATCGGCATCGGCCGGGATGACCGACTGCGCGCCCAGCATATCCGCAACCGCCGGATAATAGACGGGTGCCGAAGCGCCGAGCCCGATCAGCGGGCGATCCAGCGAGACGGAGAACCGGGCGATGCCGGGGACGCGTTTCAGCGCTCGATCCACGGCAAGAGAGACCGCGGGATCGATGGCTTCGGCGCCGTCTTCGGAAAGGCAGGCCGCGAGCACGGCCTCGGACGACTGGCGCGTCAGCCGGCTCACGATCTTTTCGGCCAAGTCTTCCGGGGAAGCAGCGATCCCGCGTCCTGCGCCATCCTTGCGCCGGGCGGCAAGTTCGAGACCCAGACTTGCAGCCTCTCCGTGCCATTGGTTCTGGCGGCCGAGCACGTGCAGGGCATCGGATGGGGTGATGCCGCAGAGATGCACCAGCCCTCTCGCAACCAGCCGGTCGAGAACCGCCCTTTGCGAGTTCATGGTCAGAAGATCGTTGAGCGAAACCGGCGCAACGCCGATGCGGGCAAAAAGCGCCTGTTCCGGCTGCTGCAGGCCTTGGGCCATCATATCCGGCACGCCGGTTCGCACCGCAAAGCGCCCGTCGTGCCGTCCGGCATGGCTGGCACGCAGCTGCTTTTCCAGCGTCGACAGGATGATCTCGCCATGCGCCATCGCGGCAAGGCTGAGCGGCAGAAGCCGGCGCGGACCGAGCGTGAGCCGGACTTCGAGGCCGCGGTCGTCGATATGGACTTCGGAATCGCCGCCGAGCCCGTAGGTGCGCAGCGCCACGGCCTCCACCATGGTGCGATGACCGCCGACGACGGCGCCTTCTTCCGCCAACTTCGGCCGCCCCCCATCGAGAACCGCAACATCCGTGGTCGTGCCGCCGATATCGGAAACGACCGCCTGATCGAGCCCAGTGAGAAAATGCGCACCGACGAGGCTTGCCGCGGGGCCGGAGAGGATGGTCTCGATCGGTCTCAGCCGAGCCTCGGCGGCCGAGATCAGCGCACCATCGCCGCGCACCACCATCATCGGCGCCGTGATGCCGCGCGCGGTCAGAAAGCCCTCGCAGGAGCCGACCAGCCGGTCGATGATCGACACCAGCCGGGCGTTCAGAAGCGTGGTCAGCGCACGGCGGGGACCGCCGAGTTTCGACGAAAGCTCGTGGCTGCAGGTGACGGGCGGATGCGAAAGCGCGCGAATGCGGTCCCTCACCCGGATTTCATGAGCCGGATTCCGGACAGCGAAATAACCAGCGACAGCAAAGGAAGACACCGTTCCGCCAAGCGCGGGCATGGCCGCCTCCAGAGCCCCCATGTCGAGCGGCGTTTCGTTGCCGTGCACGTCATGGCCTCCGGGCAGGAAGATCACCGGGTCATTTCCCAGCGCCTCCGCAAGTCCGCCGCGGGTCAGATCCTCCGCGGCAAAGCCGATCATGATCAGGGCGGCCCGGCCGCCCTGCCCCTCGACCAGCGCATTGGTGGCAAGCGTGGTCGACAGCGAAACGAGGCCGATAGCCGAAGCGGAAACCGCGCTCTTTTCCAGTACCGAATCGACGGCGCCGGCAATGCCGACCGCCAGATCATGCCGGGTCGTCAGCGATTTCGCCTTGGCGATAACGCCTTCGCCATCGCGGAACAGCACCGCATCCGTATAGGTGCCGCCGGTATCGATTCCGAGAAGGAGAGGACCGGGAGGAAAGGAAGAGGCCACGCGAAAATCCTGAAGATCGGGTCTAGGGATCAATAGCGCATAGGCCGCCAAGATCAATTCACCAGCGGAGACCTCTGATGTCGCGGACTGACCCGCATCAGCAGACCATCGCGCGGCTGGGTGGTCAGCTTCTGGACCGGCCAGACTTTTGTTTCGGGCGTAACGTCGAAACGATAGCGAGCCATCAGCACCGCAAGCGCGATCACCGCTTCCTGCAGGGCGAAGGTGGCGCCGATGCAGGTGCGAGGCCCCGCACCGAAAGGCAGATACTGGAACCGGTTCAGCTTGCCGCGGTTCTCGGGCAGAAACCGCTCGGGCATGAAGGCCCGCGGCTTTTCCCAATAAAGTTCGTGGCGGTGCAGCGTCCAGGGCATGACCAGCACGGTCACGCCGGCGTCGATCCTGACCGTCTTGCCTTCCGGGCTCGTCCAGCTGTCGTCGCTGATCGCCTCGCGGTTGATCGAAGGCGCCGGCGGATAGAGCCGCAATGCCTCCTCGAACGCCGCCCGCACCCAGGGCATCAGTTCCAGCCATTCCACTGGATCGGCGCCGGTCGCCAGAACACGATCGATTTCTTCCTCCATGTTCTGCCGTACCGATGGCGATTCCGCGACGCAATAGAGCGTCCAGGCCAGCGCCCGTGCCGTGGTCTCGTGCCCCGCGCCGATGAAGGTGAGGATATTGTCCTCGATCTCGCCCATCGTCAGCCCGTCCGGACCGGCAAGCTGAAGCAGCAGGGTCAGGAAATCCTGCGGCACGTCGCCCGGATGGTTGCGCATCCGCTCCTGCCGCATAAGCATCGTTTCTGCGACCACGCGCCGGAACTTGTCGAGGATCCGCCTGCCGCCGATGCGTGTGACGCGTGGCACCCACGGCGGCGCACGTAGCATATCCATCGGGTCGATCCGGCCCATGCGATGCAGAAGCTGATCGACATCGTCGGCAACGGTCTGCTTGTTCCCGGCGATCTCGCCGGAAAACAGGGTTTCGGCGAGGATGGCATAGGTCAGTTCCGTCATGTCGACGGAAATATCCCGGACCGAGCCCTCGGCGCCGGCCTCGTCATATTTCCTTGAGAACTCCTCGGTCTGGCTCAGCATCTGGCCGGCAAAACCGCGGGAATGCTTTGGCGTGAAAACCGGTGCCATTGCCTTGCGGCAGCGTTTCCAGACCTCGCCTTCCGCCGTCAGCAGGCCGTCCCGGAGGATCGGGCGAAGGACGAGCTGGCGGATTTCCGACATCTCGTAGTTGCTGACATTGTCCACCAGTACATGCCGGATAAGCCCGGGATGATTGACGATCAGCGTCCGTTCCTTGAAGAACTTCGTCTCGAACCAGGGCAGCGTGTAGGAAACCTTGCCCCAGAGCTCCAGCGGATTGCGCAGCGCAGTCCAGATGACCTCGATCGGGTTCAGCAACCGATCTCGAAGCGGAGGTGCCGGCGGAACGAAGGGTTCGGGGCGGATGTCCACGGACAGCCCTCCTCAGGGGTTTCCTATGGAGGGAATATCAGCCGTCAGAGGAGAGATTTCAACTCGGCGAGCTTGTCGTTGACCAGCCAGCCATAATAATTCTCCTCCGGCAGGCCGCCGCGGGCAGCCAAGGCCGCGGCGCGCTGCGTCGAACCGCCAGTATTGTAGAGCGTCGCGGTGATGCCGGGATTGCGTGAGATATCCATGCCGGCGATCGTCTTGTAGTCGTCGATGGAGCGGCGGATGCTGGCTGCCATATAGGCGAGCGACTTGTCCGGATCCATGATCGCATCATAGACCGCGGCCGCTTTATTCTCGTCGAGCTTCGGATAACCGGAGGTTCTGGCCACCATGTCCGAGAGCATCAGCGCCGTCAGCGGATTGACTTGGCCGAGGCCAAAAGTCTGGCCGGCATAGAACGGCTGGAAGAAGACCGCACTGAAGCGGTTGTCGGGAAACGACGTGCCGCCGACCGAACGGCCGCGAAAGCTCTTGTCCCAGACGCCTTCGCGGCAGGTCCAGAGCTTGTAGGAATCGGCGAAATCGCCGCATTTGCTGAATTCCGGCCGGTCGAGGAACTGCTGGATGCTCTCGTCGCCGTAGCCGAAACGGAAACTGTTGCCCGCATAGGCGGCGGCCTTGACGTAATAGGTCTGCAGCCGGTCGTAGGCATCGACATTGTAGGTGTGCTCGCCGACGATCGCGCCGATCATGTGGATCGGATCGATACCGTAATCGGCGGCCGTCGACCTGACCTTGGCGATCAGCTTCTTGTCGGAAGCCAGCAGGTCGCGGATCTTTTCGTATTTGTCATCGAAGGTTGTGCGGCCGGCCCGGGTCCGGCGCACCGAGGCGCCGGGAATCTTCGGCTGTTCCGCGTGACGATTTCCTTCGGGAACCATCGTGAGGCCGCCTGCGAACGCGGAAGAGGCCGCGGACGTGGCGACGACAAGGATCAATGCCAGAAGGATGCGTTTCAAGATTTGCGTGTCCCAGGACTTCGACTATGCCGATCTCCGGCACCGAATGCTAAAAGCCATTCCAGACCGACTCACTCAAGCGCCGGATATTTCCATGAAAACGCGCTTCCCTTACGCGAGGCGCAAGGACCGTGTCGAGACGCGGGCGTTCAAAATCCCGTCAGTGCCGGCAAATGAGCAGCCGGACGTTGCCCGGCTGCCACGATTGCCCGCTCAGAGAATGTAGCGCGACAGATCCGTGTCGGCCGCAAGATCGCCGACATGCTTCTTGACGTATTCCGCATCGATCGTGACGGCCGTGCCGCCCTGATCCGGGGCATTGAACGAGATTTCGTCGAGCACCCGCTCCATCACGGTCTGCAGCCGGCGAGCACCGATATTCTCGACCGAAGAATTGAGATGCACGGCGACATCCGCCAGCGCATCGATCGCGTCGGCTGTAAAATCGAGCGTCAGCTCTTCGGTTTCCATCAGTGCCTTGTACTGGCGGATGAGGCTTGCCTCGGTTTCCGTCAGGATACGGCGGAAATCCTCCTTGGTGAGCGGCCTCAGCTCGACCCGGATCGGCAGGCGGCCCTGGAGTTCCGGCAGAAGGTCGGAAGGCTTGGACACGTGGAAGGCACCCGAGGCGATGAACAGGATGTGGTCGGTCTTCACCGGTCCGTATTTGGTCGAGACAGTCGTGCCTTCGACCAGCGGCAGCAGGTCGCGCTGCACCCCTTCGCGGGACACGCCGGCGCCCATGCCGCCGTCGCGAGCGGCGATCTTGTCGATCTCGTCGAGGAAGACGATGCCGTCGTTTTCAACCGAGCGGACGGCCTCGCGCTGGATGACCTCGTTGTCGATCAGCTTGTCGGATTCGTCGCGGATCAGCTCGCCATAGGATTTCTTGACGGTGGTACGGACCTTCTTGGTGCGGCCGCCCATCGCCTTGCCGAACATTTCCGACAGGTTCAAGACGCCGATGTTGGCGCCCGGCATGCCGGGGATCTCGAAGCCGGGCATGCCGGCGCCGGTGTCAGTGACCTCGATGTCGATTTCCTTGTCGTCGAGCTCGCCGGCGCGCAGCTTCTTGCGGAAGCTTTCGCGGGTAGCGGGCGAGGATGTCGCGCCGACCAGCGCGTCCAGCACCCGTTCCTCGGCGCTCATATGGGCCTTCGCCTGCACGTCGGCGCGCATCTTGTCGCGCACCAGGCCGATGCCGATCTCGACGAGATCGCGGATGATCTGCTCGACATCGCGGCCGACATAACCGACTTCGGTGAATTTGGTCGCTTCGACCTTGATGAAGGGCGCGCCGGCGAGCTTCGCCAGGCGACGCGAGATCTCCGTCTTGCCGACGCCGGTCGGGCCGATCATCAGGATGTTCTTGGGCATCACTTCGTCGCGCAGGCTCTCGTCGAGCTGGTGACGGCGCCAGCGGTTGCGCAGCGCGATCGCCACCGCGCGCTTGGCGTCGTGCTGGCCGATGATGTGCCGATCCAGCTCGGAGACGATTTCCCGGGGTGAAAAGTTACTCATGTCAAATCCGTTTCTTCTGGTGCATCCAGCGCCATGAAATGGGCCGGACCGTAAATGGACGTCCTGGTGTCGACATAGCGGAAGCCGGCCTTTTCATAGGCGCGGATCGCCTGGGCGTTCTCCGGATCCGGATCGATGACGATCCTTTTCGCGCCGCTTTCGAAAAGTTCAGAGGTCAGCTGGCGGATGATCGCGCTGCCATGGCCGATGCCGACAAGCTCAGCATTGCCGATCGAGATGTCGATGCCAAGCGTGCCCTTCGGCTGATCCTGATAGGGATGATCCTCTTCGAGATGCGGGTCGTAATACTGGAGATAGGCGATCGGCCTGCCGTCCAGTTCCGCGATCATCGGCCGGGTCTCGACGCTCGTCATCGAATATTCGATGCTGGCCAGTTCCTCGTCGACATTCCCCCACCATTTCGCGATATGCGGCTCGGCGAGCCACTGCGCGAGCAGAGGAAAATCCTCTGCCGCGACATCACGGAACGAATAGCGGGGCGCGCCGTCAGTCATCGGCATCCAGCGTTTCGATGACCAGGTTGTGGTTGGTATAGACGCAGATATCGGCGGCGATATCGAGCGCTTTCCTGGCGATCTCTTCGGCCGACTTGTCCGTATCCATCATGGCGCGGGCAGCGGCATAGGCATAGTTGCCGCCCGACCCGATCGCGATCGTTCCGTGCTCTGGCTCCAGGACGTCGCCATTGCCGGTAATCGCCAGCGTCGTCGATTTGTCGGCGACCAGCATCATCGCTTCGAGATTGCGCAGGTACTTGTCCGTACGCCAGTCCTTGGCGAGCTCGACGGCGGCGCGCATGAGCTGGCCCGGATATTGTTCGAGCTTCTTTTCAAGCCGGTCGAGCAGCGTGAAGGCATCGGCGGTCGCGCCGGCGAAACCGGCGATCACTTCGCCCTTGCCGATGCGGCGCACCTTGCGGGCATTGCCCTTCATCACGGTCTGGCCAAGGCTCACCTGGCCGTCACCGGCCATGATGACCTTGCCGCCTTTCCGAACAGTAATAATGGTTGTCATAAGCCACCTGTTGGCCCGTCCTGCGGGCATTGGTTTCAGAGCATTCCGGCCCCGTTGGACATTTATGTAAGACGGTCCAGGGCGAATGCAATCTCATGACGCGATGCCGCCGCCACTGCCCTGCTTTTGCTGGATATTTGACGTAGTGCCTGATAAGGAGCGCAGATCGATCGCATGGAGCAGACCCAGATGGGTGAGACGACTACCGCACGCGTGGGCAACATCGTCCGCAAGACCAACGAAACCTCCGTTTCCGTTTCCGTCAATCTCGACGGCGCCGGCGCGGCCAGGATTTCCACGGGCGTCGGCTTTTTCGACCATATGCTGGACCAGCTCTCGCGACATTCGCTGATCGACATGGACATCGAGGTTACCGGCGACCTGCATATCGACGACCACCATACCGTGGAAGACACCGGTATCGCGATCGGCCAGGCAATCTCCAAGGCGCTCGGCGACCGTCGCGGAATCACCCGCTACGCCTCACTCGACCTTGCCATGGACGAAACGATGACCAAGGCGGCCATCGACGTTTCCGGCCGGCCGTTCCTGGTCTGGAACGTCGCCTTCAGCGCGCCGAAGATCGGCACGTTCGATACGGAACTGGTGCGGGAATTTTTTCAGGCGCTTGCCCAGAATGCGGGCATCACGCTGCATGTCCTGAACCATTACGGCGCCAACAACCATCATATCGCCGAGACCTGCTTCAAAGCCGTGGCACGGGCACTTCGCGCCGCCATTGAAATCGACCCGCGGCAGGCCAATCGCGTTCCTTCGACCAAGGGAATGCTGGTCTGACTGCTTGAGGAGACAATCCTTGAGAAGCTATCTCGTTCTGACACCGCCCAATGACCCTCGACGCGGACCCGACAGGGATTTCCAGTCGACCCTCGTATTGCGGGACGGGTTTTCCGGGCTGGCGCTGTTGTTTCCGTGGATCTGGCTGTTCTGGCATGGGCTATGGATTGCCGGGATCGTGGTGCTGCTGGTCCAGATCGGCGGCGGCATCCTGATGCAGGTTCCTGGTTTCTGGACCGCCGGCCTGCTGCTTGGTTTCGCCACCAGCCTGGTCACGGCACTCGAGGGCCGACATTATCGCTCCGAAACGCTGATCCGTCGCGGCTGGACGCTGGAAACGGTGATCTCCGCCCACGATCTGCGCACGGCCGAGGAGATCTATTTCTCTGGCCTGCCGCAGCCGGAACAACAACCAATGCCGATCTCGGCCGAGTGGGCAAAACAGGCAAAGCCGCCCGCCGCCGGATGGCAGGCCCCGCACATGGGCCTTTTCGAACATGGAGGACGCTGATGCGCGTCGCAATCATCGACTACGGGTCCGGCAATTTGCGTTCCGCGACCAAGGCTTTTGAGCGGGCCGCCCGGGAAGCCGGCATCGACGCGGTTATCGACCTGACCGACAAGGCCGAGGCCGTCGCCACCGCCGACCGTATCGTGTTGCCGGGCGTCGGCGCCTATGCGGACTGCAGCGCCGGCCTCGCCGCCGTGCCGGGCATGCGGGAGGCCATCCTCGACGTCGTCGAGCACAAGGGCCGCCCTTTCCTCGGCATCTGCGTCGGCATGCAGCTGATGTCGTCGCGGGGGCTTGAAAAGACGACCACAGACGGATTCGGCTGGATCGAGGGCGACGTCGTCGAGATGACCCCGAGCGATCCCAACCTTAAGATCCCGCAGATCGGCTGGAACACGCTCGATATCCATCACTCCCACCCGCTGTTCGATGGCATCCCGACCGGGTCGGACGGCCTGCACGCCTATTTCGTGCATTCCTACCATCTGGCGGCCAAGCACCGCAGCGACGTGATCGCAACCACCGAGTACGGCGGTTCGATGACCGCGTTCGTCGGCCGCGACAATGTGGCGGGTTCTCAGTTTCACCCTGAGAAAAGCCAGACACTAGGGCTTGCCCTCATCTCCAATTTCCTGCGCTGGAAGCCCTGAGCTCGCGCGAATTCTCAAGGACCGAAGACATGATCCTCTTTCCTGCAATCGACCTGAAGGACGGCCAGTGCGTGCGCCTCAAGCTCGGCGACATGGACCAGGCCACCGTCTACAATCCCGACCCGGCAGCCCAGGCCAAGACCTTCGAGGACCAGGGTTTTGAGTGGCTGCACGTGGTCGACCTGAACGGCGCCTTCGCGGGTGAAAGCGTCAATGGTGCGGCCGTCGATGCGATCCTGAAGGCCACGAAGAACCCCGTGCAGCTCGGCGGCGGCATCCGCACGCTCGACCATATCGAAAACTGGCTGGCGCGCGGGCTGACGCGCGTCATCCTCGGCACCGTCGCCGTCCGCGATCCAGCGCTGGTCATCGAGGCCTGCAAGCAGTTTCCCGGCAAGGTCGCCGTCGGCATCGACGCCAAGGGTGGCAAGGTCGCGGTCGAAGGCTGGGCGGAAGCATCAGAGCTCGGCGTCATTGAACTGGCGAAAAAATTCGAAGGCGCCGGCGTTTCGGCGATCATCTATACCGACATCGACCGCGACGGCATTCTGGCCGGCATCAACTGGGCATCGACACTGGAACTCGCAGATGCCGTTTCCATTCCGGTCATCGCATCGGGAGGACTTGCCTCGCTCGACGATATCAGCCGCATGCTGGAGCCGGATGCGGCCCGGCTCGAAGGCGCAATTTCCGGCCGGGCGCTGTATGACGGCCGCATCGATCCCCACAAAGCGCTGGCCCTGATCCGCTCCAGACAAGGACGTGCCGCATGACCCTCAAAGCCCGCGTCATCCCCTGCCTGGACGTCAAGGACGGCCGCGTCGTGAAAGGCGTCAACTTCGTCGACCTCATCGATGCCGGCGATCCCGTAGAGGCTGCAAAAGCTTATGACGCCGCCGGTGCCGACGAACTCTGCTTCCTCGACATCACCGCCTCCTCCGACAATCGCGAGACGATCTTCGACGTCGTCGCCCGCACGGCCGACCATTGCTTCATGCCGCTCACCGTCGGCGGCGGCGTGCGTGCCGTCGGCGATATCCGCAAGCTGCTGCTGGCCGGCGCCGACAAGGTCGCGATCAACTCGGCGGCGGTCAACAATCCGGACTTCGTGGCTGAGGCCGCCGACAAGTTCGGCAACCAGTGCATCGTCGTGTCGATCGACGCCAAGCGGCGGCGTTCCCAAGCCGTCGGTGGCGACAATTTGAGTGCCTGGGAGATCTATACGCATGGCGGCCGCAACGCGACCGGCATCGATGCCGTCGAGTTCGCCGTCAAGATGGTCGAGCGCGGCGCCGGCGAGCTGCTCGTCACCTCCATGGACCGGGACGGTACCAGGAGCGGCTACGATCTGGAGCTGACGCGGATGATCGCCGACAGCGTCAGGGCACCGGTCATCGCGTCGGGCGGGGTCGGAAGCCTGGACGACATGGTCGCCGGCATCAAGCAGGGCCACGCGACGGCGGTGCTGGCCGCATCGATTTTCCACTTCGGGACCTATACGGTCGGTCAGGCAAAGCACTATATGGCAGAGCACGGCATTGCCATGCGGCTCGATTGAGCGGTCGGAGAGAATGTTATGAGTGAATTTTCCCTGATCGACCTCGAGCGGATCGTCGCCGAGCGGGCCAAGGCATCGCCGGAGGAGTCCTGGACGGCAAAACTGGTCGCTGCCGGCCAGGAGAAGGCCGCAAAGAAGCTCGGCGAAGAAGCCGTCGAAACGGTGATCGCCGCGATCAAGCACGACGGCAAAAATCTGACGGCGGAAAGCGCCGATCTCCTCTATCATCTTTTAGTCGTCTTGAATATTGCGGCGGTACCGTTGCAGGATGTGCTCGACGAACTCCAGCGAAGGACCGGCCAGTCCGGCCTTCAAGAAAAGGCAAGCCGGCCGACATCATGAACATCGTTTCCCAGCCCGCCGAGGCGCCGGAGCTCGAGACCGGCTCGAATGCGGAATATTATTCGCCCTATCACCACTTCAGTGCGGAGGAATGGGCGAAGTTCCGCGCAGACACGCCCCTGACGCTCACCGCAGACGAGGTGCAGAGGCTGCGTTCGCTGGACGACCCGATCGACCTCGATGAAGTCAGGCGCATCTATCTCTCGCTGTCGCGCCTGCTGTCGACGCATGTGGAGGCGACGCAACGCCTCTTCCAGCAGCGAAACCGTTTCCTGAGCCTTTCCGACATCACCAAGACGCCCTTCATCATCGGCATTGCCGGGTCGGTCGCGGTCGGCAAATCCACCACCGCACGTATCCTGAAGGAACTGCTCGCCCGCTGGCCGTCGAGCCCGAAAGTGGATCTCATCACCACCGACGGTTTCCTCTACCCGAACGCCGTGCTGAGCCGGGAAAACCTGATGGAGCGCAAGGGGTTTCCGGAAAGCTACGATATCGGCACCATCTTGCGGTTCCTGTCGGCGATCAAGGCCGGCGAGCCGAACGTCAAGGCGCCGCGTTACTCGCATCTCACCTACGACGTTCTGCCGGACGAATACACGCTGGTCGACCGGCCGGACATCCTGATCTTCGAAGGCATCAACGTCCTCCAGTCACGGGCGCTGCCGGCCGACGGCAAGATCGTGCCGATCGTCTCGGACTTCTTCGATTTCTCGATCTATATCGATGCCGACGAAGAGCAGATCCACAACTGGTACGTCCAGCGCTTCATGAAGCTGCGCCAGACCGCCTTCCGCGATCCGACCTCGTTCTTCAAGAAATACGCGGCAATCGATGCGGACGCGGCCCGCGCCGTTGCCGAAGGATTGTGGGAAAACATCAACCTGAAGAACCTGCGCCAGAACATTCTGCCGACCAGGCCCCGGGCGGACCTCATCCTGCGCAAGGGCCGCAATCACTTGGTCGAAACGGTCGAACTGCGGAAACTGTAGGCGATCGATCGCCGGCTATTGAATTAAATCGTCAGCTGTTCACGCGGCGGAGCGTCAGGTTGATGCGTCCGCCGTTCTTCAGCAGCGTCGATGTGCCCGGATAAATGCGGTCGACGCCGTGGAAGGCGAGACGCCCCTCTCCGCCCAGCACAACGACATCTCCACTCGCCAACCGGAAAGAGCCGGTCGGGTCCTTCCGGTTGCGGCCACCAACCCGGAACAGGCAGCTGTTGCCCAGCGAGACGGAAAGAACGGGGGCGGCCAGATCGTTCTCGTCCCGGTCCTGATGCAGGCCCATCTTGGCATCGTTGGAATAGAAATTGATGAGGCAGGCTTCTGGCGGTTTCGGATAGCCGCCGAGCTTTTCCCAGAGATCGAGCAGTTCCTCCGGCATCGCGGGCCACGGCTTTTTCGTCGCCGGGTGAAAGGACTGGTACCGATATCCCTGTTGCTTGTCGGTCACCCAGCCGAGCGGGCCGCAATTGGTCATGCGCACCGACATGGGTTTGCCGGTGCCGGGCATTTCGGGCGTGTAGAGCGGCGCCTCGGCCACGACCTCTCGTATCAGTTCGACCAGATGCTCCTGTGCCGGTCGATCCAGATAGTCGGGAAGGTGCCTGATGCCATTCGCAAGCGTCGCCAAAGATCAGTCTCCGCTGTTAGTCGCCGCTTGGCCGGCCGCGCATCTTCTTGACGTCCGAGCGGCCGGATTTTTCCTTCAACCGACGCTCCACCGAACCCTTGGTCGGCTTGGTTTTCTTGCGCGGCGGCGGCGGTGGTTCGGCCGCCTTGAGGATCAGCTCCTTCAGCCGCTCGCGTGCGTCTTCCCGGTTGCGCTCCTGACTGCGGAACCGGTTCGCCTCTATCATCAGCACGCCGTCCTTCGACACCCGTTTTCCGGCGAGCTTGATGGCGTTTTCCTTCACCCGCTCCGGCAAAGACGGCGTATTCACGATGTCGTAGAAAAGCTGGACCGCCGTCGAGACCTTGTTGACGTTCTGGCCGCCCGGCCCGCCCGCCAGCACGAATTGTTCCGTCAGTTCCCATCCGGCGATGGTGATGCGGTTGTTGATGACGAGGGGATTGCTGGCCATGGTCTCTAAATGCCTGTTTCTGGAGGCATGTTTCCCACAAAGCCGGCAAAAAGAAAACCGCCGGCGCAAAGGCCGGCGGTTTCACGTGAATCCCTGAGACGCAGAAGATTATTCGGCGGCGGCAAGCATGACCGGAGCGGCGCTTCTCACCTTGCTGTCGACGTGGTCTTCGTACTGTCCGAAGTTCTGGATGAACATCGAGACGAGCTTCTTGGCATAGGCGTCGAACGCCGCACCATCCGCCCAAGTCGAGCGAGGATCGAGGATCGCATTGTCGACGCCGTCAACGGCGACCGGCACCGCGAAACCGAAATTCGGGTCGGTCCGGAACTCCACATTCTTGAGGCTGCCATCGAGCGCAGCGCTCAAAAGGGCGCGGGTCGCCTTGATCGGCATACGACGACCAACGCCGTAAGCGCCGCCGGTCCAGCCGGTGTTGACGAGCCAGCAATCGACCCCGTGGCGGGCGATCAGTTCCTTGAGCAGGTTGCCGTATTCGGCCGGGTGACGCGGCATGAACGGACCGCCGAAGCAGGTCGAGAACGTCGCTTCCGGCTCGGTGACACCCTTTTCCGTGCCGGCGACCTTGGCGGTGTAACCGGAGAGGAAGTGGTACATCGCCTGTTCCGGCGTCAGCTTGGCGATCGGCGGCATGACGCCGAAGGCATCGGCGGTCAGCATGATGATCGACTTCGGCTGCGGTGCCATGCCGGTCTTCGATGCATTCGGGATGAAATGCAGCGGATAGGCACTGCGGGTGTTCTCGGTCAGCGAATCGTCGTTGAAATCCGGAACCCGGTTCCCGTCGAGCACGACGTTTTCGATCACCGTGCCGAAACGGCGGGTCGCCGCATAGATTTCCGGCTCGGCTTCGGCCGAAAGATTGATGGCCTTGGCATAGCAGCCGCCTTCGAAATTGAAGACGCCGTTTTCACCCCAGCCATGCTCGTCGTCGCCGATGAGCGTGCGGTTCGGATCGGCCGACAGCGTGGTCTTGCCGGTGCCGGACAGGCCGAAGAACACCGCGGTATCGCCGTCCGGGCCGACATTGGCCGAGCAGTGCATCGGCATAACGCCTTGTTCTGGCAGGAAGTAGTTGAGCACGGAGAAGACCGACTTCTTGTTTTCGCCGGCATAGGAGGTGCCGCCGACCAGGATGAGGCCATTGGTGAAATCGCAGGCGATCACGGTCTCGGTGCGGCAGCCGTGGCGGGCGGGATCCGCCTTGAAGCTCGGCAGGTTGATGATCGTCAGCTTTTCTTCGAAGCTTTCGAGCGTGGCACGATCCGGACGGATCAGAAGATTGCGGATGAAGAGGGCGTGCCAGGCGAATTCGCTGACGACGCGGGTCGGAAGCGCATATTCGGCATCGGCGCCGCCGACCAAATCCTGGACGAACAGCGTCTTGCCGGCCGCATGGGCGAGCATGTCCTGCTTCAGGACTTCGAAGTGTTCAGGCTTCATGGGCTTGTTGTCGCTGCCCCACCAGACACGCTTCTCGGTGCCGGCATCGCGGACGATGAACTTGTCCTTGGGCGAGCGGCCGGTGTGCTGGCCGGTAACGGCGCGGAGGGCGCCGTCGATCGTCAGATCGGCTTCACCGCGGCGGATTGCTTCTTCGTAAAGTTCAACCTCGGACGAATTGTAATAAACACGCGATACACCGCCGAGACCGATCGCCGCTAAACCCTTGGACGGGTTGTGAAGTCCAAACTCCTCCATGCGCGCACTCCTTCAGCTTGCCGTGGGGACTGACGCGAAATTAATGACAGATTTCTAAAAGGGCAAGAGGCCCTTTGCAAATTCTTTAATAATATCAATTATTTAATCGATTTAAAAAATTTTATTCCTCTTTAAATCGGTTTAATAAAGGTTTCAATCCGCATCCGCGCTATCTTAAACTCCATTGCCAAAACGCACGATCGTCAGCGGCCCCTTTATCTTTGCCACAATTTGTTCCACCTTTATACTCAAGAAGCGCGTCGGCTGATGCCGCCTGGCTGGGGTGATTTCCAGGAGATGCGCATAGATGATGACGGAGATGGAGAGCATGCAGACAATCGCGCTCGTAGACGACGACCGCAATATCCTGACGTCGGTGTCGATTGCACTCGAGGCAGAAGGATACAAGGTCGAGACCTATACGGATGGCGCTTCCGCGCTCGACGGGCTGATCGCCCGCCCTCCGCAGTTGGCGATCTTCGATATCAAGATGCCGCGCATGGACGGCATGGAGCTTCTGCGCCGCCTGCGGCAGAAGTCCGACCTGCCGGTGATCTTCCTCACCTCCAAGGATGAAGAGATCGACGAACTGTTCGGGCTGAAGATGGGCGCCGATGACTTCATCACCAAGCCGTTCTCGCAGCGTCTTCTGGTGGAGCGCGTCAAGGCGATCCTGCGACGCGCCGGCAGCCGCGAGGCACAAGCCGCCGGCGGTGCCGGGGCCAAGATGGCAGCCGATCAGCAGGCGGCCCGCACCCTCGAACGCGGTCAGCTTGCCATGGATCAGGAGCGCCATACCTGCACCTGGAAGGGCGAGCCGGTGACGCTGACGGTGACCGAGTTCCTGATCCTGCATTCCCTGGCCCAGCGGCCCGGCGTCGTCAAAAGCCGCGATGCGCTGATGGACGCCGCCTATGACGAGCAGGTCTATGTGGACGATCGCACCATCGACAGCCACATCAAGCGGCTGCGCAAGAAGTTCAAGATGGTCGACAACGACTTCGATATGATCGAAACGCTTTATGGCGTGGGTTATCGATTCCGCGAGTCGGCTTGACCCTTGCGAAAGGTTAACTTGAGGCCACGGCCGGACGAGCGCTAAGCTGGCCCGGTGGAAGGACTGCAGTGGCAGATCAAACATTCGACAGCAATATCGCCCGAATGGAGAAGGCTGGGACACGCCGCGCGCCGCGGAAGTTCTGGTCGCGTCCCTTCACGCTCATTCGGCGGGTGTTCGGCCACGCGGTCTTTTCGAGCCTCACCCGCCGCATCCTGTTCTTCAATATCGCCGCGACGGTGGTGCTGGTCGCCGGCATTCTCTACCTCAACCAGTTCCGCGAGGGGCTGATCGACGCCCGCGTCGAGAGCCTGCTGACCCAGGGCGAGATCATCGCCGGCGCGATTTCCGCCTCAGCCTCGGTCGATACCAACTCGATCACCATCGACCCCCAGAAACTCCTCGAACTGCAGGCCGGCCAGAGCATTACGCCGGTGCCGAACGACGAGGACCTCGATTTTCCGATCGATCCCGAGCGCGTCGCGCCGGTTCTGAGGCGGCTGATTTCGCCGACCCGCACCCGCGCCCGGATTTTCGATGCCGACGCGAACCTGCTGCTCGATTCCCGCCATCTCTATTCGCGCGGACAGGTGCTACGTTTCGACCTGCCGCCGGTGGAAAACGAAGCGCAGACCTGGAGCGAATGGTTTGCGGGCCTCATCAACCGCCTGCTGCAGCCGGGCAACCTGCCGGTCTACAAGGAAGCGCCGGGCGGCGACGGTTCGATCTATCCGGAGGTGATGAACGC
This sequence comes from Neorhizobium sp. T25_27, assembly GCF_002968565.1. Lineage (NCBI taxonomy): Bacteria > Pseudomonadati > Pseudomonadota > Alphaproteobacteria > Hyphomicrobiales > Rhizobiaceae > Neorhizobium > Neorhizobium sp. T25_27. Next base: position 27,036 of record NZ_PVBJ01000012.1, read on the forward strand.
GCTGACCGGCGTTCGGGGGGCGCTGGTGCGCGTCACTGACCGCGGCGAGCTGATCGTTTCCGTCGCCGTGCCGGTCCAGCGTTTCCGCGCCGTGCTCGGCGTGCTTCTTCTGTCGACCCAGGCCGGCGACATCGACAAGATCGTGCATGCGGAACGGCTGGCGATCATGCGCGTCTTCGGCGTCGCGACGCTGGTCAACATCCTCTTGTCGTTGCTGCTGTCGTCGACCATCGCCAATCCGCTGCGGCGGCTGGCGGCAGCCGCAATCCGTGTGCGGCGCGGCGCCAAGCAGCGCGAGGAAATCCCGGACTTCTCCTATCGCCAGGATGAAATCGGCAATCTTTCGATCGCGCTTCGCGAGATGACCAACGCGCTCTACGACCGCATTGATGCGATCGAGAGTTTCGCGGCCGATGTCAGCCACGAGCTCAAGAACCCGCTGACTTCGCTTCGCAGCGCCGTCGAGACCCTGCCCCTGGCGAAATCGGAGGAGTCGAAACAGCGCCTGACGGAAATCATCTTCCATGACGTGCGCCGCCTCGACCGCCTGATCAGCGACATTTCCGATGCTTCGCGGCTGGACGCCGAGCTTGCCCGCTCGGATTCGACGTCCGTCGACATGGAAAACCTGCTCGGCAATCTCGTCGATATTTCGAGGCAGATCCGCAGCGGCCGCAAACCGGTAGAAATCAGTCTCACCGTGGACAACAAGGCCGGCAACCGGTCGGCCTTCCTGGTCAACGGCCATGATCTTCGCCTCGGGCAGATCATCACCAACCTCATCGAGAACGCGCGATCCTTCGTGCCCGAGAAGGGCGGCCGCATTACCATCCGGCTCTCCTGCACCAGGGATCGCGTGATCGTGACGGTGGAGGACAACGGTCCCGGCATCCAGGCGGAGGATATCGACCGCATTTTCGAACGCTTCTATACGGACCGGCCGGACGGCGAGAGTTTCGGCCAGAATTCCGGCCTCGGCCTGTCTATCAGCCGGCAGATCGCCGAGGCCCATGGCGGCTCGCTGAAGGCGGAAAACGTGCACGACGCCAAGACGGATGCTGTGACGGGGGCGCGCTTCACGCTGTCGCTGCCGGGCGGCGAAGACCAATGAGCACGACGCCGGTCAATATCCATGCGACCGCGATCGTCATCGGCACCAAGGGCCTCCTCTTCACTGGCCCGTCCGGCAGCGGCAAATCCATGCTCGCCTTCACCTGTATCGCCGCGGCCCGGCGTCAGGGCGCTTACGCGGCCCTGGTGGCCGACGATCAGGTGCTCGTCTCGCGCCACGGCGATCATCTGCTCGCCACCCGGCCGGAACCGATCGTCGGCCTCATCGAACTGCGCGGCAGCGGCATCGCCCGTGTCGAAAGCCTCTCCGCCGCGGCGCTGGACCTTGCGGTCGAGATCATTTCCCTGCCCGAAGATGAAAGGCTTCCGCCGGAAAACGAACACTTCCGGATCCCAGGTCTCGGCGACCTTCCGCTTGTCCGGATATGGCGCGGTGCAGCGGACCCTTTGGCGGTTCTGGCGGCGTTCGCGCCCGATTTTCATGGCGAGATGCCGTTTTGATCATCCTGAGGCCTGATTTTTTAACTTGAACTTCGAGTCTACTTGGAGAAGATGGCATCCCACCGCTGGACCGCCTTATTGCAATGCGATATTGGCGCCGAGTTTCCATAGCAGGGGGCAGTTTTCATGATCGGACTAGTGCTTGTCACCCATGGCAAGCTGGCTGAGGAATTTCGTCATGCGGTGGAGCATGTCGTCGGGCCTCAGAAATTCATCGAAACCGTATCGATCGGTCCCGAGGACGACATGGATCAGCGGCGGCAGGATATCGTCGATGCCGTCACCAATGCCGATGAAGGCCATGGCGTCATCATTCTGACGGACATGTTCGGCGGCACACCCTCCAATCTTTCCATTTCCGTCATGGAAAGCGGCCGGATCGAAGTCATTGCCGGCATGAACCTACCGATGCTGATCAAGCTTGCCGGCGTGCGCAGCGACAACAACATGGACAAGGCGCTCGCCGAAGCCTCCGAAGCCGGCCGCAAATACATCAATGTCGCAAGCCGCGTCCTCAGCGGCAAATGAGAACCCAGACCGGATGTCATCCCCCTCTTCCCGTGAATTCCTGATCGTCAACAAGCGTGGACTGCATGCGCGCGCCTCTGCCAAATTCGTGCAGATGGTGGAAACCTTCGATGCGCGGATTACCGTTTCCAAAGACGGAACGACCGTCGGCGGTACCTCGATCATGGGCCTGATGATGCTCGCGGCCAGCACGGGATGCTCGATCGAGGTCTCAGCCGAAGGCCATCAGGCCGAGGAGGCGTTGAACGCGCTGGAACAGCTCGTCGCCAACAAGTTCGGCGAAGAAGCCTGACGCGCCCGCCGCTTAACCTTTCACTGACATAAACATATAAAGACCTCTTTATATCCCGTTGCCAGCTCGCCGGAAGCCTGCTAAACCGCTGGCCAGTTTCCGCTTGGCCAAAGCGGGTCTTGCCACGTCCGGCGGTGCCCCCGCCGGAGAGGGCACCACCGAACATGGAGAGCTTTATGAGCACTGAGAAGGATTACGTCGTCGCGGATATCAATCTTGCCGCCTACGGCCGCAAGGAGCTCGACATCGCAGAGACCGAAATGCCGGGCCTGATGTCGTGCCGCGAAGAATTCGGCCCCACCAAGCCGCTGAAGGGCGCCCGTATCTCCGGCTCCCTCCACATGACCATCCAGACGGCCGTTCTGATCGAGACCCTTCAGCACCTCGGCGCGGAAATCCGCTGGGCGTCCTGCAACATCTTCTCGACCCAGGACCATGCTGCTGCGGCGATCGCCGCCGCCGGCATTCCGGTCTTCGCCGTCAAGGGCGAATCGCTCACCGAGTACTGGGACTATACCGACAAGATCTTCCAGTGGGCCGATGGCGGCCTCTCCAACATGATCCTCGATGACGGCGGCGACGCCACCATGTACATCCTGCTCGGCGCCCGCGCCGAAGCCGGCGAAGACGTTCTTTCGAACCCGACGTCGGAAGAAGAAGAAATTCTCATCGCGCAGATCAAGAAGCGCCTCAAGGCATCGCCGGGCTGGTTCACCAAGCAGCGCGACGCAATCAAGGGCGTTACCGAAGAAACCACCACGGGCGTGCACCGCCTCTACGAACTGTCCAAGAAGGGCCTGCTGCCCTTCCCGGCGATCAACGTCAACGATTCGGTCACCAAGTCGAAGTTCGACAACAAATACGGCTGCAAGGAATCGCTGGTCGACGGCATCCGCCGCGGCACCGACGTGATGATGGCCGGCAAGGTTGCCGTCGTCTGCGGTTACGGCGACGTGGGCAAGGGTTCGGCCGCTTCGCTCGCCGGCGCCGGCGCCCGCGTCAAGGTCACCGAAGTCGATCCGATCTGCGCCCTGCAGGCCGCCATGGACGGCTTTGAAGTCGTCGTCCTCGAAGACGTCGTCGACAGCGCCGACATCTTCATCACCACGACCGGCAACAAGGACGTCATCCGCATCGATCACATGCGTGCGATGAAGGACATGGCGATCGTCGGCAATATCGGCCACTTCGACAATGAAATCCAAGTCGCCGCGCTCAAGAACCTCAAGTGGACCAACGTCAAGCCGCAGGTCGACATGATCGAGTTCCCGAAGGGCAACCGCATCATCCTTCTGTCGGAAGGCCGCCTGCTCAACCTCGGTAACGCCACCGGCCATCCCTCTTTCGTGATGTCGGCATCGTTCACCAACCAGACGCTCGCCCAGATCGAACTCTTCACCAAGCAGGGCGAGTACAAGAACGACGTCTATATCCTGCCGAAGCACCTCGACGAAAAGGTCGCTCGCCTGCATCTCGCCAAGCTCGGCGTGAAGCTGACGGAACTCTCCGACGAGCAGGCAGCCTATATCGGCGTCTCGCAGACCGGCCCGTTCAAGGCTGAACACTACCGGTACTAATCAATAGCCGGTCAATCCACAAGATATGGTAGCCGCGGCCTTGACAAAGGTCGCGGTTTCTTTTTTGGGCGCATCCCTTCCCGGCGATTCCCTAAGCAAGTATTGTTTTAGAACTTGATTCGCGCCTTCCCTGGAGCGTGATGCCGGAAGCCGCCAGCGGTTTTCGACCATCGTCGCGCTCCCACCATGTGATTGGGAGCCGTCCGGCTACGGGCAAGGCACGGAGTGGTATGTCTTGTCGATGAGCGGCAATTGGACGGAGACAGACCGGATATGTCGGTAAAAAAAATGAGCTCGTCAGAACGGGCCGATCCCCTTTGCGGCGGAGCGGACGCTCCGGCTTTGCGTTTCGTTTCGGGGACACCGGACGATAATGCGACCGGTGGAAGACTTCGCCGCCTGGCGCTATTCGGCAGCGCTTTCCTTTCGGGCACCGCCCTTTCAGGGCTCGCGACCGCAGCGCTTGCGCAGCAGTCGGGCGATTCAGCCGTCCGCCTGTTTTCTTCGACGGAAGTCATCGTTTCATCGCTGGTGATGGGCGCGCTTGGTGCCGCCCTGTTTTCCGCCATCTGGCTGGTGCGTCAGCGCGGCAACATGGAAGCCGAAACCCAGGAAATGCGCAGCGCCCTTTCGGATGCGCAGCAGCGGATTTCCAAGTTCGAAGCCCTGATCGCCGACAAGAACCGCCGGATCGTCGTGTGGGAAAGCGGATCCTCCAAACCGGAATTCCTCGGCCAGCTGCCGGTGGAAACCGGCGCACCGCAGCAGGACCGCGAATTTCTCGCCTTCGGCCGCTGGATGCGCGGCAGTTCGGCCAGCGAACTGGAAAAATCCGTCGAACTGCTGCGGGTCGAAGCCCGCTCCTTCGACATGGTCGTCGAGACCAACCGCGACGAGATCCTGGAAGTGCAGGGCCGCGTTTCAGGCGGCAAGGCCTTTGTCCGCTTCATCGCACTCAACAACCTGCGCGCCGAACTGGCCGAGCTCAAGATCGAGCGCGAGCGGCTGACGAACTCGATCATGATGTTCCATTCGCTGCTCGACGCCATCGAGCACCCGGTCTGGCGCCGCGATTCGCAGGGCAGGCTCACCTGGGTGAACCACGCCTATGGCGATGCCGTGGAGGCTCCGACGCCTGCGCAAGCCCTTGAGGACGGCCGCGAATTTCTGGGCTCGATCGCACGCGAAAAGATCAGGTCGGCGGCAACCTCCACCTCGCCTTTCCATGACCGGATATCCACGGTCGTGCACGGAAACCGGACAATGTTCGACGTCGTCGACGTCGTCATACCCGGCGGTTCGGCAGGCTTGGCGGTCGACGTTTCCGAGGTGGAAGCCGTGCGCGAGGAACTGAAGCGGACGCTGAAGAGCCACGCCGAAACGCTCGACCATCTGGCAACGCCTGTCGCCATCTTCGACGGCGAGCGCCGGCTGCAGTTCTACAACCAGGCTTTCGTGCAGCTCTGGGGGTTCACCCTGCCCTTCCTCGATTCCAGGCCGGACAATAGCGAGCTGCTCGATAAATTGCGCAGCGAAGGCAAGCTGCCGGAGCAGCTCAGCTGGCGGAGCTGGAAGGACGCGGCCTTGTCCGTCTATCAATCTCCCAACACCCAGACTGACCTCTGGCACCTGCCGAACGGCCAGACACTGCGCGTGATCGCCACCGCCCACCCGCAGGGTGGTGCCACCTGGGTGTTCGAGAACCTTACCGAACAGGTGGATCTCGAGACCCGTTACAATACGCTGGTCCAGGTCCAGGGCGAAACGATCGACCATCTGTCCGAAGGCGTCACCGTCTTCGGGCCGGACGGGCGCATCCGCCTCTCCAACCCCGCCTTCCGGGCGCTCTGGGGCATTACCGCCGAAGAATCGAAGCCGGGCACGCATATCAAGGCGATCGAGACCGCCTGCGCGCCATCCTACGACAAGCAGGATGGCTGGCGCCGCTTCGGCCAGATGCTGACCAATTTCGACGACGAGCGCCCCTCGCTGCAGGGCACGTTCGAGCTTTATTCCGGCCTGATCCTCGACTATGCCGTGACGCCGCTGCCGAACGCCCAGACGATGCTGACCTTCGTCGACATGACGGCGAGTGCCAGGGCGGAACGGGCGCTCAAGGAAAAGAACGAGGCGCTGCAGAAGGCAGACGAGCTCAAGAACGATTTCGTCCAGCACGTCTCCTACGAACTGCGCTCGCCGCTGACCAATATCATCGGCTTCACCGATCTCCTGAAGACGCCCGGCATCGGCCCGTTGAACGATCGGCAGTCGGAATATATCGATCATATCTCGACGTCATCGTCGGTTCTCCTGACGATCGTCAACGACATCCTCGATCTGGCGACCGTCGATGCCGGGATCATGCAGCTCAACTATTCTGAAATGGCGATCGACGACCTGCTCGACGACGTGGCCATGCAGATCGCCGACCGGCTGCACGAAAACGGCGTGACGCTGGCGATCACCGCGCCGGCCGGTCTCGGCACCATCGTCGCCGACCAGCAGCGGCTGAAGCAGATCCTCATCAAGCTGCTGACCAACGCCACCAACTTTGCGCCGGACGGCTCAGCCATCACGCTCAACTGCTGGCGCACCCATAGCGACGTGTTCTTCTCGGTGACCGACAAGGGCCCGGGGATTCCGGAAGATATCCTGAAAACAGTGTTCGACCGCTTCTCGGCCAATGCCAAGGGCGGCAAACGCTCGGGCGCGGGCCTCGGCCTTTCGATCGTCGAAAGCTTCGTGACGCTGCATCACGGCGATGTCGCGATCGACAGCAAGCCCGGCCAGGGAACCACGGTTACGTGCCGCATTCCGAGCGGCACGACGGCGCGGTCCGTCGCCGCCGAATGAGTGGTGAGACGGCCCTTACCCTGACGCTTGCCGACGAGGCCGAAACGATCCGCCTTGGCGAGGATATGGCGCTGGCGCTGAAGAAGGGCGACTGGATCGCCCTTTCCGGCGATCTCGGTGCCGGCAAATCGACCTTCGCCCGGGCTTTTTTGCGCGCGCTTGGCGATGAAGACGAGCTCGAAGTGCCGAGCCCCACCTTCACCCTGGTGCAGAGTTACGAGCTGCGCATTCCGGTGGCGCATTTCGATCTCTATCGGCTTGGGGATTCCTCAGAGCTCGACGAACTTGGTTTCGACGAGGCGCTTTCCAACGGCATCTGCCTGGTGGAATGGCCCGAGGTCGCCGACGACCTGCTGCCGCAGGCCCGCATCCAGCTCAGGCTCGAACAGAGCGGCAGCGGCCGGACGGCGACGATCACCGCCCCGGACGCGCAGATGCAGCGTATCCGCCGTGTGCTGGCGATCCGGGAATTTCTGGACAGCCATGGTTACCCCGGCGCCCGGCGGCGTTTCCTCACCGGCGACGCTTCGACGCGCGCCTATGAAAGCGTGACGATCGCGAACGGCGAAACGCTGATCCTGATGGACTGGCCGCGCCCGGCGGAAGGGCCGCCGGTTCTTGACGGCAAACCCTATCCCAAGGTCGCGCATCTGGCCGAGGACCCCTATCCCTTCGTTGCGATCGACGAATACCTGCGCGAACTGGGCCTGGCGGCGCCGGAAGTGCTGCATGTGGATTACGACCAGGGCATCCTGCTGATCGAAAATCTCGGCGTAGAAGGTGCCGTCGACGAAGACGGCAACCCCATCGAAGAACGCTACCGCGAAAGCGTCGTGTGCCTCGCCTTCCTGCACAGCCACGAGATGCGCCAGGACCTGCCGGTCGGGGACGGCCATATCCACCACATTCCCGACTTCGATCCGACCGCGATGAAGATGGAAGCCCGGCTTCTGATCGATTGGCACCTACCCTGGAAGCGCGGCACAGCGGCGACCGACGAGGAACGCCGGGAATATCTGGCGATCTGGGACAATCTCATCCGCGAACTCGACGATGTCGAGAAGAACCTGCTGCTGCGCGATTTCCATTCGCCCAATATCATCTGGCGGCCGCATGAATCGGGCGTGCGACGCGTCGGCCTGATCGACTTCCAGGATGCGATGATCGGCCCGACCGCCTATGATCTCGCCTCTGTCGTTCAAGACGCACGGGTGGACATTCCGAAGGCGCTTGCCGATCAGCTGATGCTGGATTACGTGACGCTTCGCCGCGCACTCGGAGCCTTCGACGAGCCGACGTTCCTGAAGGCCTGGGCGATCATGGCGGCGCAGCGCAACTGCAAACTCGCCGGCCTTTGGGTGAGGCTCTTGCAGCGGGATGGCAAGCCGGGCTATCTGAAGCACATGCCGCGGACGCTACGCCATCTCGCGACGGCGCTGAAGCATGATGTGCTCACCCCCTTGCGCGATTGGTGTCGCCGGGCTGGAATAGAACTGCCCGAATCATAATTACGGTTGCCGATGACCATTCAACGAGCCCCCATCAAACAGGCCATGGTGCTTGCCGCAGGGCTCGGCACTCGCATGCGGCCGATCACCAACACAATGCCGAAGCCGCTGGTGCCGGTCGCCGGCAAGCCGATGATCGATTACGTGCTGGATTCGCTAAAGGAAGCTGGCGTCGAGCGTGCGGTGGTCAATGTGCACCACTTCGCCGACCAGATGGCAGGGCATCTTGAAGCTTACAAGGGCCTCGAAATCCTGATCTCCGACGAGCGCGACGCGCTGATGAACAATGGCGGCGGTATCGTAAAGGGGCTGAAGCTCCTCGATCGCGGCACGGTTTTCATCATGAATGCCGACCTCTTCTGGATCGGCGAGACACCCGACAAACCGACCAACCTGCAGCAACTGGCAAATTTCTTCGACCCCGAGCGCATGGACATCGCGATGCTCTGCGTCGATATCAACAACACGACCGGGCACAACGGTATCAACGATTTCGGCATGGATGCGGATGGCCAATTGAGGCGTTACCGGGACGATCCGACCAATCCGGTCGTTTATGCCGGCGCCTTCGCGATGAGCCCGTCCTTTCTGGATGACGCGCCGTCCGATGCCTTCAATATCAATATCTATTTCGACAAGGCTATCGCCCGCGGCCGGCTCTATGGAACCATGCTCGATGGCCACTGGATCACCGTCGGCACGCCGGAAGCGCTGCCGGAAGCCGAAGCGGTAATCGCGCGCTATCCGGTGGAGGCATGACCACGCTATCCGGCAAGAAGCGGGTCTTTTCGATCGCCGCCGGAGCGCCGTTCCTCAAGACCGTGGCAGCGGCACTCTGCGACGGCCGTCTCAACGAGACCTTCCGCTACGATCCGGCCGATCCGCTTTCGCTCGCCGACGTGACCATCTACGTACCGACGCGACGGTCTGCCCGCGTGCTGCGCTCCGAATTCGTCGATCTGCTCGGCGGCCGATCGGCGATCCTACCGGTCATCCGGCCGCTTGGTGAAACCGACGACGACAGCGGCTATTTCGACCTCGTAGCCCCTGAGGAGATGGACCTGGCGCTGCCGATCGGCGGCACCGCGCGCCTGCTCGAACTCGGCCGGCTGATCCTTGCCTGGCGCAACCAGCTTCCGAAAATCGTGCTCGACGTGCATTCGGAATCACCGCTCGTCGCACCGGCTAGCCCCGCCGATGCCATCTGGCTCGCCCGGGCGCTTGCGGAGCTCATCGACGCGGTCGAGACCGAGGAGCGCGATTGGGCGGATCTCAAAAAACTCGACACCGGCGAACATGCGCTCTGGTGGCGGCTGACCGCGGAGTTTCTGTCGATCGCCAGCGCCTTCTGGCCGCTTCGTCTTGAAGAACTGCGGCGTTCTTCACCGGCGAAACACCAGGCGGCGATCCTGCGCGGCGAGGCAAGGCGAATTGCGTCCAGGGATCACAAGGGACCGGTGATCGTCGCGGGTTCGACCGGCTCCGTGCCGGCCGCTGCCGACCTGATCGCCGCGATCTCCAACCTTCCGAACGGCACCGTCGTTCTGCCGGGGCTCGACCTCTCGATGCCGGCGGATCAATGGGCGATGATCGGCGAAGAGGCCTTTGACGGCAAACCGGAACCCGCCAGCCGCAGCCATTCGCAATTCGGCCTGTCGCGGCTGCTCAAAAAGCTCGGCGTGACGCGGGAAGACGTGGCGGTGCTCGGCGAAGTTCCGGGCGATCTCGCCTTCCGCGCCGAAGCCCTCTCCCAGGCGCTGGTGCCCGCCAAGGCGACCGACCGGTGGAGCACCTGGCGGGACAACGCCGACTCCTCCCTCCTGGCCCAGGCCTTTGCTGACGTCTCGCTGATCGAAGCCTCGAACGAACGCGAGGAGGCCGTGGCGATCGCCATCGCGCTCCGGCTGGCGCTCGAACAGCCGGGCAAAAATGGCGGCGAGAGCCAGGCGGCGCTGATCACTCCCGATCGTGCGCTGGCCCGCCGGGTCACCGCCGAACTTTCCCGTTTCGGCCTGCTCGCCGACGATTCCGCCGGTTCGCCACTTTCCGGCACGCCGCAAGGCACGCTGACCCAGCTTCTCCTCGAAGCGACGCTTCGGCCGGGCGACCCGGTGGCGATCGTGGCGCTGATCAAACACCCGCTGATGCGGCTCGGCCTGCCCACTGCCGATCTGCGGTCTTCCGTCGAAGCGCTCGAAATCCTGGCACTGCGCGGCGGTCTGGGCGACATGGACATTTCGGCGCTGGAGCCGCTGCTCGAAACCCAGCTTGCTGCCCAGCTTAAAGACCGGCATACGCCTCACTGGCGGCTGTCGCTGCCTGCCGACGCCATCGACAAGGCCCGCGACCTCGCCCGGCGGCTGGCGAAGGCGGTCGAGCCGCTCGCCTCGGCCCTCATCCGCCGCCGGCCGGACGGGCGCGGCCTCACCGCCAAGCTGACGCTCTCCGACTGGGCCGAACGCACGGGCCGCGCGCTGGAAGCAATCTGCGTGGATGAAGGGAAAAACCTCGCGGCGCTCTGGTCCGGCGAAGCTGGCGAGCGGCTGGCGGGGTTGCTCTCCGAAGTCATCGACACCGACGGGCAGATGGAGGCGGACGGTCCGCAATGGATCGATATCGTCATGGCGCTGACAACAGGCGAGGCAGTAAAGCCCCGTTCGCTCAGCCATCCGCGCATTTTCATCTTCGGCACGCTGGAAGCCCGGCTGCAGAGCGTCGATACGATGATCCTCGGCGGGCTCAACGAAGGGTCCTGGCCCGGCCAGACGGTCAACAACCCCTTCCTGTCCCGCACCATGAAGACCGATATGGGCCTGGAGCCGCCGGAACGGCGGATCGGCCAGCTCGCCCACGATTTCGAAATGGCCTGCGGCACCCGGCATCTGATCCTGTCGCGCTCGACGCGGCAGGGATCGACGCCGACCGTCGCCTCACGCTGGCTGCAGCGGCTGCTGGCCTTGGGTGGAAGACAATTCGCCGAAGATCTCAAGGCGCGCGGACACCAATACCGCGATTGGGCCTCCATGATCGACGCCGGCGAAAACCAGCCGGTTGCCAAGCGCCCGGCCCCGAAACCGCCGGCAAACCTACAGCCGGTAAAGTATTCCTTCAGCGAGGTCGGGCGACTGCGCCGCGACCCTTATTCGATCTATGCCCGCCGGATCCTGAAGCTCGATCCGCTCGCCCCGTTCAACCGCGATCCCGGCGCTTCCGAACGCGGCACGCTCTACCACGCGATCATCGACCGCTACACGCGTGAGGGCCATAAGCCCGGCACGCCTGCGGCCAAAGAGGCGATGCGCCGCATCACTCAGGAACTTTTCGATGTCGAACAGCTGCCAACCCATATCGACCGCGTCTGGCGGCCCCGTTTTGTCGAAGTCGCCCGCGCCTTCCTGGACTGGGAAGTCGAGCGGGCGCCGGATATCCACAGGACGATGACGGAAGTCGGTGCCGGCTGGGATCTGGCGCCCGCCGGCATCCGCGTCACCGGGATCGCCGACCGGATCGACATCAAAGGTTCGGGCCTTGCGGACATCGTCGACTACAAGACGGGCCTCAGCCCATCCGTTTCCCAGGCGCGGGCACTGCTCGATCCGCAGCTCGGGCTTGAGGCGGCGGCGCTTCGGGCCGGAGCTTTCAAGGATGCCGGTCCCTTGACGCCCGACCAGCTGCTCTATGTCCGGCTGCGTCCCGGCGACCGGTTCCGGGAAGATAAGGTCAACAACGAGGGTTCGAACGCGACGGCCAAGCGGCAGCCTAAATCCGCGATCGATCTGGCGGACGAATCCCTCGAGCAGCTGGCCCGGTTCGTGATCACGCTCCGCAATGGAGAAGCCGGCTTTGCATCACGGCTCGTCCCGATGGCGCAGAATGATTTCGGCGGCGAATACGACCACCTCGCCCGTGTTGCCGAATGGTCGACGGCCGACGACGAGGAGGCGGAAGTCGATGAGTGATCTGGCTCCGGAGGGCGACGACCCGATCAGGTGGATCGACTGGACGACGGTGCAGCAATCGCTCGCCTCCGATCCCATAAGTTCCGCCTGGGTTTCCGCCAATGCCGGCTCCGGCAAGACGCATGTGCTGACCCAGCGGGTCATCCGCCTGCTGCTCGCCGGTTGTCGGCCTTCATCGATCCTCTGCCTCACCTATACCAAGGCGGCCGCATCGGAAATGTCGAACCGTGTCTTCCAGCGGCTTTCGGAATGGACGGTGCTTTCGGACGACGAGCTGCGCAAGCGGATCGCTGGCATCGAAGGCGCTGAGCCGGATGTTTTTAAGCTCGCGGAGGCGCGGCGGCTGTTCGCGAAGGCTCTGGAAACGCCGGGCGGGCTGAAGATCCAAACCATCCACGCCTTCTGCGAAGCGCTGCTGCACCAATTTCCGCTCGAAGCCAATGTCGCCGGGCATTTTTCGGTGCTCGACGACCGCGCCGCCTCCGCCCTGCTTGCCGATGCGCGGCGTTCGCTGCTGACGGCGACCTCTGCGGAAGAAGACCCGGTGCTCGCAGAAGCCTTTGCGCATGTGCTGGATCTCGGCGACGAATTCGGGCTCGAAACGCTACTCGGCGATATCATCGCCAACCGCACCGCGATCCGCCGTTTCATTGCCCATGCCGAACGTCACGGCGGCATCGGCGTCGAACTGAAGCGCGCGCTAGGGTTGGGGCCAGCCGACACGGAAGACAGTATAGCAGCAGCCTACTGGCCCCTGCCCGGGCTCTCCGGCCTGACGCTCGATCTTTATCTGGCACTCGCCGACCAGAAGGGCGGGCAGAAGGTCACGGAAGTCGCTTACGGCCTCCGGCTGGTCGCCAAGGAGCCGGATGTCCTGAAGCGGGCCCAGCATCTCGACCAGATTTTCCTTACCCGCGAAGGCAAGCCGAAAGCCGACAGTTCGCTGGTCGCCAAGGCGATGACAACGACGGCACCGGAACTGACCGACGCCGTGGCGGCCGCTCGTGCCCATGTCGTCGCTTGTCGCGACCGGCTGCGGCTGATCCGGATGTTCCTCGCCACCAAGGCGGCGCTGACGCTGGCGCAACGCCTCAACGACGATTACGAGGACCTGAAAAAACAACGCAGCCTACTCGACTTCGAGGACCTGATCGCCCGCACCGCCGATCTTCTCACCCGCGACGGCGTCGGCGCGTGGGTGCACTACAAGCTCGACCAGGGCATAGACCACATTCTCGTCGACGAGGCGCAGGACACCAGCCCCATCCAGTGGACGGTGATCAAGTCGCTCGCGGAGGATTTCTATTCCGGCGCCAGCGCCCGCGAGACCCGCCGCACCATCTTTGCTGTCGGCGACGAAAAACAGTCGATCTATTCCTTCCAGGGCGCCCGGCCGGAACGGTTTGCGGAAGAGCGCAGCGAGACGGAAAAACGGGTGCGGGCCAGCGACCAGGCCTTCCACTCGGTGCGGCTGCCGCTCTCCTTCCGCTCAACGGCCGATGTGCTCGCAGCCGTCGACCAGGTGTTTTCTCTGGAGGAGAACTTTCGAGGTCTCAGCGCACTGGGCGAACCGGTGCAGCACCGTTCCAACCGGATCGGCCACCCGGGTGCCGTCGATCTCTGGTACGTCGTGGTGCCGGAAGTCGCCGAGCAGGAGGAAGACTGGACCGCACCATTCGATTCGACGCCCGACAAGGCGCCCTCCGCCATTCTCGCGGGCCGGATCGCCAACCGGATCGAGGAGATGATCGGCAAGGAAACGATCATCGAAAAGGGCGTCGAACGGCCGATCGAGGCCGGTGACATCCTCGTTCTGGTCCGAAAGCGCGACGCTTTCGTCAATGCGCTGACCCGGGCACTGAAACGCCGCGACAATATTCCGGTCGCCGGTGCCGACCGGCTGCGGCTGACGAGCCATATCGCGGTGCAGGATCTCCTGGCGCTTGGCCGCTTTCTGCTTTTGCCGCAGGACGATCTTTCGCTGTCGGCGCTGCTCAAAAGCCCGCTCTTCAATCTCTCGGAAGAGGATGTCTTCGAAGTCGCGGCGCGGCGGGCGGAGAACACAAGCGCCTGGGCTCAGCTCAACCGTTTGAGCGAGGAGCAGCCGCTCCGGTTCCGCGATGCGGCCGACCGGCTTCAGCATCTTCTCGGCCTCTCGCGGCAGCTCAGCCCGCATGACCTGTTTGCCCGGATTCTCGGCGCGCAAGGCGGACGGCGGAAATTCCTTGGCCGGCTCGGTACCGAGGCAGGCGATATTCTCGACGAATTCCTGACCTTCGCGCTCGACCACGAGACAAATGGATTGCCAGGCCTGCAGGCCTTCATCTCGACGCTGGAAATCGAATCGCCGGAGGTGAAGCGCGAACAGGACGGCGGCCGCAACGAGGTGCGGATCATGACCGTGCACGCTTCCAAAGGCCTGGAGGCGCCGGTGGTGTTCCTCGTCGACAGCGGCTCGAAGGCCTTCATTTCCTCGCATGTGCCGAAATTCCGGCTGCTTCGGATCGCCGGCGAGAATGTACCCGCCTGGGTGCCCGGCAAGATGCTGACCAATGCGATGACATCAGCCGACGACGATCGGATCAGGACTTCGACCGAGGAAGAATATCGCCGGCTGCTCTATGTGGGGATGACACGGGCGGCCGACCGGCTGATCGTCTGCGGTTATCGCGGCAAGATCGACAATCCCGATACCTGGCAGTCGATGATCTCGAAGGCGCTCGCCGCCGACGAACACCATTGCAGCCCGGCGGAGTTTCGCGGCTCGGATGGCGAATGGGGCGGTTTCAAATGGCGGCTTCCGGCCGCTCCCGGACAGGCGCCGAAGGCGGCGCACAAGGAGGCGGCGGAAGCGGACAGAAGGCCGCTTCCGCCAGCGCTTTCCCGTCCCCTGCCTGCACAAAAAATCCTGCCGCGGCCGCTCAGCCCTTCCGGCGCCGGCACGATGATCGATGACGACGCGGACGACCTGATCGTCGCTTCGCCGCTGTTTGCCAATCAGAAGGACAGCGCGGGACTGGCGCTGCAGAAGGGCAAGCTGGTCCACCGCATGCTGCAGATGCTGACGGATTTTCCAGAGCCTGAACGTGCCTCCGCCGCCCGTCGTTATGCGGACCGTGCGGCCCGTTTCTGGTCGGCAGCGGAGCGCGAAAAGCTCGTCGCCAGCGTCATGTCGGTGCTGTCGCACGCCGAACTCGGGCCGGTGTTTTCCGAGCGCAGCCAATCGGAAGTCTCGATCATGGGCACGCTGGCGCTGGAAGGCCGCGACTATGCGATTTCCGGCCGCATCGACCGACTGGTGGTGACCGAGGATCGGGTGATCATCCTCGACTACAAGACCAATCGCGTGCCGCCGAAGAACCTCGACGCAATACCGCTCTCGCATCGCACCCAGCTCGCCATCTATCGCGAAATCCTGCGGCCGCTTTATCCGGCAAAGAATTTCGACTGCGTGCTGGTCTATACCGAGTCGGCGCAAGTGGTTACGCTGCCGGCGGAACTGCTGTCACGCTCGCTTGCGGAACTCAAAACAAAGTGAGATAGCGGCCATTGAAAACTTTGAGCGGGAAGCTCACATTTACACCAACAGAGAATCGTGAAGGAGAGCCCTATGGCTACCGTAAAAGTCGATAACAGCAACTTCCAGGCCGAAGTCCTTGACGCCGCCGAGCCGGTGATCGTGGATTTCTGGGCTGAATGGTGCGGCCCTTGCAAAATGATTGGCCCGAGCCTCGAAGAAATTTCGAACGAGCTCGCCGGCAAGGTGAAGGTCGTCAAGCTGAATATCGACGAAAATCCCGAGCTTGCTGCCCAGTTCGGCGTACGCTCGATCCCGACGCTTGCCATGTTCAAGGGTGGCGAAGTCGCCGACATCAAGGTCGGCGCCGCTCCGAAGACCGCCCTTTCGGCCTGGATTTCCAGCGCCGCCTAACTTCCAGTCGCATGCCCGCGTAAAAAAAGCCCGGCTGATCCCTGCAGCCGGGCTTTTTCTTTTGGTGTAGCGGCGCCCTTTTGTCAGGTCGGCGGGGTGCCGTTGTCGGCAAGTACGTTGCCGGCGAAATAAAGCGAGCCGCCGATCAAGATGCGCGGCGGCCGCCCCCCCGGCACCTGGCGGCGGGCGATTTCCTGCAGCGCCTCAGCCGTGGAGCCGGCGGGTTCGGCCACCAAGCCCGCGTCGAATGCGGCATGGGCGAGAACCACCGGGTCGAGCCCCGATTCGCTGCCGCGGATGCGCACGGTGAAGACGTGTTCGGCGATGTCGGCAAAGGCGCGGAAATAGCCGATCGGGTCCTTGGTATTGATCATGCCGGCAATGATGTAAAGCGGCCGGGCCTGGCGTTCCTCGAAGGATGCCATTGCCTCGGCGATCACCTCGCCGGCGCCGGGGTTGTGCCCGCCATCCAGCCAGATTTCAGAACCCTCGGGCGCATATTGCAGCAGTTTACCTTCGGTCAACTTCTGGAGGCGGGCGGGCCATTCGACCGTCGCCATCGCCTTTTCCATCATCGCTTCGGTGACGGTGAAGCCAGCTGCCTTGACGGCGCGGATGGCGGCAGCGGCGTTGGCGTATTGGTGACGCCCCGGCAGGCGCGGCAAAGGCAGGTCGGCAAGGCCGTACTCGTCTTGATAAATCAGCCGGCCAAATTCCTCGTGGGCCGAAAACTCCTGGCCATAGACGGCGGTCGGACAGCCGAGCCGTTCGGCAGTCGAAACCAGCACGTCGCGGGCCGCCTCAAATTCCTGCTGGCCGATGACCACCGGGCGGCCGCGCTTCATGATCCCCGCCTTTTCGGCGGCAATCAGCTCGACCCGATCGCCGAGATAGGCCTGATGGTCGAGCGAGATCGGCATGATGACCGAAACCGCCGGATCGGAAATGACGTTGGTGGCATCGAAACGGCCGCCGAGGCCGACTTCGAGGATCACCGCATCGCCGGGTTGTTCGGAGAACAGAAGGAAGGTCGCTGCGGTCAGGATCTCGAAGACGGTGATCATCTGGCCATTATTGGCCGCCGCGATGCGCCGCAGGGCATCCGCCAGCATCTCGTCGCCGACGATCTGGCTGCGGCCGCCTTTGACGCCGATTCGATAGCGTTCATGCCAGTGGACAAGATGCGGAGACGTGTGGACATGCGTGGCGTAACCGCCTGCCTCGAGCAGGGCACGGCAGAAGGCGGTGACGGACCCCTTGCCGTTGGTGCCGGCCACATGGATGACGCGCGGCAGTTTCCTGTGCGGATTGCCGAGGAGTTCGAGCAGGCGGGTGATCCTGTCGAGCGAAAGATCGAAACCCTTCGGATGAAGGGTCATCAGCCTATCGATTTCCCGTTCCGCTTCGCTCACAACGGGCTCGTTCATGGTGGTCATCCCGCCGCTCCGGCTCTCGATTCTCTCTTTCGGTCAGGCGCTGAGCGCGATGGGGGCCGGAAGCGCTTCCTGGACAGGCTGCTTTGTCAGCATCTTCAGGATTTTGGCCAGCGTCGACGGAATGTCGTGGCGCTTCACCACCATGTCGACCATGCCGTGCTCGAGCAGATATTCCGAGGTCTGGAAACCTTCGGGCAGCTTTTCGCGCAGCGTCTGCTCGATCACCCGCTTGCCGGCAAAGCCGATTTCGGCGCCCGGTTCGGCGATATGGACGTCGCCCAGCATGGCGTAGGAGGCCGTAACGCCGCCGGTCGTCGGGTTGGTGAGCACGACGATATAAGGCAGCCCCGCTTCCTTCAGCATGTCGACCGCAACCGTGGTGCGCGGAAGCTGCATCAGCGACAGGATGCCTTCCTGCATGCGGGCGCCACCGGAAGCCGGGAAGATCACCAGCGGGCATTTTTCGGTGAGAGCTCGTTCGCAGGCCCGGACGATCGCCTCGCCAGCCGCCATGCCGAGCGAACCGCCGATGAAGTTGAATTCATGCACGACAGCGACCAGCTTCAGGCCCTGGACCTCGCCGAGACCGGCAAGAATCGTGTCTTCCTGCTCGGTCTTGATGCGGCTGTCCTTCAGGCGGTCGGCATACCGTTTCGAATCGCGGAATTTCAGGGGATCCTGGGCGACCTTCGGCTGCGGGAACGCTTCGAAGACACCGCCGTCGAAAAGATCGACAAGGCGAGCCTTGGCGGGCATCTTCATGTGGAAGCCGGAAGCGGGGATGACCCACTTGTTTTCTTCCAGGTCCTTATGAAAGACCATTTCCCCGGTTTCCGGGCACTTGATCCAGAGATTTTCCGGAACGTCCCGGTTGGGACGACCGAGCATGGAGTTGATGCGCGGCCGGACGTAATTGGTGATCCAGTTCACTTGGCGTACTCCCGATTAACTCAAGCCTAATGTGGGAAACTATTCGGCGGCAACAAGGCGGGCAGCGCGCACGCCGGTTGCAAGGCCCCGAACCAGGGTTGCGACCGCAGCAACGGTATCCGGACCGGCCTTGCCATCCTTGGTGAGGCTGCCGGCGATCTGGCTGACGATTGCCGAACCGACGACGACGCCATCCGCAGCAGCGCCGATTGCCTTGGCGTGATCCGCGGTCTTGACGCCGAAACCGACGCAGACCGGCAGAGCCGTGTGGCCCTTGATGCGCTTGACGGCTCCGCCGATCAGCGACGGATCCGGAAGGGCCGAGCCGGTGATGCCGTTCATCGAGACGTAATAGACGAAACCTGACGTGTTCTTGAGAACGGCCGGGAGACGCTTGTCGTCGGTGGTCGGGGTGGCGAGGCGGATGAAGTTGACACCCTTGGCCAGTGCCGGGATGCAGAGCTCGTCATCCATTTCCGGCGGAAGATCGACGACGATCAGGCCGTCGATGCCGGAGGCGATCACGTCATCGAGGAATTTTTCGACGCCATAGACATAGATCGGGTTGTAGTAACCCATCATGACGATCGGCGTTTCAGTATCGTCTTCGCGGAACCTGCGTGCGAGCTCGAGCGTCTTTGCGAGCGTCTGACCGTCCTTCAGGGCGCGCTGACCGGCCATCTGGACCGCCGGGCCATCGGCCATCGGATCGGAAAACGGCATGCCGAGCTCGATCAGATCGGCCCCGGCATCGGGCAGTGCCTTCATGATGCCGAGCGAGGTCTCGAAATCCGGATCGCCGCCCATGATGTAGGTGATTAGCGCTGGGCGACCCTCGGCCTTCAGGGCCGCGAAACGTTTGTCCATACGAGCGGTCATATCAAAGCTCCATGCCGAGAATCTTGCCGACGGTGAAGATGTCCTTGTCTCCACGGCCCGACAGATTCATCAGGATGATTTCGTCCTTGCCCATCTTCGGGGCGCGCTTGATCACTTCGGCGAGCGCATGGCTCGGCTCCAGCGCCGGGATGATGCCTTCGAGACGGGTCAGCATCTGGAAAGCGTCGAGCGCTTCGTCGTCCATGATCGGCACGTATTCCGCACGGCCGATGGAATGCAGCCAGCTGTGCTCCGGACCGATGCCGGGATAGTCGAGGCCGGCCGAAATCGAATGGCCTTCGAGGATCTGGCCGTCGCCGTCCTGCAGCAGATAGGTGCGGTTGCCATGCAGGACGCCAGGCGTTCCGGCGGTGATCGAGGCGCAGTGTTCGACGCCCTGGAGGCCACGGCCACCGGCTTCGACGCCGACGATCCGGACGCTGTCGTCATCGAGGAAAGGATGGAAGATGCCGATCGCGTTCGACCCTCCGCCAACGGCGGCAATGACCACGTCAGGCAGCCTGCCTTCGGCTTCCAGCAGCTGGGCGCGGGCTTCGGTGCCGATGACCGATTGGAAGTCGCGGACCATTTCCGGATAGGGATGCGGGCCGGCGGCGGTGCCGATCAGGTAATAGGTGTCGTCGACATTGGTGACCCAGTCGCGCAGCGCCTCGTTCATGGCGTCCTTCAGCGTGCCGTGACCGGCGGTGACCGGACGGACTTCAGCACCGAGGAGCTTCATGCGGAAGACGTTCGGCGCCTGCCGCTGAACGTCGGTGGCGCCCATGTAGACGACGCAGGGGAAGCCGAAACGGGCGGCAACGGTCGCGGAGGCAACGCCATGCTGGCCGGCACCGGTTTCGGCGATGATACGGGTCTTGCCCATGCGCTTGGCAAGCAGGATCTGACCGATGCAGTTGTTGATCTTGTGCGAACCGGTATGGTTCAGCTCTTCGCGCTTGAAATAGATCTTGGCACCGCCGAGATGTTCCGTCAGGCGCTCGGCGAAATAGAGCGGGCTCGGGCGGCCGATATAATGGGCGCCAAGATCAGCCAGTTCCTTCTGGAAGGCCGGATCGTTCTTCGCCTTTTCCCATTCCCCCTGGAGATCCAGGATCAGCGGCATCAGCGTTTCGGCGACGAAGCGCCCGCCGAAAATACCGAAACGGCCATCCTCATCGGGGCCGGAACGGAACGAATTGGGTTTTGGCGTCTCGTTCACTGTCTACTCCCTCACGCGCTTTTCCGATCCGCATCTGCAACGGCATCGAAAAACGCATCGATCATTCCAAGGTCCTTGATACCCGGCGCACTTTCGACGCCGGACGATAGATCGATACCGGTCGCCCGCGTCGATTTGAGGGCGATGGTGGCATTATCCTTGTTCAATCCTCCCGAAAGCATGTAATCCACGCCCTCGTCAAGGGAAGCCATCAGGCTCCAGTCAAAGGAAATGCCGTTGCCGCCCGGCAATTCAGATCCGGCGGGAGCCTTGGCATCGAAGAGAAAACGGTCAGCGACGCCGATATACGCATCGACCCGGTCAAGATCGCCGGCTTCCTTCACAGAAAATGCCTTCATGACCGGCAGGCCGAAGAGCGCTTTTACCTGCAGAACCCGTTCCGGGCTCTCGTTGCCATGCAGCTGCAGGATGTCGGGCCGCACCATGGATACGATGTCGTCCAGTTCCTCGTCATCGGCATCGACCGTCACCGCGACGAGCTTCACCCGTCCGCGGACTCGATCGGCAAGGTCTCCAGCAAGGTCCGGTTCCACATAACGCGGGCTCTTGGCAAAAAAGATGAAGCCGATATGCGAGGCACCCCGCGCCACGGCGCGATCGACAGCCTCGGGGGTCTTCAACCCGCAGATCTTGATATCAGGTTTCATGAGGTGCGGAGTGGCATGAAATTCCGCCGGAGTCGAGGCAAATCATAGCCGAGAGTGCGGCGTTTGGGGCATGGATCCTCGGGTCAAGCCCGAGGATGACGACGGAGAAGGCGGCGGATGGCTAAGGAGCGGACGGCTGGTGATCGCCAACGGGCGATAACATCCAAGCTGGTCATCCTAGGGCTTGACCGAGGATCCACAGGCGGTCTCCTACTCGAAGTCGATCGCGTGCAGCTGCGAGCCGTGCTGTTTCAGCCATTTGCGCGCTTCTTCCATGCGCGGGCAGAGCTCCCTGCACAGGGCCCAGAATTTCGGACCGTGGTTCATCTCCTTCAGGTGCGCCACTTCATGGGCGGCGAGATAGTCGATGATCAGAGGCGGAGCCATGACGATGCGCCAGGAAAAGCTGAGATTTCCATCCCAGGAGCAGGATCCCCAGCGGCTGCGGGTATCCTTCATGGAGACCGACTTGATCGGCTTGCGGATGGCGGCGGCGTGGCGGGCGACCAGCACTTCGAGATCCTTGCGCGCTTCCTTCTTGAAAAAGGCGGAGAGCCGGCGGCCCATATGATCCTCAAGGCCGCTCACCCTCAGCACCGGTTCGCCGTCGATCAGCACCGCCTCGGTAAGGCCGCGAAGCGTGCCGGTATGTTCGATCCGGTGAGGCACGCCGCGAAAGGCGATACGGCCGCCGGGGCGAATCGCATTGTCCGCGGAGAATTTCGCCAGCTTGGTCAGCAGCCAGCCCTGATGGCGGTCGAGGAAATCGTCGATCTCGCGCTTCAGCAGGCCCGCCGGCACGGTGAGATTGAGCGCGCGGCCCCCGGGTTCGATCCTGAGCGTGATGCGGGTGGCACGGCGGTTTTCCCTGATCGTCAGCGGCATCGCCCGATCGCCGACATCAAGCGTCCGCTTAACCGTTTCGAGCGGTTTCGGTTTGGAGCGGACTGGCTTTTTCAGAAGCGCGAACATGGACCCTTTCTAGCCGATTCCCTTACATAAAAAAGCCGGCGCCTCACAGACGCCGGCTTTCCATCGCGTTTCACGTGAATCCTTGGGAGGATCAGAGATCGACAACCGGGTTCTGGCCGGAAGAACGGTTCTGCCGCTCGCGCATGAAGCGATCGAACTCTTCCTGGTCCTTGGCGCGGCGAAGCTCGCGGACATAGTTGTCGAATTCTTCGCGCATTTCATCCAGCTTGCGGCGTTCTTCCTCGATCCGGTCGATCTCGGTCTTGCGCCAATCGTCGAAGGCGATGTTGCCAGTGGTGAAATGCGTGTTGTAACGGGACTTCGCCCGGCGGCAGCCGGCGAACATGCGATCGGCGCGGTCGTTGGCATCGCGCTTGAAGCCGCGGAGCCTGTCCCCGAAGAGAATATAGGCGAGCATGGCAAGGCCGAGAGGCCAGAAAACGACGAAACCGAGCACCATGAGAGCGATGGTGGCCGGCGTCCAATCCGGACGAATCAATGCTGACTGGTTCATTGGTCACACCCTGATGTTTCAGCGGGTGGCCACATGCCAGCCCGTCTCATTCCGATTTGGTGAGCCCATGATCCGCCTTCAAGAAGACGGATCATTAAATTCAAGAAGATGCTGAAATATAAACCGGAATTCGAAGAACCCCGCCGGCTTAGCCGGCCTTGCCGCCCTTTATCACGCGCTTGACCGGAGTCTTCTTCGGTGCGGACCTGGCATGTTTCTGGGTGAAGGCAACGATGCGAGGCGCGATCTCGCGGCGGAAACGCGAGCCGTTGAACACACCGTAGTGGCCGACATCCGGCTGCATGTAGTGCATGCGCATCTCATCGGGAATGTTCGGGCAGATGGTCTGCGCCGCATTGGTCTGGCCGAGACCGGAAATATCGTCGTTCTCGCCCTCGACGGTCAGAAGCGCCACCTGATGGATGAGCTTGGTATCGACCGGTACATTCCGGTGCATCATCTCGCCCTTCGGCAGCGAATGCTTGATGAAGACCGTGTCGACCGTCTGGAGGTAAAACTCCTCGGTGAGGTCCATGACCGCCAGATATTCGTCGTAGAACTCGCGGTGCTTCTCGGCGGACTCGCCGTCGTTCTTGACGAGGTGCTGGAAGAATTCCTTGTGGGCGGTCACGTGCCGGTCAAGGTTCATCGACATGAAGCCGGACAATTGCAGGAAGCCTGGATAGACGCGGCGCATGAAACCGGAATGCGGCCACGGCACGTTCATGATGACGTTGTCGCGGAACCATTCGATCGGATGTTTTTCCGCGAGCTTGTTGACGGCGGTCGGGTTGATGCGGGTGTCGATCGGGCCCCCCATCAGGATCATCGAGGCCGGAACCATCTGGTCGCGCTGCGATTCCATCACAGCCACGGCAGCAAGCACCGGGACCGAAGGCTGGCAGACGCCGATGACATGGGCGCCAGGGCCGATCGCGTGCAGCATCTCGATGATGTAGTCGATATAGTCGTCAAGATCGAAGCGGCCATCGGTGATCGGCACCATGCGGGCGTCGATCCAGTCCGTGATGTAGACATCGGCGCTTGGCAGCAGCGCTTCCACGGTGCCGCGCAGCAGGGTCGCATAATGGCCGGACATCGGCGCGACGATCAGGATCTTCTGGTCCGGGGCACGGCCGGCCGGCAAGTCACGGCGGAAATGCAGGAGATTGCAGAACGGTTTGTTCCAGACGATCTCTTCCGTCACCGCGACGGTTTCGCCGTCGGCGATCGTGAACGGGAGATCGAAGGCCGGCTTACCGTATCGGCGCGTCACGCGCTCGAAGACTTCAAGGCCGGCGGACAGCGTCCGGCCCATCGTCGTATGGGAAAACGGATTGAGCGGGTTGGAATAGAAGAAGTGCATGGCATCCGCGGCAGCGCGGACAGGAGCCATCGCGGCGTGGTTCATCTCGTAGAACTGATAGAACATCGAGGTGCTACCTTTCGTGATTTCCGACAGCGCATTCGACAGGGGCATCGAACCGATCGGTTCAGGAGCAGCGTGGGGATAGGCTAGCACTTTTCTATTGCGGTGCAACATTATGGGGGATACCGGCTGAATTGGCCAAGAGGAAGGCGGAACCGCAGATCATTCTGCTGTCTTGAGAATGACATGTAAGCCTTAAAGTTCCACCTTCCAAGCCTGGTTAAGGACTCATCCCCGCCGGCGGGCATGAGTCCTCCGATCATTTAGACGTCGGCGACGAAGGTCTGACGCTGGGTGCCGAGGCCATCGATGCCGAGCTCGACGACTTCGCCGGGCTTCAGGAAACGCTGCGGCTTCATGCCGAGGCCGACGCCCGGAGGCGTGCCGGTGGAGATGATGTCGCCCGGATGCAGCGACATGAATTGGCTGAGGTAAGAGACGAGATAACGGACGCCGTAGACCATCGTCTTGGTGGAGCCGTTCTGCATCTTCTTACCATTGACCGTGAGCCACATACCGAGGTTCTGCGGATCGGCGATTTCATCCTTGGTGACGAGCCAGGGGCCGATCGGGCCGAAGGTGTCGCAGGACTTGCCCTTGGTCCACTGGCCGGAGCGTTCGCTCTGGAAGGCGCGTTCGGAGACGTCGTTGGTCAGGCAGTAGCCGGCGACATAATTCATCGCATCGGCTTCCGAGACATATTTTGCGGTCTTGCCGATGACGACCCCGAGCTCGACTTCCCAGTCGGTCTTCTGGGAACCCCGCGGGATGACCACGTCGTCGTTCGGGCCGACGATGGCGGAAGTCGCCTTCATGAAGATGATCGGCTCCGGCGGTACGGTCGCGCCGGTTTCGGCCGCATGGTCGGAATAGTTGAGGCCGATGCAGATGAACTTTCCGGTGCCAGCGACGCAGGCGCCGATGCGGGTCGGCTGCAATTCGGGCAGGCTTTCCGGATCGAGAGCGGCGATCTTGGCAAGGCCTTCCGGGGAAATGGCAGGCCCGGCAATATCGGCGACATGGCCGGACAGATCGCGGATCTTGCCCTTGTTGTCAAAAAGTGCCGGCGTTTCATGGCCCGGCTCACCAATGCGCATCAGTTTCAAAACATGATCCTCCATTTAAGCGAGGAGGTTTATGGAACATGCGTCCCGGCTTGTCACGCCCGTTTTCAGCCAACCAGAAGTCTGTTGCCAAGCAGGTCGACGGGCCTATTGTTAATGTTAAATCTACTCCCGGCCTGCAATTTCGGAGAATGCTCATGACCAGCAGCAACACCCGCGACTCGGAGTTTCCGATCGACACCTTCTTCCTCGACCGCTGGTCGCCGCGGGCGTTTACCGAGGAAACGATCGATCAGGCGACCATGCTGACGATCCTCGATGCTGCCCATTGGGCGCCCTCCTCCGGCAACAACCAGCCCTGGCGTTTCATCTATGCGATCCGCGGTACGCCTTCTTTTCCGGTGCTCGTCGACATTCTTTCGCCGGGTAACCAGCGCTGGGCGCAGAACGCGGCAGCGCTGATGATCGTCGTGTCGAAGACCTATCGCATCGCGAGCAATGGCGAGCGCCGGCTTGCCTACACCCATTCCTACGATACGGGTGCTGCCTGGTTCTCGGTGATCTGCCAGGCGATGAAACTCGGTTATCACGCGCACGGTATGGAGGGTTTCGACAAGGAAAAGGCTGTCGAAGTGCTTGGCATTCCGGAAGGTTACCGGGCCGAGGCAGCGGCTGCGATCGGCCGCATCGCGGACCGGAGCACGCTTCCCGACGATCTTGCCGAACGGGAGTTTCCAAGCAAGCGCAAGCCGGTTTCGGAGATCGCCTTCGAGGGAAAATTCACCGGAGAGCCCTGAGCGCCGGCGATGCCTCGAAAATTGTTTCACGTGAATCCCTATCCACAGGAAAGATTCACGTGAAACACTTTCGAACTGGACAAACAAAAAACGGCGGCCCGAGAACCGCCGCTTTTTTGTAAAGCTTCAACGTCAGATGTCGAGGTTGGCAACGCTCAGCGCGTTTTCCTGAATGAACTCGCGGCGCGGTTCGACTTCGTCGCCCATCAGGCGCGAGAAGAGGCCGTCGGCATCGGTCGCATCGTTGACCCTGACCTGCAGCAGCGAGCGGACGTTCGGATCGAGCGTCGTTTCCCAGAGCTGCTCGGCATTCATCTCGCCGAGGCCCTTGTAACGCTGCATGGAGAGACCCTTTCGGCCCGTCGCGAAAATCGATTCCAGCAGCGCGCGGGGGCCGGACATTTCCTGCTGACCATCCTTGCGGGTGAGGACCGGCGGGGTGCGATAGATTTCCTGCAGGCGCGCCGTCATCTGGTCGATATGGCGGGCATCGGCCGAGCCGATCAGCGCCACGTCTACGGAGGCGACTTCCTTGACGCCGCGCACCATGCGCTCGAAACGCAGGCCGCCCTCGTCCGTCACATGGCCGGACCAGCCGCGTTCGGTCTCTTCGGCGATCATGTCCAGCCGGCGGGCGACTTCATCGGCTGTCTGCTGGGCCCGTTCGCGGTTATCGGTCAGTTCCGGATTGAGGGCACCGGCGATCGCAGCCTGTTCGATGATCGAGCGGCTGTAGCGGGAATGCAGGCCTTCGACCAGGCTGCGCAGGCGCAGCGCGTCCTGGATGACTTCCCGCATATCTTGGCCGGCACGTACTTCGCCGGAACCGAGCGTCAGCGTCGCCTCTTCGAGGCCCATGGTGATCAGGTACTCTTCCAGGGCGACTTCGTTCTTCAGGTACTGGATCGACTTGCCGCGGCTGACCTTATAGAGCGGCGGCTGGGCGATATAGATATGCCCGCGCTCGATCAGCTCCGGCATCTGGCGGAAGAAGAAGGTCAGAAGCAGGGTGCGGATATGGGCGCCGTCGACGTCGGCGTCCGTCATGATGATGATCTTGTGGTAACGCAGCTTGTCGGCGTTGAACTCGTCCTTGCCGATCGATGTGCCGAGCGCGGTGATCAGCGTGCCGATTTCCTGGCTTCCGAGCATCTTGTCGAAACGGGCACGTTCGACGTTGAGAATCTTGCCGCGGAGCGGGAGGATCGCCTGGTTCTCGCGCGAACGGCCCTGCTTGGCGGAACCGCCGGCGGAATCGCCCTCGACGAGGAACAGTTCGGACTTGGCCGGGTCGCGCTCGGAGCAATCGGCAAGCTTGCCGGGCAGCGAGGCGATGTCGAGTACGCCCTTGCGGCGGGTCAATTCGCGGGCCTTGCGGGCGGCTTCGCGGGCAACGGCCGCTTCGACCACCTTGCCGACGAGAATCTTCGCTTCGGTCGGATGTTCCTCGAACCAAGTGCTCAGGGCTTCGTTCATCAGGCTTTCGACCACCGGCCGAACTTCCGAGGAAACGAGCTTGTCCTTGGTCTGCGATGAAAACTTGGGGTCGGGCACCTTGACGGAAAGCACCGCGGTGAGGCCTTCGCGGCAGTCTTCTCCCTGCAGCGTGACCTTTTCCTTCTTGGTGATGCCGGAACTATCCGCATAGGACGTCACCTGACGCGTCAGGGCGCCTCGGAAGCCGGCCATATGGGTGCCGCCATCGCGCTGGGGAATATTGTTGGTAAAGCAGAGCATGTTTTCGTGGTAGCTGTCGTTCCACCACATGGCCACTTCGACCGTCATGCCGTCCTTTTCGCCCTTGATGCTGACTGGCTTTTCGACCAGCGGCTTCTTGGAGCGATCGAGATAACGGACGAAGGCTTCGAGACCGCCGTCATACAGCATTTCCTCTTCCTTGACGTCCGGCTTGCGCTTGTCCGTTAGCCGGATTCTGACGCCGGAATTCAGGAACGCCAGCTCGCGCAGACGATGCTCGAGCGTGCCGTAGTCATATTCGGTCATCGTGAAGGTTTCGGAGCTTACGAGGAAGGTAACCTCGGTTCCGGAGCGACCTTCGTATTCGCCGATGACCTTGAGCGGACCGTCGGCAACGCCGTGGGTGAAGGAAATTTCGTGGAGCTTGCCGTTGCGGCGGATGCGCAGCTTCAGCCAGACGGACAGCGCGTTGACGACGGAGACGCCGACGCCGTGCAGACCACCCGAGACCTTGTAGGAGTTCTGGTCGAACTTGCCGCCAGCATGGAGCTGGGTCATGATCACTTCGGCAGCCGATACGCCCTCGCCGGTGTGAATATCGGTCGGGATACCGCGGCCGTTATCCGTCACGGTGACGGAGCCATCCGCGTTGAGCGTGACGGTCACCAGGTCGGCATGGCCAGCCAGCGCCTCGTCGATCGCGTTGTCCACGACTTCGTAGACCATGTGATGCAGGCCGGAGCCGTCGTCCGTATCGCCGATATACATGCCGGGCCGCTTGCGCACTGCATCGAGGCCCTTCAGAACCTTGATCGAGTCAGCACCATATTCGGCACTCGCGCCATTATCGCTGACGGGTGTATCGGTCATCAAGTATCTTCCAATTCGTTTGAGATGCCGGTTAAGCGAATCACCGGCCATTCCACCCTCAGAATATAGGGAAATCGGGGCGGTTTCTAAAGGTTGAGCCTCGCCAATACGGCATGAAAGCCGTGGATGCGTAGCGAATTCAGCCTCGCATCTCGGCTTTTTTGAGGAGCGTGTCCATTTCCTCTATCACGTCGGGCGGTAAAGAGCGAATCCGCTGCGCCAGCCGGTTGGCAAAGCCGGTGTATGATGGCGGCAGACCCGCGGTATCAAGCACGACTTTCGGATGCGACGCTTCGGCAAGGCGGAAAAGTTCTTCCGCCTCGTCCCAGATAACATTGAAATAACCGGCGATCCGCTGCAGCAGTTCGAAGGTCGGCCGGCCGCGCTTTCCATGCTCCAGGGCGGAAAGATAGGCAGGCGTGACGCCGATCGCCTCGGCCAGTTCGCGTTGGGTTATGCCCTTGCGGCGGCGCAGCTCCCTCAGTGCATGGCCGAAGGGGGTCATTCCCGATCTCCGCGATTGTCCCCTCTGCCGCGGGAAAGCCGCACATACATGGCGCCCTCGCCGCCATGATGACGCGCCGCCCATTCATAAGACGAGATCAGGAAACGGAACTCCGCTTTCGAAAACCACAGAGGCACAGCGCGTCGGAGCGCGCCTTCGCTGCCCATCGAGCTGCCCTTGCCGGTGATCACCAGCACATGGCGAAGACCGCGTTCATGGGCTCGCAGCAAAAAGTCGAGAAGCAGGTCGTGAGCCTCGCCCTGGAATAGTCCGTGCAGGTCGAGACGGGCGTCGATCGGCAGCCGGCCCTTGGCGAGCTTTTTCTTGACGGGCTTTTCGAGCGGCTGATGAGAACCCACGGGACGCCTGGCCGGGACGGGTGCCGGAAGCTCGACTGCATAACTCTGCTGCCGCGGCGCGGGTTTTGGCTTTTTCGCTTCGACGGCCGCTTCCTCCGCGGCGATCTTTGCGGCCTCCGCTTCCTCGAACTGCAGGATCTCCTTCATGCGGCCGGGCAAGGCGCGGGCCGACTTCGCGACCCTTCCCCACAATATCCGCTCTTCCGGATCGAGTTTGCGACCGCCCTTCATCCGCCGTACCTGACGGACGCTGCCTTGGGGATGAGGATGTAGAAGTCCGCATCGTTGCGTACGGTTCCAGCAAGCTCGCCCGCCTCGAAGCCGGAGCCAGTAAAAATGTCGCCGCGCGCCGGGCCGACGATCGCGGATCCGGTATCGAGCGCCAGCATCAGCCGCGCGAAGGGTTTGCCCCCATCCATATGGGTCAGCGTCTCGGACCGGATGAAAAAGGGGAAACCGAATGTATGAACCTGGCGGTCGACCGCCAGCGAGCGTCCCGGGATCAGGGGCACCTTGGCGGCCGCCACCGGCCCGAGCGACGGATCGGAGACATCCGCTTCCCGGAAGAAGATGTAGGAACGATTGTGCCAAAGCACCTCGTCAACCTTAGCCGGATTCTCAGCCAGCCAGGTTCGGATGCTCTGCATGGAAATCTTGGCGGGATCGATCTCGCCGCGGTCGATCAGCAGCTTGCCGATCGGCGAAAACGGATGACCCGCCTTAGCGGCATAGGTGATCCGCCGGATGTTTCCATCGGGATATCTCAACCTCGCCGCGCCCTGGACATGAATGAAGAAGACATCGACCTTGGACTTCGCATAGGCGATCTCCAGGCCGCGGCCTTCGAGAAAACCTCGGTCGATCTCGCCGCGGTCCGGATAGGGCTCGATGCCATCGGCTGTCTGCCTTCCGAACATGTAGCCGGAGTCCAATCCCGCCGGACGGTTGCCGTCGTCGAGATCAATGAGATCGTCGGGGCGATAGTAGAAGGGGTGGATCCAGACATCGTCCCGCGTTTCCGAGACCTCTATCTCAGGCTCGTAGAAAGCGGTGACGAAACCGCGCCGGCCGTCGTTGCGGGAGATCAGGAAGGGCGTGCAATGGGTCTCGAAGAAGGCCCGGGCAGAAACGGGATCGCCCGGGATGTCCCGGGCGGCTTCGATGAAGGAGGCGAGTTCCTCGGCCGTCAGGCCAAGGATACCGGTGCGGTACGGCTTGACCTTGCGGATATGCTCCAGCGACGCACGCATGCCGGCAAAAAGCGCCGTCGGATCGTCATCGCCCCACCCCGCAAGATCGGGGAAGGATACCGGCCGTAGAGTATAATCCGCAGAGCTCAAGGTCATTGTTCGGATTCGGTGGCGACCAATCTCCAGTTCGGATCGCGGGAGTGGATGTCACGGGCAAAGGTCCAGATGTCGGTGACCTCGGCCACGGTTTCCTGATCGCCGTCGATCAGCGCGCCGGCCTTGTCATAGGTGGCGGAAATCAGCTGGCTGACGATGCGGACGGTGATCTGCTCTTCGGCATCCTTGACGGCTGCATGGGTGATATCCGCCTTGTCGATACCGACGAATGTGGACTTCACCACCTCGCCGCGGGATTCCCGGTCGGTGATCGCCGTGTCGAAACCGTCAAAAACCTCTTTCGAGAGGAGGCCCTTCAGCGTCTTCCGGTCGCCGTCGGCAAAAGCCATGACGATCATCTCGTAAGCCATGCGGGCACCGTTCAGGAACTCGCGGGGGCGGAAGGAAGGATCTGACTTCACCAGTTCGCGCAGCGCGGTGTTGAGCGGCGTATCGGGCTTGGCGACAGCGTCGACATCCGCATAACGCTGCTCGTCATCCGTGGCGTCGCGACGCGGCAGGGTCACGACCTTGCTGTCATCGCCACCCGGGTTTTTCGCGACGTCGCGGGGGCTGTAAGGATCGAACGGCGGCTTCTCGCTTCCCGTCCGGCGTCCGAGCACACTGCGCAGTTGCAGGAAGATCAGAACCGCTGCGACAAGGAAAAAGAGTGTTATAAAGTCGTTGGAGCCCATCTTAACCCGCATTTGGCGTTTAAATATTCGGTGCAGTCTCTCATATAGTCTGCATACGCCTATCATTCAAATGATGAAGACGTTAGCGCTTTGCGCGCAACCGAATATCACGACACAGGGAATATCATGCGCTTCTTTCTCGTGCCGCTTCTTCTGATCGGCTGGCCGCTCGCCGAAATCGCCGGCTTCGTGCTGGTCGGCAAAGCACTCGGCCTCTGGGCGACACTCGGTCTGGTCATCGGTACCGCAGTGCTCGGAGCCATTCTGCTTCGCAGCCAGGGGACCCAGATCCTGAGGAAGATTTCGACCGAGAGCCGCGACGGCCGCGCACCCGGCCGCGCCCTGATCGACGGCGCGATGATCGTGGTCGCCGGAATCCTTCTGCTGCTGCCTGGCTTCCTCACCGACATCATCGGGCTGGCGCTGTTCATTCCCTTCGTGCGCAGCCTGATCTGGTCCGTGGTTGGTCGCCGCGTCGTCGTCGTCCGTTCGCCGCGCAGCGAAAGCTATCGCTACGAAAGCCCGAAGCCTTCGCCGGAGGCCAAGAAAACCGGGCCGGTGGTCGATCTCGACGAGCAGGATTACCATCGCGATCCCGACCCCTCTTCGCCCTGGGCCGGCCCCAAAAGCAAGGAACCTTGAGAGGTCCTGCGGGTTGGCCAGGGTTGTAAGCCCCCAGACGAAATGTTAGAGGGCCTCAACGCTCCAAAGCCTCGAGGAAATCCCAATGGCAGACGATAACAACCAGGCCGCAACGCCGTCCCTCAACATCCTGGCGCAGTACACCAAGGATCTCTCCTTCGAGAACCCAGGCGCTCCGCGTTCGCTGCAGGCGCGCGACAAGGCGCCGGCAATCAACATCAACGTCAACGTCAACGCCAATCCGCTTTCGGACGCCGATTTCGACGTTATCCTGACGCTGAACGCCGAAGCCAAGGAAGGCGACAAGATCGTCTTCGCGGCCGAACTGGTGTATGGCGGCGTCTTCCGCATCACCGGTTTTCCGCAGGAACACATGCTGCCGCTGCTCTTCATCGAGTGCCCGCGTCTCCTGTTCCCGTTCGCCCGCCAGATCATTGCGGATGTGACGCGTAACGGCGGCTTCCCGCCGCTGATGATCGACCCGATCGATTTCGCGCAGATGTTCACGCAGCGCATGGCCGAGGAACAGGCCCGTTCCAAGGTTCAGGCACTCGACAGCTGAGATCCAGTTTTGGATTTGATGATAAGAGCCCGGGCTTCGACCCGGGCTTTTTTATTCGGCCGGCTTGTACTTCAGCCAGACCGCCTTGTCCTTCAGGGACGTGACCATGGCCGCATGGGCTTCGATCTCGGCTTCCGTCAGCCGGCGGCCAAGAGGCCGCGGACGGCCGGCCACCGTCACCACGACTTCATCGACCTCGATCACCGTCGCAGACCGCTCGTTGCCCATCAGGCCGAGCGCCGTCTGGCGGCCGCCGGTCATCTCGATGTAGACTTCGGCGAGTAGTTCGGAGTCGAGCAGCGCGCCGTGCTTGGTGCGGTGGGCGTTGTCGATGCCGTAACGGCGGCAGAGCGCATCGAGCGAATTCGGACCCATCGGATGTTTGCGGCGGGCCATGGCTAGGGTGTCGATGACCTGGTCGGACATCACCGGCGGCAGGCCGAGGCGGCCGAATTCCGCATTCATGAAGCCCATGTCGAAAGTGGCGTTATGGGCGATCCACTTGGCACCGTCGAAAAATTCGATGATCTGCTGGACGACATCGCCGAAGCTCGGCTTGTCCTTCAGGAACTCGTCGGTAATGCCGTGAACCGCCAGCGCGTCCGGATGAACCTTGCGGTCGCCCGGATTGATGTAAAGATGAAGCGTCCTACCGGTCGGGAAATTGTTGATCAGCTCGATGCCGCCGATTTCGATCACCCGATCGACCTTCGATTCGAGGCCCGTGGTTTCCGTATCGAAGATGATCTCACGCATGTGGCTTTTTCTCGCTTGTCTTCCCGGCCTTCAGAGATGCGATGATCTCGCGAACCCGTTCTCTCGCCGCGTCCAGTCCAAGGCCCGTATCGACAAGGAAATCGGCTCTTTGGCGTTTTTCGCCGTCGGGCATCTGGCGCGAGAGAATCATCGCCAATTTTTCCTCCGTCATGCCGGGACGCGCAAGCACCCTGTCGCGCTGTATCTGTGGATCGCAGGTGACAACGACAATAACATCGGCGCGATCCTCGCCCTTCACTTCGAAGAGAAGCGGAATATCGAGGAGCACGAGGTCCGTGCCGGCTTCTCTGTGGCGGGTCAGGAAATCGACTTCACGCTGGCGGACCAGCGGATGGACGATCGCTTCGAGGATCGGGAATTTTTCAGGCGACGCCGAAAGCTGGCGGGACAGTTCCTGACGGTTGATGGCACCATCCTTGACCGTGCCGGGAAATGCCTTACCCACGGGTGCCACCGCATCGGTACGGTAGAGATCATGGACGACGGCATCGGCGTCATTCACCGCGACGCCTTCTTCCGCGAACATTTTCGCGGTTGTGGATTTTCCCATTCCGATTGAACCGGTGAGGCCGATGACAATCATCCGTGGCTTTCCATATCGGCGATGACAAGGTCCCGAAGAATTTTATCGACAACCGGGCGGCGGCCGAACCATTTTTCGAAGCCGGGCACAGCCTGGTGCAACAGCATGCCGAGCCCATCGACGGTCGCGAAACCTTGTTCCTCGGCCTGGACGAGCAGCGGCGTTTTCAACGGGACGTAGACGATATCGGTGACGACCGCGCCGGACGCCAACGGCGAGAAGTCAATCTTCAGCGCTTCGCTGCCGTCCATGCCGAGCGATGTCGTGTTCACAAAAAGGCCTGCGCCGGACATCACCTCGTCAAGCGCTTCGACGGGATGGGCATGAACTTTCGGACCGAACCGATCGGCGAGTTCCTCGGCGCGTGAAACCGTCCGATTGACCACATGGATCTCACTGATGCCGCGATCCCGTATCGCCTGGATGACAGCGCGGCTTGCGCCGCCGGCGCCCAAAATGACGGCGCGGCCGATCTTATCCCAGCCCGAATGGCGGTCGTTGAGATTGGCAGTGAACCCGTGGCCGTCGGTATTGGTGGCGTGCAACAGGCCGTCTTCCATCCAGAGCGTATTGGACGCGCCGAGTTCTTCCGCCAGATCATCCGGTCGGTCGGCCAGCTTGAAGGCAAGCTCCTTGTGGGGAATGGTGACATTGCCGCCGCGAAAACCGGAGCTTCCGTCTTTCAACGACTGGATGAAGGCGGGGAAGTCCGCTTCGGTCACGGCCTCGGGCCTGTAGGTCCCGGCAATTTCGAACTTCTTCAGCCAATACCCGTGGATCAACGGGGAACGGGAATGCTTCACCGGCCAGCCGGTTACGAAAGCATTAACCAAAAATGTTTCACGTGAATCAGCCATCGATCGCTCCCAGTTCGCGGAGCTTTTCGAGAAGCGGCAGCATGGGCAAGCCGAGTATGGTGAAATAGTCGCCTTCGATCCTTGAAAACAACTGGATACCCTCCCCTTCCAGCTGATAGGCTCCGACACTGCCGTAGACCTTCTCCCCGACCCGCGACAGGTAGCGGTCAACGAAGGTTTCGTTCAGTTTCCGGACGGTCAGGTCCGCATGGGCGACATGTTCCCAGACGATCTCGTTATCACACACGAAAGCGATCGCGCTGTTCAGTCGATGGGTTCTGTCGGAAAGGGAAAGCAGGTTCTCTTTCGCTTCGGCAAGGGTTTTCGGCTTGTGATAGACGCGGCTTCCGAGCGACATGGTCTGGTCCGAGCCGATCACCAGCGCGCCCGGAAAATGGCGGCTCACATCCACCGCCTTTGCCATGGCAAGCGTCAGCGCCACCTGATCTGGGTTTGCGCTCTCCAGTCCGGCCTCGATTTTCCGCTCGTCGATATCCGCCGCCGTGCTTTCAAAAGCGAGGCCGGCATTTTCCAGCAGCATCCTGCGGAAGGGGCTGGAGGAGGCAAGTACGAGCGGCATTGTCACGAAAATCTCCCAAAGGCTGCGGATTCGCTTAACGCAGCTTCGGGCGTAGCGCAACGATTGCGGCTGCCGTCTCCTCTATCGACCGGCGGGTTACGTCGATGACGGGCCAATTCTGGCGGGCGCAAAGTGCGCGGGCGTATTTCAGCTCCTCGTTGATCGTCGCGCGGTCCGTATAATCGCGCCGGTCGAACCCTTGAGTGACGCCAAGCTCGCGGTGTTCACGCACCTGGCTGATCCGGTCGGTCGTGGCGACGAGGCCGACGATCAGCGGGTGGGTTGCGCGATAGAGGCTGTCGGGCAGATCGACGCCCGGCACGATCGGGATGTTGGCAGTTTTGATGCCGCGGTTGGCAAGATAGATGCTGGTCGGAGTTTTCGAGGTGCGGCTGATGCCGATCAGCACGACATCCGCCTCGTCGTAGTCCTCCGGCATCTGGCCGTCGTCGTGATCCATGGTGAAATTGAGCGCTTCGATGCGCTTGAAATAATCCGCGTTGAGCGCGTGCTGGGCGCCGACACGGCGACGGGACGGCGCACCGAGATAGGCCTGGAAGGTCGCCATGACCGGTTCTAGGACGTTGACGCAGGGCAAGCCCATTTCCCGGCATCGCTGATCGATGAGTTCGGCCAGTTCCTGATCGACAATTGTATAAAGAACGATGCCCGGTTCACGGTCGAGCGCCTCGAGCACCGCCAGCAGCTGTTTGCGGTTACGGATCAGCGGATAGACATGTTCCACCGCCAGCGACGACTGGAACTGAGCCGAGGCGGCGCGGCCCGCGGAAATGAGGGTTTCGCCCGTGGAGTCAGATATGAGGTGCAGATGGAAGAAGTTTTTTCTGTTCTCCACGCTAAACTTAACCCTTTGTTGATAACTCGGGAGAGACCATCAGGTTCTCCCGGACCCGGACCCGGCCTCGGGAAAACCGCCTAGTTTTCCACATTCGCAGATCTTGCGGAGGCGGATCAGGTGGTCTTGTGTGTTGCGGGGACAAGCTTTCCGCCCCGCTTTTTCCTCCCCAGCTTATCCACAGATAGCGCCTAATCCGTCAGAGCGCCATGCCTCTGAATTGACTGGCGAAATTCATGCTGTCCCAGCGAACTTGCCCGAGATGCGATTTTTTATCCCTGACGTGAGCACAAAGCGGCGGATCGTCGCGTCGGCTGTGATTTGACTTTAATCCTTGCTACCCACCGACTCTAAGAAATAGAAAACCTTTTAAGATTCATTTCTTTGTTTTTAGGGAGAACCCATTGACCGGCTCATACCGGAAGATCGTCGAGGTGCTGGAAGGCAAGACCGTCACTCCACCGCCTGTCTGGCTGATGAGGCAGGCAGGACGTTACCTGCCCGAATACCGGGAAACGCGGGCGACAGCGGGAAGTTTTCTCGATCTCTGTTATACGCCGGATCTGGCTGTCGAGGTGACCTTGCAGCCGATCCGGCGTTACGGCTTCGATGCGGCGATCC
Organism: Neorhizobium sp. T25_27; assembly: GCF_002968565.1. Lineage (NCBI taxonomy): Bacteria > Pseudomonadati > Pseudomonadota > Alphaproteobacteria > Hyphomicrobiales > Rhizobiaceae > Neorhizobium > Neorhizobium sp. T25_27. The sequence goes on from NZ_PVBJ01000012.1 coordinate 64,118, forward strand.
TGTTTTCCGATATCCTGGTCATTCCGGATGCTCTCCATCGAAACGTGCGGTTCGTGCAGGGCGAAGGTCCCCAGATGGATCCGATCGATGTTGCCGGCATTCAGGCTCTGAGGGGCGAAGGCGTTCTTGCCCATCTTGCTCCCGTCATGGAAACGGTTCGCCGGCTGAGACGGGAACTCCCTGACGAAACTGCGCTGCTCGGTTTCTGTGGCGCTCCCTGGACGGTTGCCACCTACATGATCGCCGGCCATGGGACGCCTGATCAGGCCCCTGCCCGGTTGTTTGCCTATCGACATCCCGAGGCTTTCGAAAAGCTCCTCTCAGCTCTTGCGGAAATTTCCGCGGAATATCTGGTCGCCCAGATCGATGCCGGGGCGGATGCCGTGCAGATCTTCGATTCCTGGGCGGGCGTGCTTGGCGAAAAGGAATTCGAAGCCTATGCGGTGAAACCCGTCGCGCGGATGATCGAGATCGTTCGCCGCCAGCGGCCGCAGGCGAAGATCATCGCGTTCGCCAAGGGCGCCGGCCTGAACCTGAAATCCTATCGTCAGAAGACCGGGGCGGATGCGATCGGCCTCGACTGGTCGGTGCCGCTTTCGTTTGCCGCCGAGCTGCAGAAGGACGGCCCGGTCCAGGGCAACCTCGATCCGATGCGGGTCGTCGCCGGCGGCAGGCCGCTCGAAGACGGCATCGATGCTATTCTCGAGAAACTCGGGCAAGGGCCGCTGATCTTCAACCTTGGCCATGGCATTACGCCGGAGGCCAATCCCGACCATGTGACGACACTGATCGAACGGGTGCGCGGAGCGAAGGCGTGAGCGGGGAGGAGCTGCAGACAGGCAAGACAGCCGGCCGGCGGTCGGCATTGCGGGCCCTGGTCGCGCTTGCCGTCTTCGTCGCCATCCTGGTTGCGGTCTACCTGGCTCAGCCGGGTGATTTTCTTCTCTACGTCAAGGCTTTCCATGTCATCGCCGTGATGTCCTGGATGGCCGGATTGCTGTACATGCCGCGGCTGTTCATTTATCACAGCGACGCGGAACCGGGTTCGGCGCAGTCCGAAACCTTCAAGATGATGGAGCAGCGGCTCCTGAAGATCATCATGAACCCGGCGATGATGATTACCTGGGTTCTCGGTCTTTTTCTCGCCTGGGACGTCTACGAATTTCGCGGCGGATGGCTGCATGCGAAGATCGGGCTTGTCGTGGTGCTCACAATGGTGCATGTGCTGTTCAGCCGCGCGGTGCGTAACTTCGCGGTCGATGGTCCGCGAAGAACGCCGCGTTACTGGCGCTTGATGAATGAACTCCCGACCGTTCTGATGATCGGGATCGTCATTCTGGTGATCGTGAAACCGTTCTGATGCCGGCTTGATCTTTCTTTGGCAAGATTTCGGTCTTGCCCCTTGCGGCGTTCCACGTGAATCGCTATTTTCGTCGCCATCTCATCTCGTGGCATGCGTGTAATTTCCCGTCGTCCCCGGATCATCTTCCGCGGTAGCGAATTTCACCGACACGCCTAATTCCCCCGAAATTCTCAATATGGTCCCCTCTTCATGGCTGAAATGAAGCTTCAAGAACTCAAAAGCAAATCCCCTACCGATTTGCTGACCTTCGCCGAATCACTCGAGGTCGAGAACGCCAGCACGATGCGCAAGCAGGAGCTGATGTTCGCGATTCTCAAGGTTCTGGCGAGCCAGGACGTCGAAATCATCGGCGAAGGCGTGGTCGAGGTCTTGCAGGACGGGTTTGGTTTCCTGCGTTCCGCGAACGCAAACTACCTGCCCGGCCCCGATGATATCTATATCTCCCCCTCCCAGATCCGCCGCTTCTCGCTGAAGACCGGCGACACGGTCGAGGGCCCGATCCGCGGTCCCAAGGAAGGCGAGCGTTATTTTGCCCTTCTCAAGGTCAATACGATCAATTTCGACGATCCGGAAAAAATCCGTCACAAGGTTCACTTCGACAACCTGACGCCGCTTTACCCGAACGAGCGGTTCAAGATGGAGCTGGAAGTTCCGACCTCTAAGGATCTCTCGGCCCGAGTGATCGACCTGGTGGCACCGCTCGGCAAGGGCCAGCGTGGCCTGATCGTCGCGCCGCCGCGCACCGGTAAGACCGTTCTCCTGCAGAACATCGCCCACTCGATCACTGCCAACCATCCGGAATGTTATCTGATCGTCCTGCTGATCGACGAACGGCCGGAAGAAGTCACGGACATGCAGCGTTCGGTCAAGGGCGAGGTCGTTTCCTCGACCTTCGACGAACCGGCCGTGCGCCACGTGCAGGTTGCCGAAATGGTGATCGAGAAGGCAAAGCGCCTGGTCGAACACGGCCGTGACGTCGTCATCCTGCTCGATTCCATCACCCGCCTCGGCCGCGCCTACAACACCGTCGTACCCTCCTCCGGCAAGGTGCTGACGGGCGGCGTGGACGCCAACGCCCTGCAACGCCCGAAGCGTTTCTTCGGTGCCGCCCGTAACATCGAGGAAGGCGGTTCGCTGACGATCATTGCGACTGCGCTGATCGACACCGGCAGCCGCATGGACGAAGTCATCTTCGAAGAGTTCAAGGGCACCGGCAACTCGGAAATCGTGCTCGACCGCAAGGTCGCCGACAAGCGCATCTTCCCGTCGATGGACATCCTCAAGTCCGGTACGCGTAAGGAAGACCTGCTCGTGCCGCGTCAGGATCTCCAGAAGATCTTCGTGCTTCGCCGTATCCTCGCCCCGATGGGCACCACGGATGCGATCGAGTTCCTGATCGACAAGCTGAAGCAGACGAAGACCAACGGCGATTTCTTCGACTCTATGAACACCTGATCCTTAGCCGGATTCACGGATACGACGAGCGCTCGGTTCTAGCCGGGCGCTTTTCAGTTTGGAGCAGTCTCTGATAGATTGATACCATGATCCAGGCAGTCAACGATACGATCTACGCCCATTCCAGCGGCACCCTCCCCGCGGGCGTCGCGGTCATCCGGATAAGCGGGACGCTGGCATTCGACGCTGCCCAGGTTTTGGTGGGGGAGTTGCCGGCCGCCAGGAAGTCTGCGCTCAGGACGATTCGGAGCCGCAACGGTTCGATAATCGATCAAGCTCTGGTCCTGGCCTTTCCGGGCCCGAATTCCTTTACCGGCGAGGACTGTGTTGAAATACACCTGCATGGCAGCCGCGCCGTCGTTTCCGCCGTCTATCGGGAACTGGAGGCGATCGGGCTTCGTCTGGCCGAAGCGGGCGAGTTTTCCCGCCGCTCGTTCGAAAACGGAAAGCTGGATCTGGTGGAGGTCGAGGGCCTCGCGGATCTGATTGCCGCTGAGACCGAGATGCAACGGCGGCTGGCGGTCGAGCAGGGTTTCGGCGGGCAGTCGGCGCTCTATATGGAATGGGCCGAGAGATTGACGCGTGCGCGGGCCTTGATTGAAGCGGAACTCGACTTCGCGGATGAGGACGACGTTCCCGGATCGGTTTCGGACAGGGTCTGGACCGAGGTGGCGGATCTTTATCTCGAGATCCAGAATCATATCGCCTCTGCGAAAGCGGGGGAGATCATTCGGGACGGATACAAGGTGGTCATCGCAGGCCCTCCGAATGCCGGCAAGTCCAGTCTTCTCAACGCGCTGGCGAAACGAGATGTTGCGATCGTCACGGAGATTGCCGGCACCACGAGGGATATTCTGCATGTCGACGTCGACATGGATGGTTATCTCGTACGGTTCTTCGATACCGCCGGGCTTCGTGAGAGCGAGGATCGCGTTGAGCAGGAAGGTGTTCGAAGGGCACACATAGCGATCGAACAGGCGGATCTTGTCCTGCAGCTCGAGGAAATCGATTCGGACTCGAAACAGATCCTCGACGGGATAACTGCGGAGACCCTGCGCGTTGGAACCAAGGCAGACATACGCCGCCCTTCGGCCGCGTACGATCTGAATATTTCCAGCGAAACGGGGGATGGACTGGATGAGCTTCGTTCCGTGATCTTGGAAAAACTCCGCGAGACCTGGTCCGGATCGCTGGTTCCCAACCGGCAGCGACATCTTCAGTACCTGAAAGAGGCTTCCATTTTCATCGAAGAAGCGTTAAACGGCCGAGAGCTCGATCTTCGGGCCGAGAGCCTTCGGGCCGCAGCATCGTCGCTCGGCCGCATCACCGGCCGGGTCGATGTGGAACAGCTTCTTGACGTGATTTTTTCGCAGTTCTGCATCGGCAAGTGATTCACGTGAAACAGGGCGAGCCGCGCTGTTTCATAAGGTAGGCAAATGGAAACGACATTCGACGTCATCGTCATCGGCGGGGGACATGCTGGCTGCGAGGCAGCGAGTGCGGCCGCGCGTGTGGGAGCCAGCACCGCGCTGATTACCCATAACCGGCAGACCATCGGCGTGATGTCCTGTAACCCTGCGATCGGCGGTCTCGGCAAGGGCCATCTCGTGCGTGAGGTTGATGCCTTCGACGGTTTGATGGGCCGCGTCGCGGATGCCTCCGGTATCCAGTTCCGGCTTCTCAATCGTAAGAAGGGACCTGCTGTGCGCGGGCCTCGGACCCAGGCCGATCGCAAGCTTTACCGGCTTGCGATGCAGCGTGAAATTTTCGACCACCCTAACCTCACTGTGATCGAGGGAGATGCCTTCGATATCGGGATCGAGGACGGGCTAGTCAACTCGGTTGAATTGAAAGACGGACGTCGATTCGGATGCGTAACAATTGTTCTGACGACCGGAACTTTTCTTCGCGGCCTGATTCATATCGGCGACCAGAAGATTCCTGCCGGCCGCGTCGGTGAAGCCCCTTCCCTGGGATTGTCTGAAACCCTGGCGCGATTTGGCTTGCAGCTGGGTCGGCTGAAGACCGGTACTCCGGCGCGGTTGGATGGAAATACGATCGACTGGAGCCGTGTCGGTTTGCAGGAGGCCGACGAACAGCCGGTTCCTTTTTCCTTCATGACCGACAAGATCACCACAAGGCAGATTGCGTGCGGCGTCACGCGCACAACCGATGCGACCCACAAGATCATCTCGGACAATATCCATCGCTCCGCGATGTATTCCGGCCAGATCGAAGGGGTAGGCCCGCGGTATTGCCCGTCGATCGAGGACAAGATCGTCCGTTTCGGCGAGCGCGACGGGCATCAGATCTTTCTGGAGCCGGAAGGCCTGGACGATCCGACGGTCTATCCGAATGGTATTTCGACATCCCTCCCCGCCGAGGTCCAGGAGGCGTTCATTCGAACAATTCCGGGTCTGGAGGCAGTGACGATCATGCAGCCCGGTTACGCGATCGAATATGATCACGTGGACCCCCGCGAACTGACCGCGGGCTTGGAAGTGAAGAAGATTCCGGGCCTTTTCCTTGCCGGGCAGATCAATGGCACAACGGGTTATGAAGAAGCGGCGGCGCAGGGTCTGGTGGCCGGATTAAATGCGACGCAAAAAGCGTCCGGCGGTGAGCCCTATCATTTCAGCCGCGCCGACTCCTATATCGGCGTCATGATTGACGATCTCACGTCTCGCGGGGTGACTGAACCCTATCGAATGTTTACGTCCCGTGCCGAATACCGGCTGTCTCTCAGGGCGGACAACGCGGATGTTCGGCTGACGGAGAAAGCGATCGAGCTGGGTTGTGTCGGACCTGCGCGGGCGGCGAAGCTGCGAGCCTATACGCAGGCGCTGGATGCAGGCCGGGAGTTGCTCCGATCCCGCAATTTGACCCCCAACGAGGCCAATAGTCATGGCCTGAAGTTGAACAAGGACGGACAGCGACGAACCGCCTATGAGCTGCTGGCTTATCCTGATCAATCGTTGGGAGGCCTCACCGCTATATGGCCTGAATTCGCGCAGTTGTCCCCCAAGGTTGCGGAAGCCCTGGAAATTGAAGCGTCCTATGCGGTTTACATGAACCGGCAGGCAGCCGATATTCACGCTACCCATCGGGACGAGGCCCGAATTATCCCGCAAGGCTTTGATTTTACAGGTCTTCCTGGTCTTTCCAATGAACTTAAACTGAAGCTGACGGCGGCAAACCCGGGGAATCTTGCACAGGCTGGCAAGGTTGATGGGATGACGCCAGCCGCCCTTGCTCTTATCCTGGCGCTACTTCGTAAAGAAGAAACTGCACCAGATCGCCTCAAGCGAGTCCTGTAAATGCTTCTGAACGGCAAGAGTGTTTCACGTGAAACGCAAGAGAAGCTTGAGCATTTTTCCGCGCTTTTCCAGAAGTGGGCCAAGGCCATCAACCTTGTGGCGCCGTCGACGCTAGACGAACTGTGGCGGCGCCATATAGCCGACAGCGCTCAAATCTTTCAGCTTTCCCCGCAGCCATGCAAGTGGCTTGACCTTGGTTCTGGAGGTGGTTTCCCCGGGATCATAACCGCGATCTTTCTGGCCGAGGTGCAAGAGGGGTGGGTTCATCTGGTGGAGAGCAATCAGAAGAAGGCAGCGTTTCTTCGAGTGGCGCTTAGCGAGACGGGCGCGAGAGGCTCTGTTCATCCACTGCGAATCGAATCGGCTTCGAAGGCTCTTCCAGATTGCGAGCGCATCTCAGCCAGGGCGCTTGCAGAGCTTGATCCGCTTCTTTCCTACACGTCGGCGTGGATGATCGGCAGAGAAACAAGAGCTTTTTTTCATAAAGGCCGGGATTACGCGGCGGAAGTCGAGAAAGCCCGTGGTCGTTGGGTATTCGATCTGATAAAACACCAGAGTGCCGTCGAGCCGGATTCAGTTATCCTTGAGATAAGCAATTTGAGGCACAAAGAACCCTAGATTTTCAGGTGCCGCATGTTTGAAAGAAATCGGGTTATCACGATCGCCAACCAAAAAGGTGGCGTCGGCAAGACAACGACGGCGATCAACCTGGCCACGGCGCTCGCCGCCATCGGCGAGAGTGTGCTGATCGTGGACCTCGATCCCCAGGGCAATGCCAGCACCGGGCTGGGCATTGAGCGCCGTGATCGCAAGATCTCCTCCTATGACCTGTTGATGGGTTACAACTCCATCGCCGAGACTGCGCTGGCAACGGCGGTTCCGAACCTTCACATCGTCCCTTCGACAATGGATCTACTCGGGTTCGAGATGGAAATCTCCCAGGCTCCCGATCGGGCGTTCAAGCTTCGAAGCGCCCTGAATGGCGATGACGCCTTGGCCTATTCCTATATTCTGCTGGATTGCCCCCCATCGTTCAACCTTTTGACGATGAATGCCATGGCGGCGGCTCATTCTATTCTGGTGCCCCTACAGTGCGAGTTTTTCGCCCTGGAGGGTCTGAGTCAGCTGCTGGAAACCGTCGACCAGGTGCGTCGCAGCGTCAATCCCTCGCTCGACATTCAGGGAATTGTCCTGACCATGTTCGACGCGCGAAACAACCTCGCCCAGCAGGTCGTCAACGATGTTCGGACGCATCTGGGCGAAAAGGTCTACCATACGTTGATTCCGCGCAATGTTCGCGTTTCGGAAGCGCCTTCCTACGGGAAGCCGGCAATCCTTTACGACTTGAAATGCGCCGGCAGCCAGGCCTATTTGCAGCTGGCGTCTGAAGTCATCCAGCGGGAACGCAGGCGCAAGGCTGCCTGACCGCTTTGCAGACAAGTGAGTAGTGTGAATGAACGACGACCTCTCGAAACGGCGCCTAGGGCGCGGCCTTGCAGCTCTTATCGGTGAGATGGACCAGCCGGCACCTGTCAACAGTGCTGCCCGTAGCGTCAACCCGGATCGCATGGTGCCGATCGAGCACGTGTCGCGCAATCCGAAGAATCCGCGCCGGAGCTTTGATGAGGGTGAGCTGCAGGATCTCGCAAGCTCCATTCGCCAGCATGGTATCGTTCAGCCGGTGGTCGTTCGGCCGCGCGGCGCCGATCAATTTGAGATCATCGCCGGCGAACGTCGCTGGCGTGCGGCGCAGCTTGCCGGCTTGGTCGAAATTCCCGTCATCGTTCGCGATGTGGATGATCGAACGGCGCTTGAGATCGCGATCGTCGAAAACGTCCAGCGCTCAGATCTCAATCCCTTGGAAGAGGCGCTGGGTTACGATCAGCTAATTGCAGAGCATGGCTACACCCAGAACGATCTTGGGGAAATCATCGGAAAAAGCCGAAGCCATGTGGCCAATAGCCTCCGCTTGCTGAAGCTACCCGAGCCGGTCCGGGACATGTTGGCGGGAGGCAGCCTTTCTGCGGGTCACGCCCGTGCGCTTATCACGACATCGGATCCGGTTTCGCTGGCACGTACGATTGTCGCCAAGGGTATGTCAGTTCGCGATGCTGAGAAGCTAGCCCAAAACGACATCAAGGCTCAATCGGAGCCTGCAAACGTTTCGAAGACGGAACAAAAGGACTCCGATACCCTTGCGCTGGAGCGAACGCTTTCTGATTCACTGGGCCTGGACGTGAAGATCAACCACAAGAACGGTGGCGGTCAGATCAGGATCGGTTACCGCACGCTTGAGCAGCTTGAGGAGATATGCCGCCTTCTTGAGCGGCGATAACCTAGTTTATTCAACGACTTGATTGAATAGCGGTTGCCATCAGCGTGTGGAACGCGATATTGGGTTCCAGGCTCTGCCTCTGTCGTGACATCAGAATTGCAGCCTGCAATCTTTCCGTTTCACGGGCGAGCGCCGGCGAACTCCAAGTTCTCAGCGCTTTTTCGATGATCGGTTTCCGCTTGAAATGAACATGCCTGCCGAGCGTCATCATGACCTGGGAGGTCTGGAGTTTCTTCTCCTCCATCTCCGCCTTCATCAGATCCAGCAGCTGGAATTGTTTCAGGCAGGATTGCAGGACAAGAAAGACCGGTGTCTTAGACGAAACGATCTTCTGGATGGCGCGATGCAGAGCGGGTAAATCGCCGCTGAGGATTGCGTCGACGGCCTCATCGGCTGAAACTGCGCTCGCGTCCCCGATGATTTCATCGATCTGCGCCTCTTCGACCATACCTGTGCCACGGCAGTAAAGCGCAAGTTTGCGGATTTCGTTCCGGGAGGCCACGCGGTCTCCCCCAAGCAGCTCCAGGAGCCTCTGGCGGGCGCCAGGGCTGATCCTGAGGCCCTCGCTCCCCAACTCCGAATCGATGAGGCTGTTCAAAGCCTTGATATCGTCCGCGTAGCAGGGGATCACAGCTATGGATCGAGAGGGCTCAGCGATCTTGCGCAGCCCGCTCCCTTTCTTGAGGTCGCCGGCCTCGACGATCAGTATGTTGACTGGGGCCGGGCCGTCAGCGAGAACCTGCATTGCGTCCAGGAGCGGCTTTTCGTTGGCAGCGCCGCGCAGCCAAACGAGCTTCGAACCGCCGAAAAGGCCCATTGAATTCACTTCATCGAGAAGCCGCCCCGGGTCGCCCTGCAGGTCCGAAACGTCGAGTTTGAGCATCGCAAACGGATCATCCTGGGAAATGCCCGTCTTGCCCGCGATCAGTGCAGCACGTTCGGAAACGAGGCCGCGATCCGGGCCGTAGATCACGAAAATCTTGTAGAGTTCCGCACTCTTCTCGGCAAACCGATCGAATTCGTGGGATTTTACTTCTGCCATACCGTCTGCGGCTGAGGTTCGCGCGAAAGCGCAATCGCGATCTCGGCGCGGATAAACTCGGCAAGTTCTCGCGCGGCACGGTTTTCGGCGTCGCGAACGGCGCGCAGACCTGCATAGCCCTGGCCCGAAATGTCGATGAGCGCAACGACCTGACGTTTGCCAGACTTCAGCACCTGCCCGTCGCTGACGCGGCTAATCGTGTAGGTGCCGTCCACCTGAACGCGGCCGGGGACCGGTACGCCGGTCGGAGAGACGTTGTCGTCGTCCTCGTCGTCCTCGTCGTCGATAATGGTCGAGGCCGTGCTCTTGGTTACCAGCTTCACGTCGTAAGCAGGACGGGCCGACTCGCCGGCACCGCCGGAGGTCAGGAAGACCAGATGGTTGCGGACAACCTGGTCGAGGCGGGTGTGGGGTTGCTCGAAGCCGACGGACGCAAGGCGCTCGCCCGTGCCGGAAGCCTCGGAATAAAGCGGGCGAACCTGGCAGCCGGCGAGCACGGTCAGCATTACCAGGCTGGATACGAACCCAAAACGACGAAGAGAGCGGTCAAACGACAATGTTTACGATCCTCTGTGGGACGACGATTACTTTCTTCGGCGCCCGGCCTTCAAGTGCCGCTTTGACCGCATCCAGCGCCAGAACCGCAGCTTCGACCGCACTTTGATCCGCGTCGCGCGCGATTGTCAATTCGCCGCGCTTCTTGCCGTTGATTTGGACCGGCAGTGTGACTTCGTTCTCGACGACGAGGGTTTCGTCATATTGCGGCCAGGCAGCCAGGGAGAGCAGTTCCCTGTTGCCGAGGACCGCCCAGCACTCTTCGGCCAGATGCGGCGTCATGGGGGCGACGAGTTGGATCAGGATTTCCGATGCGTTGCGTACGGCGCCACGATAGGCCGCATCGCCCTCGCCGCCTGCGACCCGGGCGAGCGGTGCCGCAAGTGCGTTTACGAGCTCATAGATACGCGCGACGGCCTTGTTGAAGGAGAGCTTGTCGTAATCGCCCTGAACCGCCTTCAGCGTCTTGTGGGCAAGCTGCGAGATCGCCAGCGCCTCGCCGTCCTTAGCCGGCACCGGATCGACGCAAGCCAGGTTTTCGGAAGCCTCCGAAATCAGCCGCCACAGGCGCTGGGTAAAGCGGTGAGCACCTTCGACACCGGCCTCGGACCAGATCACGTCGCGGTCCGGCGGAGAGTCAGAAAGTACGAAGAAGCGGGCCGTATCGGCCCCGTAGGAGGCGATGATATCGTCCGGATCGACAACATTCTTCTTCGATTTCGACATCTTCTCGATCGAGCCGATGGTGACTTCTTCGCCACCCTCGAGCATGGTGGCGCGGCGTTTGCCGTCCACTTCCTCGATGCGAATGTCGGCCGGGGCCACCCATTCACCGTTGGGGCCGGTGCCACGACGATAGGTTTCGTGCACGACCATGCCTTGCGTGAAGAGGCCCTTGAAGGGCTCCTTGACCTCGACATGGCCGGTCTCGCGCATGGCGCGGGTGAAGAAACGGGAATAGAGCAGGTGCAGGATCGCGTGTTCGATGCCGCCGATATACTGGTCGACCGGCAGCCATCGGTTGGCGACGGCCGGGTCTGTCGGATCCTTCTCCCAAGGCGCGGTAAAGCGGGTGAAATACCAGCTCGAATCGACGAACGTATCCATCGTGTCCGTCTCACGGCGGGCTTGCTTGCCGCATTGCGGGCAGGCAACATGGCGCCAGGTCGGATGGCGGTCGAGCGGGTTGCCCGGCAGGTCGAAAGTCACGTCGTCCGGCAGCTTGACCGGCAGGTCCGCTTTCGGCACCGGCACGACGCCGCAGTCATCGCAATGGATAACCGGGATCGGGCAGCCCCAGTAGCGCTGGCGCGAGATACCCCAGTCGCGCAGGCGGAAATTCACCTTGCGCTCACCCTGTGGCATGTTGCCCACGATCGTTTCCGACAGGCGGTCTGCCACCACCTCGAAGGCTTCCTCGGTCGTCTTGCCGTCGAGGAAACGCGAATTGATCATGACGCCGTCATCGACGTAAGCGGTGTCGCCGACCTCGAAGGTCGCAGCGTCGCCGTCCTTCGGCATGACGACCGGTACGACGGGCAAACCGTATTTACGGGCGAAATCCAAGTCGCGCTGATCGCCGGACGGGCAGCCGAAGATGGCGCCGGTACCGTAATCCATCAGCACGAAGTTCGCGACATAGACCGGCAGTTCCCAGGATGGGTCGAGCGGATGCCTGACCCGGACGCCGGTGTCGATGCCCTTCTTTTCGGCCGTTTCCAGCGCTGCGAGCGAGGTTCCGTGATGGCGGCATTCCTCGGCGAAGGCTTCGATAGCCGGATTCTGCGCGGCTGCGACCTTGGCCAGCGGATGGTCGGCGGCGATGGCCAGGAACGACGCACCGAACAGCGTGTCGGGACGGGTCGTGTAGACCACGACTTCGCTTTCGCCGGCGGGTGCCGTCGAACCCACTATTTCCCAGCGAACCGTCAGGCCCTCGGAACGGCCGATCCAGTTCTTCTGCATCAGCCGGACCTTTTCAGGCCACTGATCGAGCGTATCGAGCGAGTCGAGGAGGTCCTGGCTGAAATCGGTGATCTTGAAGAACCACTGCACCAGGTCGCGCTGCTCCACCAGCGCACCCGAGCGCCAGCCGCGGCCGTCGATAACCTGCTCGTTGGCCAGAACCGTCTGGTCGACCGGGTCCCAATTGACCTTGGACTGCTTACGGTAGACCAGACCCTTTTCCATCATGTCGAGGAAGAGGTGCTGCTGCTGCTGGTAATATTCGACATCGCAGGTGGCAAATTCGCGTGACCAGTCGAGCGACAGGCCCATGGCCTTCAGCTGCGCCTTCATGGATTCGATGTTCTGGTAGGTCCAGGTCTTCGGATGCACCTTGTTGTCGCGGGCGGCGTTTTCAGCCGGCATGCCGAAAGCGTCCCAGCCCATGGGGTGCAGGACGTTGAAGCCGCGGGCGCGCTTGTAGCGGGCGACCACGTCGCCCATGGCGTAGTTGCGCACGTGGCCCATATGGATACGGCCCGACGGATAGGGAAACATCTCCAGAACGTAGTATTTTTCGCGCGGATCGCTGTTGTCGGTCTCGAAAACCTTGGCATCGTTCCAGGTTTGCTGCCAACGGGGCTCGGCATCGCGCGGATTATAACGTTCAGTCGCCATTTCAATGATATTCCGGGAAAACAGGATCAAGAGTCGGGCGAGACCTTCACCATGAAACCCTGCAAGCGTCAAGTTTTACAGGGGCGGGAAAGGCCAAGTTCAGGGCGAAACACCCTTGGCACGGCCTTATATGAGGGCTAAGCGCTGAGCTTGCAAGAAAAGCGGAAGGCATGGGTCATGAGCGTCGAAGAACGGCTGCGGGATGTGAAGGCACGGATCGGGAAGGTAGAGCGCCTCTCGAAGCGACCCGCAGGGTCGGTGACGCTCGTGGCGGTTTCGAAGACGTTCGACGTGCAGGACATTCGACCGGTGATATCAGCCGGACAACGGATATTCGGCGAAAACCGCGTGCAGGAGAGCCAGGGCAAGTGGCCGGAACTGAAGGCCGAGACGCCTGAGATCGAACTGCATCTGATCGGGCCGCTGCAATCCAACAAGGCCGCCGATGCCGTGGCGCTGTTCGATGTCATCGAGACGGTGGACCGGGAAAAGATCGCCCGCGCGCTTGCCGACGAGATCAGGAAGCAGGGCAAGGCGCCAAAACTCTATGTGCAGGTCAATACCGGGCTCGAGCCGCAGAAGGCGGGGATCGAGCCGAAGCAGACCGTTGCCTTCGTGGAGCTTTGCCGCAAGGAGCTCGGGCTTTCGATCGAGGGGCTGATGTGCATTCCGCCGGCCGAGGAAAATCCGGGGCCGCATTTTGCGATGCTTGCCAAGCTCGCCAGCGAATGTGGCGTCGAAAAGCTTTCCATGGGCATGTCCGGCGATTTTGAGACCGCCGTCGAATTCGGGGCGACTAGCGTTCGGGTCGGCTCGGCCATCTTCGGCTCACGCTGAAAACAGGCTTTCGCCAAGGACCTAGCGCTTTCGTCGGGCTTTCCCGCACCTCTCCCGCACCCTAGATTGACCATTCCGGGCTGTGCTCATGTGACGGGAGGTGCAGATGCAAAGCCGCTATTTCGACATCTATGAAGGCTGGCAAAAGGATCCGGAGGGATTCTGGAGAGGCGCGTCCGCTGCCATCGAGTGGTTCAAGGAACCGGAGAAGATCTTCGACAAGGACGAAGGCGTCTACGGGCGCTGGTTTACCGGCGGCGAGACCAATACCTGCCACAACTGCCTCGACCGGCATGTTGCGGCCGGCCGAGGTGGGCAGCGCGCCTTCATCCACGACAGCGCCATGACGGGAAAGCAGAAGAGCTTCACCTATGCCGAGGTCCTCGACGAGGTGAAGGCGATCGCAGCGGTTATGGGTGATCTCGGCATCGGAAAGGGCGATCGCGTCGTCATCTACATGCCGATGGTGCCGGAAGCGATCTTCTCGATGCTTGCCTGTGCCCGGCTGGGAGCGGTGCATTCGGTGGTGTTCGGCGGCTTCGCGGCGCAGGAGCTGGCGGCACGGCTGAACGATTCGGAAGCGAAACTGGTGGTCAGTGCGAGCTGCGGCCTCGAGCCGGGCCGCACTATCGCCTATAAGCCGCTGCTCGACCAGGCGATCGAGCTCGCCCACGTGAAACCCAATCATTGCCTCATCCTGCAGCGCGAAGAGCTCCAGGCGGAACTGCGGCCGGAGCGTGGAGAGTTGGATTTCGCCGAGGCCGTCGAAAAGGCGCGGGGCAGGGATGTGCCGTGCGTACCGGTCAAGGCCACCGATCCGCTCTACATCCTCTATACGTCCGGGACGACCGGCCAGCCGAAGGGGGTCGTGCGCGACAATGGCGGGCACATGGTGGCGCTGCATTGGAGCATGGAGAACATTTTTGGCGTTAAGCCGGGGGAGGTGTTCTGGACGGCATCCGATATAGGCTGGGTCGTCGGCCATTCCTATATCGTCTACGGGCCACTCCTGACCGGCAATACAAGCGTGATCTTCGAGGGCAAGCCGGTCGGCACGCCGGATGCCGGCACGTTCTGGCGGGTCGTCAGCGATCACGACGTGAAAGTGCTGTTCACGGCGCCGACGGCTTTTCGGGCGATCCGCCGCGACGATCCGGAGGGCGAGCTGGTTGGGAAATACGATCTGACCGGAATGCGCGCCCTGTTCCTTGCTGGGGAGCGGGCCGATTCGGAAACGCTGAAATGGGCCGAGCAGAAGCTCAAGATTCCGGTGATCGATCACTGGTGGCAGACGGAGACGGGCTGGCCTGTCGCCGCCAACACCGTCGGGCTCGGTCTGATGCCGGTCAAGCACGGTTCGCCGACGCGGCCGATGCCCGGTTATGCGCTCGACGTGCTGGACGATGCCGGCCATCCGGTGCCGCGCGGCACGCTCGGCAATATCGTTATAAAATTGCCGCTGCCGCCCGGCTGTCTGGTCAGCTTCTGGAATGCCGACCAGCGGTTCCGCGAAGCATGCCTCGACGAGTTCCCGGGCTACTACAAGACGGCAGATGCCGGGGTGATGGACGAAGAGGGTTATATCTTCGTGATGGCGCGCACCGACGACATCATCAACTGCGCCGGCCATCGGCTTTCGACAGGGGCCATGGAGGAAGCCTGCGCCAAACATCCGGACGTCGCCGAATGCGCGGTGATCGGCGTGCACGACGCAACGAAGGGGCAGATCCCCTGCGGCTTCATGGTGCTGAAGAACCATGTTTCACGGGAAACCGCTGATATCGCGAGAGAAGTGGCCGAAATCGTGCGCAACGAGATCGGGCCGGTCGCGGCGTTCAAGACGGTCATGGTGGTTCACAAGCTGCCGAAGACCCGATCGGGCAAGATATTGCGCGGCACCATGCAGAAGATTGCCGACGACATGCCGTGGAAAATGCCGGCGACGATCGAGGACGCAGCGGTGCTGGACGAGATCACTGCAATCCTGAAGGCGAACGGTTATGCCCGCGAGGGCAGTGGCCTGAAACAGAGCGCCTGAACGAAAAAAGCCCCGGATCGTCTCCGGGGCCTTTTCATGCAATCGAAATGGTTCGATCAGAAGCGCTCGTCTTCCTCGTCGTCGTCGCGACGGGTGGACTTGAGCGACGAGAGCTTGGCGAAAACGGCGTCCGCGTCGATCTCCTTTTCCTTCTCTTCCTCGCGCTCGTTGCGATAGCTGAAGCCGAGGTTTTCGGTTTCAGCCGCAGGCTGCAGGGAAGCGCCGAGTTCGGCAGCGGTCGGCAGCGGACGGCCCTTGGAAGCGCGTTCGACTTCGAGGTCGAGGTCGATCTGGCTGCAGAGGCCGAGCGTCACCGGATCCATCGGCGTCAGGTTGGTCGAGTTCCAGTGGGTGCGCTCGCGGATCTGCTCGATCGTCGACTTGGTAGTGCCGACGAGGCGGGAAATCTGTGCGTCTTTCAGTTCCGGATGGTTGCGAACCAGCCAGAGAATTGCGTTCGGGCGGTCCTGGCGCTTGGAGACCGGCGTGTAGCGCGGGCCGCGGCGTTTCGATTCCGGCACGCGAACCTTCGGCTCCGAAAGCTTCAGCTTGTGATTGACGTCCTTTTCGCCGCGTTCGATTTCATCGCGCGAAAGCTGGCCGGTGGCGATCGGGTCCAGGCCCTTGATGCCCTGCGCCGCTTCGCCATCTGCAATCGCCTTCACCTCGAGCGGGTGGAGCTTGCAGAAATTGGCGATCTGTTCGAAGGAAAGCGCGGTATTGTCGACCAGCCATACAGCGGTCGCCTTCGGCATGAGCAATTGTTGAGCCATGGGTATAGGTCCTCTGTCCGTCCGCGCCGGTGTCGCGGGCCGTGGGTATCAACCACAATTTCCGGGAATTTACCGCCCTATAATCGAATTGGGACAGAATTGCAAATCTTTGAAGCGAGATCGTCGCACCGAGATGAACCGTTTGTCTAATTGCCGCCCTTGCCTCACCTGTTATGAATGCGGCACATATCGCTGACGGCTCGATGCGTCGTCATGCGTGCCAATTCAGGGAGGTGTTCATGTCGGAAAAAGTCTACCCGGTCCTCAAGTCTGCCAAAGCGAAGGCGCTCATCGACAAGGATAAATACGAAAAGTGGTACGAGGAGAGCGTTGAGGACCCGGACAAGTTCTGGGGCAAACATGGAAGGCGCATCGACTGGTTCAAGCCTTATACCAAGGTCAAGAATACCTCCTTCAAGGGCAAGGTCTCGATCAAGTGGTTCGAGGACGGCCTGACCAACGTTTCCTACAATTGCATCGACCGCCACCTGAAGACCCATGGAGAGCGCACGGCGCTGATCTGGGAAGGCGACAATCCCTATATCGACAAGAAGATCACCTATAACCAGCTTTACGATCAGGTCTGCCGGCTCGCCAACGTCTTGAAGAAGCACGGCGTCAAGAAGGGCGACCGCGTCACCATCTACATGCCGATGATCCCCGAAGCGGCCTATGCGATGCTCGCCTGCGCCCGTATCGGCGCGGTGCATTCGGTCGTGTTCGGCGGGTTCTCGCCGGAAGCGCTGGCCGGCCGCATCATCGACTGCCAGTCCACTTTTGTGATCACCTGCGACGAGGGCGTGCGCGGCGGCAAGCCGGTGCCGCTCAAGGACAATACCGATACGGCGATCCATATCGCGGCCCGCCAGCACGTGATCGTCAACAAGGTCGTGGTGGTGCGCCGCACCGGCGGCAAGACCGGCTGGGCGCCCGGGCGCGACCTCTGGTACCACCAGGAAATCGCCACCGTGAAGGAGCATTGCGAACCGGTAAAGATGAAGGCGGAAGATCCGCTGTTCATCCTCTACACGTCCGGTTCGACCGGCAAGCCGAAAGGCGTGCTGCACACGACCGGCGGTTACCTCGTCTTCGCGGCGATGACCCACGAATACACGTTCGACTACCATGACGGCGACATCTACTGGTGCACGGCGGACGTGGGTTGGGTGACCGGCCATTCCTACATCGTCTACGGGCCGCTGGCGAACTGTGCCACCTCGCTGATGTTCGAAGGCGTGCCGAACTTCCCGGACCAGGGCCGTTTCTGGGAAATCATCGACAAGCACAAGGTCAACATTTTCTACACCGCCCCGACGGCGATCCGCTCGCTGATGGGCGCCGGCGACGAGTTCGTGAAACGCTCCTCGCGGACAAGCCTGCGTCTGCTCGGCACGGTCGGCGAGCCGATCAATCCGGAAGCCTGGGAGTGGTATTACAACGTGGTCGGCGACAAGCGCTGCCCGGTGGTCGATACCTGGTGGCAGACGGAAACCGGCGGCCACATGATCACGCCGCTGCCGGGGGCCACCGACCTGAAGCCGGGTTCGGCGACCGTACCGTTCTTCGGCGTGAAACCGGAATTGGTCGACAACGAGGGCAAGGTGCTGGAAGGGGCGGCCGACGGCAACCTCTGCATCGCAGACAGCTGGCCGGGCATGATGCGCACGGTCTATGGCGACCATGAGCGCTTCATCCAGACCTATTTCTCGACCTACAAGGGCAAATATTTCACCGGTGACGGCTGCCGGCGCGACGAGGACGGTTATTACTGGATCACCGGCCGCGTCGACGACGTGCTGAACGTTTCCGGCCACCGTCTCGGCACGGCGGAAGTGGAGTCGGCACTCGTCTCGCACCATCTGGTGTCGGAGGCCGCGGTCGTCGGTTATCCGCACAATATCAAGGGCCAGGGCATCTATTGCTACGTAACCCTGATGGCCGGCCATGACGGTGATGACGCGCTGCGCCAGGAACTGGTGAAGCACGTGCGCCAGGAGATCGGACCGATCGCCCAACCCGACAAGATCCAGTTCGCACCCGGCCTGCCAAAAACCCGCTCCGGCAAGATCATGCGCCGCATCCTGCGCAAGATCGCAGAGGATGATTTCGGCGCGCTCGGGGATATCTCGACGCTTGCCGATCCCGGCGTGGTCGACGACCTGATCGCCAACCGCCAGAACAAGGCGGGCTGATCGAACCCAAAGGCCGCTCGGGAAACTGGGCGGCCTTTTCAGTTGAGGTCGCAGGTCTCGCGCGGCTTGCGTCCGCCATCATAGGTCTGCACGAGGCCAGCGAGCAGCAGGTCGCCGCCGGCGCT
This sequence comes from Neorhizobium sp. T25_27, assembly GCF_002968565.1. Classification (NCBI taxonomy): domain Bacteria; kingdom Pseudomonadati; phylum Pseudomonadota; class Alphaproteobacteria; order Hyphomicrobiales; family Rhizobiaceae; genus Neorhizobium; species Neorhizobium sp. T25_27. Next base: position 82,772 of record NZ_PVBJ01000012.1, read on the forward strand.
GCGGCCATCGGAGAGCACCACGTCTGCGACAATGCGGCCGAAATATTTGTCGCCGGAAATATGGGTGAGCTGAATCTTGCGTGATTGGGCGGTCAGCGCTTCGAGCGCCCGTTGGGCGTCGATGCCCGCCTCGCGAAGCCGCTCGCATTTCGATTTTAGCTCCGGCGCATCGATGCCCCGAATACGCACATAAACTTCCATCTTCTGCTGCGGCCAGGGCTGCGCTTCGACCAGCAGCGTATCGCCGTCGATAACCCGCAGGATTTCCGCCGCCACCGGTCCGGAAATCTCGTCACGCGCTTCTGCTTCGGTGGCGAACACCGCGGCGATGCCAGCGAGAATCAGAAGCGCCTTGATCATGGAAAGGAATAAATTCCGATCCATTAGCGAAGTCAATAGGAATATTTACTTAGAAATCGATCGCCCGGCCGTTGATCTCCCAGTCGCCGAAGCGGGCGGGGTCGGCGCCGCCGCGGCCGCCGAATTCTTGCGGCGTTTCGGCCTTGGCGGCCGCCTGGCGGCGTTCTTCTGCTTCCTTGAGCGCGCGCTCGGCGGCTGGGGAAAGTGGCTTCTTGGGCGCGCCTTCTTCCGGTATGATTTCTGAATTGTCGTTATCTGCGCTTTGCATCGTGGCCTTCGCCGGGTGGATTATTGAAAATTCTGGTCGAATTGACCACATCATAAGGCGTTCGCGCCCAGTGGAAAACCCTTTAACTGCCGTGGGGCGATATCGGCAACGGGAGAGATGACGATGAATGTAATGCGCACCGCCATGCTTCTGGCCTTCATGACGGCCCTCTTCATGGGGATCGGCTTTCTGATCGGCGGCACGGGCGGCATGATGATCGCGTTGGTGATCGCGGCCGGGATGAACCTGTTTTCCTACTGGAATTCCGACAAGATGGTTCTGTCGGCCTACCATGCGCAGGAGGTCGATGCGCGCAGCGCGCCGGAATTCTACAACATGATCCGCGATCTTTCGGCCAATGCCGGCCTGCCGATGCCGAAAGTCTATGTCTACGACAATCCGCAGCCGAATGCCTTTGCGACCGGCCGCAACCCGCAGAACGCCGCGGTCGCGGCTTCCACCGGGCTGATGCAGCGGCTGACGCATGAGGAAGTGGCGGGCGTGATGGCGCATGAGCTCGCGCATATCCAGAACCGCGATACGCTGACGATGACGATCACCGCGACGCTTGCCGGCGCGATCTCGATGCTCGGCAATTTCGCCTTCTTCTTTGGTGGCAATCGGGAGAACAACAATCCGCTCGGTTTCGTCGGCGTGCTGGTGGCGATGATCGTCGCTCCGTTCGCGGCGATGCTGGTGCAGATGGCGATCAGCCGGACGCGCGAATATTCGGCCGACCGTCGCGGTGCAGAGATCTGCGGCAACCCGTTGTGGCTCGCCTCCGCACTCGGCAAGATCGCCGGTGCGGCGCATCAGATCCCGAACTACGAGGCCGAGCGCAACCCCGCTACGGCGCATATGTTCATCATCAACCCGCTGTCGGGCGAGCGGATGGACAACCTGTTCTCGACCCATCCGAACACCGAGAACCGTATCGCCGCGCTCCAGCAGATGGCCGGGGAGTTCGGTGGTGGTGCCTCGACGGCCGGGTTCCAGGCTGATAGACCGCAGCGCACCGCGCGCTCCGTTCCGAATACCGGTTGGGGCCGCGGCTCGGATGAACGGCGCAAAGGTCCCTGGTCTTGAACGAAGCCAAGAAGAACAAGAAGCCTTACAAGCCAGCAGGCAAGCCTGCGGAACAGCGCAGGAAGCCGGCTCACTCGGAGAAGGAAAGCGGTCCCTTCAAGGCAGGTCTCGAGGTTCGGGTCACGGCCGCAAAGCTTCTGGCGGCCGTCGTCGAAAGAAAGATCTCGCTCGACGGCATGCTCGACCTCGTCCATGGCAATCCGGCCTATAGGGCGCTCAGCGATGCCGACCGGGCGCTGACACGCGCCATTCTCAATACCGCACTCCGTCACCTGCCGCGCATCGAGGCGGCGATCGCTTCGCTGATCGATACGCCGCTGCCGGAAGGCGCGCGGGCGCTTCACCATGTGCTGGTGATCGCCGCCGCGCAGATCCTGCATCTCGACGTGCCACCGCATGCCGCCGTCGACCTTGCGGTCGAACAGGCCAATCGCGACCCGCGTAACCGCCGCTTTGCCAAGCTGGTGAATGCGGTGCTGCGCCGGCTGGATCGGGAAAAGGACGATATCCTTGCTGCCACGGCCACCATTTCCCCGGTGCCGGCCTGGTTCCGCAAGCGCCTGGTCGCCCTCTATGGCGAGGCGGAGGCGGATCGTATCGCCGAAGCTCAGCTTGTTCCGGCGGCCATCGACCTAACGGTCAAATCCGATCCCGCAGCCTGGGCCGAAAAGCTCGGCGGCACGGTTCTGCCGACCGGCAGCATTCGCCTCGCGGCCTTCGATGGCGCGGTTTCCGCGCTCGAAGGGTTCGATGAAGGCGTCTGGTGGGTGCAGGATGTCGCCGCCAGCATTCCCGCAAAGCTGTTCGGCGACCTGAAGGGCAAGAAGGTCGCCGACCTCTGCGCCGCCCCCGGCGGCAAGACGGCACAGCTGATCGCGGCCGGTGCCGAGGTGATCGCAGTCGAGCAATCCGGCAACCGGCTGGCACGGCTGAAAGAAAACCTCGGGCGGCTCGGTTACGAGGCGGAACTGGTCGGCGGCGACCTTTTCGATTTCAAGCCGGCGGAACCGCTTGATGGCGTGCTGCTCGATGCGCCCTGTTCCTCGACCGGCACGACGCGCCGGCATCCGGATGTGTTCTGGACCAAGGGACCGGAGGATGTGACGAAGCTCGCCGCTCTGCAGGAAAAGATGCTGCGCCACGCCGTCACGCTGGTGAAACCGGGCGGCATTATCGTTTTCTCCAATTGCTCGCTCGATTCGCTGGAGGGGGAGGAACTGGTCGTGCGCGTGCTCAAGGACCATCCCGAATTGAAACGCGTGGCCGTCAACCCTGAGGACTGGCCGGGACTGGAGGGGGCGATCTCGCCGCTCGGCGAATTCCGCACCACGCCGGCCATGCTGCCCGCCAGCGAAAATTTTGTTGGCGGCATGGATGGCTTCTTCGCGAGCGTCCTTCAGGTGCGGTAAGGTTTTCTTCACCATACGGACTGATACTTTCGAACAATCTAATAGTTGATTCCCGCCGGCGGGGCGGAGGCTGATTCCTGCGGAGTATTCCAGATTGAAGATGCGGCTCGCGGATCGCCGAAGGCTGATGTCCTTCGGCTTGCGGGAAATCTGGCGACGCCTTTGCCGGCGTTCCGCCGGATTCCGTCTGGCCGCGACCTCGTTTTCCATGCAGGTACCGGATCGGCTGATCGTCGCGCCAACTGATCTGAGGGCGCTCGATCCGTTCGTGGCGGAGGAAATCCTGGAAGGGCGGTTCCCGCTCGCGGGGCGAATTCTCGAAACCTACGGTCAATCGCCGTTCTCCGTCGAGCTGCCGTCGCGGGCGGCAGCAGAGCGGCTGCATTCCTTCGCCTGGCTCCGCCATATCCGCACCAACAAGACGGAAGCTGCCTGTGCCAGCGCCCGACAGGTGGTCGCGGACTGGATCGCGCTTTATGGTCGACGGCCGCAGGGCATTGCGTGGGAAGCGCATGTCGCAGCGGAGCGGGTGATCGCCTGGCTTTCGCATTCCACCGTCGTGCTGCAGGGCGCAGAAGCCGGCTTCTACCGCCGCTTCATGAAAAGCCTCGCCTATCAGGTCCGGTATCTGAGGAAGATAGCCGGCTGCACGCCGGAGGGCGATACGCGGCTGAGGCTCAGGATCGCGCTTGCCATGGCCTCGATCTCGATGCCGACACGGGCCGCCTATATCAGGCGCGAGGGCAGGCGCCTGGATCGGGAGCTTGAACGTCAGATCCTTGCCGATGGCGGGCATGTGTCGCGCAATCCGCGTGCGGTGCTCGACCTGCTGATCGATCTCCTGCCGCTTCGCCAGACCTATATCAATCTCGGCCACGACCTGCCGCAGAAGCTCATCCCGACGATCGATCGCATGTATCCGGCGCTCCGCTTCTTCCGGCACCAGGACGGTGACCTGGCGCTGTTCAATGGTGCGAGCTCGACGCCTGCGAGCGAGCTGATGTCGGTGCTGCGTTATGACGAGACGGCCGGCAAGCCGTTCAAGGCGCTGCCGCACATGAACTATCATCGCCTCTCGGCGGATGGCACGACGCTGATCGTCGATACCGGCCGCCCGCTCTCTCCAGGGCTTTCCCGCGGGGCGCATGCGGGCTGCCTGTCCTTCGAGATGTCGGCCGGCCGGCACCGCTTCATCGTCAATTGCGGTTCGCCGAAATATGCAGGGCGGAACTACCGGCACATGGCACGCTCGACGCCCGCCCATTCGACGGTAACGCTCAATGAGACGTCGTCCAGCCGCATCATCCGGTCCCGGTTCGCAGGCTCCATGCTGCTCGGCGGCGTGTCGGAGGTGGAGGTCGAGCGCTGGGACGACTTGCACGGCAATGACTGGCTGCGGGCCAGCCACGACGGCTACGTCCACCAGTTCGGTTATTTCCACGAACGCGAGATCGGCCTCAATGTGAAGGGCAACAAGATCAAGGGCCACGATAGGCTCTTCCTGCCGGAGGGCGAGGTGGCCGAAAGCGGGCCGTTCCTGGCGGTGGCGCGTTTCCACATCCATCCGGTCATCACGCTGTCGCGCCGGGACGAGGAAAGCGTCAGCATGCGTGCGCCGGATGGAGAGACCTGGATCTTTGCGGCACCGGGGCTGCAGGTGATGATCGACGAGGACATCTTCTTTGCCGACGTCTCCGGCGTGCGGCCGAGCCAGCAGCTCGTCATCGAGTTTTCTCCGCCGGAGACTTCGGAAATACGCTGGATGCTGAGACGCGGCGAATAGGCCGTTTCTTCTTCCGCCAAGCTGTGCTAACGGGCGGCCATCTTACCTTCGCGCCGGGTCCCGCGGCGCCTTTCCAGGAGAGACCGATGGCCGTCGTTTCCAAGAAAATCCCCGCTCCCGACCGCATCAGGATCCGCACCGCGCTGCTCTCGGTCTCCGACAAGACCGGTATCATCGAGCTTGCCAAGGCCCTCACCGAGCGGGGCGTGAAGCTGCTGTCGACGGGCGGTACGCACAAGGCGATCGCCGCCGCGGGCCTTGCCGTGACCGACGTGTCGGAAGTCACCGGTTTTCCGGAAATCATGGACGGGCGGGTGAAGACGCTGCACCCGACCGTGCATGGCGGCCTGCTGGCGATCCGCGACGATGCGGAACATGTCGCGGCGATGAAGGAACACGATATCGAGGGCATCGATCTTGCCGTCATCAACCTCTACCCGTTCGAGGAAGTGCGCGCCGCCGGCGGCGACTATCCGACGACGGTCGAGAATATCGATATCGGCGGCCCGGCGATGATCCGCGCGTCCGCCAAGAACCATGCCTATGTGACCACCGTCACCGATCCTTCCGACTACCCGGCACTGATCGAGGCGCTGCGCTCGAATGACGGGCAGACCGTCTATGCCTTCCGCCAGAAGCTCGCCGCCAAGGCCTATGCCCGCACGGCCGCCTACGACACGGCGATCTCGAACTGGTTCGCGGAAGCGCTCGACATCGAAATCCCGCGCTACCGGACGATCGGCGGCGTGCTGAAAGAAGAGATGCGCTACGGCGAGAACCCGCACCAGAGCGCCGGCTTCTACGTGACCGGCGAAAACCGTCCGGGCGTGGCGACCGCAAAACTGCTTCAGGGCAAGCAGCTTTCCTACAACAATATCAACGATACCGACGGCGCCTTCGAGCTGATTGCCGAATTCTCGCCGGAAAAGGCGCCGGCCTGCGCGATCATCAAGCACGCCAACCCCTGCGGCGTGGCCACCGGCCCGAGCCTCAAGGAAGCTTATCTCAGGGCACTCGCCTGCGATTCCACCTCGGCCTTCGGCGGCATCATTGCGGTCAATCAGCTTCTCGACGCGGAGACGGCCGAAGAGATCGTCAAGTTGTTCACGGAAGTGATCATTGCGCCGGCGGTTTCCGACGAGGCCCAGGCGATCATCGCTGCCAAGAAGAACCTGCGCCTGCTGGTGACCGGCGGCCTGCCGGATCCGCGCTCGCGCGGCCTGACGGCGAAGACCGTTTCGGGCGGCCTGCTGGTCCAGACCCGCGACAACGGCATGGTCGAGGATATCGACCTGCGCGTCGTCACCAAGCGCGCACCGACGCCGACCGAACTCGAAGACATGAAGTTCGCCTTCAAGGTCGCCAAGCACGTGAAGTCGAATGCGGTCGTCTACGCCAAGAACGGCCAGACGGCCGGCATCGGCGCCGGCCAGATGAGCCGCATCGATTCAGCCCGCATCGCCAGCATCAAGGCGGAAGAGGCGGCCAGGGCCATGGGCTGGGCCGAGCCGATGACCAAGGGTTCCGCAGTCGCCTCGGAAGCGTTCTTCCCATTTGCGGACGGCCTGCTTTCGGCAATCGCGGCCGGTGCCACGGCGGTCATCCAGCCTGGCGGTTCGATGCGCGACGACGAAGTGATCGCCGCTGCCGACGAGCATGGCGTGGCGATGGTGTTCACGGGAATGCGGCATTTCCGGCATTGATGGTGCTGGATGTTATGCACTGAGCGTGCGGCGTGGGTCCTCGGGTCAAGCCCGAGGATAACGACGGAAAGGGTGTTTCAGGCTGCCCAAAGAGAGATTTGAGCAAGCCGCGACGCCCGCTTTTCTCTGTTTGACCCGCGCACTCCGTCATCCTCGGGCTCGACCCGAGGATCCACGTCCCGACCAAATAGCTATCCGTCTCTACTTCCTGTTTGCCGGATACGGCGTCGCAAACAGCAGCAGCAACCCTGCCACGAGGAAGATCAGCAGCGTCGCCATGCCGAGCCGGGCGGAGCCGCTGGCATAGGTCATGAGCGAGAAGAACAGCGTGGCGAGGAAGCTCGTTGCCCGGCCGGAGAGAGCGTAGATGCCGAAATAGCGGCCGGTCTCCGAAAGGCTGACGCTGCGGGCAAGATAGGATCTGGACGAGGCCTGGACGGGGCCGAAGGCGATGCCGATCAGCAGTCCGAACAGGATATAGGCCTTTTCGGCCGCGGTGCCGAACAGTCCCCCGCTATCTTCTGCCGAAAGAGGCAGAAGGCCGAAGAAGACGAAGCCGGGGCCGGTGGAAATGATGCCGAGGGTGGCCACCAGCAACAGGACGAGGCTGATGATCACGACGATCTTCGAGCCGAGCAGGCGGTCGAGCCAGCCGGCGACGATGCAGCCGAAAATCGCCACGACATTCAGGATGATGCCGTAGATGCCGATCTCGATCGTCGCCCAGCCGAACATCCCGGCCGCAAACGTGCCGCCGAGGATCAGCAGGCCGTTGACGCCGTCCTGATAGAGCATGCGGGCGACCAGGAATTTCGCGATGCCGGTGCGCTGCCTCAGGTCCCGCAGCGTGCCGCCAAGTTCCCTTATGCCGGAACGGACCGCCGCGCCGAGCGGCAGGCCCTTCACGGCGTCCGGTGTGAAGAAGAACATCGGCAGGATGAACAGGAAATACCAGAGGGCGGAGATAGGACCGGTGATCCGAGCGTCCTCGCCGAGATGCGGGTCGAGGCCGAAAAGCGGGGAGATGCCGATCAGCGTTTTACCGGTTTCGGGATTGGCGGCGAGCAGCGCCACGACGGCGATCAGCACGATCATACCGCCGAGATAACCAAGCCCCCAGGCGACGTTGGAAATGCGGCCGACATCCGCCTTGGAGACCAGCCGCGGCATCATCGAATCATTGAAGACGGTTGAGAACTCCGCGGCGATCGATGCGAAGATCATGAAGATCATCGGCCAGATGATCGGAGAACCGGGCGCTGCAAACCAGAGGGCCGAGACGCAGGCGATCTTGATCATCGCAAAAAAGGCGATCCACGGTTTGCGGGGGCCGGCCTGGTCGGCGATCGAGCCGAGGATGGGGGAGAATACGGCGATGACCAGCGACGAGACCGTCGCCATGTTGCTCCACGCCGCCTGCGCCGAGACGGGATCCTCGGTCAGCCTCGAGACGAAATAGGGGCCGAAGATGAAGGTGGTGACGACGGTGAAGAACGGCTGGGCCGCCCAGTCGAAGAACATCCAGCCCCAGATGCCGCGCCGGCTCGTTTTCACCGGCGCATCGTCCACATCAATAACGGCCATTTTTCCCCCGGATCAGCCAGTTCGGTCCGTTGTCCTACATCGCCCGACCGTGCGCAAGATCGCTGAGGAGACCGGCCGCGACGGTGATCTTCGGAAGCGTCAACTCGCCGCTTTCGCTCAAGATCACCAGTTCGGCACCGATGCGGTTCACCCGCACCCGGTCGCCGCCGACCCAAGCTTCCAGCGGCTTCTTGTCCTTCGGATGGGCAGTCATCGCGGCGATGACGATATCGCGGCGCGCCGAGGCGAGCTGCTGCAGGCTACGGGAGAGCGCCAGGCTTTCATAGTGCTCCGAGGTGCTGATGCGTTCGCCAGCGCCGATCAGTCGGTTGATGCGGAAGGTTTCGGTAACAGTGAAATAGCTCTCGGTGGCGCGCGCCATGGTCTCGCCGGTGCGGTCGGCGATCAGCATGATCTCCGGCACCAGGACCAGCGTCGACAGCAACAGGATTTCACGGGCAAGCGATGCCGGTATGCCCTGCGCTTCGAGTTCCGAGGCGCGGGCTGCGGTTTCCACGAAATCTCCGCCCGCCAGTGACGAGCGCAGCCCTTTGATCGCGGCCTTGAGCCGGCTCATCGCGCCGTCCATGTCGCCGGTGCCGACCTGCGTCTGCAGGATGAGGCGGGTTGCTTCCGCGAAGGTCTCGGTGGTGCGGGCGTAGAGATCGTTCTGCAGCTGGCCGGGGATTTTTCCATCCAGCGCATCGATCTCGGCCCAGAGCTTGGGAAGTTCGAAGCCGTCGCGGGCAAGGAAGGCAGCCTTGACGACATTTGCTGCCGTAGCGCCGGTCATATCGCTCATCTGCTGCACAAAACCCGGGCCGCCGCGGTTGATCGCCTCGTTGGCGAGCGTGGTGGCGACGATTTCGCGATGCAGGCGGTGGGACTGGATGTCCGCCGCGTAAGCCTTCTGCATCTTGGCCGGGAAATAGGCCTTCAGGACGGCCGAGAAATAGGGGTCGTCCGGCAGGCTGCTGTCGAGCAGGGCATCGAAGAGAACGATCTTCGAATAGGAGAGCAACACGCCGATTTCTGGCCGGGTCAGCGGTCTGCCGGAGGAATAACGCTCCGCAAGCTCCGCATCATCGGGCAGAGTTTCGACCTTGCGATTGAGCTGGCCTTGCGATTCCAGCACGGACATCAGCCGTGAAAGTTCTTCGCGGTTGCCGGTACCCTTGCGTTCGGTCAGCGAGATCGACAGCGGCTGCAGATAGTTGTTGCGCAGCACGAGATGGCCGACTTCTTCGGTCATCGAGGCGAGAAGCTGGTTCCGTTTGTCGCGGGCAAGCCGCCCATCCTGCATGGCCGAATTGAGGGCGATCTTGATATTGACCTCGACGTCGGAGCAGTTGACGCCGGCGGAATTGTCGATCGCATCGGAATTGCAGCGCCCGCCATTCAGCGAATAGGCGATGCGGCCCTTCTGGGTCATGCCGAGATTGGCGCCTTCGCCGATGACGCTGGCGCGCACCTCGGCCGCGGTGATGCGGATGGGATCATTGGCGCGGTCGCCGACTTCCGCATCGGTTTCGGAGGTTGCCTTGATATAGGTGCCGATGCCGCCGAACCAGAGGAGGTCGACCGGGCTCTTCAGGATCGCGGTCATGATCTCGAAGGGCGTCGCCGTCGTCTTGTCGATACCGATTGCGGCAGCGGCCTGCCTGGTGAGCTTTACCGACTTCTCCGAGCGGGAAATGACCATCGCCCCTTCGGAAAGGGTTGATTTGTCGTAATCCTGCCAGCTCGACCGGGGCAGGGCGAACATGCGTTCGCGTTCGGTGAAGGACTTTTCGAGATCCGGATCCGGATCGATGACGATATCGCGATGGTCGAAGGCCGCGATGAGACGGATCTTGCGCGACAGCAGCATGCCGTTGCCGAAGACGTCGCCGGACATGTCGCCGACGCCGACGACTGTGAACGGCGTCGTCTGGATGTCGATATCCTTCTCGCGGAAATGCCGTTTCACGGCTTCCCAGGCGCCGCGAGCGGTGATGCCCATCTTCTTATGGTCGTAACCGACCGAACCGCCGGAGGCGAAGGCATCGTCCAGCCAGAAGCCGGCTTCCTGCGCCAAGCCGTTGGCGGTGTCGGAGAAGGTCGCCGTACCCTTGTCGGCGGCAACCACGAAATACGGGTCGTCGCCATCGAGGCGGATCGTGTCCGGCGGCCCGACGATGTCGGCGCCGACGATATTGTCGGTGATCGACAGGAGGGTGCGGATGAAGGTCTTGTAGGCTTCTCGGCCGGCATTGAAGAATGCGTCGCGGGAGCTCGCCGGCGGCAGCATTTTCGGGAAGAAGCCGCCCTTGGCGCCGACCGGCACGATCACGGCGTTCTTGACCTGCTGCGCCTTCACGAGGCCGAGGATTTCCGTCCGATAGTCCTCGCCGCGGTCCGACCAGCGCAGGCCGCCGCGCGCAACCTTGCCGAAGCGCAGGTGCACGCCTTCAACCTCGGTGCCGTAGACGAAGATTTCGCGGAAGGGTCGGGGTTCCGGCAGGCCGTCCAGCAGCTTCGGATCGAGCTTGAAGGCGAACATCCGGTGCGGGGCGCCATTGGCATCGCGCTGGAAGTAGTTGGTCCGGAGCGTGGCATCGACCGCATTGACGAAACGGCGAAGCGTGCGGTCCTCGTCGAGATTGGGCACGTTGCCGAGCGCTTCTTCGATTTCGGCGTGATGGTCGGTGAGTTTCTTGACGCGGGCCTTCTCAGTGATCTTCGGGTCGAAGCCGTCGCGGAAGAGGCGGAAGATGGCGGCGGATATGGCCGGGTATTTCACCAGGGTGTCGGCGATATAGGCCTGCGAGTAAACGATGCCGGTCTGGCGCAGATAACGGGAATATGCGCGCAGCACCGTGACTTCGCGGGCGGACAGGCCGGCCAGCAGAACCAGCCGGTTGAAGGTGTCATTGTCGATCAGGCCTTCGAAGGCGGAGAGGAAGGCCTCTTCCAGAGCCAGGCCTTCGCGGGACAGGTCGACCTCGCGCCCGTCGCCGAGCTGCAGTTCCATGTCGTGGAGGACGATCAGCTTGCGGTCGTTTTCCGGCCCGACCTCGATCTCGAACGTCTGCTCGCTGACGGCGTGGAAGCCAAGGTTTTCGAGAAGCGGCACGCGGCGGGAGAGCGACAGGTGCCGGTCCTTGTGGAAGATCTTCAGCGACACGGTGTTGGCGGCGTCGCCGGGGCGGCGATAGAAGGCGATGCGGATCGTTTCGCCGGCTGCACAGGCGGCGATGTCCGGCAGGTCGGCGAAGGTTTCGTCGGGCGAAAAGGCTTCCTGGAAGGCCTGGGTGACGGTGAGCCGCGGTCCCTCCTCCGCAAGCGCTGCGAAGCGGTCCTCCCAGGGGGTGGCGATGAGCCGGATCGCTTCCTCGAGCTTGCCCTGCGCGATCCTCGGCGTCTTGCCGCCGCGCCGGCCGATGATCATGTGGACGCGGGCGACGCCGCCTTCCGGGAAAGCCGGGTAATAGGCGGAGACGTGGCCGTCATAGACCTTGGTCAGGTAGTCGCCGACCTTCTCGCGGACCAGGGAATTGTAGTCCTCGCGAGGCACATAGACGATCACCGAGACGAAACGGTCGAAATGGTCGATGCGCGGCAGGACCCGGACGCGCGGACGCTCGCTCAGTTCCATGATCTGCTCGCAGAAGCGGGCCAGCAGATCGGCATCGATCTGGAAGAGGTCGTCACGCGGATAGGATTCGAGCGTGTTTTCCAGCATGCGGCCGGAATGGCTGTCGGGGTCAAAGCCGAACTGCTCTTCCACCCGACCGGTCTTGGCGCGCAGGAGAGGGATGTCGCGCACGGAATGGGTATAGGCGGTTGCCGTGAAAAGACCGACGACGCGCAGCTCGCCGACCACTTCGCCCTTTTCGTCGAAGCGCTTGACGCCGACATAATCCATGTAGGCGCGGCGGTGCACCACGGATTTCACGTTCGCCTTGGTGACGATCAGGAAATCGGGGCCGTCGAGGAACTCGAGGATTTCGGGGGTGGTCGTCACCGCGTCCTTGCCCTGGCGCAGCACCAGCACATCCGGATCGGAGAGGATGCCGAGACCGCGGCCCTTGCCGCGTTCAACCTTGGCCTCAGTGCCCTTGCCGGAATAGACGTATTCGCGCATGCCGAGGAAGGTGAAGTTGTCGTCGCGCAGCCAGTCCAGGAAGGCGAGCGCCTCGTCGCGATCGGCCTTGCGGCGGCTTGTCGAATTGCTGAGCTGCTTGGCGGCCCCGTCGAGGACTTCCAGCATGGAGCCCCAGTCGGTGATCGACAGATGAACCTGGTCGAGGATGTAGCGGATGCGCTCGGTGAGCGAAGCCGCCTGTTCCTCGTTGAGCGGCGAAAGATGGATCTGGATGAGGCTCACATGATGAGCCGGGTTGCTGGGCTGCTCATTGGAGCGGAGCGCCGGTTCCTTGCCCGGTTCAACGACCAGGATCGGATGAACCGCCATGGTCAGGTCGCGGTGGGTGGCGGTCACCTCGCCCATGACCGAGTCGAACAGGAAGGGCATGTTGCGGTCGACGACGGTCAGCACCGAGACCGGAATACCGTCCGGCTCGACACCGGCGATCGGTTCGACCGTGATGTCGGCCCGGATCCGCGTCCAGGCCATCAGCCGCTCGGCTGCATGATTGGCGGAAAGCGCCAGCATTTCCGGCGTATAGCTTTCGATGTCGTCAGTGCTGGCCCGGGCGAACAGGATGAGCGGGTCGAGATGCGGCCCCTTGCTCGCAGCGACGATCTTGCGTGCGCTTTCGATCTGTTTTTCCCGTTTCGGATTCTGCCTGACGGCCATGTCCCTCTCCCCTTTTTCCGTCCCCGGACGGAATAAATTAGATGTGTGTCATCGTGCAGCAACGTGGCTGATCCATGTCCGTCGGCACTACACGTTTCATTGTTCCGTGAAGGCTTGTTGACATGCGGCGACGAAGAAACGATCAACAGGGCCATCGTAGCCGGAAAGCAATCACATGCAGGATACCAGCAGTGCCGTCCTCGTCATCTCCAGCCATGTCGTGCGCGGCTCGGTCGGCAATCGCGCCGCCGTCTTCGCGCTCGAGACGCTGGGATTTCCCGTCTGGGCAATGCCGACCGTCGTCCTCCCCTGGCATCCCGGTCATGGGCCTTCTACACGGCTGACCTTTCCCGAATCAGATTTCGACAAGGCTATAGACGATCTTATTCGCGCGCCATGGCTCGGAGAAGTGAAGGCGGTGCTGACCGGCTATTTCGGGAATGCGGCCCAGCCGCGTTCGGTGGCGCGGCTGATAAGGGCGCTGAAGGAGAAGAACCCGGGCCTTCTCTATGTCTGCGATCCTGTCATGGGCGATCTCGGCGGGCTCTATATTCCGCAGCCGACGGCAGAAGCGATCCGTGACGAACTCATTCCGCTTGCGACGATCGCCACCCCGAACCGCTACGAACTCGCCTGGCTTTCCGGCGCACCGCTCGAAACCAACAACGATATCATGGATGCCGCAATCGCACTCGGGCCGCCGCGCATCCTGGTGACCTCAGCCGTGCCGATGATGGCGGGCGGTACAGGCAATCTCTACCTGACGGGCAAACATGCGCTGCTTGCCGAACACCGGCTGATCGACAATCCCCCGAACGGGCTCGGCGACCTCCTGGGAGCGCTCTTTCTCGGGCGAATCCTGGCCGGAATGGAGGAGGAAAAGGCGCTGCAGCTGGCAACCGCGAGCGTTTTCGAAGTCCTTGCGCGCACGGCCAAGCGCGGTGGCGACGAACTGACGCTGGAGACGGACGCGTCGAGCCTTTCCACTCCCATGGCGATGGTTCAGATGCGCCGGCTCGTGCATCCCTTGCAGCGGATCAAGCGGTAATAGGCCTCGGGAGTTCGCAGATGCACAATGGCCGTTGATCTTCGCTCGACGGCGCTATAATCGTTGCTCCATGACGGATTTTCCTGACAGACTTCTGGCGGGCTACCGCAATTTCATGAGCGGTCGCTATAGTGACGAACGCGAGCGTTACCGGGTGCTGGCGGATAGCGGGCAGAAGCCCCACACGCTGCTGATTGCCTGTTGTGACTCCCGTTCTGCGCCGGAGACCATTTTCGATTGCGGGCCGGGCGAACTTTTTGTCGTGCGCAACGTTGCCAACATGGTGCCGCCCTACGAGCCCGACAGCCAGTTTCACGCCACCTCGGCAGCGCTCGAATATGCCGTTCAGGTGCTGGAGATCGACAATATCGTGGTGATGGGCCATGGCCGTTGCGGCGGCATCAAGGCTGCCCTCGACCCGTCCATCGAGCCGCTGTCGCCGGGCGACTTCATCGGCAAGTGGATGGGGCTGGTGAAGCCCGCCGCCGAGCAGATCCAGAACAACGAATTCATGACGCAGGCCGAACGCCAGACGGCGCTGGAGCGGGTCTCGATCCGCAATTCGATCGCCAATCTGCAGACGTTTCCCTTTGTTCGCAAACTCGGCGAAGAGGGGAAACTCGGCATTCACGGCGCCTGGTTCGACATTTCGACCGGCGAGCTCTGGATCATGGACAGCAAGGGCGATTTCGTCCGCCCGGACCTCACCGAACCGCCGGAGCAGACCGAACAGGCGTCGGCCTGAATTTTTCAGGTGTAGGCGAAGCTTGATGGCCGGCGGGGCTTATTGGCCGTCGATCTGCGCGCCCATATAGGCGATTGCCTTCTGATAGACGGTCGCGGCGTTCCAGCCCTGGATAGCACCGAAGTTCGGCTCGCCCGGCTGATAACCGGCACCTGGCCTCCAGCCGTGGCCCTTCAGGAAGTTGGCGGTCGAGGCCAGCGCGTCGGCACGCGAACGAACCATGTCAATATGGCCGTCGCCGTCACCGTCGGCGCCGTAGCGGACGACGTTCAGCGGCAGGAACTGGGTCTGGCCGATCTCGCCATGGGCAGCACCGCGGGCGGTGATGCTCAGATCACCTCGGCCGACGAGCTGAAGGGCCGCATAAAGCTGCTCGGTGAAATAGGCGGAGCGGCGGCAATCGTAAGCAAGCGTCGCGACGGCGGAAAGCGTGTGCTGATCACCCATGAAGCTGCCGAAACCGGTTTCCATGCCCCAGATGGCAATGATCGGGCCGGCCGGCACGCCGTAGCGGCGTTCGATCTGCGCAAACAGCGAAGCGTTGCCGGATTTCATGCCCTTGCCGCGGGAGATGATGGCGGCCCCGCCGCGTTTCCTCATGAAGTCTTCGAAGGAGAGCTTGAAGCTTTTCTGGCCGCGATCGGCGCTGATGGTCGGACGGTTGTAGGAGACGTTCGAGAAGGCCTTCTCGACGACGGAGGGGTTGATGCCGCTCGAAGGGGCAACCCGCTTGAACTCTTCGACCCAGCGGGCGAAGCCGGATGAATCGTTGCCGCATTGGAGCGCGGCAACAGCCGGACTAGCGGTCATGAAACCGGTTGCGATCAATCCTGCCAGCAAAATCTTCTTCATGCGGTCAAACCCGTCCCGAGAGCCGGATCGCTTAAGTCAAAAGCGTCCGGATAATGTGCATTGTTTCGGCCTTATGGCGGCGGTTGCAGACAATCGCAACTCACCCGTTCATGAATAGTTCGTGATATGGGTGATTCGGAAGAAAAACCCCGCCATTTCTGACGGGGTTTCTATCGGAACATGCTTAATAAATTTATTATTTATCAGGCAGCAGCCTTGCGCGGCTTGATCAGGCCGCGATTGACGAGCAATTCGGCGATCTGGATGGCGTTGAGCGCGGCACCCTTGCGCAGGTTGTCGGAAACGACCCAGATATTGAGGCCGTTTTCCACCGTCGCATCCTCACGGATACGGGAAATGTAGGTGGCATCCTCGCCGGCGCATTCGTAAGGCGTGATGTAGCCGCCGTTTTCATGCTTGTCGATGACGAGGCAGCCCGGAGCTTCGCGCAGGATATCGCGGGCCTGATCCGCGCTGATCTCGTTTTCGAACTCGATATTGACCGATTCCGAATGGCCGATGAAGACCGGAACGCGCACGGCGGTGCATGTCACCTTGATCTTCGGGTCGAGCATCTTCTTGGTTTCGGCGAGAACCTTCCACTCTTCCTTCGTATAGCCGTCTTCCATGAAGCTATCGATATGCGGGATGACGTTGAAGGCGATCCGCTTGGTGAACTTCTTGGATTCGACCGGATCAGCGACGAAGACGGCGCGGGTCTGGGTGAAGAGCTCGTCCATCCCTTCCTTGCCGGCGCCGGAGACCGACTGGTAGGTCGAGACGACGACGCGCTTGATCTTGGCGAAATCGTGCAGCGGCTTCAGCGCAACGACGAGCTGAGCGGTCGAGCAATTCGGATTGGCGATGATGTTGCGCTTGGTAAAGCCGGAGATCGCATCGGGGTTCACTTCAGGAACGATCAGCGGAACGTCCTGGTCGTAACGCCAGGCGGACGAGTTGTCGATGACGACGCAGCCCTGGGCGCCGATCTTCGGCGACCACTTCTTGGAAACCTCGCCTCCCGCCGACATCAGGCAGATATCGGTGTCGGAAAAATCGTAGTTTTCCAGGTTGGAAACCTTCAGCGTCCGGTCGCCGAACGAAACTTCGGTTCCCTGGCTACGGGCGGATGCCAGCGCCACGACTTCGTCGACCGGGAAGCCGCGTTCGGAAAGGATCGTCAGCATTTCCCTGCCGACATTGCCGGTTGCACCGGCGACTGCGATCTTGAAACCCATTTTGTGCTCTCTTTCTGTCTCTCCTCGATTTGGTGAGGGGGAAGCCGCGATCAATTCGCGGAATTCCTTGTCCCCGACCATCCGGGGAGAGAGCGGCGGCCAGAGACGTCAGACGGTTTTCGTCGTCGTTTTGGCCTTGGTTTTGGAGAAAGCGGCAAAACACGCCCGCTGCGCAGCCTGGATGGCCGGCAGTGCGGAAGCAGCGATATGGAATTCGCAGGCGCGCATGTGGGTGTCTTCCCGTTCGCGAAGCTGTTTAAAAGATTTTCGCAACGAGTCAAGCGATGGCTGACTCAGGTGATGCACCGCATTGCCATTATGCCGCGCCGCAGCATTCGCTGTGCACGGCAGGCGCGATATTAGACGAAAGTCATAATCCCAAAGCATCGCTCTCCTTAGCCCTTGAATTCTGGCAATCTGCGACAATGCGTCGCCACGTCCTTGTTCAGGAGGGAAAAGACAGGGAAGTCCGGCGCCTCAGTTTCACTTGTTGGGAGGACGACAATGGCAAATGTCGCAACGGCGGTCGACGCCAGAACGAAGCCGATGACGGCCGAGGAGAGGAAGGTGATCATCGCTTCCTCGCTCGGCACCGTTTTTGAATGGTACGATTTCTATCTCTACGGAACGCTGGCCGCGATCATCGGCAAGCAGTTCTTCTCGCAGTTCCCGCCGGCAACGCAGGCGATCTTCGCCCTGCTGACCTTTGCCGCCGGCTTCCTTGTCCGCCCCTTCGGCGCCCTGGTTTTCGGTCGTCTTGGCGATCTCGTCGGCCGCAAATACACCTTCCTTCTCACCATCCTGATCATGGGCCTGTCGACCTTTGCGGTCGGTCTTCTGCCAAGCTATGACCAGATTGGTGTTGCTGCGCCCATCATTCTCGTGGCGCTGCGCATGGCTCAAGGCCTGGCGCTCGGCGGTGAATATGGGGGCGCGGTGGTTTATGTTGCCGAGCATTCGCCGCGGAACCGGCGAGGTTTCTATACCGCCTGGATCCAGACCACGGCCACCATGGGTCTGCTCCTGTCGTTGTTCGTGATCGTGACCTTGCGCCTCAACATGGGCGAGGAAGCCTTCGCGACCTCGCAGCCGATTCTCTTCGGGCTTCAGGGTGGATGGCGCATTCCCTTCCTTCTGTCGATCATCCTGCTCATCATATCGATCTACATTCGCTTGCAGATGAACGAATCACCGCTCTTCAAAAAGATGAAGGAAGAGGGCACCCAGTCCAAGGCCCCGCTGTCGGAAGCTTTCGGTAACTGGGGGAATGGCAAGATCGTGCTGATCGCGTTGTTCGGCCTCGTGGTCGGCCAGGCGGTCGTCTGGTATACGGGACAGTTCTACGCCCTGTTCTTCCTGCAGACTGTGCTGAAGATCGATCTTCTGACAGCCAACGTGCTGATCGCCTGGGCGTTGATTATCGCAACACCCTTCTTCCTGGTGTTTGGCTCTCTTTCTGACCGGATCGGAAGGAAGCCGGTGATCCTGGCGGGCTGCCTTCTCGCGGCAGTAACTTACTTCCCTCTGTTCAGCGCCCTGACAACGGCGGCCAACCCGACCTATTCCAAGGCGATCGAAGCCGTGAAGGCTGAAGTTAGGGCCGATCCCGCCACCTGCGGTTCCCTGTTCGACCCGGTCGGCATTCGCACCTTCACGACGCCTTGCGATGTGATGCGCCGCACCATGTCAACTCAGGCTTTCCGCTACACGCTGGTGGACGCGCCTGCGGGCTCTCCGGCCCAACTCGTCGTCAATGGCGGAACGCCGATATCCTTCACCGATGCCCCAGCCTTCAATGCAGCGCTCGGCCCGGCTATGGTTGCGGCTGGTTATCCGGCGGCAAACGACCCGGGCAAGGTCAAGGTCAGCGGCTTTTTCTCCGCCTTGGCTAACGGTCAGTCGTTGACGGTCATCGCGATCCTGACGATCATGGTGATCTACGTCACCATCGTATACGGCCCGATCGCTGCTGCCCTGGTCGAGTTCTTCCCGACCCGCATTCGTTATACGGCCATGTCCCTGCCCTACCACATCGGTAACGGCTGGTTCGGCGGCCTCCTGCCGGCCACCTCCTTCGCAATCGTCGCCTCCACCGGCGATATTTTCGCAGGACTCTGGTATCCCGTCATCTTCGCACTTTTGACGGTCGTCATCGGCGTGCTGTTCGTCCGCGAGAAACGGGACGTCGATCTCGCTCACTGAGGCAAGATCAGCAGATAAAAAAGGGGCCTGGTACAATGTGCCGGGCCCTTATGCTTTTGAAGGTTCTTATGGAATTCGAGCCGGTATCTTTGATCCGGCACCTACGCTTCGGCTTAATGATGCTCCGGAATCCTTGCCGTTTTGCGCGATACGCCTTGAGTATTTAGTCTCTCCGCTTCGGCGGAATGCCGCGGAGCGGGAATGGCACTGTCGCTCGATTGGGGCGCAGGAGGAGAGGAATGGGCCGGCGCGGAACCGGCCAACCGTCAGGCTCCTGCCGGAAGAGCAGCCCGTAGCGGGAAAAGACGATTGCCATGATGACCGAGAACCAGGCGCCGAAGGAGAGACCGGCAATCACGTCGCTCGGATAATGCGCCGCGACAATGACGCGCGAAAAACCGAGCCAGAAGCTCATGATCAGAAAGAACAGGCGGTAGCGCGGAGCGAGCAGCGCCAGCGCCATCAGGAATGCCCCGACCGTAGTTGCGTGACCGGAAGGAAAGCTTTCGAACCGGGAGCCGGAAAAGGGGCTGAGCCCGTAAAAGCTCCATTGCTCGTAAAGAACCGGGCGGGCGCGGCCGATGATGCGCTTCACCAGGTTGACGAGAAGGCCAGAGCCGGCAACGGCCACAAAGATGTAAGCCGCAACATGGCTGACCAGCATTGCCTGGAAGCGGGCTTTCAGGCCGGGTGCGAGCCGGATAACGGCGAGCGCTTCGAAGAAGAGGAGTGCTGCCGCAAAAAGGATCCAGCCGGACGTGCCGAAATCGGTAATCGCCTTGCCGATCGGCAGCAGCACGTTGGGCGTATGGGCGGCATAGGAGCCAACCGGAGCATCGAGCAGGAAAAAGGCGATCAGGATCAGGTTGACCGTGACCAGCGCGTAGGAAAGCCATCGCGGCGACGGTGGTCCGGATGGATGGCGATACCGCCGATGTTTCAGTTTTTCGATTGTTCGTTTCATCGGCCTCTTCCGTGGCGCGGGACCGATCCCGCGCCGCTTCTTCCCATAGATTCCGCAATATGGGTAGCGGGATGCCGAGCGCCAACGTCGAGGTGCCTTTCCGCCGCGACGGAAAGGCACCTCGATCGGTGTGTCAGGCGGAGAGGCTTACGAATTCCTTGAGGATCGCATCGCCCATCTCGGCGGTGCCGACCTTGCGGGCGCCTTCGGCCATGATGTCGCCGGTGCGGATGCCCTGATCGAGCACGTTGGCAATCGCCTTTTCGAGATTGTCGGCTTCCGTGACCATGTTGAACGAGTAACGCAGGCACATCGCGAACGAGGCGATCATGGCGATCGGGTTGGCAACGCCGGTGCCGGCGATGTCTGGCGCTGAACCGTGCACCGGCTCGTAAAGCGCCTTGCGCTTGCCGGTCTTGGCGTCGGGTGCGCCGAGCGATGCGGAAGGCAGCATGCCGAGCGAGCCGGTCAGCATGGCCGCGACGTCGGAGAGCATGTCGCCGAACAGGTTGTCGGTGACGATGACGTCGAACTGTTTCGGAGCGCGGACCAGCTGCATGCCGCCGGCATCGGCCAGCATGTGGTCGAGCTTGACGTCGGAATATTTCGCCTTGTGCGTCTCGGTGACCACCTGGTTCCAGAGCACGCCCGACTTCATGACGTTGCGCTTTTCCATGGAGCAGACGGTGTTCTTGCGGGTACGGGCAAGCTCGAAGGCGACGCCTGCGATACGCTCGATCTCATAGGTATCGTAGACCTGGGTATCGATGCCGCGCTTCTGGCCGTTGCCGAGGTCAACGATTTCCTTCGGCTCGCCGAAATAGACGCCGCCGGTCAATTCGCGGACGATCAGGATGTCGAGGCCTTCGACCAGTTCCGGCTTCAGAGAGGAAGCGGAGCTAAGCGCCGGATAGCAGATGGCCGGACGCAGGTTGGCAAACAGCTCCATGTCCTTGCGCAGCCGCAGGAGGCCTGCTTCCGGGCGCACTTCATAGGGAACCTGGTCCCATTTCGGGCCACCGACGGCGCCGAAAAGCACGGCATCTGCATTCATGGCCTTGCTCATATCCTCTTCGGAAATGGCAGCGCCATGGGCATCATAAGCGCAGCCGCCGACCAGTCCTTCGTCGAGGACGAAATCGGCCTTCATGGCGCTGTTCATATGGGCGATGATCTTGCGGACTTCGCCCATGGCCTCGGGGCCGATGCCGTCGCCGGGAAGGAGGAAGAGGTTCTTTGCCATATCGTTTTCGTGTCCTTGCGGGTTTCGCAGGCTCGCGTCCTCCCGCGCGGGTTCTCCGCGCCTGGCATAACCTCGTCCGAGCCTGCCAAAGGACGAGGCTGGAAAGGTTTCAGGGACTGCCGGCGCCGATGCGGGCGGTCACCTCGATCTCGATCTTCATTTCGGGCGTGGTGAGGCCGCACACGACCATGGTGGCCGCAGGCCGGATCTCGGAGAAGGTCTCGCCGAGAACCTGCACGATGGCATCGTAATCGGCCATGTCGGTGAGGTAGTAGCGCACCCGGACGATATCCTGGAGGCCGCTGCCGGCCTCTTTCAGCGCTTTTTCGATCGTGCCGAGCGTGTTGCGCGTCTGGACGGCAGCGTCTTCGGGCATTTCCATCCTGGCATAGTCGTAGCCGGTGGTACCGGAGACATAGACCATGTCGCGGTCCACCACGGCGCGCGAGTAGCCGATCCGCGCTTCGAAGGGCGATCCGGAGGAAATCCGCTTGACCATCAGGATGCTCCGGAAATCAGAGCCAGGGGCGAGCGGCTCGGTTGTTGTTTTCGAAAGTGCTGATCGCGGCATCGCTCTTCAGCGTCGAGGCAATGTCGTCGAGGCCTTCGAGCATGATGTGGCGGCGGCCGGGATCGATGTCGAAATGGATGGAGCCACCATCCGGGCCGGTGATTTCCTGGGCTTCCAGGTCGATCGAGAGGATGGCGTTCGAGCCGCGCTCGGCATCGTCCATCAGCTTTTCAAGATCTTCCGGGGAAACGACGATCGGCAGGATGCCGTTCTTGAAACAGTTATTGTAGAAAATGTCGGCGAAGCTCGTCGAGATGACGCAGCGGATTCCGAAATCGAGAAGCGCCCACGGCGCGTGTTCGCGCGAGGAGCCGCAGCCGAAATTGTCACCCGCAACCAGGATCTTGGCGTTGCGATAGGCCGGCTTGTTCAGCACGAAATCGGGATTTTCAGAACCGTCGTCCTTGTAGCGGGCTTCCGAGAAGAGACCCTTGCCAAGACCGGTACGCTTGATGGTCTTGAGGTAATCCTTCGGAATGATCATGTCCGTGTCGATATTAATGACCGGCAGCGGCGCTGCAACGCCGGTGAGCTTGGTGAACTTTTCCATGATCTGCCTCCAGGTGGACTTATCTGCGGAAGCTGCCATAAAGCAAATCGACGCAGATTTGAAGGCCTGTTTGGCGTGAACCGGTACGCCAACACGCCGGAAACCGGCGTATTCGCCTCAGTCAGCGCTTAGAACGATCAAAGGTCGATGATCGTGCCGCGGCCGTCGTTCCAGACGCGCATCTCGCGCTTGCTTGTCTTGGCCCGAACCGGAACCGGCTTCAGCCGCGCCGAAAGCGCACGCCCGACGGACAGAACTGCGAGAATGCCGGCAAAGGCGACGGTCAGCGAAGCCGTCAGAAGTGCTGCCATGGCGAGCACGGCGATGGCCGATATGATGACGAAGAAGACGCGAATATTTTGCATGGTATATACCTTTCTCACCAAGGAATGTGGAGCCTTGCGCCCTTTCTTGCAAGGGGCTTTGGGCATGCAGTATTGCCGCAGACCAAAAAGATTGGCACAAAGCGCCGATGATCGCCTTGACCGATATCAAATCCGCCTCCTTTCATATTCGCCGGTCGATTCTGAGCGTGCCAGCCGGAAACACGAGGGCATTGGAAAAGGTGCATGGCCTCGATTGCGACGCGGCGATCTTCGACCTCGAAGATTCCGTCGCGCCGGAAAAGAAGACGGAAGCCCGCGAGAACCTGCGCCGGCTGTTTAAGGAAAACCCGCCCAAGGGCAGGGAAGCGATCATCCGCATCAACCCGCTCGAAACCGAGTTCGGCAAGGCGGACATGGATCTCGTGACCGAAGTCTCTCCGGATATCGTGCTGATCCCGAAGGTCGAGCATATGTCGCAGGTCCAGGCGGTGGCGGATATCCTGTCCGAAGCCGGGGCTCCGGACGATCTCGCCATCTGGGCGATGATCGAAACGCCGAAGGGTGTCCTGAATGCGCCGGCGATTGCCCCTGTCGACGAGCGGCTCCAGTGTTTCGTGGTCGGCCTCAACGACCTGCGCAAGGAAACAGGCGTGCTGCCGCAGCTGGGCCGGGCCTATCTGGTGCCCTGGCTGATGCAGATCGTGCTCGCCGGCCGCGCCCATGGCATCGATGTGATCGACAGTGTCTTTAACGACTTCAGCGATGCGGAAGCCTTCGAAGCGGAATGTGCCCAGGGCCGCGCCATGGGTTTTTCCGGCAAGATGCTGATCCATCCGGCCCAGATCGAACCCGCCAACCGGCATTTCGGGCCGGATCCACAGGCCGTGGAAGAGGCGGAAGCGGTGATCGCCGCCTTTGCGGAACCGGGAGCGCAACATCTCAACATCATCAACCTGAACGGCAAGATGGTCGAAAGGCTGCATCTGGCGGAGGCCCAAAAACTTGCCGTCACGGCCCGGATCATCGCTGAAAGAAAGAAAACGCCATGAAACTGTATCGCTTCCTCAGCGGCCCCGACGATTCCTCCTTCTGCCACAAGGTGACGGCGGCGCTGAACAAGGGGTGGGAACTTTCCGGCTCGCCGACCTATGCCTTCAACGCCACGACCGGCGAGATGCAGTGCGGCCAGGCGGTGACGAAAACCGTTCACGGCAAGGAATATGACCCCGAAATGAAGCTCGGCGAGCAATAGGCTTCCGTCAGGGGATCAGCGCTGGGCAGCTTCGTCGGCGCTGGCCTCGATACGCTCCATGTCGTCGTCGCTGAGGCCGAAATGGTGGCCGATCTCGTGGATCAGCACATGGGTGATGATATCGCCCAGGGTTTCCTCGTTTTCCGCCCAGTAATCGAGGATCGGCCGGCGATAAAGCCGGATGCGGTTCGGCAATTCGCCCGTTTCCATGTTGAACCGCTCGGAAATGCCGCGGCCTTCGAAAAGGCCGAGCAGGTCGAAGGGTGTCTCGAGCGCCATGTCCTCGAAAACGTCGTCGTCCGGGAAATCCTCGATCTCGATCGTCAGGTTGACGGTGAGAGCCCGGAATTCCTCCGGTAAATGACCATAGGCCTCGATTGCCAGCGACTCGAACGTGCTGATCGTCGGTGCGTGGCGATCCTGCCAATCGTCGGTCTGGTCGATGCGGGCCATAGGCTCTCCTTCTGATCAGGCCCATATAGTACCTCCCGCGATATTTTTCGAGTGAAGAATCATCGGCCTAGGATCCAAGGAAAAGATTCCCAGGATTTGGTTGTTGACTCTTTCGGGCAGCTCTGGAATCCATAAGAACATAAAGAGAACATGTACAGATGGAGCTGACGCCATGGCCGAGCACGCCACGGCGCAGGAGACGCTTTTTGCCCTGCGCGAACAGATCGCCAGATTGGAGGGAAAATCTCTGCCGGCGCTTGCCGCGGCGGAACAGGCGGACTCGGCTGCCGATCCGGAGGGCAGGAAATCCAAGAACAACCCACCCCGTCTGCCATTCGGCGTACCGCCGATGGATACCGCCTTGGAAGGTGGCCTGCCGCTCGACGGCATCACGGAAATCCGTTCCCGTTTGATGGGGGATGCCGGGGCAGCAAGCGGCCTTGCTCTCTCGCTGGCGTCCCACCTCAAGGCGAGACAGCCGAGCGAGGCGCCGCTTCTCTGGATCTGTGATGTCGTCTCCATGCAGGAGGCCGGAATTCCTTATTCCATCGGTCTCAAACAGTTCGGATTGAGCCGCCGGGATATTCTTTACGCCTCGCCACGCAAGTTGGACGATGCCCTGTGGCTTGCCGAGACCGCATTGGCGAGCGGGGCTCTTGTCGCCGTCATTCTCGAAATCCGGGGAAATCCCAAGCATTTCGGGCTCACCGAAAGTCGCAGGCTGGGTCTGAGGGCAAAGGCGGCGGCGCGGCCACTCTTTTTGTTGCGGCATGCGGGAGAGGAGGAGGCGAGCAACGCCTCGTTCCGCTTTCTTGTCGAACCGGCGCCGGCGGCTCACCGGCATCTTCCGGATGGATCCGTGCTTGGCGGCAGCATCGGTCATCCCGTTTTCAGGCTGACCCTGGAGAAGAGCCGTAACCCGGCTCCTCTGTCCCTACTTCTGGAGTGGAACCCCCATGACCGTCAATTTTCCCTTGGCCAAGACACAGGAGAGGCTTTTTCTTTCCTCAACCCGCCAGCGCATCCTGGCGCTCGTCTTCCCGCATCTGCCGACCGACAGGATCGCGCGCCGGCTCTGGGGACTGTCGTGGCGTTCGAAAGGGCGTCCTGAGCATCATCCGCCGATCCTCTGCGCCGGCCGGCGCGAAAACGCCATGCGGCTCACAGCGCTCGACGAGGTTTCCGAACGTCTTGGTCTGAAGCGCGGGCAGGGGCTGGCGGAGGCGCGCGCCATGTTTCCGAAGATCGACGTGGTGGACGAAGATGACGCTGCGGACCACGGCCTTCTCGAGGCGATCGCCGATTGGTGCGATCGTTATACCCCGCTGGTGGCGCTGGACGGCCGCGAAGGCCTGTTTCTCGACATCAGCGGCTGCGCCCATCTCTTCGGTGGCGAAGAAACCCTGCTGAAGGATATTCTGGGCCGGCTTCTGCAGATGGGCTTCGACGTCAAAGGGGCGATCTCCTCGTCGCCGGGCCTGTCCTGGGCGGCCTGTCGTTTCGGCCGCGGCGGCGTGATCGCCGATCAGGTGACGGAGGAGGTGCTGGCGCCTCTGCCGGTCAACGCTCTGCGCATCGATGAGGCCACCGTCGCATCGCTTTACAAGCTCGGACTGAAAAGGATCGGCGACCTTCTGCCCATGCCGCGTGCGCCGTTGGCTCGCCGTTTCGGCATGCAACTGTTGCTTCGACTGGATCAGGCGCTCGGGCACAATGAGGAAGCCATCTCGCCTCGCCGTCCGGTGGCGGCCCTTTCCGCCGAGCGGCGGCTTCCCGAACCGATCCAGGCGGAAGAGCATATTCTGCAGCTCACCGGCCAGATTGCGATTTCGTTGAAATCGGAACTGGAGGCTCGCGGTGTCGGGGGGCGGGTTTTCGAACTGGTCCTTTTCCGTGTCGATGGCCGGGTGTTTCGCATCGCGGCCGGCGCCTCGCAGCCGTTGCAGGATCCGAAACGGATCTCCTCGTTGTTTTCCGAGCGCCTGAACGCGGTGCATGACGATCTCGACGCCGGCTTCGGTTTCGAGCTCCTGCGTCTCAACGTGCTGCAATACGATGTCTTCAGGATTTCGCAGGGCGATTTCACCGGCAATGGTGACAGCGAAATCTCACTTGCCGATTTTATCGACCGGGTCTCGGCCCGGCTCGGGGCCGACTGTCTGCAGATCGCCGATCCCAAACAAAGCCATATGCCGGAGCGCGCGGAAATATTTGTGCCGGCGATCGCGGCACGGATCGTCCGGGAAGGAACCCTGGAGCTTTCCGCCTTCGTGCCGAGAAGCGATCGGCCCTTGCGACTTTTCAGGCATCCGGAGCTCGTGGAAGCCTTTGCGGCAACGGTGCCGGATGGGCCTCCCCGGCGTTTCCGCTGGCGCCGCATCGTCCATGAAGTCATCCGCGCCGAAGGGCCGGAGCGGATTTCGCCGGAATGGTGGCATGACGAGGAGGATGTGGAGGAACGCGATTATTTCAGGCTTGAAAGTGAAGCTGGCCGCCGCTTCTGGATTTTCCGCGCAGGCCATTACGTTGCCGGCAAGGCTGCACCGACCTGGCGGGTGCACGGGATTTTCGCATGACGAACGCTCCCGCCTTTTTCGAGATCGGCGCCAAGACAAACTTTTCCTTCCTGGAAGGGGCGGCCAAACCCGAGGAGATGATCATCGCGGCCAGCGTGTCCGGCTTGTCCGGTCTCGGTATTGCCGACAGGAATTCCGTTGCCGGCGTGGTGAGGGCGCATAGCCAAGTCAGAAACATGAAGGAAACCTACGAACTTCAGCAGAAACAGGGCAGAAAGAAAGACGAGGAAGCGGCCATCCTCCCTTGCGCGTTTTATCCGGGAGCGCGGCTCGTTTTTTCCGACAAGACGCCGGATGTTCTCGCCTATCCGCAGAACCGGAAGGGTTGGGCCAATCTCTGCCGCCTGCTGAGCCGGGGGAAACTCAGGGCAGACAAGGGGGCCTGCATTCTGGAAGAATGGGATCTTCTGGAATGGTGCGACGAGATGATGCTGGCGGTCGTGCCGGATTTTTCCCGCGTGGAAGAGATGTCCTATCGACATCACCTGGAAGGCTGCCTCGGTAGATACCGGGAGCGGTTCAGAAAGAACATCTATTTGGTTCTGTCGCCGACCTATGATGGACGAGATGCCTTTGTCTTCAGCGCGCTTGCCCAGATTGTGGCGGGCAGCCGGGTGCCTTTGATTGCAACCAATCTGCCCCTTTTCCATCTCCCTTATCGGCGTTCCCTGTCGGATGTGGTGACGGCGATCCGCGAACATGTGACGGTCCAGGAAGCTGGATTCCGGCTCGCGCCGAATGGAGAAAGGTACATCAAGCAGGCTGCCGAAATGGCGCGGCTCTTCCGCGGCTATCCGGACGCGATCGCCAATACGGAAAAGTTCTTCAGCCGGCTGAAGTTTTCCCTCGATGAACTCAGCCATAACTATCCCGACGAGAGCGTGCCTGGCGAGACCGTGTCCGAAACCCTGGAACGGTTAACCTGGGAAGGCGCAAAGCGCCGATATCCCAACGGCATCGAGGAAAAGGTCTCCAACCAGATCAGGTACGAACTCGATCTGATCAAGGAGATGGAATACGAGCCCTATTTCCTGACGGTGCGCCACATTGTCTGGCATGCCAGATATGTTCTCAAAATCCTCTGCCAAGGGCGTGGATCCGCCGCCAATTCCACCGTCTGTTTCTGCCTCGGCATCACCGAGGTCGATCCCACATTCACGACGCTTCTCTTCGAACGGTTCATTTCGACGGAGCGGAACGAGCCGCCGGATATCGACGTGGATTTCGAGCATGCGCGACGCGAGGACATTATCCAGTATATCTACCAGCATTACGGCTATCGCCATGCCGGTTTGACGGCGGCGGTCACCAGTTACCGGACCCGCATGGCAGGCCGCGAAGTCGCAAAGGCTTTCGGCCTTTCCGAAGATGTTCAATCGGCGCTTTCCAGTACCGTCTGGGGTTGGTCGGAGGATGGGCTTTCGGAGCGGGACGCCAAAGTCGCCGGCCTGGATGTGACGGACAGGACGACACTCAAGGTGATAGCCCATGCGAAGGAACTCATGGGCTTTCCACGCCATCTTACCCAGCATGTCGGCGGGTTCCTGATAACCCGCGACCGGCTGGATGAAGTCGTGCCGATCATGAAGACGGCGATGCCGGGCCGTTACATGGTCGAATGGGACAAGGACGACCTCGATACGCTGAAACTTTTAAAGATCGACGTGCTGGCGCTCGGCATGCTGACCTGCCTCCAGAAGGCATTCGAGCTGATGAAGCAGCATTACGATCGAGAAGAGACGTTGGCTGGTCTTCTCTTGAAAGATGAAGACCCAAACGTCTACGGCATGATTTGCCGGGCCGATACGATCGGCGTTTTCCAGATCGAAAGCCGGGCGCAGATGAGCATGCTGCCGCGGCTGAGGCCAGAAAAATTCTACGATCTTGTCGTCGAGGTAGCAATCGTTCGACCGGGACCGATCCAGGGGAATATGGTGCATCCCTATTTGAAGCGGCGGGAGGCCCTGCGAAACAATCAGCCCATCGAATACCCGGGCCCTAAGTTGAAGAAAGTTCTTGAACGGACACTGGGAGTGCCGCTTTTTCAGGAACAGGCAATGCAGATCGCCATTACTGGAGCCGGTTTTTCACCCGCGAAAGCGGACAAACTGCGTCGGTCGATGGCGACGTTCAAGCGCTCCGGAAGAGTGGAGGAATTCCGGCGTGATTTCCTTGCTGGCATGGAGAACAATAATTACCCAAGAGAATTCGCGGAAAGCTGCTTCAGTCAGATCGAGGGTTTTGCCGAATACGGGTTTCCGGAAAGCCATGCAGCTTCATTCGCTTTGCTTGTCTACGCCTCCTCCTGGATCAAGGCCTATTATCCGGATGTCTTCTGCACGGCGATGTTGAATTCCCAGCCAATGGGCTTTTATGCGCCAGCGCAGCTCGTTCGCGATGCGCGGGAACATGGCGTCAAAATTCTTCCCGTCGATATCAATCGCTCGGATTGGGATTGCACTTTGGAAGCGGCTGCCTTTGATAGGAATGCGATCGATAAGCGCCATGGATCCATGCGGGACGTCATCAAGACCCGGCGGGCCGTGCGGCTTGGGTTTCGCCAGGTCAAGGGCCTTGCCGAAAAAGACATGGCCGAAAAGCTCATCGCCAACCGAGGAGAGGGCTATACCTCGATCCATGATCTCTGGCAGCGGTCCGGCCTCGACAAGTCGGATATCGAGCGGCTCGCGGATGCCGATGCCTTCAACTCCGTAGAAATCAATCGTCGCGAGGCGCTCTGGGCGGTCAGGGGGCTCGATGCCAGGAGGGCTGCCGAGAAACTGCCTCTGTTCGAAGTGGCTGATCGCATGGATCTGCGGCCCGAGGCGAGAGTGGCGCTTCCGGAAATGCTGCCCGGGGAACAGGTGGTTGAGGATTACCGCTATCTCTCGCTTTCGCTGAAGGCGCATCCGGTCTCTTTCCTGCGGGAGGAATTCAAGGCGATGGGGATTACCCGGAGCGTCGATCTCTTGACTGTCCCGAACGGGCAGAGGGTGACGATCGGCGGGATCGTTCTCGTCCGGCAGCGGCCGGGTTCGGCCAAGGGCGTTATCTTCATGACGCTGGAAGACGAGACCGGTGTTGCCAATGCGATCGTCTGGTCGAAGATTTTCGAACGTTACCGGCCGGTCGTGATGGGCGCGCGGCTGGTGAAGATTCGGGGGAGGCTGCAAAGCCAGAGTGGTGTCATCCATACCGTGGTCGAGCATGTCGAGGATATTACCCCGATGCTGGGTCTGCTGCAGAAGGAGGCGAAGCGGCTCGGCGTATCGGTCCGCTCGGACGAGACGCTGCAATCGAGCGGCGACCACCGGCAGAAGAGGCGCTCGAATGGAATGGAGGAGGCACGCGGGGGGAGTGCAAAGGAGGCGGTGCCTCGCGATTCCTACGAAGCCGGACCAGGGAGCGTCATGCCGAAGGGCCGCAATTTCCACTAATTACCGATGCAATGATACAAAGGAAGAAGCCGTGGGCATGGCAGCCTCCCTTAAGAAGTGACTCATATATGTCGATTCTTTCTTGACATCCTCTGTCCGCTTTCGCAAAAAGAAGATGTTACAGGTCATGTTTGGCAGGTCGACCGAGAATGCTGGTTTGCAGTTGCAATTACATCACCGACAGGGAAATCAAGGACGTCATCACGCAGCTCCTTGACGAAGACTGTTGGCAGCTCATCGTACCGTCAAAGGTCTATCACGCCATGGCGAAACGCGGCCGCTGCTGCGGCTGCTTCCCAAGCGTTGTCGACCTGATCATCCGCACAACCGAGGAATATCACGCCGCGCACCACTCGACGGAAGACGAGGTGGTCGTATATATGTCCCGCTTGAGACAATTCCACGAGGAAAACAGGAGAGCGGACATTGAAAGGCGACTCAAAGGTCATCGAGCGGCTTAACGAGGCACTTTTTCTCGAGCTAGGCGCAGTCAACCAGTATTGGCTGCATTATCGCCTGCTGGACGATTGGGGCTTCAAGAAGCTCGCGAAAAAAGAGCGGGCGGAATCGATCGAAGAAATGCATCATGCCGATCGTCTCATCGATCGCATCATCTTTCTCGAAGGCCACCCCAACCTGCAGACGCTTGCCCCGCTGCGCATCGGCCAGAACGTCAAGGAAGTGCTGGAGGCCGATCTTGCCGGCGAATATGATGCCCGCACGGCCTACAAGGCTTCCCGCGATATCTGTCACGCGGCCGGCGACTACGTCTCGATGAAGCTCTTCGAAGAGCTTCTGATGGATGAGGAAGGCCATATCGACTTCCTCGAAACCCAACTCGATCTGCTGGCAAAAATCGGCGAGGAGCGTTACGGCCTCCTCAACGCGGAATCTGCGGATTCTGCCGAATAATCGGCTGTTACCTGAACATAAAAACCCGGCGAAGCATCCACTTCGCCGGGTTTTTCATTGCGGCCATGAAACTGTTTCAGATGGCGGCTGCCCCGGCAGTCAAAGCCGCTCGGTCGCCACCTTGGCCAGATGGGTGAACTCCGCGACGACCCGATCGTAGACGGCACGCTTGAAGGGCACGATCAGGCCGGGAAGATCCGCCATCGGCTTCCATTCCCAGGCATCGAACTCCGGCGCGTGTCCGCCAGGCGGCGGGTTGATGGCAATCTCGCTTTCGTCGCCGTCGAAGCGGAAGGCGAACCAGCGCTGGGTCTGGCCGCGATATTTTCCCTTCAGCCCGATGCCGATCAGATGTGCTGGCAGATCGTAATTGATCCAATCCTGCGCCTCGGCAAGCAAGGTGACGGAGCGCATCCCCGTTTCCTCATAGAGCTCGCGATAGGCGGCCGGAAGCGGGTCCTCCCCCTTGTCGATGCCGCCCTGCGGCATCTGCCAGAGCTGCGGCGAGCCGTCATATTCGCTGTTGCCCTGGCTGATGCGCCGGCCGGCCCAGACGAGGCCTGCGTGGTTCAGAACCATGATGCCGACGCAGGGGCGATAGGGAAGCTCCTCGGCGACGACCGAACGTTTGTCTTTTTTGCTCATGGATAACTCCGATCGATTACGGTCCGACGCTTTCGCTCGCGAGCGACGAGACGCCGACAATCTCGATACCGCGCTGCGAGGCTTCCTCGATCCATTGCCTTATCGCATCGATGCTCTCGTCGAAAGCCGAGGCGATGCCAATCGCCGTGCCCTTGCGGCCGGCTATGCGCTCCAGTTCGTCGAGCTTCTTGAGGATGGCGTCCTTCTGCAACTGCCCGTCAAGCGTCAGATCGCCAAAGGCATGGGGCAGTTCGATCGCCTTGGCAACGATCGCCGTCTTCGACTGCGCGGATGTCCCGTCGTCGAGGAAAAGCAGTCCCCGCTTGGAAATATCGCGCAGGACCGGCTCCAGCGCGCCGGCATCCGAGAGATAGCGGCCGCCGAGATAGTTCATCACGCCGGTATAGTTGGTAATCTCGCCCATGGCCCGGTGAAGGCGGCCGAGATTATCCTTCGCTGACATCTTGGTCAGCAGCGTCCCAGGGCCGGGATCGTTTGCCGGGTAATCGAACGGTTCAAACGGCACCTGGATCAGGATTTCGTGGCCGGCGCGCCGGGCTTCCTGCATCCAGCGCTGCAGGCTGTTGCCGCTGACGGCAAAGGCGAGCGTCACTGTCGGCGGCAGGTCGCGGATCGCCCGCTGTGTGCCCGTCTGGCTGAGGCCAAGACCGCCGACGACGATCGCGACGCGGGTTCCGCGCGCGCCCGACCAGGGGCGCGCATATTGATCCATCGGCCGCTGCCCGCCAGGTCCGACAACAGGCAGCCGGCCATGGGGCGAATCCTCCAGAAGCGCGTCGTTGGGTTGGGCAGCCACGCGGGGGTCCTGGCCGATCCGCTGGGTGCCGATCATCACCGCTCCGCTGCCGTCGCGCGGACGGGGGGTATACTTGGTCACCACCGAACCGTCATCGGTGAGCGTCCGCTCGATATTGGCGCCGGAACCGGGATCGGAACGAGGCATGCCGGCGGATGGCTGGGGCGCCGCGTTCGGGTCGGGTTTGGCGGAAGGCTGGGTCGGTTCGGGCTTGGAAGCAGGCGGAATGTTGGAAGCGGTTTGCTTCAGGGCATCATCGCCGCGCATGGCGTAGAGCGAAAGCCCCAGGACACCAGCAACCGCCAGCATCGCGAAAACGACTGCGAGAGAAAACCTTCGGTTCCGTCGCCGAGCGGCCGGCCGGTTCTGTCCGAGCGGTGCATGGAGATCGGTGCCCAAGGTCTGTTCCGCGTTTCTTCTGCAGATACGAAGAACCGGCCAGCGAGACGTTTTCGACGCGTCACGCTGGCCGGCCCGATGATGTCTTTACTTCTTGATCGTGGCTGCCGCCGCCTTATCCGGGCTTGGCGGGAAGGACGGATCCTTCTTGGCGCCGCGGAAGAGGTCGAGTGCATAGTTGAGCTGGATGTCGTCCTTGGCTTCCGGCGGCACGTAGGCTGCGGAACCGGAACCCTCGTCGGTCTCGGCTGCACCCTGGATGTGGCCGCGCAGGCTGGATTCGCCCTCAGCCCGGATCTTGCCTTGCAGTTCCGCCGGCAGCGGCTGATCGACCTTGATATCCGGCTGGATGCCGGTGCCCTGGATCGACTTGCCCGACGGCGTGTAATAGAGCGCGGTGGTCAGACGCAGCGCGCCGGCATCGCCGAGCGGGATGATCGTCTGAACCGAACCCTTGCCGAAGGAGCGCGTGCCGAGAACCGTGGCACGGCGCAGATCCTGGAGCGCACCGGCGACGATTTCCGAAGCGGAAGCCGAGCCGCCGTTGACAAGCACGATGACCGGCTTGCCGTCGGTCAGATCGCCTGGGCCGGCGTTGAAGCGGCGGGTCTCGTCGGCATTGCGGCCGCGGGTCGAAACCACTTCGCCACGTTCAAGGAAGGCGTCGGAAACGTTGATCGCCTGATCGAGCAGACCGCCCGGGTTGAGGCGGAGATCGAGCACGTAGCCCTTCAGCTTGTCGGCCGGGACATCCGCCTTGATCTTCTTGATCGCCTTTTCGAGGTCGTCATAGGTCTTCTCGGTGAAGGAGATGACGCGGACATAACCGACATCGCCGCCTTCGACACGCGACTTCACGGCGCGGACCGCGATGATGTCGCGTACCACGGTGATGTCGAGCGGCTTGTCGGCGCCCTGACGAATGATCGTCAGTTTGATGGGGGTGTTGATGCCGCCGCGCATCTTCTCGACGGCTTCTTCGAGCTTCAGGCCGCGCACCGGCGCGCCATCGATCTCGGAGATGAAGTCGCCTGCCAGAATACCAGCCTTGGAAGCGGGCGTATCGTCGATCGGCGCGATGACCTTGACGAGTTCGTTCTCCATCGTCACCTCGATGCCGAGGCCGCCGAACTCGCCACGCGTCTGCGTGCGCATGTCTTCGGCATCCTTGGCATTCATGAAGCTCGAATGGGGGTCGAGCGAGGTCAGCATGCCGTTGATGGCGTTCTCGACCAGCTTTTCCTCATCCGGCGGCGTCACATACTGAGCGCGGACCCGTTCGAACACGTCGCCGAAGATTGACAATTCCCGGTAGGTCGAAGGGCCGGCGGCCTGCGCCGGCACACCGGCCGAATAAATCACGCTCATCGCGGTCGCACCCAAGAGTGCACCGACGATGACAAGAGAAGCCCTACGAATCATTTCGTGCCCTTCCAGTTTCTTTCGAGGTCCACCACGGCTTGGAATCGAGCGGTGTGCCATCTTTTCGGAATTCAATGTAAAGCGTTGGACGATCTGTTTCCAGCGCCAATGCGGTTGCGCTTGCCACTCTTTTCTCACCCATCACGGCAATGGGTTCACCTGCGAAAACGAACTTGCCCTGCCGTGCATTCACAACGTCCATGCCGGTCAGAACCAGATGGTATCCATCTCCGGCATTGAGGATGATCATCTGTCCGTAACTCCGGAAGGCTCCGGCGAAAACCACCAGGCCGTCAGCCGGCGCCGTCACCACTGCACCCGCGTTCGAAGCAACAGTCATGCCTCTCGCCGTGTGCCCTGTCCCGTCGGCGTCGCCGAACCACCGCAATACATCTCCGGCGACCGGAAGCTCCAGCTTCTGCTTGAGGCTCGAAAACGCGTATGCGGGCGCAATGCGGTTTTTGTCAGGCACGCCGCTTTGGGCAAGCTGCTTTGCCCTTTCGCGCTCGGCGTCCGACATCATGCGCTGGCGTTCCTCCTCGGCGCGTGCCTGGTCGATCGCCTCGCGCACTGAGGCGATTTCGCCTTCGAACGACTGGATGAGGTTCTCGAGCGTGGTGGCGCGGCCGGCGAGCTCCTCGGAGCGGCGGCGCTCGGCGTCGAGATCGGCCGTGTTGCGCTTGTTCAACTTTTCGTTTTCTGCAAGCAGCAGGGCCATGCGCCGGTCCTCTTCGAGGCTCGCGGCAATGGTGGTGGAAACGGTGGTCTTCTCGGTCATCGCCAAGGCCTGGAGAGAAGCCAGGGACTGAAGGTCGGCAACGAGCTTGTCCGCCTCGTGGCGCATGCCGGGAACGACGGCGCCAAGGAGGATTGCGCTGCGAACGGAGGCGAGCGCATCATCCGGCGTCACCAGAAGTGCCGGAGGAGGATTGCGGCCCATGCGCTGCAGGGCGGCGAGCACTTCGGCGAGTACCGCGCGGCGGCCGCGCAGGGAGGTGCGGATACCGTCCTCCTTGAGCTTCAGTTCGGTGATCTTCTTTCCGCTGTCGAGGATCTTGGTTTCCAGGCTCTTGCGGCGTGCTGCAGAATCAATCAGCGCCTGGCGGACATCGGCGGTGTTCTTCCTGATATCGGCGATGGTCTTTTCGATGGCGGCAGCCCTGTCGCCCGAAATCTTCATGCTCTTGGTCAGAACTTCCAGTTCGCCGCGGGTTTCGTTGCGGCGGCGCTGCAGATCGGCCGTGGGATCGACTGCCGCGGCCGGTGCCGCCTGGGGCGCCGTCGGCGAGGCCACGTTCTGGGCGCGGGCGGTATTGGAGATCTGGAGGGGCGGAACCAGCGCGAAACCGAGACCCGCCGCCAGAAGCAGCGCGCGCCGGTACGATGTGATCCTGGTTGTCCGCATTCCCGCTCCGCTATTCGCCGGATCGAGAAAGCCTAAGCTGATTTGCCCGACGAGGCCACAAACAACATCGTGTTTGAAGGTAAACGATCGTTTAAGCCCTGTGATAGGGATGGCCCGAAAGAATGGTGACGGCGCGGTAGAGCTGCTCGGCGATCAGAATGCGGACCAGTTGATGAGGCCATGTCATCGAGCCGAGGTTGAGCACCATGTCGGCCCGTTCGCGCAAGTCCGGATCGAGCCCGTCGGCGCCGCCGATCGCCAGCATCAGGTCGCGTTTGCCGCTGTCGCGATATCGGCCGATCGTGGCCGCAAAAGCCTCGCTGTCGAGTGCCTTGCCGCGTTCGTCGAGAAGAATGAGGACCGCGCCTTCGGGAAGTGCCTTTTCGAGCGCACCAGCTTCCTCGCGCTTGCGGGTATCCGCATTCGAGGCACGGCTTTCCTGGATCTCGATCTGTTTCGACAATTCCAGACCCACCGCCGGGCCAGCCTTGGCGAAGCGGTCGAGATATCGGGACGCAAGCTCCTTCTCCGGTCCGGTCTTTAGCCGTCCCACGGCGAAAAGGCTTATTCGCATGTCCTGATCCGTTGATTTTGGGGCCGAAAATTCCACCTTGCGGCGAGTTCGCACCCAGCCGCGTGATTTCGACCTCAGTCCGACCGGTTCAGGACATGCCCGAACCCGTCAGTGCAGCAGCGTGCCTTCCTGGATATCCGGCGTCGCCCACATCTTTTCGATGTTGTAGAACGCGCGGATTTCAGGCCGGAACACGTGGACGATGATGTCGCCGGTGTCAATGAGCACCCAGTCACCGGTCTCCTGTCCTTCGACGCGGGCGGTTCCCAGCCCCTCGTCCTTCAGGTCGGAAATCAGGTGATCGCTGATGGCCATGACATGCCGGTTCGATCGTCCGGAGACAACGACCATGTAGTCCCCGAGCGCTGATTTTCCAGCAATGTTGATGGTGACAATCTCTTCAGCTTTGGAGTCCTCGAGACTTGCGAGGACCAGTTCGAGAGCGCGGGCGGCAGCATCGGCGCCACGTTCCAGGCTCTGCGGGAGAACGGAGGCCGTCCTGCCCTTGGCGTGTACTGTTGTCAGGGTTTGTCCTTTCATCCGGGTAACAGCAACAGGCACTTGAAGCGAATCCGATTCACGCTCGGCCGCTGTATTAAAGGTGGCATCGAATTCTTAATCTTTCAAGAGAGCGTCCGAAAAGGTGATAGAAAGATGTAGACCCTTTCGTCGCCGATGCTAGTCCGATTTCTGGTCGTTTGCGGCGCGGATCGCCGTGGAGCTCAGCGCCGAACGCGGGCCGTGGATGAAGGTCCAGGCCGGCGCGCGCCGCTTCCAGAGCGTGCCCGCGTCATCCTCGTCCACCCGGGCGTAATCGAAGGTACGGGCCATTTTCGACGACAGGAACGACAGCGTCGCCCCCGGCCGATCAATGACCGCGATCGGGAAGGTCGAGGCGATCGTCTGCCATTTCTGCCAGAGATGGAAGGTTTTCAGGCTGTCGGCGCCCATCACCCAGACAAAATGCACGAGCGGATTTCGGGCCTTCACGAAGGAGAGCGTATCGGCGGTATAGGACCCGCCGAGCGTCTTCTCAAAGGCGGTAATCTTGATGCGCGGGTCGTCGATCAGCTTTTCGCTCATCGTCAGCCGATCGTCCAGCGAAGCAAGTTCGGAGCGGCTTTTCAGCGGGTTGCCCGGGGTCACCATCCACCAGAGCTGGTCGAGGCCTAGCCGGCGAAGCGCGATCTCGGCGACCAGGAGATGGCCCTCATGCGGCGGATTGAACGAACCGCCGAACAGGCCGACGGCCATGCCCCGTTCGGCATGCGGCATGACCAGATATCGGCGGTCGATCGTCTCTTCCGTCACGCGCGGTCAGGGCCGGATTTGGCCGGTGCCGTGCACCCGGTATTTGAACGAGGTCAGCTGCTCGACGCCGACGGGGCCGCGCGCATGCATCTTGCCGGTCGAAATACCGATCTCGCCGCCCATGCCGAATTCTCCGCCATCGGCGAACTGGGTGGAGGCATTGTGCAGCAGGATCGCTGAGTCGAGTTCGTTGAAGAAACGGGATACGACCTCAGGATCCTCGGCGATCACCGCCTCCGTATGGTTCGAGGAATAGGTGTTGATGTGGCGGATGGCGCCGGAAATGCCGTCGACGATCGCAACCGAGATGACCGCGTCGAGATATTCCGTGCGCCAGTCCTCTTCCGTCGCAGGCTTGAAGCCCGGAAATACCTTGAGGACGGCCGCCGAGGCGCGGATTTCGCAGCCGGCTTCCGTCAGTGCTTCGAGGACAGGCATCAAATGCGTGCCGATCCCGGCACTGTCGACCAGCAGGGTCTCGGCCGCTCCGCAGACGCCGGTGCGGCGCATCTTGGCGTTGACGATGATCCTCTTGGCCATTTCCAGGTCCGCGGAGGCGTCCAAGTAGATATGGCAGAGGCCTTCGAGATGGGCGAAGACCGGCACACGCGCCTCGTTCTGGACGCGGGCGACGAGGCTCTTGCCGCCGCGCGGCACGATCACGTCGATCGCGCCATCGAGGCCCGACAGCATGGCGCCGACGGCGGCGCGATCGGTGGTCGGCACGATCTGGATCGCGTGTTCTGGAAGGCCCGCCGCCTTCAGGCCTGCGACGAGGCAATCGTGGATCGCCTCCGAGGACCGGGCAGAATCGGAACCGCCGCGCAGGATCACGGCATTGCCGGCCTTGAGGCAGAGCGCGCCGGCATCGGCGGTGACGTTCGGCCGGCTTTCATAGATCACGCCGATGACGCCGAGCGGTGTGCGGACACGCTCGATATGGAGCCCGTTCGGACGGTCCCAGGCGGCGATGACTTCACCGACCGGATCCTTGAACTCGGCGATCTCGCGCAGCGCCTGCGCCATGCCGGCGATCGACTTTTCGGTCAGCGTCAGCCGGTCGATGAACGACGGCAGAAGGTCCTTGCCCTCGACCTGTTTCAGGTCCGCGGCATTGGCGGCGAGGATCTTGTCCCTGGCGGCAAGGATCGCGTCCGCCATCGCCTGGAGCGCCTTGTTCTTCGCGTCGGTCGAAGCCGTTGCGAGCTCGCGGGCCGCAGCCTTCGCATTGCGACCGATCTCGCCCATCACAGCGGCGACGTCGCCTGCCTTTGCAACCATATCAAGCATGGGCGGCATCCTCCTTGCGGTCTTCTTTTTTGGCTTTACGTTTCGCCGGCCCGGTCATCACCAGGTCGTCGCGATGGACCATGGCGGCGCGGCCGGCATAACCGAGGATCGCTTCGATCTCGCCGGATTTGCGCCCGGTGATCTGGCGTGCCTCTTCGGCGTCGTAGCTCACAAGCCCCCGGGCGATCTCGCGACCGTCGATGCCGATGATCGCGACCGTGTCGCCGCGATGGAAATGGCCGTTGATGCGGCGTACGCCGGCGGGCAGCAGGCTTTTGCCGGTGCCGAGCGCGGTTTCAGCGCCTTCGTCGACGAAAAGTTCGCCGGCCGGTTGGAGCTGGCCCGCGATCCAGGTTTTCCGTGCAGTCACGGGGGTCCCGGAGGGCGCGAACCAGGAGGAGCGGGCACCCTGTTCAATCGCGCGCAGCGGATGCTCCATCTTGCCGGATGCGATAATCATGGCGCAGCCGGCGCCGGTGGCGATCTTGCCGGCGTCGATCTTGGTGCGCATGCCGCCGCGCGACAGTTCGGACGCAGCGCCGCCGGCCATGGCTTCGATCTCCGGCGTGATTGCGGGCACGAATTCCAGGAATTTCGCGTCGGGATCGAGATGCGGCGGAGCAGTGTAAAGGCCGTCGATATCGGACAGCAGCACGAGCAGGTCGGCGCTGGTCATGGTGGCGACGCGGGCGGCGAGGCGATCGTTGTCGCCGTAACGGATTTCGGTCGTGGCGACCGTATCGTTTTCGTTGATGATCGGCACGGCGCCGATCTTCAGAAGCTGGTTGATGGTGGCACGGGCGTTGAGGTAACGGCGACGCTCCTCCGTGTCGCCCAGCGTCAGCAAAATCTGGCCGGCAACGATGCCGTCGCGCGACAGGCTTTCCGACCAGGCGCGGGCAAGCGCGATCTGGCCGACCGCCGCCGCTGCTTGGCTCTCTTCGAGCTTCAACGCGCCGGAGGGCAGGTCGAGCACGGT
Source organism: Neorhizobium sp. T25_27 (assembly GCF_002968565.1). Lineage (NCBI taxonomy): Bacteria > Pseudomonadati > Pseudomonadota > Alphaproteobacteria > Hyphomicrobiales > Rhizobiaceae > Neorhizobium > Neorhizobium sp. T25_27. The sequence continues at coordinate 122,977 of NZ_PVBJ01000012.1, forward strand.
GCGGCCCATGGCGATGGCGCCCGAAGAGACGACCAGAACATCGATGCCTCTCGCCTTCAACGCGGCGATATCGGCGCAGATGGCGTCGAGCCATTGCGATTTCAGGCCCGTCTTGCGATCGACGAGCAGGGCCGAGCCGATCTTGATGACGATACGGCGATGGCCGGCGAGAGGCTTGCGGACTGCCGTCATTCGTCCTCGTCCTCATCGTGATCCTGGATGGGGGTCGAGCGATCGGGCAGCGCGGTTTCGTTGACGCCGCTCGCCTCGACGATCACGTCGCGCAGCGCGCGCAGCACCTCGGTCATGCCCTTGCCGGTGACGGCGGAGATCAGGAACGGCGTCTGGCCGCAGGCCTTTTCCAGTTCCTTGGCCTTCTTCTTCAGCTCCTTGTCGTCGAGCACATCGATCTGCGACAGCGCTACGATGACCGGCTTGTCGATCAGGCCACCGCCATAGGCCTCGAGTTCGTGTTTGACGGTCTTGTAGGCCTTGCCGACCTTTTCCTCGACGGAGGAGACCAGATGCAGGAGCACCCGGGTGCGCTCGACATGGCCCAGGAACCGGTCGCCGATGCCGACACCCTCGTGGGCGCCTTCGATCAGGCCGGGAATATCGGCGAGCACGAACTCGCGGCCGTCGATGGTGGCGACGCCGAGATTGGGATGCAGCGTCGTGAACGGGTAGTTGGCGATCTTCGGACGGGCGCGGGTGACGCTGGCAAGGAAAGTCGACTTGCCGGCATTCGGCATTCCGACGAGGCCGGCATCGGCGATCAGCTTCAGCCGCAGCCAGATGGTTTTTTCCTCGCCCTCAAGGCCGGGATTGGCCCAGTTCGGCGCCTGATTGGTCGCGCTCTTGAAATGGGTGTTGCCGAAGCCGCCATTGCCGCCCTTGGCGAGCCGGAACCTCTGGCCTTCGCGGGTCAGGTCGATGATCAGCGTCTCGTTGTCTTCCTCGAAGATCTGGGTGCCGACGGGCACTTTCAACGTCACTTCGCCGCCATTGGCGCCGGTGCGGTTGCGGCCCATGCCGTGGGTGCCGGTCTGCCCCTTGAAATGCTGCTGGAAGCGGAAATCGATCAGGGTGTTGAGGCCGTTGACGGCCTCCACCCAGACGTCGCCGCCGCGCCCGCCGTCACCGCCATCGGGTCCGCCGAATTCGACGAACTTTTCCCGCCGGAACGAGACCGCGCCCGCGCCGCCGTCGCCGGAGCGAATATAGACTTTTGCCTCGTCGAGAAATTTCATCTTGTCGCCGTCAGTCTTGTGTTAGTCGGGATGCCTGTCGCTTTAGGTAGGGCGCTCAGTGCATGTCGATAGGGGTTTCGATATCGTCGGTTGGGGCGGAGGTCAAAGAATATCATGAAGTTCGTCAGCTATAACATTCAATACGGGGTCGGCATGGATGGCGTGTTCGATCCCGAACGCATCGCCGCGAGTATCGAGGGAGCGGATGTGATCGCGCTTCAGGAAGTGACCCGCGGTTTCCCCAGGAATGGCCATGTGGATCTTGTCGCCCGCTTCTCGGATCTGTTTCCGGACCATTTCCATGTCTATGGCGCACCTTGCGACCTGCTGCTCGACGTCTCGGTCGAGAACGGCCGCCGCATCGAGCGCCGCTCCCAGTTCGGCAACATGATCCTTTCGCGCTGGCCGATCCTTGCCACCCGCCATCTTCTGCTGCCCCGCAGCCGCACCGTCGAGATGCTCAACCTGCAGCGCGGCGCGCTGGAAGCGGTCATCGTTGCACCCGGCGGGCCGCTTCGGGTCTATTCCGTCCACCTCGACCATGTTTCTGCCGATGAACGGCTCGGCCAGATCCGTTATCTTAAGGAGCGGGTGCTGGACTTCGTCTCCGAGGGCGGCTCGTTGACCGGCGGCGCCGAAGAGGGTTTCCCCGATCTGCCGCTGCCGGAGGATTTCCTGCTGATGGGCGATTTCAACATGGAGCCGGAATCGATCGAGTATATCGCCATGGCCGGCCAGCGGGACCGTTATTACGGCCGCATCCTGCGCGCCAACGAACCCGTCGACGTGCTGGACCGCCTTGGGTCGGTAACGCCGGAGACCTATACCTGGGCGAAGCCGCCGGGCGACGGGCCGATAAAGATGCATCTCGATCATTGCTTCGTGAATGCCGGGCTGGTGCCGCGGCTGAAAAACGCCTGGATCGACAATGAGGCGCCTGGTTCCGACCATTTCCCGGTCTGGGTCGAGGTCGAGTGAGTGATCCGGCGGAGCTTCCTCCGCCGGATCTTTGTTACCTGAGCGTCACGGTCGGGCCGGCCGCCGGAAATCCTCGGGCAAAAGCATGGTCTCGATATGCGGGACCAGGCGGTTGCGGGACAGGCTGAAGAGCTGGTTTGCATCGACGATGGTGAAGCCGAGCTTCTTCTGGACGTTCAGCGAGGCCAGATTGTCAGCAAAGGCGCCGGAAAAGACCTGCGCTTCCGGCATCCGCCGGAAGAAACGTTCCAGCGCCCCGGCCACCGCCTCGGTCATGTAACCCCGATCCCAGTAGAGCCGGTTCAGCCAGTAGCCTAGACGCCATTGACCGCGTCTCGGCTCCAGGCAGACGGCGCCGATATGGGTGTCGTCACCGGTGGTGATGGCCAGCGTCCAGTCCGGCAGGATGCCGGATGCATGCGGGACGAGCCAATCCAGCGCGTCCTGGCGGTCATAGGGCTGCGGCACCCGCGCCAGCATGCGTGCGACCTTGAAATCGCCGAGCGATTCGGCGATTGCCGTCGCATCGGTGATCTTGTGCGGGCGAAGAACCAGCCTTTCCGTGGTGATGACCGGGCAGGGGCCGGGCATCGTGACAGTCGAGCTGGTCTTTTGGAGGACGGCGGCGTTCATCGCAATTCTCCCCAGCTTCTCAAGGACATCCAGGTCTTGCGGTCGAGCCGGAACCACTCGACGGCGACCATGCCGCCAAGCGCCAGGCAATCGATCATGCCGGTGCCTTGGAACTGGAAACCGCATTTCTGGATCACCCGCCGGGAGGCGATGTTGGTCACCCGGCAGCGGGCATCGATATGGTCGATGTTGTTGCGGGTGCGGAAGGCCATGTCGATCAGGGCATGGGCGGCTTCCGTCGCGTAACCCCTGTTCCAATGCGGTTCGCCCAGCCAATAGCCGAGTTCGAGCGTTCTCTCGTCCTGTTGCGGTTCAAGCGCGCAGCAACCGAGAAAGGCGCCGTTGTCTCCTCGCGTGATGGCGTAGACGCATTTGCCAATCTCGCCGGCCTTCGTGCGTCGCACGAAATCGGCTGCGTCTTTAGCCGTATAGGGATGCGGCATACGCGACACCATGGTCGCGATATTCGCATTGTTGGCGAGATGGGCAAGTGCGTCGATGTCTTCTTCGTGGGGCGTGCGCAGAACTAACCTCTGCGACAGTAAGACGGGGCAATCGCTTCTCGACCGGTCGGGTCTTAACCGATCCTCTGGCGGCCGGGATTGGCTCGCCCTTAGTAATTCGCCTTGCATGTTCAGTCCTCCTGTTGGGGGCAAAGAAAAAGGGAAGATGGTGGTGTCCCATCTTCCCTTTTTTCTGACTGAACCTTTGGGCGTTCAGCCGGGTCGATGTGACACCGGCTGCTTAAAACGCTTGCCGGCTTTATTCTGCTGCTTCGGCTTTCGGCATTACGGACACGAACACTCGACCATTGGCCTTGGTTCGGTAATTCACATTGCCTTCAGTAAGCGCAAAAATCGTGTGGTCCTTGCCGAGGCCGACGTTCTGACCCGGATGCCACTGCGTGCCGCGCTGACGCACGATAATGTTGCCCGGAATGACAGCTTCGCCGCCGAACTTCTTCACGCCAAGGCGCTTGGAATTCGAATCGCGACCGTTGCGCGACGAACCGCCAGCTTTTTTATGTGCCATTGGAGTTCTCCTTTACCCTTCGAAACCCGTTGTTAAGCCAAGATGTCCGTGATGCGGACGACCGTGTGATGCTGGCGATGGCCACGAATCCGCTTGGAATTCTGACGGCGACGCTTCTTGAAGGAAAGAACCTTCTTGCCGCGATTATGCTCGACCACTTCGGCCTTGACCGTCGCACCCGCAACAAAGGGAGCGCCGAACTTGGCATCGGCACCAACGCCGACAACCAGGATTTCATTGAATTCTACGACAGAACCAGCTTCGGCTTCCAGCTTTTCGATGGTGAGCACGTCGTTGGCTGCCACGCGGTACTGTTTACCGCCGGTCTTGATGACTGCGAACATTTTTTATCCTTTCATGTTCGTTCCGGCTCTGCCCTATTTAAAAGGCGGCCGTCTTTTTATCAGTCGGGCTCTAGCAGGGTTTCGAAAGAGACGATCTTCTGGAACTTGCTGCCGGTGGAATTCGCGTGGCTGTTCCAACAACCTCCACACAAACAAAGAGGCATGGATACTTTTCCACGCCTGATCGCGAGCGGACATACGCGAGCGACAAAAAACTGTCAAGACGAAAGGATATAAAGACTTGATATTCGCCCCTTGCCAGCCCCATGTTTGCCCGCTATGAGAACGCCCGCGCTGACCAACGCGTCATCACGTCTTAAGCGGAGAGGTGGCTGAGTGGTCGAAAGCACCGCACTCGAAATGCGGCGTGCCTGCGAGGGCACCGTGGGTTCGAATCCCACCCTCTCCGCCATTATTCGCGCCATTGATTTCATGCGATTTTCAAAAGCCCCGGATTGGGTCCGTACCCATCTATGTACCCGGGCTTTCCATGTATCACACACGTCACGGCAATGGCTTCAGATTTCAACGCCGAATCCCGCATGATCTCGTATCTATCCTTGGCACGTCTCCAATCCGTCTAAACCTCGGCAGGGTCTCCGCTCGAAAGGCTGCGACAATCTGCCGGCTACTTGCCGCCCGTCTCGACCGGCTATTTGCTCATACCCTCAAGATGGAGGGTAAAACCATGAATGAAAATCAGGACCCGAGGGACGCGATTATCACAGAACTCAAGGACGTCATATCCAGTCTGATCGAGGACGCCAGGCAAGTTGCGGACGTCACTGACCAAGTTATGGCAGAGCAAGATCGCCTGCATGCTCTTGAACTCGAAAACCAGGAATACAGGCTCAATGCCTCTGCCATCGAGCGCGACAGTGCATTCAAGCGGGAGGTCAACGACGTCTATTCGTCTTTCATCAACACGCAGGCGATGATCCTCGAAACACTTCATCGTCGTCGTGAAACCGAGCCGTTGAATCCAGACCCGATCCTTCCCGGACTAGAAGCACTTTCTGAGAAGATCGCGTCTCTCAACAGTGCTGTTGAGATTATGCTCGACGGTGGTCGTCCGGGGCCATTGCTATCCGTAGCCCTTGAGGAATGGTTTAGCGTTCGGAGCGGACTTGGTATCGATCAGAAAAAGATCGATACCGACTACAATCGGATCAAAGACTTCATTGAGTTCTCTGGTGATAAGCCGATCAACAAATATCGGTTTCTCGACTTCCAGTCATTTGCCAACCTGCTCGCCCGCGTTCCAGCGAGCTATAGCGTAAAACCAGAATTTCGCGATATGACGCAGGTGCAGGCAGTGTTTCACAACGATAATTTGCCGCTGCATAAGCAACACAGGACGCTAACCGGAAAAACAATCGAGACGAATTACCTGTCGCCGCTGAATATGATCTTTCATGACATGTGCGCTCACCACGGTTTCACGTCGCCACTCGCCAATGTCACGGTGCGTATATCTGCAGACGCACGGGACTCGACCGCTCGACTGCCGTTTGAGGTTGCCGAGTTGAACCGGTGGTTTGCATTCGCGGCTTTAGAGGACCGTGGTGACAACAAGTGGTTGCCACTCCTCGGTACTGTAACAGGAGCGCGGATCGGTGAACTCATTCCTCTTCAACGCAAGGATATCTATCAAGTCGAAGGCGGACACTGGGTTCTGGACCTCACCACAGACCTGACCGATATCGAGGGGTTGCCGGTGGCCCGGCGCATCAAGAACAAGTCGAGTAGGCGCATTATCGCAATTCATCAGTCCATCGTAGATGCTGGGTTCATCGACTACGTTAAATCCTTTCCCAAAGACGGCCGAATTTTTCCATGGCCTTTCACCACGGAAAGAAAGCCGTGAAACGACCGGCCGACGCCGCATCGAAACGCTTGAATGCGCAGTTGAAGAAAGTTGGTATTCACAAGGAAATCGAGTCGACGTTTCACTCCACCCGTCATACCGCCAAGGACATCATGCGGGTGGCGAAAATTGACCAAAGAACGCACGATAAGCAAACGGGTCACGCGCTGAAGACGGTGTCGGACAACTACGGTGCCAAGACCCTGAAGCGTGAGGAGTTGGAAGTACTTGCAGTTCTTCCACTTCCTGAGGGCCTCGACCTCTCGCCTTACCTCGCAGTTCGGTAAGTTGATCGGCGCTTGACCCCTGCGCAAAAGGCGGGGAGCATGAAAAAACCGCCGTCGACGGGCTGGAACCCTCGGGCGGTTTTTTTAAATGCGAGTTCATGTTGACCGACAGCGAGACTGCAGTAAAGCCCCGTCACTTTAGCCGGTGACCCGCTGGCTGGGAGATACCCCAGCCAAGTCCAAGCACGGCCTCGCCCAACGACGTCAACAATTTTGGAAGCCCCGCGCCATCGGCGACGAAGTATGGCAAGGGCGGGATCGCGATCGCGCCCTTCGTCTGTCATGGCGTTGTAACGAGTATGAGTTTGCCAAATGCCTAGACCTTCCCCTTGCGGGGTCGGCGAAGAATGTGCGGGCGATGATCTCCGTCGCCGTCGATGCAGTTCACACGGCGCTTCATTTTCCCGAGCTTCGCGTCTCTTGTTCCCGCCGTAATGGCTGGTGGCAAGAGACACGGCGGTATCGCGATCCTGATTTCACCTACTATAACGTCGTGCCGGCGATCGATGCCCTGCTGGAAGCCGGAATTCTAGTCGACTACGACCTTCAGCCCGCAGGCCGATCCACTGGCGTCCAGTCGAGCTACCGGCCCGCCCCATGGCTCGCGGAGATCATATTGCCGGAGCTGCGCTACGAGGTCGGCGAGGTCATCCGATTGAAAGACGCCGAGGGGCGCTTGATCGACTACCGTGACAATGACAAGACGCGGCGCGATCGCGCCATGCTAGCGAAGATCAACCGCAGCCTAGCAGAAGCCGCTATCGATCTCGATGTTCCCGCCGCCGTTCGGGACGCCAATGCGATCCGCCTCGACGGCTATTCGGTGTTCCCGGGAATGACATCCCTGTACCGGGTCTATAAAGGCGGATGGGATCGCGGGGGCCGGTTCTATGGTGGGTGGTGGCAATCGTGTCGGAAGACGCACCGGCAGCACCTCACTATCGACGGCCACCGCACTATCGAACTGGACTACCAGCAAATCCATCCCCGCCTGCTCTATGGCATCGCCGGGCGGCACCTGGAGGGAGATGCGTACACTATTCCCGGGTGGGATCGCGGTGTCGTCAAAAAAGCGTTCAATACCCTCTTGAACACTCAAGACTTCAAGGAAGCCCGCGGCGCAATCGCCAAAAATCTAGGCACTGATCGTGACACCGCAGAATGGCTGATCCTCGATATCACGATGCGGCACCCGGATATCAAATCCTACTTCCACAGCGGCATCGGCATGACGCTCCAGAATATCGATTCCGAAATCTGTCGGCAGGTTCTCGTAGAGATGTATCGTAAAGGCATCGTCGCGCTTCCTGTACATGACTCCTTCGTCGTCGCCGAGGAGCACGAGGACACGCTCTCGCAGGTTATGCGGACGACGTTCGACGCGGTCGCGAAAACGGCCAAAAAACTATTCTAAAACAGGTGGATAGAACCGTCATAGACTACAAGCGGCCCCGTGAGGGGACGCTGCCCTTGGAGGCTTCCTTCTCTGTCAGGATGTAAACGGTCAACGATATCTCAGTAAGCGCATCCGGGTCATTGATTATGCCAAAGTGTTGCGTCGAATCCGCTAGATTCCGGTGGGATGTAAAACGTCGGAGTGCGTCCCGCCAGATGAGCGAACAGGCCTGCGATGGTGAAGGACATCAATTGATGTCCTTCTGCTGAGCCCTCACTGGATCAAACGCATAGTGAGAATGAACTTGACCCAGGCTCTTGCCGACCAGACCCTTCGATAAAGGCGCGATCATTTGACGTCGCCTATGCCAGGAGGGAAGGATATGAAGACGTCAGGCCAGACTCTCAGGACGTGTGCCGCGGAACTCTCGACCGACTTGGAGGAAGCGGATGGCGCATGGAAACTCGCGCGGCTGGACGCTATCGCACGGATGGATGATCCGGCAATCCGTGAAAACAACCGGTACGTCTTGCGGTACATGGTAGGCAACTCGGATGACTATGATGACGCCGCGTTTCTGCAGACCTTTGGCTCAATGGTCCTATTGAAAGACGCCGCTTGGCAAAGAGGGAAACTGGACGCGCAGTCCGAAGCTATTCGATCAGGATATATCCGCGATCCAAGGACTGGAACTCTCTGGAGTTTACACGCCCTACCGTCCGACAGAGATTAAACTATCGGACTTCCAGGTTCAGAAAGTTGCGCAATGGAAGATTGCGGCCGGTCAGCAACGCACAAACGTTTCAATTGGGTCCGACATCGTTTTCGGCAACGGACCCCCTCTCGCGGGCCTAGAAACCGCAAATTCGGCCATACAGAAAAGAGGCGCTCATTGGCGCTGGCCTAGTCCCGGCCCTGATTCAGGTCCGGGTGCGGAATGATAATGGCTACGATCCGTCAAGTTGTCGTCTTCGCGACCGAGGCTCGGCTTTGCCTGCGCCCGCACCGCCCGCTTGACGAAACTGGACAGCTCTTCTCTCCAATCGACTGTTTCGAAGTTCGAACGGTATGCTTCGAAACTCGAAATACCGGACAGTTCGACAATCGAACTATAGCCGTTTCAGGAGCGGAGGCATCATGTAATGGTTCATGATGGTGACATTGGCACCGGCTCTTCAAATCGCCTGCTTAATGGTTCGAGGTTCGCAACGTTGTGCCGTCGTGTATGATCGTTCGAGCCTCGAAATATCTGTCCGTTCGATTTTCGAAAGGTTCATTTCGAGTTTCGAGCTTTTTAGATGGAGATCGAAATCGGCGGCGGTCGATCCCGGATCGCTATGGCGACCTCCTGCGGCAGCCTTTTCTCCGATTGCTTCACGCGCGAATTCCCGAAGTCCCGTCCTCGACGGCGCTCCGTCCTCGACGGCGCTATGCTGACTTCTCCGATATGCTCATCCTTGTCCCAAGCCTCCCAAGCGATGCCGGTTTTTGAAGCACTGAATGTTTCGAATTTCGGAAGACATCATTTGCGCCGGTGAACTCACGGGCACACCATTCTGAGAAGCAGAAGGGGATAGCCAGCAATGCCGTGTGCCCACAAGGCAAACGGCGCTGGTCAGGGGAGAAACTCCCCGTGAACCCCTCATCCCCGAAATCGGGGCAGAATGAAGGAAGACGCATGCGCGACCGCATCATCCGTATTCGTGCGAGCACGGAAGAAATTTCGAAAATCGAACAACTCGCGAAAGGTCGAGGTCTTTCGATTTCCGAAATGATGCGGCGCGCTGCACTCGGCGTGCGAATGCCCGTCCGAACGTTCGATTCAACCCAGGTCGTACTGCTAACCCGTGCCCTGGGCGAGCTTGGCAGGATCGGGGGAAATTTGAACCAGCTTGTTAGACGCGCGAATTCGGGAAAGCTCTCCGGGTACGACGCCGATCTAGCCCAAACTCTTTCCGGCATCGACACCCTGCGGCATCATCTCCGGGGCATCATATCATGATCCTCCAAACCACACGCATCTCCCGAAAAGGCGGCGTCCGCTACCTCTCTCATCATCTACTCGGCAAGGTCCACGAGAACGAGAGAATAGAAGTCCTTGCCGGTGATCGACACGTTCTTGACGACGCCCAGTCGCTCGCAAGCCTGAAAGGCTGCCGGTACAGCATTCGCCATCTTTCAGTATCACCGGAACGCGAAATGACGCCTGCTCAGCTAGGCGAATTCTTGAAATCCGTTGATGCCGAGTTTCGCGTTGGACCTGACCGGCCGCGGCTGGTGGTGCGTCATATCAAGAAGGGACGATCGCATTTTCACATCGCGATTGCCGAAGTCGATCCCGTGACGCTTCGCGTCTTGGATTGCCGAAACGATTACGCCCGACTTGAAGAACTCGCTCGTCGCTACGAACAGCGGCACGCCGAGACCGTGCAACCGACCCGGACTGAACGTCGTCAGCGCAAGGTCGCAGGGTGCTCAGATGTCGCTCGCAAACGTGCCGAGCGCGTTAGCCCCAAGTTCGACCGAACGAAACTGAAACAGGCGTTTGCCGTCGGCAGACAGGCCTTCGCACAGGAGCTTGCTCGACAAGGCCTTCGTATCACAAACGGCGACAAGGGACCGATCCTGGTCAACATTGCCGGGACGTTCGCTGCCGCCGCAAACCGTGCCGTTGGTGTCCGCCGCGGCGAATTCTCAAAATTTATGGAGACCCTCACTTATGACGGAAATCATTTCCGCGTCGATGCGGACGCTGACGTCGGTCGAGCGAAACACCGAGATGCTGTTGCCCCTTCTATCTCTGCTGGATACGCCGGACGTCCCGGATCGCATCGCCCAGCTCCTCGACCTTCTGACGCACATTCTCGACGCGCAGAACCAGCAGGTAGAGGCTTTGAGGATCGTGAGCGACCGGCTCGATCGTCTATCGCGCCGCTGACCCGACGTCTTCGGCGAGAGCAATTGTTTCTGCATAGAATCGGAACTGTGGACCTCGATGACCTCCTGCGGCGCGCTCGGGAAATGGCTTTGTGGATTCGAACGATCTTCGAGCCACCGGCGCAGCGGCTGAACCGAAGAATTCAAGAACTCAAGCAAGAGCAGAACAAGATCGTGCTGGCGGCGATTTCGACGCCGTCACCGTCGACATTCACATTCCAGAGGAGGATGACACCATGAAAGACACGAGGAACAAGCGCAAACGGCGAAGCTGCTATCATAGACTTCGAGCACGTTACATCGAGGCCCAGCGAGCTCGTCGCGGTAATCCTGCCGCTTCTGCCGCAACGCAGTTGCTCGCCATCTTCGCGGTCGTCATCGGACGTGCGCCCTTGCTCCCGGCAACGCCCGTCAGTCCTCGCTACAGTCCGCCGCAACTATCGCCAGCGGCGGCACACCGTAACGCGATGGCGCGGCGGATGGGGGTGCCTGTCAGATATCTGGATTTGGTCCTCTCACAGGGCCAGGTACCCTATGCCGTATTGTTCAATCACATCCGCCAAGGGGGCGTCCTGCGCCGTGATGCGATGATCGAATTACGGACGCGGATACCCGAGGCCGCGCTTGATTGGCTTGATTACGTTGAGAAATGGGATCGATGGTCTGAACTACTCCGCTGCCATGTCGCCAAGGAGCAGGAAGACCTAACAGATGTCAGGGTCTTAAAGTCGACGGTACGCTGGCTCGAACATCTGAAGGACAACGCGCCTGTTCAGCCCGGTACAACGCTCGAAACCGCCGGTGGCTATACCGATACCGATCCGCAGAAACCCAAGACTTGAAATCGTCCGCGCGCATTTCGGAAGATGACGTTCTACATTCCATCCGCTAATTGTGAACTCACGACAACCGTGAATTTCATCGGATGCTGGGTGCGCAATGGCAATACCGAATTACGAGACTCTGATGCTTCCGGTGCTGAAGTTGGTCGCCGAGGGTGCGCCCAATGTAGCTGCATGCATCCCTGTTCTGCAAAAGCAGTTTGATATCTCGGATGAGGAGGCCTCGGAATTGATCCCGAGCGGCACGGCGACGGTACTGCAGAGCCGCGCCCATTGGGCGAGGACCTATCTTGCGAAGGCCGGACTGTTGACTTCACCGCGCCGAAATCTACACGTCGTGACCGATCTCGGACGACGCGTTCTGGCCTCGCAGCCTGAACGGATCGACAATGAGACGCTGGCAGGTTTCGAAGGCTTCAGGGACTGGATCGAGCGTTCCAGGCAGCGCGACGGTGGGGACGTTGCGGTTACTCAGTACACGCTCGCGACCGGTTCCATGGATTCCGCACCGATCGATGAAAGACAGACGCCGGAAGACGCCATGGCCGCGGCCTCGGGTCTTCTGGACGCCGCCCTGAGAGACGACCTTCTAGCCCTTCTGCAACAGCTCTCCCCGCAGCGTTTCGAACGCCTCATCCTCGATCTACTGATTGCCATGGGTTATGGTGGTGGCGACTTGGCGAATGGCCTCATGACAAAAGCATCGGGCGATGGCGGGATTGATGGGATCATCCATGAAGACGCTCTCGGCCTTGATGCGGTTTACATTCAGGCAAAGCGGTACGCGCCCGAAAACCGCGTTAGTCGCCCCGATGTTCAGCGGTTCATCGGTTCGTTGACGGGCGAAGGCGCGACCAAGGGTGTTTTCGTCACCACGTCTGACTTCTCGAAGGATGCGCACGAATACCTGACTCGGGTCCAGCATCGTGTCGTCTTGATAAATGGCCAGCGCTTGGCGCGCCTGATGATCCAACATGGCGTCGGTGTTCGTGTTCGCCAGACCTACAAGGTCCAAAGCATTGACGAGGACTACTTCGCTGACGTGACCGGTTGACAAGACGCCGGAATGGAAGACGCCGATTCATCGATGACGACTCGCCCTTGTTCGGTTAGACATCGATCCAAATTTCTGCCCTAACCAACCGTGATGAGGCAGGACAAAAGCATGGCATGGGGGAAGACGTCGTATGAATGCCGTCGAAATCGAAGAAGCCGTATCTGAACTGGCCAATCAGCCGTTTGACGCTGCGGAGTTTCCGTTCGACTTCCTGGTCGCCTTTGGCAACAAGGAAACCACCGTCAAGCGGCTGCGTACTGCCTCGGCGAATGCGTCCGACGTCGCTGGTGGGGTCCTGCAAAAGAGTAACATTCACATCGCCACCTGTGCCGAGGGCAAGGTAGGCGAAACGCTTGTGGCGCTACGCACCAGCCCGAAGACCGCATCCAACAAGGCGAAGTTCATTCTCGCAACCGATGGCGTCTCCTTCGAGGCCGAAGACCTGACGAGCGGCGAAACTGTCGTCTGCGACTATCCGAAGTTCCCGGATCATTTTGGGTTCTTCCTTGCTCTTGCAGGCATCACCACGGTCAAGCAAATCCGCGAAAGCTCGTTCGACATCCGGGCGACAGGACGGTTGAACAAGCTTTATGTCGAGCTGTTGAAGGATAATCCTGAGTGGGCGACTGCAGCGCGCCGCCCGGACATGAACCATTTCATGGCGCGACTGATCTTCTGTTTTTTTGCTGAAGACACCGACATCTTCAACGGTGAGGGCGTGTTTACCTCCACGATCGAGCAGATGAGCGACCGCGACTCTTCCAATACACATGAGGTCATCGGAACCCTTTTCAGGGCCATGAACACCAAGATTGTGGATCGAGCTACGGCCAACCTTCCCAGATGGGCGAACGGTTTTCCTTACGTCAACGGTGGACTGTTTTCCGGAAGCACGGAGGTCCCGCGTTTCAGCAAAATTGCCAGGTCTTATCTGCTTCATATTGGGGGGCTGAACTGGAAACTCATAAACCCCGATATCTTCGGGTCTATGATTCAGGCGGTCGCAGACGACGACGAGCGCGGTGCTCTCGGCATGCATTACACCAGCGTGCCGAATATTCTGAAGGTTTTAAATCCTCTTTTCCTTGATGACTTGCGCGAAAAACTAGCCGATGCCGGTGATAACGCCCGCAAACTTCTGAATCTCCGGAACCGGATATCCAGAATCAGAGTGTTCGATCCTGCATGCGGTTCTGGGAACTTCCTAGTGATCGCCTATAAGCAGATGCGGGAGATCGAGGCAGAGATAAACAAACGTCGCAGTGAGCCAGACCGACGGACAGACATTCCGCTTACCAATTTTAGGGGTATAGAGCTTCGCAACTTCCCTGCAGAGATTGCCCGCCTCGCGCTGATCATCGCCGAATATCAGTGCGATGTTCTCTATCGCGGCCAGAAGGAGGCGCTTGCCGAGTTCCTGCCATTGGATGCTGAAAACTGGATCGTTTGCGGTAACGCGTTGCGGCTCGATTGGTTGAGCGTATGCCCGCCGACCGGAACGGGCGTAAAGCTTGTTGCAGACGACCTGTTTCATAGTCCGCTCGATCAGGCCCAGATTGATTTTACGAATGAGGGCGGTGAGACGTACATCTGCGGAAATCCTCCCTATTTGGGTAGCAAGCGCCAAACGGAAGAGCAAAAATCAGACCTAGAGTGGGTATTCAAAGACCAAACTGAGGATTGGAAGCCGCTCGATTACGTTTCCGGTTGGTTCTTGAAGGCTGCGATGTTCAGCAAGCATTCAGTAGCATCCGCTGCGTTCGTGTCGACCAATTCTATATGTCAAGGACAACAAGTCTCTATTCTGTGGCCGCTGATATACGCGACGGGAAACCGTATCTCATTTGCACATACAAGTTTTACATGGACGAACTTGGCGACTTATAACGCAGGCGTGACCGTCATTATCGTAGGCATTTCCAATGCAACGCGTTCGACGGCTACGTTGTACTCTAAGGACGCAGATGGCGCTGAATTCTCGCGTGACGTCGCCAATATCAATGCATATCTGATTGCAGGCGATGATGTTCTCGTGGAGGCGCGGAGGACGCAAGTTTCAGGTTTGCCCGAGTTTTATCGGGGTAATTCGCCCACCGATGGCGGTCATCTCGTCTTGGACGGAAATGACGTCAATCTTCTCGCATTGAGCCCTTTGCAAAAAGAAAAGTTTATCCGGCCATTCGTTGGATCAATGGAACTAATTCGAGGCATCAGTAGGTTTTGCATTTGGATTGATGAGGCAGACATTGACGAGGCGCTCTCAGTTCCATCGATTTCTCGCAGGGTAGAACAAGTAAAGGCATTTCGCCTTGCGAGCCCAAAGGTTGCAACACGGAAGGCTGCAAATTGGTCCTTTCGCTTTGACGAGCGTAAGCCATTGCCGGAGGTACCCTCTATTTGTGTGCCTGTTACGAGCTCGGAAAACAGAAGTTTCTTGCCGGTTGGAATGCTGCCAGCCGGAACAGTGATTTCAAACCTTGCGTTTGGAATGCCATGTTCAGAGATGTGGGTTTTGGGGCTAGTTGCTTCCCGCATGAATCTCGTCTGGGTCGCAGCAATCTGTGCTCGAATGAGGACCGATTACCGCTTTACTAATACTCTTGGCTGGAACACGTTCCCTGTCCCACGTCTCACAGAGAAGAATAAACAAGACCTGACGCGTAGCGCTGAGGAAATTCTGTTAGCCAGAGAGGCTCACTTTCCTTCTACTATTGCTGATCTTTACGACGGTGATGATATGCCGGAAAATCTGCGCATCGCCCATGAGCGCAATGACGAGGTCCTAGAACGAATTTACATTGGACGTCGCTTCCGCAACGACACTGAGCGGCTGGAAAAGCTGTTTCAACTCTACACCAAGATGACCGAATCTGATGGCAATAAGCGAAAGGCGGTGCGCAAGTGACCGCCAATAGTAGCTATAGACCTGGTGGGGATGCGAAAGCGATTGCCCGGGTCGCCCATGAATACTACGGCAGCTATCGCAATATGTTCGAGGTTCACGGTTGGCCTGAGCGAGGCAACCAGATGATGACGGCTCAGCAGTCGCGGGTGGTCGAGGTCTACGGTTCAGTTCGGGCCTTTGAGGATGCGCATGTTCCAACCACCGACCTGATGTTTCCAATGCAGGCGATAAACTCAGAACCGCCAAACGTTTGGCTCACGAGCTTTTACGGTTTCGGTCCGTGGAATTGGGGCTTTCTAGGGTTCACGCTTGAGAGCGCTCGACAAAGCTTCATTAAGAACAGTGCTCCCGGTGTTTTGGTCGTCATCTATGGTGCAAGTAAAGCTTCGGAAGCAGAGCGCGGAAACGTCATTGGGGTCTTACAATGCTCGCATGTGACTGGTCATGCGAAGCAGTTTATGTCCCCGGAGGAGTGGCGGAAGAAGGAAGCCAATCCGGATAGCAAGGGCAAATGGGACTATGCTGTAAAGGTTGAACGCGCATGGCGCGTAACGCCAGAGACCCGGATGCCGGTGAGGGAATTCGCGCCCGACGCCACTGCCACAGAGGCGTGGCAACACATTGGCTCCCGAGGTGAAAGACTAACCTCGAAAGAGGCTGGCAATATCCTGAAACTGGACCTCCAGGAGGTTGCGGTCTTCGGTGCGTCTGCAGTGATCGAGTCGGCACCAGCTGGCGCTCGTCATATCCTCGCGCCGAGTAAGGCCGGTCCTGTTTCGCAAAGTGGTTTCACCGTGCGCGAGGCCGAGGGACCTAAGAACCTCTATATTCTGAAGCTCCGGGGGGACGCAGACGCATTCCTCGGGGAGAAGACCAACGGGCATGTTATCGTCAAAGCGGGCTTTTCCTGCAGCCCGAAGACGCGACGCGACACATTGAATTCTGCCTTTCCGAACTTCAGCTTCGGATGGGAGATTCTCCACTCTGGGGCGGATCAAGGCATTGATGCGTATCCGACATCCGAGCACGCACTAGCAGGCGAGAAGGCGATGCAAACCGTGCTGTGTGAAGCTCCACACTCCCGATCACTCGGCGGTGAATTCTTCCTCGCTCACCCCGACCAGGTCACCAAAGCATGGGAAGTCGGAAACAAAGCCGCCAAGGAATTTGTAAAATGACCGGAAAGACCATCCCCTCAGTTTCCATGCGCACAGCAGGCAGCGGCGCTTCGACCAAGGCCAACGAACTTGGTATGCGTACCATGCAAGAGCGCGCCTATGAGCACCGCGGCGAGCAATACCTGCTGATCAAGTCACCGCCCGCTTCTGGTAAATCACGGGCCCTGATGTTCATTGCCCTCGACAAGCTTCATAACCAGAATGTCCGAAAGGCCATCATCGTGGTTCCCGAACGATCGATCGGCGGTAGCTTCGCAGATGAACCACTATCGAAATATGGGTTCTGGGCAGACTGGACGGTGAAGCCGCAATGGAACCTGTGCAATGTTGCTGGCATCGACAACACGTCCGTGGCGAAATCCAAGGTCAAGGCTGTCGGGCAGTTTCTCGACAGTGAAGATCGGGTTCTGGTCTGTACGCACGCGACGTTCCGCTTCGCAGTCGAAGAGCTCGGTATCGAAGCATTCGATGACTGCCTGATTGCCGTAGACGAGTTCCATCATGTCAGTTCGAACCCGGATAACAAGCTCGGCGCACAGCTTGGACAGTTCCTATCCCGTGACCGCGTCCACCTCGTGGCGATGACGGGGTCTTACTTTCGTGGCGATGCCGAGGCCGTACTTGCTCCTCAGGACGAGTCCAAGTTCGTCACCGTGACCTACACCTATTATGAACAGCTCAATGGCTACGACCATCTGAAGTCTCTCGATATCGGCTATTTCTTCTATAGCGGTCGATATCTCGACGCGATCACCAAAGTCCTCGATCCTGCGCTCAAAACCATCGTGCACATCCCCAACGTCAACTCACGGGAAAGCACGAAGGACAAGGTGAAAGAGGTCAACGAGATCATGGATGCGCTCGGCATCTGGGAGGGTGAAGACCCCGCCACCGGCTTTCATCTGGTGCGGCTGCCTGAAGGACGGCTCATCAAGGTCGCCGACCTTGTCGATGACGAGCCTGCACGGCGCGACAAAGTCGTTTCGGCTTTGAAAGACCCCAGCCATAAAAACGATCGCGATCATGTCGACATCATCATCGCACTCGGCATGGCCAAGGAAGGTTTTGACTGGATTTGGTGTGAGCATGCGCTGACGGTTGGCTACCGTGCCAGCTTGACCGAGATTATCCAGATCATCGGCCGCGCCACACGAGACGCCCCTGGCAAGACGTCTGCTCGGTTCACCAACCTGATCGCCGAACCCGATGCCAGCGAAGAGGCGGTCGTGGATGCGGTAAACGACACCTTGAAGGCGATCGCTGCCAGCCTGCTCATGGAACAGGTGCTCGCCCCGAAGTTCAATTTCACCCCGAAAAACGCCGACAGCGGGCCCCTACCGGACTTCGATTATGGTGACGGAGGCTACAACTCCAAAGGCACCAACGTCGGCTTCAACGAGGCGACCGGTCAATTCCATTTCGAGATCAACGGTCTTGTCACGCCGCAGAGTAATGAAGCCAAGCGCATCTGCCAAGAAGACCTCAACGAGGTCATCACGGCGTTCGTTCAGGATAAGCCTTCGCTTGAGAAAGGGCTATTTGATGACGAGACAGTGCCTGAGGAGCTCACCCAAGTCCGTATGGGCAAGATCGTCAAGGATCGCTATCCAGACCTCAGTGATGTCGATCAGGAAGCCATTCGGCAGCATGCTATTGCCGCCTTGAACCTGACGCAGAAGGCCAAGGCGGTTGCGGCAGAATTGGAAGACTCCGGGCAATTGACGGGCGGATCGGCCCTGATCGACGGGGTCCGGAAATTTGCGATGGACGTTCGGAATCTCGACATCGATATGATCGATAGGATCAATCCTTTCGAGGCTGCCTATTCGATCCTCGCGAAATCCATGAGCGAACAGACCCTGAAGCAGGTCGCCGCGGTCATCGCCTCCAAGAAGATCAGCATTCCCTATGAAGAGGCCCGTGACCTGGCCTTGCGGGCAAGGAAGTTCATGCAGGAGCGCGGACGCGCTCCTGACATCACATCCGCTGACGCATGGGAAAAGCGCATGGCAGAAGGTGTGGTCGCCCTCAAGCGCCACGTAGAGCAGCAAAAGAATGGTTGATATTTCAGACGACGACCTGCTGGCCGAACTCGGGGCAGTGCCAGAGGCGAAAAAGCAGAACGCAAGGTCGCCCCGCGACGAACGGATTATTGCAGGATTCGAAGACATCGTGCGCTTCCGCGAGGAGCACGGGCGTGTACCTCTGCACGGTGAGGATCGCGATATCTTCGAGCGCCTCTATGCAGTGCGCCTCGATAGGTTGCGCGCGCAGGAGGACAGCCGCGCCTTGTTGCTTGAATTCGACCGGTACGGCTTATTGCGAGTTGACGAAGCGTCCACGAATGTAATCGAAGACCTCGACGACGACGCCCTGCTTGCCGAACTGGGCGTCGAGCCGGTGGGGGAAGTGGACCTTACCAACCTGACGCATGTGAAGCCTCGGGCAGAGGTGCGTGCTGCGGAGGAGGTGGCCAACCGCACGGCCTGCGCAGACTTTGCGCAATTCAAGCCGCTGTTTGACAACATCCAACGTGATATCGAGGCCGGAACCAGGCAAACCCGTCCGTTTGAACTCAAGGCGGAAATCAAGCAGGGAGCTTGGTTTATTGTAGGCGGGCAGAAAGCATATGTGGCCGACATGGGCGAGGTTTTCACGAACGACCAAGGTCGAACAGACGCTCGACTTCGCATCATTTTCGACAATGGCACCGAGAGCAACATGCTCATGCGGTCCCTTCAACGGTCACTGAACAAGGATGATGCTGGGCGACGGATCACGGACCCGATCGCAGGTCCACTGTTCGCAGGCGACCAGGCGGACGGAGATATCGAGAGCGGAACGATCTATGTGCTCACCAGCAAATCCGACCATCCCGTCGTGGCCGCCAACCGTAATCTGGTTCACAAGATCGGCGTTACGAATATGTCTGTGGAGCAGCGGATTGCAGGGGCTCGACTTCAAGCAACATACCTGCTGGCGGATGTCGAGATCGTATCGACTTACAAGCTTTACAACATCAATCGAACCCGCCTGGAGCATCTCATTCATCGAGTGCTGTCACCCGCTCGCCTTGACCTGACCATTCCGGACCGGTTCGGTAATCTGGTGAAGCCGGAGGAGTGGTATCTTGTTCCACTGCATGTAATCGATGAGGTTGTCGAGCGAGTGAAGGATGGGTCAATCACCGAATTTCAGTACGATCCAGCTGAGGCACGTCTGAGAAACATCGGACGACCAGTAGATTGAGCATTGTTATTAGGAGTGGCCGTGACCGATGGGAGTTTGCAATAAGTGCGGCGGAAAGATCGTTTTTCGCTATCAAGGTGGCCAGCCAATCCCAATCCATATCAATGGTGGATGGTGCTCTAGTGTCGGTTCAAATGGCGGAGGTGCAGGTTCAACTTCGACACAGTTCGCGTCGGCTGCCTCCTATGTGAACCCGGACGCCGAATGCCCCGTGTGTCATCAGAGAGTTTTCTTTTACCGGAGTCCTCATGGAGGACGTGTATTCTTCGATGATCTCGGCTGGCCTTGGCCAAAGCATCCCTGCACAGACACGACCGCCGCTCAGACAAAGAGCGTTAAAACCTTTGGCCATGTCATTTTCTCAAGCTTCCGTAGTCGCAACGGCGAAAACCTTGAAATCTACAAGCTAGTATCGGCCTTGGAGAGGAAGGGCATGGTGGAGTTGCATTTCAGTACAATCCGGGGGGATCGGTCGTTTCGCGGAGCGATAACTACTGCCGCTTTGCGAACTCAAAACATTACTGTTGCCGATCTGAATGATGCGCCGTCATTCGTTGTTCGAAAGTACCCCACCCACAGACTTCTCGACTTCATCTCGGCAAGAAAGGGATGCATCGACACCATTCAAATTCCGCGGTCCAAACCGGTTCAAGCCTTGCTCGGTTAGCAAAATTCCAGATTCCAGCTTGATGCATAGGACGGTTGACCTCAGGCCGTTGGCTCTCTAGTTTTAACGCCGTACCCACGAATGTACCCAAACCGACTTTTGGCGATGCACGAATCAATGGGTTACGCGACGTTTGGCGGGCGGTCCCACCCTCTCCGCCATGACGATCCTGGGGCTGCCAGCGTTACAGTCGCTTAAGCAGCTCCGTCTTTTTCGCCGTGAATTCGTCGTCTGAGAGTATTCCTTTCGAATGCAGACCAGCAAGTCGTTCAATCTTGCTGATGATATCGTCTGGATCGACGCCAATCGGCGAGGAGCGAATATCTGGGGTCAGAACCGCTATCGATGGAATATCGACGCTCGGGTTCTGGCCTGACGGTGTTTCCTGTTCTTCGGTCGGCGCCGGCCTGTTGTCAGCGGACGATACGATTTCCAGTTCCGATACGCGCACGAGACCGTGCTGTGAGGTGAAGGTCAACGACTGGTCGCCGCTCTGCTGTTGCGAAAAACCGCCGATGTTATGGTCTTTTGTGTCGTAGACCGTGATCTGCCCGTTTACATCGATGGCCAGGCGGCGGCTTGCCGGGAAGAAGGCATAGCGAAGGTTATTCTGCGCGCCCGTCGATGAGGGCTGGCCGAGATGTTGAGGCCACGAACTGCTATGCGAACTCGACTGGTAAAAGAAGCTGTTTCCGTCTCCCTGGCTCTGAGATTGATAGGGCCGATCCACCTTCGGGCCGGAGAGCTCCCCAGACCGGATATAAGCGGCGATCTCCGAGCAAAGCACATCGACACGGTGCTTCAACCCATTGTTGAACATGTCACCGATCATGATCATGCCGCCGCTTGACCATTGCCCCATGCCGCCAAGCTCGACGTGGTTGAACTGTGCCTGACTGGCATGCCCGGCGATCAAGGCCATCGCAAGATGCTCGACCACACCAGGGCTGAACCCGTGCCGCTGGGACAGGCTTTCGATAATACTCTGTTCCTGGATATCTCTCATCACAAGCTGCACTCGATTGGCCGGGCTTCATCTATTACATTTGCTTGGCCTTGAGGATACCCATGGAGATCGCATCGCGACTATCCAAAACCGTCGGAGCATTGGCAAGCGCAGGTGCGGTGGCGTTGCGTCGACCCGTCACGATACCAAGTTCCGAAGCCATGCTTAGAGCTTGCGTCCTGGTCATTTCCCGAACTCGGCTTTCGTGAGCAAGCGCTGGATATTGCCGCGCTTCATGAGCTTCTCGCGGCGGTGGAAGTCGGCGACCGAGCCGGAACTCTCTCCGTCTGGTGGTTGACGGAATGTTGATCTGGTGAAATTTTCCGCGCGTATTACAGCTATCGGAGAATGCACCGGGCGAGGAACCTTTTGCGGGTGCCGGCATTCATCTTTTTCGGCCGGAAGACGAGGCGGGATATGCGATCAGTGAGGATGACCGAAGAGCTGTGGCAGCACCTGCTTTCGCTTCGCGAAGGATCCTTGCGCCCGATGGCGCTCTCCGCCGATGTCGATGGTTCCGGTCTTTCGCTCTACAGGCCGATCGCGATCCGCGGCGAGGCTCTGGTTCTGGCCCAGGTCGGTCAGTCTCTGGATGGCCGCGTCGCAACGCCGACCGGCGATGCCCAGGATGTGTCGGGTTGCGACGGGATTGCCCATCTGCACCGGTGCCGGGCGCTGGTGGATGCGGTGATCGTCGGGGTCGGGACGGTCGTTGCCGACAATCCCAGTCTTTCGGTTCGTGCCGTCAGCGGCAAAAGCCCCGTACGCGCCGTGGTGGATTGCAATGGCCGCATGCCGGAGCGGGCCAAGATGCTGCATGACGGCGGCACGCCCGTGCTCGTTCTGCAGGCCGACGACATTCCGCACCGCAACGTCCGGCACACGATCATCCGGCTGCCGCGCCAGGCGGATGGGGGGCTCGCGCCGCGGGGTATTATCGAGGCGCTCGCCGAACGCGGCCTCACCACCGTGCTCGTCGAAGGAGGCGCAACCACCATTTCCCGCTTTGTCGATGCCCAGATGATCGACCGGCTGCATATCTCGGTCGCGCCGATCATCATCGGTTCGGGTCCCGCCGGCATCCGCCTTTCGCCGATCGACCGCTTGTCGGAAGCCCGCCGCCCGGAGGTTCAGGTCTACAATATCGGCACGGATATCGTATTCGACTGCAATTTTCGCATTGAAGCGCGGCAGGTGACCCTCTCAGCGGATTGCGAGGATGTCCTGATGCCCGACCTGGCATAGGCTGCCTTCGCGGTCGACCATTTTCCGCCGGAAATCGGCCCAGTCGCGGATTTCGCTCTCGTCGAGCTGCCCGTATTCATAAACCGCGCGCACCACGCCGTCGAGGAACAGACGCTGCAGTTCGCAATGGTCTGCAGCCATCGTCCATGGGCTTTCGGCGGTCCTCACCGTATAGCCGCTCTCCCTGAGGCAATCGGCCAGCGTCTCCCACGCCCGCGGCCCCAGCGACAATCCGAAACCCTTGTCGCTCAACTGATGGGCGTTGAAGCTCGCAAGCACGGCCTCGTCCAGCGGATGCAGCTTCGACCAACACATCCGGCCGTCATAGTTGAGCGTCGCGTAGAGACTGACGCCCCTCTGCGCGACATGGGCGACGAAACGGCGAATGAACTGCTCCGAACAGAGATCGAAGAGCGCAGACGCGGTCACGAGGCTGACTTCGGCGAGCGGCAGCGCTTCGACCTCGTTGAGATCACCCTCGATGAGGTCGACAGCATCGCCATGCAAGCGGCGGGCTTCGTCCAGCAGCCGGCGGTCTTGGTCGAAAAGCCGAAAGTGAGCCGGCTTTCGAAGCCTGGGGGAGAGCGCGCGGAAGGTCGAGCCGGTGCCGCAGCCGATATCGAGGATGGTTGGGGCCGAGGCGCTTTCGAGGGATTGTACAGCCGCTGCCAGCAGGTCCGCGTCCCGTGCGATAACATCCACGGGCTCGCGCAGCGCCAGCCAGTCCCTGTCAAAGCCGCTCATGGAACCGTTTCCAGAAAACCGGAGATGGTGACGGCAGTGTCCCGCCAGGAGGGAAGCCCGGCACCGGCGATCGCTGCGGCGTCGGCCATGGAAATGCGGGTTTCGGGCTCCTCCAGCAGCCGTCGCAGAGCGGCAGCGAAAGCGTCCGGGTCGTCCGGCGGCACGAGAAAGCCGGCGCTTTTGGGCACGACGTCCGGCACGGCCCCCGCCACGCAGCCGACGATCGGCAGCCCTTGCGCAAGCGCCTCGGCAAACACCATGCCGTAACCTTCATAACGGCTCGCCAGCGCAAAGATGTCGGCCTTGGCGAATTCGGAGCGGGTGTCGTCGATTTGGCCGGCGAGTTCGATGCGGTTGCCGAGCCCGGATTGGGCGACCTGGCGTTCGAGCTCTGCTGCGATGCCGGGATCGAGGACCTTGCTGCCGACGATGCGGCAGGTCCATTGCAGATCGCGCAGCTTTTCGAGCGACGAAATCAGTATGTCGTGGCCTTTGCGGTGGGTCAGCGTGCCGACGCTGAGGATCAGAGGCGGATCGCCGCCACCGACGGCCAGCGGCGCCGGATTCATGCCCGGAATGGCGACCGTGATCTTTTCCGCGGGAATGGCGTAATTGGCGGCGAGTTCGGCGGCGGTGGCATGCGATGTGACGATAACGCCGCGGGTGTGCGCCAGAGCCGCCTTCTCCCGGGCGGCCGCGATTTCCTGTTGCTTGCTGTCGAGCCCCGTCTCCAGTGCCAGCGGGTGATGCACGAGCGCCATGATCTTCAGGCGTTTCGCTTCGCGCCCGGCCCATTCATCCATCACGCCGAAGGCTAGCCCGTCGATCAGCACGAGACTATCGTCAGCGAGCTCGGAGAGCATCCGCCCCGCTTCGCCGAGCTGTCCTGCGTCCGGGTTCGGAAAGCCGTCGCCGAGGGAGATCAGTTCGACATTCCAGCCGAGATCGCGCAGGGCCGCGACGACACGGCGATCGTAGCCGTAACCGCCCGTGCGGGTTTCCAGCTCGCCCGGATAGGCGAAGACGAGATCGCGGCTCACAGCTCGGCCTCGAACCAGCCGCGGGCGGTGTGCGATTCGTGCAGCATGACCCGCAGTTTGCGGATGCGGCTACCACCCTCACCGAGCCGGCCGTTCCGGATGGCATCGGCGATGCGGTCGAATATGTGCTTGGCGAGGAATTCCGTCGTCGTCACCTTGCCGGCGAAAATCTCCAGCGTGTCGAGGTTCTGGTAGTTGAGCGGCGCCAGCACGTCCTTCAACACGTCGGTTGCAAGCTCGATATCCACCGCAAGGCCGTTCTCGTCCAGATCACTGGTGAAGAAGGCGGCGTCGACCACGAAGGTTGCTCCGTGCATGCCTTGGGCGGGGCCGAAAACCGGGCGGTCAAGACTATGCGCGATCATGATGTGATCGCGGACTTCGACGGCGAACATGCGGGATTTCCTTCAATACTTGATGCGATGACAGAGCGTGGCGGCCGAACCGATAATCCCGGCATAATCGGCAGCGATGGTTTCGAACGGTGTTTCGCCCGAAATCAGGTGGTCGAGCCGGTCGTCGGCGAGAAGCTGGAGTGCCTTGCCCATGCGGCGCCTGGTGTCCCAGCGGGCGCGTCGCCCCGGCGGCAGGGAGGCCACCTGCGAGCTGACGATGGAAAGCCGCTTGGCATGGAAAGCGCCGCCGAGAGGGATCTCAACGTGCTTTTCGCCATACCAGCTGGCCTCGACGATGCGCGCCTCGATACCGGCGTGATCGAGTGCCGTCGCCAGGGCGTCGGCCGAGGCGGAGGCGTTGATCAGCACGTCGCAATCATGGGGCAGATGACCGGCAGATGAAAAACGCAGGCCGAGAGCCTCGGCAGGTCCGGCGCGCTCCGGCTCGATATCGGAAATCACCACCTCCGTGCCGATGATCCGTGAGGCAAGGTAGGCGACCAGGAGCCCGATCACGCCGGCCCCGAACACCGCTACCCGGTCGCCTGGCTGAACGTCTGCATCCCAGGTGACGTTGAGTGCGGTCTCCATATTGGCGGCCAGCACGGCACGCTGTGGGGACAAGCCGTCGACCAGCGGGTGGGCGGCGGAAACGGGCATGCGAAAACGGTCCTGATGGGGATGCAGGCAGAAGACCGTTTTGCCGACGAGATGCTCAGGCCCTTCTTCGACCACGCCGACGGCGGCATAACCGTATTTCACCGGGAAGGGGAATTGGCCGGCCTGGTGCGGGGCACGCATGCGCTCGTATTCGCTTTCCGGCACCTGTCCGGCAAAAACGAGCGATTCGGTACCCCGGCTGATGCCGCTATAGAGCGTGCGGACGACAATCTCGTCCTCGCAGGCCGCCGGCAGCTCCTCCTGCCGAAGCGCGCAACGGCCCGTCTCCTCGATCCAGAGGGCTCGTCCCTCCTTCTGCACCGCCGCACGCGGGGCTGTCTCACGCCTTGTCACGCCTTGCACCTTTCACGCCATAACAATCCAGACCTAGAGGCTTCGACGATGACGGCAAGGGAGCCGTCCGGCGAGAGGGCGATATGGCCATCACGTTTATTTGACGGCGGTTTCGAGGATCCGGCCTTTGCTGCCTACCGTATTCTTCTCCATGTAGTGCCTGTGAGGAGAGCGTCATGAATATTTCATATCATCCCTTGGACGAGGAAGGCACGTCCAATGGCTGACTGGATGAATGCCGGGCCGCTGGATCGCCAGGCGGCACGCAGGGCTCACCGGTTGCTCTCCCTCGATGCCTATGCGGTCACCATGACCGTCGCAGCCGCGCTGGTTGCGGCCATGCATTTCCTCGGCGACTGGCTCGGCATCGATACGGCCGCGGCCTGCTGCGCCTTCATCATCTATGCGGCGATTTCCGCCGTCGCGCTCGGCAATCTGCGCGCGCATGGGCATGGGCGTTTTGGCGCGGCCAATATCGTCACGACAATCCGTGCCGCGCTTACGTCGGTTTTAGGCGGGATGGTTTTGGCGTCGCCGCAATTCGGCGTAGGCTTCGAGCAGGGCGCCTTGTGGATGCTCGGCTTCATAGTCGCTTTCGCGCTTGTCCTGGATGGTGTCGACGGCTTCGTCGCACGGCAGGCGGGCACGTCTTCCCGGTTCGGCGCGCGATTCGACATGGAGATCGACGCGCTGCTGATCCTCTTCCTGTCGCTCGCGGCCGTGTTGCTCGGCAAGGCGGGACTTTGGGTCCTGCTGATCGGCCTGATGCGCTATGCTTATGTCGGGGCGCAGACGGTCTTTCCGGCGCTGAGGGGCGAACTGCCGCATTCGATGCGCCGCAAGGCGATCTGCGTCGTTCAGGGCGTGGCGCTCTGTCTGATGTTGTTTCCGGTCGTTACCTCGCCGGTCTCCACCCTGCTTGCGGCTGCGGCCCTCGCCTCGCTCACCTATTCCTTCGCCGTCGATGTGATCTTCCTGGTGAATGCGAGCAGGAGCCATCATGTCGCGGCCTGATTTTTCCGCTTCCCTGGGCCTGACGCGCTCGCTGCTGATCTATTACGGCCAGCCCTGGCGGCGTTTTTCGCTGAAGCGGTTTTATGCGGGCCTCGTCCGCAAAGGCGATCTCGTATTCGATATCGGTGCGCATGCCGGCAGCCGCAGCCGGACGCTTCTGTCGCTCGGCGCCAGGATCGTCGCGCTGGAGCCGCAGCCGCTGTTTGCCGATTTCATTGCCAGATCCTTCGCCGGCGAAGAATTGACGCTGCTGCGCAAGGCGGTCGGCAAGGAGCCCGGCAGCGTCGATCTGCATATTTCCAGCCGCCATCCGACCGTGACCAGCATATCCTCGTACTGGATCTCGAAAGTCGAGAAGACCTCCGGTTTTCGCAACGTCACCTGGGATAGGATCGAGCGGGTGGAGATGACGACGCTCGATGCGCTGATCGAAGAATACGGATTGCCGGCCTTCTGCAAGATCGACGTGGAGGGTGCCGAGGCGGATATCATCGCCGGCCTGCATCATCAGATCCCGCTGATTGCCTTCGAATACATCCCGGCGACGATGGAAATCGCCGAGGAGGCGATCAGCCATCTGCGCAAACTCGGTCCCTATCGCTTCAACCGGGTCGAGGGCGAGCGGCATCGCTTCGTCCATGACGAATGGACAACCGCCGATGCGATGCTGGCCGAGATTGCCGGCCTTGCCGATCGGGTGTCCTCCGGCGATATCTACGCTCGGCTGGAGGTTTGACTGTTCAGCGGCTCCGTCTGCTGAACAGCGCCACCAAGATGAACACCAGGCCGGGTGCTGCGCCGACAAGCGCCAGAATGCCGTAGAGGATGCTGGCGGCGACACCGTCGGACGCGGCATAACCGAAGAGCGGCCAGAGGGCTGCTGCTGCAACCTCCCTGGCGCCCCAGCCGGCAATGGTGGCGGGGATCAGCATCATCAGCAGACAGAGCGGAATCGCGGTGACAGCCGCGAGTGCCGGTAAGGGTGCCCCTACAGCTGCCGAGGCGAGCATGAACATCGCGATATAGCTTGCGACGATGACGAGGCTGAACAGCGTCTGCGCGATCCAGGCCCGGTTCCGCAGGAAGACCTGCGCCAGCGCTGTCTTCAGCGCTGCAAGCAGAGGCTGAACGCGGCGCGGGGGCAGGCGGAGCAGCAGCAGGAACACGATGGCGAGGCCGGCGGCAAAAAGCGCGAAACCGGAGAGAAGATGGCGCAGGTTTTCGGGGATCGCTGCCCCGCCCAGAAGCGGCCAGAGCATGACGCCGAAGGTCGCGATGACGAAAAATACCCCCTGCCCGGCGACCCGCTCGAACAGCACAGCCTGCGCCGGCACCTTCCATCCACCATCACCGTTAGCCCGGTTGCGAACGGCGCGAACGGCATCGCCTGCCACTCCGCCCGGCAGAAGCTGGTTGAGCAGCGTTCCGAGATAATAGTCGCCTATCGCCTTCCCGATACCCAGGTGCTGGCCAAGCCGGGCCGCCGTGAACCGCCAGCGGAGCGCCGAGAGTACGATCTGCACCTGCACGAGGATGAGGCCGGCGCTTATATAGGTCGGATCGGCCGATGCCAGGCTTGCGGCAATCCGTTGCGGATCGAAGCGCAGGATCACGGCAATGAGAAGTGCGAAGGCCGCAGATAAGCCTATAAGCTTCAGAAAACGCATGGGCCGAAGGTTTTGCAGGAACAGCGCATGAACGAATTTCGGCCTTTTCGCCAGAGTGACGCCGCCAGAATAGGGCATATCGCGCAGCGCAAGGCAAATGGATCGGCATTTCTGAGGATCACGATTGCGCTGGCGATCGTTGCGGCCATCCTCGCCGTTCCTTCCCATTTCACCGATGTTTCCGAGCTCAGATTTCCGCTGGAGGTGGCGGGGGTTACGTTGCTGGCTTCGGTGCTGGCCGGTCCAGCCTTTCCCTTTTTGCGGTGGGCCGTCACCTTGCTGCTGGCAGCGATGCTGTTCCTGAAACTCGCGGACATCGGCACCGGCACCGCTTTCCAGCGGCCGTTCAATCCCTATCTCGACCTCAAGATCCTCACCGACGGCTGGAACCTCCTGAGCGGGGCGGTCGGCGTCACCGAGGCGGTGGGGATCATCTGCGCGGGCCTTCTGGCCTGGCTGATTGTCGCGGCCGTCCTTTATTGGTCGCTCGGCGGTTTCCGGGCACTTTCGCGCGGAGCCCGGCGTGTGTCCGCTCGCGTCAGCGGCGCAGCCCTGTTGATCGGGTTGGCGGCGCTGGTGGCTCAGGACCCCGATCGCCGCAGCCTCGGCGTCGAGGCGCATGCCGCCTCCTATTTCGTCAACCGCGTCACCATGGTGACGCGGTCGATTGCCGATCTCGCCCGCTTCGAGGAGGAACTGAAGCAGGATCCGGTTTCCGCCGGGCCGCATTTCTCGGCGCTTGCCGGCACGGACGTCGTGCTGATCTTCATCGAATCCTATGGCCGCAGCGCGATCGAGGATTCGCGTTATGCGGCGCGCGTCGGCAGCCGGCTGACCTCGGTGGAGAAGGAGATCGAAGCGGTTGGCCTGCAGGCACGCAGCGGCTGGCTGACCTCGCCGACCGTCGGCGGCATCAGCTGGCTCGCGCATGGCACGCTGCTCTCCGGTCTCTGGGTCGACAATCAGGGACGCTACGACCGGATGATCACCAGCGAGCGGACGAGCCTCAACAACCTCTTCCGTTCCTCCGGCTGGCGCACCACGGCGGTCATGCCGGCGATCACGCTCGACTGGCCGGAAGCGGGTTATTTCGGTTACGACAGCATCCATGCCGCCGCGGGGCTCGGGTATCGTGGAAAACCCTTCAACTGGGTGACGATGCCGGATCAGTTCACGCTCGAGGCGTTCGAGAGGCTGGAGCGTCCGGTGGGACACAAGCCGGTCATGGCGGAAATGGCGCTGATCTCCAGCCACGCTCCCTGGACGCCGCTCCCGTCGCTGATCCCCTGGGATAAGGTGGGCGACGGTGCCGTCTTCAATGCGCAGGCGGAAAGCGGCGACCCGCCCTCAGTCGTCTGGGCCGATCCCAACCGCGTCCGGGCGCAATACCTCACCTCGATCGACTACACGCTCGAGACGCTCGGCTCCTACATGGCGCGTTACGGCAAGAACACGCTGTTCATCCTGCTCGGCGATCACCAGCCGGCGTCTATCGTTACCGGCGAAGGGGCCTTGCGCGACGTGCCGATGCATATCGTCAGCGGCAACCCGGACCTCTTGAAACGCCTCGACGGCTGGAACTGGCAGAAGGGCATGATCCCGCTGCCGTCCACGCCGGTCTATCGCATGGACGAATTCCGCCGGAAGCTGGTCGAGAGCTTCGATTGATCGACTGCGCCCGACCGAATTGTCTCATCAGGAATGGGTGCC
Source organism: Neorhizobium sp. T25_27 (assembly GCF_002968565.1). Taxonomy (NCBI): domain Bacteria; kingdom Pseudomonadati; phylum Pseudomonadota; class Alphaproteobacteria; order Hyphomicrobiales; family Rhizobiaceae; genus Neorhizobium; species Neorhizobium sp. T25_27. Next base: position 153,434 of record NZ_PVBJ01000012.1, read on the forward strand.
GAGATAGCTTTCCATCAGCGCCGGATTGACCGCCATTTCGCTTGCCGGGCCGGAAAGGCGGACTTCGCCCAGTTCGACCAGGTAACCTTCGTCGGCGATTTCGAGCGCGGCGCGGGCATTCTGCTCGACGAGCAGGATAGAGACGCCGGTCTTTCGCAGTTCCGATACGATGTTGAGGATGTCGATGACGATCTTCGGCGCGAGGCCGAGGCTCGGTTCGTCGAGCAGCAGCAGTCGCGGCCGGCTCATCAGGGCGCGGGCGAGCGCCAGCATCTGCCGCTCGCCGCCGGAAAGCGTGCCGGCCAGCTGCTTGCGGCGTTCGGCCAGGCGCGGGAAACGCGCGTAGACGTCCTCGCGCGTCTCGGCGCGCTCAGCGGCGCTGCGCAGGAAGCCGCCGAGCTCGACATTGTCCTCGACCGACATGGTGGCGAACAGTTCGCGTTTTTCCGGCACCAGGCAGAGGCCGCCGGCAACGCGGCCTTCGACCGAGCGGGGCACGGGCGCGCCATCGTAGACGATCGTGCCGGAGGAGGGGACGATGCCCATGATGGCGTTGAGCAGCGTCGATTTACCGGCGCCGTTTGCGCCGATCACGGTGACGATGCTGCCGGGCTTCATGCTCATCGATATGCCGTGCAGCACCTCGGCTCGGCCGTAGGAGACGTGAAGGTCGGAGAGTTCGAGCAGGTTTCCGCTCATGCGACACCTCCCAGATAGGCGGCGACGACCGCCGGATGTTTGCGCACGTCCGCCGGCTTGCCTTCGGCGATCAAGGTACCGAAATCGAGCACCACGAGATGGTCGACGAGGCCCATGACAAAGCCCATGTCGTGTTCGACGAGGAGCACGCTGACGCCCTCCTCGCGCAGCTTCTTCAAGAGGTTGGCGAGTTCCTGTTTTTCGCCGTGACGCAGGCCCGCCGCGGGTTCGTCGAGCAGCAGCACGGCCGGGTCGGCGGAGAGGGCCCGGGCGATCTCCAGGATGCGGATCTGGCCGAGCGCCAGATCGCCGGCCGGCCGGTCGCGATAGGCGCCGAGCCCGACGCGTTCGAGCTGGAAGGCAGCTTCGGCCAGCAGCGTCGCCTCCTGCCTGCGCTCCAGCCGTAGAAAGCTCCTGAAGACACCGGCCGAGCCTCGCAGATGTGCGCCGAGCGCGACGTTTTCCAGCACCGACATGTCGGGCAGGATCTTTGCGTGCTGGAAGGTGCGGGCGATGCCGTGTTTGGCGACTTCGCGCGGGCTATCGCCGGTCATCGGCTGGCCTTCGTAGAAAACCGATCCGCTGGTCAATGAAGCAAGGCCGGTGATGAGGTTGAACGTCGTGCTCTTGCCGGCGCCGTTCGGCCCGATCAGGCCGACGACCTGGCCGGCGCGCACTTCGAAACTGACATCGTTGACCGCCACCAGGCCACCAAAGGCTTTTCGCGCCTTTTCCACCTTGATCAGCGACGAGCCGGCCGGCGCGAGCGTTCGCTTGGCAAGCCTGTCGTCGGAAGTCGGAAGAGACCGCGCGGGCCGCTTCGGCAGGAGCTTCAAGACGAATGGCCAGAGGCCGTCCCGGGCGAGCTGCAGGATCACCACCAGCAGGATGCCGAAAACGACCATTTCCAGATTGGCGGTCGTGCCGATCAGATCCGGCAGGAAACGCTGCAGCACGTCCTTCATGATCAGCACGATGCTGGCACCGAAGATTGCCCCCCAGACATGGCCGGAGCCGCCGACCACGGCCATCAGCAGATATTCTATGCCCATGCTGAGCCCGAACGGCGTCGGGTTCACCGAGCGCTGCATATGGGCGTAGAGCCAGCCGGAAAGGGCCGCGACCACGCCGGCGAACACGAAGACCGTGAGCTTGGCGCGGACGATGTTGACGCCGAAGGCTTCCGCCGCCTGGCCGCCGCCACGCAGTGCCCGGATGCCGCGGCCGATCCGCGAGTCGAGCAGGTTTTTTGCGCCGATCGCGACCGCAATCACGAAAAACCAGATGAGGTAGTAGATCGACCCGTCGCTCATGAAGCGATAGCCGGCGAATTCAATCGGCGGGATGCCGGAAATGCCGTCGTAACGGCCGAGAAGGTCGATCTTGCCGAACAGATAATAAAGCGCCAGGCCCCAGGCGATGGTGCCGAGCGGCAGGAAATGGCCGGAAAGGCGCACGGTGATGAGGCCGAGCGGCAGGGCGGTCGCCGCGCCGACGATCAGCGACAACGGCAGGGTCAGCCAGGGCGACAAGCCGTAGTTCGTGCTCAGCACGGCCGTCGTATAGGCGCCGAAACCGCAGAAGGCAGCCTGGCCGAACGAGGTGAGACCGCCAACGCCGGTCAACAGCACGAGGCCGATCGTCACCAGCGAGGCGAGGCCGATATTGTTGAGGATCGTCAGCCAGAAGGGCGGCACCGGCAGGAGGGGAATGATCGCCAGGAAAACGATGCCGGCGACGCCGGGAAGCAAACGCTCGATCTTCATCGCTCACTCCTCCTCGTGGAAGCCGCCGCTCAGCGACAGCCAGATCAGAACGGGAATGATGAGACCGAAGACGATGACCTCCTTGTAGCTGCTGGCGAAGAAGGAAGAGAAGGATTCGACCAGGCCGACGCCGATCGCGGCGATCGCGGTGATCGGGAAGCTCGCAAGCCCGCCGATGATCGCCGCCACGAAGCCCTTGAGGCCGATCAGGAAGCCGGTGTCGTAATAGATCGTGGTGATCGGGCCGATCAGTACCCCGGAAACGGCCCCGATAGCGGCCGCCAGCGTGAAGGCGGTAACGCCGGTCAGATGGGTGCGGACGCCGACCAGCCGTGCGCCGAGCCGGTTGACGGCGGTCGCACGCAGCGCCTTGCCGAGCAGCGTTCGCTCGAAGAACATGTAGAGGCCGACGATGATCGCGATCGTCGCACCGTAGATGCAGAGGCTCTGGGCGCTCACCATCAAGGCTCCGATCGTGTAGTTGTCGTCGGCGAGCGGCTCGGCGCGCAGGCCCTCGGCGCCGAAGAAGACGAGGCCAAGCCCCATCATGGCCAGATGCACGCCAACCGAGGCAATCAGCAGGACGAGCACGGATGCATCGGCAAGCGGCCTGTAGGCGATCCGATAGACGTAGACGCCCATGGGCGTGATGATCAGAATGGTGAGCAGGGCCTTTGCGACAGACGGAAGATCGAGCGGCGCAAGCACGATCGTGATGCCGTAGATCACGCCGGGGAGCACCAGGTTGAGCGCGAGGCTGCGCAGAAAGGTGCGCATATCGGTGCCGCGGCGCATGCTCCAGAGGTCGAACAGGAACGCAATCGCCCCGAAACAGACGAGAAGCGAGGTGGTGGCGGGCACCTTCCCGCCGTCGAGAAGAGCCAGCGTCAGCGCGCCATAGGCGACAAATTCGCCCTGGGGAATAAAGATCACCCGCGTGACCGAAAAGAGCAGGACCAGCGCCAGACCGAGGAGCGCATAGATCGCGCCATTGGTGACACCATCCTGGATCAGGAAGGTCGCAATCATCGCGTCCAAAGAATTTCCCCCGATAACAGAAAAGACGCTGCGAAAAGGCCCGGCGCGGACGCCGGGCCTCGTTTATTCGCCGGCTTACTTGGTGATCTCGAACTTGCCGTTCTTGGCTGTGAACAGCACGACGGCGCGGTCGTCGAGGCCGAGGTGATCGTCGGCCTTGAAGTTGAACACGCCCTGGCTTGCCGGGAACGGGCCGCCGGTTTCGATGGCGTCACGGAGAGCTGCGCGGAATTCCGGCGTGCCGGACTTTGCTTTTTTCAGCGCGACCGGGATGGCCTTCTTCAGGATGGCCATGGCATCGTTGATATGCGGGCCGAACTGGGTGCGGGTGCCGGGACCGAACTTCTTTTCGTAGGCCGTCACATAGGCCATGCCTTCGGCCTTGGTCTCGGCGGTGTCCGGCAGGGCTTCCGGCGCCATGGCCGGGCCGGAGGCGAAGATGGTGTTGTCGGCAGCCTTGCCGGCGATGCGCAGGAAGTCGAAGGTCACGGCGCCATGGGTCTGGTAGATCTTGCCGGCGAAGCCACGTTCGCGCAGGCCGATCTGCGGCAGCGCGGCACCCGTGCCGGAGGCGCCGACGAAGACGGCGTCCGGACGCGCGGCCACGAGTTTCAGCACCTGGCCGGAAACGGAGGTGTCGGGACGGGCATAACGCTCGTCGGCGACGACCTTCAGGCCGTACTGTTCGCCGATCGCCTTGAACTGGCCCATCCAAAGGTCGCCGTAGCTATCCGAGAAGCCGATATAACCGACCGTCTTGACGCCATCTGCCTTCATCTTGGCAAACAGGTTCCTGGCGATCAGACCGGCATCCTGCGGCATCACGAAGGTCCACTTGCCTTTGGAAATGGTCGGCGGAACCGGCGAGCAGGAGAGATGCGGCGTGCTGGTTTCGCCGGCAACACCGGCAACAGCGATCGAGGCGGGCGTCAGCGCGGAGCCGACGATGACATCGACCTTGTCGTCGTTGACGAAGCGGCGGGCATTGGTGGTAGCAACCGAGGGGTCGCCGGCATCATCGAGAACGATGACTTTCAGCTTTTCGCCGCCCACTTCGGCCGGCCACAATTCGACGGAGTTCTTCAGCGGAATGCCGAGCGCCGCACCCGGGCCGGTCGACGATATGGTCACGCCGATCGTGATGTCGGCCAGTGCAGAGCTTGCAAATAAGGACAAGGACAGGACGGCAACAGGCGCCATTCCAGCAAAAAACCGGTTCTTCATAGGATCCTCCCAGGACAAAAGCGGGCGATCTCCTCCCGCCCTGCCATTTGTTTACAGGGAGATTGTTTCTTTGTAAACAATTCTGATAATGGTTATGTAAAGCTTACGAAGGCCGGTTCGGATGCGGCCGAGGTCCGCAAGCCTTACTCGGCATCGTGCCCCAACAGCCGCGCCAAACCGGCTTTACCGTTCAATTCCACCATATCACGGGCCAACCTGGCGCGACGTTCGATCAGTTCGAGCATCTCCATGAATGCCGCGGTCTTTTCGGGTGGCAGATCGCCGAACATGTGTTTCTCGAGGGCATCGATGCCGGCCACCATCTTTTCGTAGACGGCCGTTCCTGCGGTCGTCAGCTGGATCTGGGCCCATCGCGCATCGCGTGCGTCGGCGCGGCGGTCGATCAGGTCGCGGTCTACCAGTTCGCGGATCGCGCGCGACACCATCGCCTTGTCGATCGTCGTAAGCTTGCCGATTTCCATCGGCGAGATCGATTGATAGGTGCCGACCGCCGACATGACCCGCCAGATGTTCAGCTTGAAACCGTTGGCCTCGCAAAGCAGGGTGACGAGCTTCATCATTTCCGCGTTACTGCGCGCGAGCCGGTAAGGCACGACCTTGGAGAGCTTTCGGGGGGACGTGGGCCGCTCTTCCGTCATCCGCTCAGGTCACCAGGGCCCGCTGTCTATATTCTGCGGCATCCCAGAGGCGATTGGTCATGATGTCTTCGAGGGTATCCACCGCTCCCAACACCTCGGCCTCGCCGATATAGAGCGGTGTGAAGCCGAAGCGAATGGCGTTCGGAGCGCGGAAATCGCCGATCACGCCGCGCGCGATCAGGGCCTGCATGATCGCATAGCCTTCCTCGTGCAGGAACGAAATCTGGCTGCCGCGCTTCGTCCCATCGCGGGGAGAACCGAGCTTCAGCATCGGGCAGCGCCTTTCGACTTCCGCGACGAACAGATCGCAGAGTTTTATCGATTGCCGCCGCAGGTCCGCCATGTCGACGCCGTCCCAGGCATCGAGCGCCGCGTCGAGCGCCGCAAGCCCGATGATCGGCGGCGTGCCGACCCGCATGCGGTCGATGCCGCCGCCCGGACGATAACCGAGATCGAAGGCGAAGGGCTGTTCGTGCCCCAGCCAGCCGGACAGCGCCGGTCGCACCTTGTCCGCATGACGCGGGGCGACATAGATGAAGGCCGGTGCGCCCGGCCCGCCGTTCAGGTACTTGTAGGTGCAGCCGACCGCGAAATCCGCGTCCGCACCGGAAAGATCGACAGGCAGGGCACCGGCCGTATGGGCAAGATCCCAGACGGTGATCGCGCCGACGGCATGCGCCTTTTCGGTCAGCGCCTTCATGTCGTGCAGCCGCCCGGTGCGGTAGTCCACCTCCGTCAGCATGACCACGGCGACGGTTTCGTCGATCGCGGCTTCGACCCCTTCCGGCTCGACGATCTTCAGCTCAAGACCTTTGCCGAGCGAGCCGATCAGGCCCTGCGCCATATAGAGATCCGACGGAAAATTGCCGCTGTCGGACAACACGACCTTGCGTTCCGGCACCAGTTCCAATGCCGAGGCGAGTGCCTGGTAGACCTTGATCGACAGGGTGTCGCCCATGACGACCGTGCCTTCCGCCGCTCCGATCAGCTTGGCCACCCGGTCGCCAATCCGCCGCGGCATCGCCATCCAGCCGGCCTTGTTCCAGCCCTTGATCAGCAGCTCGCCCCATTCGTCGGTCATCAGCCGGGCGACGCGTTCCCTGGCTGCAAGCGGCAGCGGTCCGAGCGAATTGCCGTCGAGATAGATCATGCCTTGCGGCAGATAGAAGAGCGAGCGGGTCTTTTCGAAATCCGTCACCGGAACACCTTGCTGTTCGAAACCAATCGTTCGAGGAGCTTAGCCTCGTAGCAGCGCAGACTAGAAGCTGGCGAGGGACGCGCAAGACGGATTTGCGCTGCGGGCGATTATTTTGGAGGCGATATCGGGTCTTGCGGGTCGTAGATCACCGTCTTAACCTCGGTCATGGAGTGACCCTTGGAGGGCTCATGAGCGGCATCACCGACCTTTCCACCTTGCTTGCGAGCCTTGAGCCGGTTCTTCTCGAAGACGAATTCGTCTATGCGACCGTGCCGCTCGAGAAAACGCACGATTATCTGGCGCTGAAGCCGATCGGACTGTTTTTCGAGAAGGAAGGTCTGACGTTGATCCTGCCGAAAGAAGCTGCCGAAAAGGCGGGGCTTGCCTCAAGCATGCCGCTTCGCTGCATCACCATGATGGTGCATTCTTCATTGGAAGCGGTCGGCATGACTGCAGCGATGGCGGCAGTTCTGACCAAAGAAGGCATCAGCGCGAATGTCGTCGCGGCCTATTACCACGACCATATCTTCGTGCGGGCGGCGGACGCCGAACGTGCGGTTGCGGCGCTTCGGGCGCTTTCAGCCGCTGCCGGCTAGCCGCGTGCAATCGCGTGGAAAAAGGCGCCGCTAACGCCGCCCCGCCGGCCGCCCGTCGGACCGATCGGTTTGCCGCCGCCGTCGGCGATCGTTGCAAACGGTTGGTCGGTTCCCGGTGAAACAACGCTGGCATAGTGGAATTCATGGCCGCGGATCGTATCGCCCTTGCCGCCGAGCGGGCTGTTCTCGGCGATCTCCGCCTGGCGGTAACCGAGGTTCATCCGGCGTTTGGCGAAGCTGGTACGGTGGGACAGGAGACCGGTCATGGCGTGCGTCACGCCGTCGGCATCCTCCAGCGTTTCGCCGAGCACCATGTAGCCGCCGCACTCGCCGTGAACGGGGTTTGTTTCCGCAAATCGCGCTAGGCCGGTCTTGAAATTCTCGGCCGCCGCAAGCCGTCCGGCATGTAGTTCGGGGTATCCACCCGGCAGCCAGCAGACGTCGCAGCCGACAGCCGGCGCTTCATCGGCCAGGGGCGAGAAGGGAACAACCTCCGCGCCGGCGGAGCGCCATTCGCGCATCAGATGCGGGTAGAGGAAGGTAAAGGCGGCGTCCTGCGCCAAAGCGATGCGCTGGCCCGGCGGCCGCAGTGATTTTTCCGTCGACCCGTTGGGAATATTGAAGGGCTTTGCGGCGGCGTAGATCGCATCGAGGTCGAGCGAAGCCTCCATGGCATCGGCCAGGCGCTCGATATGGGCGTCCATTTCCGGATGTTCGCTCGCCTGCACCAGGCCGAGATGCCGTTCGGGCAGAACCAGCGACGGATCACGCAGGACGGTGCCGACGACGGGAATTCCGGCCGCCTGGATGGCATCGCCGCAGAGTTTCTTGTGCCGCTCGCTGCCGGCCCGGTTGAGGACGCAGGCGGCGATTTTCACCGTTGGATCATAGTGGGCAAAGCCGTATGCGATCGCGCCAGCGGTCTGGGATTGGCCGGAAACGTCCAGCACCAGCAGCACGGGCAGGCGGAACAGCCGGGCGAGATCGGAGGCCGCGCCGGAACGGTTCTCTTCGCTGACGATGCCGTCGAAAAGGCCCATGGCGCTTTCGATCAGAAGCAGCTCGGCATCTTCCGCCTGTCCGCGCGCCAGGTGCCGCAGCAGGTCCGGCGCCATCGCCCAGCTGTCGAGGTTGAGGCCCGGCCGATGCGTCGCGGCCTCGTGAAAACCCGGATCGATATAATCCGGGCCTGTCTTGACGCCGCGCACCTTGACGCCGCGGCGGGCAAAGGCGCGCAGCAGGCCGATGGTGACGCTGGTCTTGCCGGAGCCGGAACGCGGCGCACCGATGATGAGCGCGCGGGCGGTCATGACTTGCCCCCCGACAGGACGGCCTGCATGGAGACGATCCGGCCGATGACGATCAGGGCGGGCGCGGCAAATTTCTGCCGCACCACTTCCGCCTCGACCGTTGCAAGCGTTGCAGTCAGCGAGCGTTCGTCCGGTGTCGTCGCCGCCATCAGCACCGCGACCGGCGTTTCCGGCGGCAACCCGCCTTCGATCAGCAGCCGGGCGATCGTGCCGATCGTGCTGACGCCCATATAAACGACGATCGGCTCGCCGGTTTTCGCCAGCGCCTTCCAGTCCAGGTCGCCGGGACTGCCGGCCGCATGGCCGGTCGCAAGGGTGATCGCGCGGCTCATCCCCCGCATCGTCGCGGGAATATTGGCGGAAGCGAGAGCCGCCAGCGCCGAGGTCATGCCCGGCAGGACGCGGAACGGGATGTTTTCCCGGGCAAGCGCCTCCGCTTCTTCGCCGCCGCGTCCGAACACGAAGGGATCGCCGCCCTTCAGCCGCAGCACGCGCCTGCCCTTGCGGGCGAGTTCGATCAGCAGGCCGGTGATGTCGTCCTGGGCGACGGAGGGTTTGCCGCCGCGCTTTCCGACGAAGACAAGCTCGGCGGTCGTCGCGAGCGACAGCACGCCGTCGGAGACCAGCGCGTCATGGACGATCACGTCCGCCTTGCGAAGCGCGTCGGCGACTTCCAGCGTCAGGTAACGCGGGTGGCCGGGGCCGGCGCCGGCGAGCCAGACATGGCCGGGCTCGAAAACGGGTGCTGCGACGATAGTTTCGATGCTTTCATTCATATGCGGACCTTTGACCGGTGACGCTCGGCCCCGGTCGGGCTATAGAAACGGCCATGGAAGTGGATGGCAAGAACCTTCGTCGTGGCTGGACCACGGGAACCTGTGCGGCGGCGGCGAGCAAGGCGGCTTGTCTTGCCCTCCTTTCCGGAAAATTTCCCGACCTGGTCGAGGTGACTTTGCCCGGCGGGCAGACGCCGTCCTTCGCGCTCGCCGTCGAAGAGACCGGCGAGGGATTTGCGAGAGCCGGGATCATCAAGGATGCCGGTGATGACCCGGACGTCACCCATGGGGCCTTGATCAATAGCACCGTGCGGCGCGGCGCGGCCGGCAGCGGCATCACCTTCAAGGCCGGCGAAGGCGTTGGCACCGTCACCCGCGCCGGCCTGCCGCTGCCCGTCGGTGAACCCGCCATCAATCCGGTGCCGCGCAAGATGATCACCCAGGCGATCGCCGAGGTCGCCGGCGGCGAGGCCGATTTCGAGGTCGAGATTTCCGTCGCCGATGGTGAAAAAATTGCCGAGAAGACGCTCAACGGCCGGCTCGGAATCCTGGGCGGCATCTCGATCCTCGGCACGACGGGGATCGTCATCCCCTTTTCCTGCTCGGCCTGGATTCATTCCATCTGGCGCGGCATCGATGTGGCGCGTGCCGCCGGGCTCGACCATGTGGCAGGCGCCACCGGCAACACGTCCGAAAAGGCGGTGCAGGCGCATCATGGTTTGCACGAGATCGCGCTGATCGACATGGGCGATTTCGTCGGCGGCATGCTGAAATATCTGCGCGATCATCCGGTGCCGAAAGTGACGATCGCCGGTGGCGTCGCCAAGATGACCAAGCTCGCGCAGGGCATGCTCGACGTGCATTCCAAGCGCGGGCTGGCCGATCTCGAGGCTCTGGCGAAACTCGCTAGTGAAGCCGGAGCGAGCGATGAGCTTGCAGCGCAGATAGCTGCCGCTAACACCGTATCCCAGGCGTTTGCGCTCGCGGGCGACAACGGACTGGCGTTGGGCGACCGGATTGCCGCGCTCGCCTGGAAGACGGCCGCCAAGGCGCTCAAACAGCCTGAGGTCGCGCTGGAAATCCTGGTCTTCGATCGCGAGGGCCGGTTGGTCGGCCGGACCGCGTTTACGGCGTCCGATCATTCGGAATCCTTGTCGCCGGCCTGAGGCCAGCCGGGACGGAAGCGGCGCACATAGTCCGCATTGTAGAGCTGGCTCTCGACAAAATCGGCAGCGCCCAGGCCTTTGCCCACGAAAATCAGCGCCGTGCGTTCGGCTGGCTCCGCCGCCAGCTTCGCCTCGATATCGGCAAGCGTGCCGCGGATGATCCGTTCTTCCGGCCAGGAGGCGCGAACCACGATTGCGACCGGGCAATCGGCGCCATAAAGCGGTGTCAGTTCCGCGACGATGCGGTCGAGCGCGTGGATGGCGAGGTGGATTGCCAGCGTCGCGCCGGTGGCGCCGAAGGCTGCCAGCGTCTCTCCATCCGGCATTTTCGAAGCGCGGCCGGACACGCGGGTGAGGATCAGGCTCTGCGCCACTTCCGGAATGGTCAGCTCCCGCCTCAGAGCCGCGGCGGCGGCAGCGAAGGAGGGCACGCCCGGCGTCAGCGTGTAGTCGATGCCGTGCTTCTCCAGCCGGCGGATCTGTTCGGCAACCGCGCTCCAGACGGAAAGATCGCCGGAATGCAGTCGCGCGACGTCCTTGCCGGCCTGATGTGCCGCTACGTATTCCGCTTCGATATCGTCCAGCGAGAACGAACCGGTGTCGACGATCCGCGCATTTTGCGGGCAATAGTCGAGCAGTTCCTTCGGCATGATCGAGCCGGCATAAAGGCAGACCGGCGAGCGGGCGAGAATATCGCGGCCCCGCACGGTGATGAGGTCGGCGGCGCCTGGTCCGGCGCCGATGAAATGCACGGTCATGAATGGTCCTTCGAGCGTGCCAGGGCGCAGGTGGCGCCATCGGCGATCAGCCGCGCGACAATCAGCTCGGAAGCCTCGCCGGCGGCGGCCAGTGCCGCGGCTTCGGAAAGGCTTGGCGTCGCTGTTTGCGCAAGACTGTGTTTCGAAACTGTTCTGGTGCGGGTTTCTGCCTGCTTCAGCGCCGCCTCGTCGACAATCTGCAGGGGCAGCCGCAGCCGCTCCGCAAGCTCGATCATCCCCGGCTCATGCCGCTTGATCTCGCCGGTTGCCAGAACGGAGACGGATTCACGTGAAATATTCGCCTTGGCGCAGGCGGTAGAAAGCGCCGAAAGCAGCGCTTCCGCGGACGTCCCCTTGCGGCAGCCGAGACCCGCGGCAATCATGGCTTCACTCCGGGTTTCGTCCAGCTCCATTGGGTGACCGGCATGGCAGGCTTCCAGCCCGACATGCTACCGATCGGCGCTGCACGCGAAACCTCCATGCGGATCAGTTCGCCGCCGAGTTTCGCATGCGCTGCCAGGAGGATCGCTTCCATTTCTAGCGTCACGGCATTGGCGACCAGCCGCCCGCCGGGCTTCAACGCCTCCAGGGCCTGATCGAAAACGCCGGGTTCGCTGCCGCCGCCGCCGATGAAGATCGCATCCGGCTGCGGCAGGCCGGCCAGAGCCGCCGGCGCCTCACCTTCGACGATGCGCAGGCCAGGCACGCCGAATGCCAAAGCATTCCGCCCGATCCGTGCTGACCGATTGGCGTTGGCTTCGATCGCAATGGCTTTGAGGGAAGGATCGGCCAGCATCCATTCGATGCCGATCGAACCCGATCCGGCGCCGATATCCCACAATAGTTCGCCGCGGTGCGGAGCCAGTGCCGAGAGCGTCAGCGCCCGGATTTCACGCTTGGTGATCTGCCCGTCATGTTCGAACAGCGTATCGTCCAACCCGACAGCGCGCGGAAGGATAAAGGCTCCAGCTTCGGCCTTCACGTCGATGGCGACGACATTCAGCACATCGATATCCGGTAGCGCAAACTCATCCGCCTGTTGTGAACGGAAACGTTCCGCCGCGCCGCCCAAAGATTCCAGAACAGTTATCCGAGAAGGCCCGAAACCGGTGCGAGACAAAAGCTCCGCCAGCGCCGCCGGACCGTTCTCGTCGGATGTCAGCGCGATGATCCGCCGACCCGGATGCAGCGAAGGCCGAATGAGTTCGAGCGGCCGACCATGCAATGACACCGTTTCGATGTCCTGCAGCGGCCAGCCAAGCCTTGAGGCGGCCAGCGAAAAGGCCGAGGGGGCAGGATAGGCGGTATATTCTTCAGGCGCGACATGGCGGGACAGCGTTGCGCCGACGCCGAAGAAGAAGGGGTCTCCGGAGGCCAGCACGCAGACCTTTTGGCCACGCAGCGCCACGACGTCGCGCATTGTTGCATCAAACGGTGTCGGCCATGGGCGGGCTTCGCCGGTGATCAGGGAGGCTGCCAGTTCGAGATGCCGCCTGCCGCCGAAAACGACGGAGGCTGAAGCGATTGCCGCGCGGGCATTGTCGCCGAGGCCCGGGACGCCGTCCTCGCCGATGCCGACGATGGACAGCCAGCGGCTTTGGTTTAAAGGTTTCCGAACTGATTCAGGAGGCATCTTGCAACACTCCATCCTCATTCTCGGCGGCACGGCGGAAGCCCGCGCGCTGGCCGGAAAACTCGCCGGCGATCCGCAGTTTGCTCTGGAGCTGTCGCTTGCCGGGCGCACACGCGCGCCGGCCGAGCAACCCGTGCCGGTGCGTGTCGGCGGTTTTGGCGGCGCCGAAGGGCTTGCCACCTATCTCAGGCAAAAAGGCATCTCGATCCTGATCGATGCGACGCATCCCTATGCAGCTCAGATTTCCCGCAATGCGGCCAAAGCCGCCGAGATTTCCGGCGTCCCGCTTGTCGCCCTGCGACGGTCGGCCTGGCAGAGACAGCCCGGTGACCGCTGGATCGAAGTCGACAGCGTCGCCGATGCGGTCAATGCCCTGGGAGAGGTCCCGCGAAAAGCATTCCTGACGCTCGGCCGGCAGGAACTTCTGCCCTTCGAGGCCGCGCCTCAGCACCACTACCTGGTCCGTAGCGTCGATCCGGTCGAGCCGCCGCTTTCCGTCCCGAACGCCGTCTATCTGACCGCGCGCGGCCCCTTTGAACAGGTGGACGAGGCCTGGCTTCTGCGGGACCACGGCATCGAGGCGATCGTCGCCAAGAACAGCGGCGGGCCGGCGAGCTACGGCAAGATCGCCGCTGCGCGCGAACTTGGTATTGATGTCGTCCTGATCCGCCGTCCGGACTTGCCGGATGTGCTGTCCGTCGAGACCGTGGAGGAGCTGCTGGCCTGGCTCGATCATGCGCCGGTGCCCCTGAAGTAACGCGGGGAATAGACGATCGGGCGCCCGTTCTCCCGCTCGATCAGCCGCGTTTCCGCAGTGCCGACGATCACGCATGTCGCCATGTCGGCCATGTCGCCTGTCGCCTCAGCAAGCGGCTCGATCCGGATGACTTCATCCGGCCGGCCGGCTGCTCTGCCGAAGATCACGGGCACGGTGCGGGGCAGATGAGCGCGCAGGATATCGAAGGCTTCGCCGAGCTGATGCGGGCGCGCCTTGCTGATCGGGTTGTAGAAGGCCATCACGAACCCGGCCGTCGCCGCTGCGATCAGGCGTTTCTCGATCACATCCCAAGGCTTCAGATTGTTCGAAAGCGAGATGGCGCAGAAATCATGGCCGAGCGGCGCACCGGCCTTGGCCGCCACGGCCAGCATGGCGGTGATGCCGGGAACGACCGAAAAATCGATCTCGCGCCAGACGGCGGGACCTTCGTCGATCGCCTCGCAGACCGCCGCTGCCATGGCGAACACGCCGGGGTCACCGCCCGAGACGACACAGACCCTGCCTCCGCCCGCCGCCATTTCGAGCGCGGCGCGGGCGCGCGCCAATTCCTCCCGGTTATCGGATGCGTGGCGGCGCTGGTCGGGGCGGAGGTTCAGCCGGTCGATATATGGAAAGTAGCCGAAAAAATCCTCCGCTTCCGTCACTGCGGCGGCCGCTTCCGGCGTCATCTGGTCGGGATTGCCGGGGCCAAGGCCGACGACGGTCAGCGAACCGGTTGTCATGGCCGTGTCTTCCAGCCGGGCACGAGGACGATCGAGAAATACGGGGCAGGGCTCTCGTCGCGCTCTTCCAGACGCTGCGCTGCACCGTTCGCCATCGTGCCGCGCTCGACATAGAGCGCTCCGGACAGCTTGCCGACGGAGGCCAGCGCCCGGCGGATCTTTGGAAGGTTGCGGCCGACCTTCATGATCACTGCGCCGTCGGTGTTTTCAAGCCGCTCCGCAAGCTTCTCTTCGGACAGTGTGCCTGGCAGCACGCTTAGAATATCGTCGCCCTGGACGAGCGGCATGCCGGTCATCGACCAGCAGCCGGACATGGCGGTGACGCCGGCGATAACTTCCGCGTGGTAGCGGCCGGCCAGCCGCACATGCAGGTGCATGTAGGATCCGTAGAACAGCGGGTCCCCTTCGCTCAGCACGGCGACGTGCCTGCCCGCATCGAGATGCGCGGCGATGTCGTCCGCGGAGCGGTCGAAGAAATCGGCGATCGGGCCGCGATAATCGGCCTCGTCCTTGTGGGTCTCGACCGTGACCGGATAGACCAGCGGCAGCTCGAGCGTACCCGGCCGGATATGTGCCTGGACGATGGCGCGGCCGTTGCCGCTCGAGCCCTTCTTGCAGAAAAAGGCGATCACATCCGCTTCGTGGATGGCACGCACCGCCTTCAGCGTCAGCAGTTCGGGGTCGCCGGGTCCGGTGCCGACGCCGGTGAGCCTGCCCTTGATGAGCGCGGCGTTCACAGTCCGGCCCTCGCCAGCGCGTTGACGCAGGCAGCCGTCATCGCCGAGCCGCCCATGCGGCCGCGCACGATTGCATAGGGAATACCGAGCGTCGCTTCCATCAGCGCTTCCTTGGATTCCGCCGCACCGACGAAACCGACCGGCATGCCGATGATGGCAGCCGGGCGCGGCGCGCCGGCGTCGAGCATTTCGAGCAGGCGGAAGAGCGCGGTCGGCGCATTGCCGATCGCAACGACTGCGCCTTCGAGATCGTCCCAGAGATCCAGCGCGGCAGCCGAGCGGGTATTGCCGATGGTCTTTGCCAGCTCGATCGTGCGGCTGTCGCGCAGCGTGCAGATCACCTGGTTATGGGCCGGCAGGCGGGCGCGGGTAATGCCGTGCGCCACCATTTCAGCATCGCAATAGATCGGCTTGCCGGCATGCAGCGCGCCTCGCGCCTGCGCGACGAAATCCTTGGAAAATCGGAAATGCTGAGCCGCCTCGACCAACCCGCAGGCGTGGATCATGCGGACCGCAATCTCAGCCTGTTCCGACGAAAAAGGCGAGAGATCCGCTTCCTCGCGGATGATCGCGAAGGATTTTTCGTAGATCGCGTCGCCTTCGCGAATGTAATCGTAACTGTTCATGATCTTCCTGACGTAACGGCCGCAGCAAGCCGGCGCGGTCCCAGACGGGCGAGGCAGGCGGCGGAATTTTCCCCTGCGCGCCTTTCGTCTCGGACAAGATCGGCGATGCGGCGAAGGGAGTTGTTGGTATCGGCAAAAGCGACCGAGGCAAAGGGCTCGTTGGCCGCTTTTCCTCCGGCGATAAGCGAAAGGCCGGCGGCCGTTCCGCAGAGTGCAAGCGCTGACGGCTGCGGATGGGCGCAGCCCTTGGGGCAGCCGGTCACGTGCAGCTTGAACGAGCCGTCCAGCAGATCGCCGCACTCTTCCGCCGCTTTGGCGCCGAGTTCATGGGTGGCGACGGTTGCGGAATTGCAGGCGGGGCTTCCGGGACAAGCGGCAATCGCCGAACGCGGATCGCTCGGCGAGGTGACGAAGCCGTTGCTGCCGGCAAAAGCGGTCAGAGCTTCGCAGGCGGTTCGAGTGCCAAAAAACAGGAGCGAATGGTCGAAGGCCGGTTTCAGGGACTGTATTCCCAGTCGCTCGGCTTCGTCGCAAAGAGCGATCAGGTCCTCGGCTTTTGCCTGACCGAAGGCCGGGCCGATGCCTGCCGCGAAAAGATCTTCGGAGAGGCGGAAGGTGCCGAAAGGCGAGGCTGGCCGGCTGGGCACATCGTTCGTGGGCAACCCGGCGGCGAGATCGCGTCCCCTCGCCTTCTGTCCCTTTTCGCCGAGCTTTCGAAGCAGCGCCAGAGTGGCGGAGACGGCCTCTGTTTCACGTAAAACATTGAAAACACGGCCGGTTGCTTCGGTCCCGCCCAAAAGCAGGGTCCAGTAGATGCCTTCATCGCTGGAAACGGCGGTGAGCCGGATATCGGCCAGGAGGTCGGAAAGCCTGAGCCGCCCGCCACCGTCAACCACCACCGACATCTTTGGAGCAAGGCCGAGGATGTCGCGCACACCTTGGCGGATCGCCTCGGCTATCGGGCGCGGATCGGCGATCTCGGTGTCGTCCATCCCCGCCAGCGGCGGAGTTTCGACAGCAAGTCCCTCGCGAAGCGGCAGGTTCAGCGCGCGGACATCGGCATCGAGAACGGGAGCCGAGGCCTCGCTCAGTCCCCGGACTTGCAGGTTGCCGCGGGCGGAAATATCGAGAACGCCGTTGCCATGGCGCAGTGCCATCCGGCAGAGTTCGGCGAGTTGTGCCGAGGTGATCGCGTCCGTCAGCGCGACGCGGGCGAGAAG
Source organism: Neorhizobium sp. T25_27 (assembly GCF_002968565.1). Taxonomy (NCBI): domain Bacteria; kingdom Pseudomonadati; phylum Pseudomonadota; class Alphaproteobacteria; order Hyphomicrobiales; family Rhizobiaceae; genus Neorhizobium; species Neorhizobium sp. T25_27. The sequence goes on from NZ_PVBJ01000012.1 coordinate 170,340, forward strand.
CCCGTCACCGGTCATCATCGGGGCCGACAGGGCGGGGCAGGCGCCGCGGCGCATATCCAGCGTGCTTCGATCGAGGGAGAGCGCCGTCATGCGACCTTCTCCCGGGTGAGCATTTCGAGCTCAGCGTCGACCGCGTTGCGGCGGGGATGCCAGAGGCCGCGGCGAAGCGCCGAGCGGAACCGCTCTGCCATGAAGCGTGCGCCTTCCGGGTTCTGGCTCAGCAGGAAGTCGCGAACCTTTTCATCGCCGAGATAGGCGTCGTAGGTCGCCTCGATCAGCGATTGCGGAATGGCATGGGTGGTTTCGGCAAAACCGATCAGGTGGTCGACCGTTTCCACCAGTTCCGCTGCGCCGCGCGGGCCGTGGCGCATCTGGCCGGCAATGAAGCGTGGATTGACGGCGCGGGCGCGCACCACGCGGGTCACAGCTTCGGAAATCGAACGGGCACGAGGTTTTTGAGGATCGGTCGTGTCGAGTGCGATCACGTCCGCCTTGCCGCCGAGTGCCGCGACTGCCGCCGCAAATCCGCCGATGAAGGCGACATCGGCCGAGCCGTCCAGCAGGTCGCGGCCGGGATCGTCGCCCGTATGGACCAGCAGATCGGCGGTGCCGATGCGGTTTGCGAACTGGCCGGGCACGTGGCTCGCATCGCCCTCCGCGCCGCCGAAGGAATGGCTCGTCGCATCGAGATAGATACGGCCCAGCTCCTCGCGTTCGCCCCAAGTGCCGTCGGCGAGCTTTTCCTCGATGCCGGAGCCATAGGTGCCTGGTGCCGAGCCGAAGATGCGTGAGGGGACGTGCCCGAGCGTTTTTGCCTCTTCGGCCAGGGGATTGTCGCCCGGTGCCTCCTCGCGGCTGGCGATGGCGCGCATCGCGGCGTCGAGCAAGGCGATGAGAGCCGGAAACATGTCGCGGAACAGGCCGGAGATCCTCAGCGTCACGTCGATGCGCGGGCGGCCGAGCGCTGCCGGCGGCAGGACTTCGATGCCGGTGACGCGGCCTGTCGCCGTATCCTGCACGGGTCTCGCCCCCATCAGCGCCAGAACCTGGGCCACTTCCTCGCCGCCGCTGCGCAGGGAGGCACTGCCCCAGAGATCGAAGACGAGGCTTTTCGGCCAGTCGCCGTGATCCTGGAGATAACGCCGCAGGATCTCATCGGCCGCACGTTTGCCGAGTTCGAACGCGGTCGGCGTCGGCAGCGTGCGCGGATCGCTGGCGAAGAGGTTGCGGCCGGTCGGCATGACGTCGCGGCGGCCACGGGCCGGGGCACCGGATGGGCCTGGGCGGATGTGCTTGCCGTCGAGTGCGTCGAGCAAGGCCTGTCGTTCGGTCTCGGCGCTTTGGACACGCAGCAGGTCATCATCGCCGGGCGCCACCTGGCCGAAGACATGCTGGCCCTCCTTGATCGAGAAATCCTTGAGATCGCAGAGAAAGGCGTCGATGCGGGTGAGCGCCGTATCCGGATCGTCACTGTTCGAGACGCCGGCCTCGCCCGCCAGTCCGGTATTGCGGGCGGTCTCGACGATCAGCTTGGCGAGCCGGTCGCGGCGGCGGCGATCGAGCCCGTCGGCCTGCGCGTATTCGTCGACCAGCAGTTCCAGCTTTTTCTGTTCTTCGGAAAGCCCGGCGCCGGCCAAAACCGGGGGCAGGTGGCCGATTGTGACGGCGGCGATCCGCCGTTTGGCGACCGCCGCCTCGCCCGGATTGGAAACGATGAACGGATAGACGACCGGCAGGCCGCCGGTGACGATCTCCGGAAAACAATCCTTCGACAGCGCCACGGTCTTGCCCGGCAGCCATTCGAGCGTCCCGTGCGCGCCGACATGGACGATCGCATGCGCGCCAAGCGTCTCGCGCATCCATTGACCGAAGGCGATCAGCGCGTGGCGCGGGGGGAGGTCCGGGCTGTGATAATCGGCGCGGCGATCGGCGTTGCGGCCGCGGTCGGGCGCGAGCGCGACGGTGATGTTGCCGAAGGTTGCGGCGCGGAAACGGAAAATGCCGTCCCTGAGGTCTTCATCGGCTTCCGGCTCGCCCCACGCCGCCTCTGCAACGGGCAGGGGAACGTAGGCGGAGCGGGCGTGGCCGGCGGATTTGGCACCCAGGCGGTCCAGGAGATCACGTGGGGTCTCGGGGATATCCGAAACACCGTAGCCGGCTACTGATAATTCGTGCAGCATCCCGAGCACGCTCTGTGGCACGTCCAGACCCACGGCATAACCGGTACGGCCCGGCGCGCTCGGATAGTCCGGCATCAGGATGACGATCTTGCGCTCGGGCCGTGGCGTGGTTTTGAGCCGGAGGAAGGCAGCGATACGCTCGACGACCTGTTCGATCCGGTCCGGTTCCGGCTGGTTGACGAGGTTGGCGGAGCTTTCGCCTGCCTTGAAGGAAATCGCGCCGGCAAGAATGCGCCCGTCGAGCTCCGGCAGGACCACGTGCATGGCAAGGTCGGCGGGGTTGAGGCCGCGCCGGTTCTCCGCCCAGCCATCGCGGCGGGTCGTGGGAACGACGATCTGGAAGACCGGCACGCCGGTGCGGTCGAAAATCGTTTCGCCGTTGCCGTCCGTGCCGCTGGCAAAGGCGGTGGTGGAAAGGATAGCGGCGGATTTCAGGTCCGAGACCGCCTGTTCGACGAAGGCCAGTGCATCCGGCTCCTTCAGTCCGCCGACGAAGATCGGCACGGGTGCAAAACCGCGCTTTTTGAGCGCGTCGAACAGTGCATCGATCGGCGCCGCGTCATTCGCAAGCAACATGGAGCGGTAGAACAGGATCGGCAAGCGCGGCGCATCCGCTGCAAAGCGGGCCAGCAGGTCGTTGGCCTCGACAATGCCTTTTCCGGGCGCGTAGTAGCCGGCCTTCGGCACCGGGGCCGCCTGCGGCAGCGGTTCCGTTTTGCCTTCGGCCAGCGTCGTCAGGAGCTTCGCCAGAAGCCGCATATTGGCCGGCCCGCCTTCGCGGAAGCAGCTCAGTATGCCGGCGATCCGGTCTTCCGAAACCGTCGAGGCCGCGGTCAGCCGTTCGTCGCGGATGCTGCATTCGCCGGGCAGCAGCGCCAGCGCGATCTTTTTCCGCTTCGCCATGCGCGAAAGTTCCTCGACGCCATAAGCCCAGCGATCGTAACCGCCGAGAATGCGCACCAGGATGATCTTGGCATGGGCCGCCGTCTTCTCGATCCAGAGATCGACGGACATCGGATGGCGCAGGTCGGAAAGGCTGGTCAGCCGCAGGCTCGGCAAGTTTGAGCCCCAGACGGCCGCGATGCCGTTCAGGTCGCTGCCGGAAAAGGACAGCACCACCACATCGGCCGGCGACTGGTTGAGGTCGACCGGTTCGATGAGGTCGTCAAGCGACGACGATGTGGTGGCGAGTATGTGCATCCTTCCCTCGGGCCTTCTTATGCGGCCAGCATCCTTTCGATCGCGGCGCGGTCGATGCCTTTTTCGCCGATCACGACGAGGCGGCTTGTCCGCGCTTCGCCGGGTGCCCAGGCGCGGTCGAAATAATGGTTCACGCGCGATCCTACCGCCTGAACCTGCAGGCGCATCGGCTTGTTCGCGACTTCCACGAAGCCTTTTATGCGCAGCACGTTTTCCGCCTCCGCCGTCGCGGAAATGCGTGCGGCGAGCTGTTCGGCGTCGGTGACTGCGGCCAGATCGACGACGAAGCTGTCGAAATCGTCGTGATCGTGGTCGAGTTCGTCGTCGTGATGGGTCTTGCGGTTTTCGATATCGTCCTCGACGGCGAGGCCGAGGCCGATCAGCACGGCCGGATCGATGGCGCCGTTGGCAGCCGAGACGATTTTCACGGCACGTGGCAGATGGGCGGACACGCGATCCCTGGCGGTCGCGAGGCCGGCGGCATCCAGGAGGTCGCTCTTGGTGAGCACGATCATGTCGGCGCAGGCCACCTGGTCCTCGAACACTTCCTCGACCGGATCGTCATGGTCGATCGAACCGTCCGCGTCGCGCTGCGCTTCCAGCGCCTCGTGATCGTCGGCAACGCGACCTTCAGCGAGCGCCAGTCCGTCGACCACGGCAATCACCGCGTCGACCGTCACCCGTGCCTTGACGTCAGGCCATTGGAAGGCCTGGACGAGGGGTTTCGGCAGCGCGAGGCCGGAGGTTTCGATGAGGATGTGGTCGACGCGGGGTTCGATAGCCAGGATCCGGTCGATCGCCGGCACGAAATCGTCCGCCACGGTGCAGCAGATGCAGCCGTTGGCGAGCTCGATGATATTGTCTTCCGGGCAGCTTTCGATGCCGCAGCCTTTCAGCACGTCGCCGTCGATGCCGACATCGCCGAATTCATTGACGATGATCGCCAGCCGCTTGCCCTTCAGGTTTTCGATCAGGTTGCGGATCAGCGTGGTCTTGCCGGCTCCCAGAAACCCGGTAACGACGGTGCAGGGAACGCGGTCGAACGAAACGCTCATGATGGCATGTCCTCGTGGTGATGAAAGGGTGGAATACGGGCCGTCATGCCCTTGCCGCGCAGGCAGGTCGGGCGGCCGCGAAGGGGAAGGAAGCCGCGCTCGTCCTCGGCCAGCATCATCGCGCCGGTGACGATGTCCTCGACATTGTCGAGCGACAGGTGGCCGAAGACATAGGACCAGCCGCTCTTGTGGTTGAAGGCGGCGCTCGGGCTTTTTTCGCAATTGGCAAGGCAGGTGACCGGCTTGACCGCGAGCGGCTTGCCGTTTGCTGCCTCGCGCAGCGCCGCGATCAGTGCGATGCCGGGCCGGATTTCGCCGTCGGACGCGTCACGGCAATTGGTGCAGACGAAAATCGTCACATCTGCCGGGCCGGCGGTTGCCGGATCATCTGGTCGGTGGTCACTCATCGGTCAGCCGCGTTCCCGCCGGGGTCGAAAAATCGGGGCGCGGAGCAGAAGGTCGAAATCCCTCTGCGGTGATCGAGAAACTTCCTCCGGAGCACCCCGCCCGGTGAAGCAAAATTAATCGGACGGCAGGTCTCCTGGCTCGCGGGTCGTCGCCATTTGCCTGCCTTCCCAGGATACCGTTGGCCGGATTTCCCAGTGGCTTGACGGCCAAATGGCCGTTTTAGGCAATGGCTCGCCGCCTACAGTTGCGGGGGCAGCCGCGGCATTGGTCCTGAAAAAAGGGATCGCACCGCATTCTCTCTTAGCCCTCCCCGTTGCCGGAAAGGGACCATCTCCTTTCAAGTAAGCCCGGTCGCAGGCCCATGTCAATGCGTCGCAAAGGCGATTGCCGTCACGCCGAATTCGTCTATAGTGGCCGAGCCTATGGTGCCCGAAAGGGTTTTAGAGGGAATGCGGTGCGACGGAATTCTGCCGTCCAACCCGCGGCTGCCCCCGCAACTGTAAGCGGAAAGTCTTCGACCAAAACGGCTGTTTGGCCGTCAAGCCACTGGGAAATCCGGCCAACGGGATCCTGGGAAGGCGGGAGAAGGCGTCCGATCCGCGAGCCAGGAGACCTGCCAGAGGCGGCAAAGAACGTGAACGGCCCTCGGGTGGAGGGCGAAAGGACGAGACCATGGTTACGAACTCTGCTGCAGCTGCAGTCAGCCTCTCCGCTTCGAAGATCATTCCCCTCAGCATGACGGCCCTGCTCGGCCTGTTCATCGTCGGCTTTGTCGGCTTCTCGCATCTGGAAGTCGTCCACAATGCCGCGCATGACACGCGCCACTCGCTCGCCTTCCCCTGCCACTGAGGAGTTCTCCCCAATGTCGTTGTTTCGCAACATCGTCTTCACGGCGGTGATCGCCGGGCTTTTGTCCGGACTGCTACTGACCGTGATGCAGAGCTTCTCCACCGTGCCGCTGATCCTGCAGGCGGAAGTGTTCGAGAATGCCGCGCCTGAGGCAGGCCACAGCCATGATGCTGCGCCGGCCGCAGGCGCCACGGCATCGGCCGCCGAGCATCACCACGGCGACGAAGCGTGGGCTCCCGCCGATGGCTTCGAGCGTTTCATCTATACTGCTGCCGCAGACATGCTGTCGGCTATCGGTTTTGCCCTTGTCCTGGTTGCCGCCTCGGAAGCGTTCGGCGGCTTCAAGGGCTGGCGCGGCGGCCTGATGTTCGGCATTGCCGGCTTCCTCGCCGTCATCCTTGCGCCCGGCCTCGGCCTGCCGCCGGAACTGCCCGGCATGCCGGCTGCGGAACTCGGCCCGCGCCAGATCTGGTGGGTCTCGACGGCGGTCTGCACGGCAGTGGGTCTCGGCCTGCTCGCCTATACCCGCTCGGCTGTGTTTGCAGCCCTTGCGATCGTGCTGCTGATCGCCCCGCATCTGGTCGGCGCGCCGCTGCCGCCAAGCCATGAAACGGCGGTCCCGATGGATCTCCATGCTCGCTTCGTCAACGCCGTCTACGCCACCAACCTGGTGTTCTGGGCGGTGCTCGGTGCGCTGGCCGGGGTCGTCCGCGAAAAGTTCCGCGCTGGCGAGGAAGCTTCTGCCGGATCTCCGGCGAAGCTTGCTTCCCGGTGAAGGAGATCGACGAGGCGTCCGTCGAGCGTCACCGCGCCAAGATGGCGAACCGCAAGGCGGTTCAGGATGCGGAAGTGGCCGAGAAGACCCAGGAAAAGGGTCTTCTCATCGTCCATACCGGGCCCGGCAAGGGCAAATCCACAGCTGCCTTCGGCCTGGCGCTGCGCATGCTCGGCAACAACCGCCGGGTCGGCGTCGTACAGTTCATCAAGGGCGCCTGGTCGACCGGGGAGCAGCCCGCGCTCGCCGTCTTCGGCGACCGCGTCGTCTGGCACACGATGGGCGAGGGTTTCACCTGGGAGACCCAGGACCTGAAGCGCGACGTCGCCGCGGCGGAAAAGGCCTGGGAAAAGGCACTCGAGCTGATGGCGGACGAGACGATCGGGCTTGTCATCCTTGACGAACTCAACATCGCGCTTCGTTATGACTATCTCGATCTCGACAAGATCGTCGCCGCGCTACAGGCACGGCGGCCGGATCTGCATGTGGTCGTCACCGGCCGTAACGCCAAGCCGGCACTGATCGAGGCCGCCGACATGGTGACCGAGATGTCGCTGGTCAAACACCACTTCAAGGCGGGCGTGAAGGCCCAGGCCGGTATCGAGTTTTAGCCATGGTTCGGGTCAAGCCAGCTCGGGCGCTGATGTTTCAGGGAACGGGCTCGGATGTGGGCAAGTCGCTGGTCGTGGCCGGGCTTGCCCGCGCCTTTACGCTGCGCGGCCTGAAGATCATGCCGTTCAAGCCGCAGAACATGTCGAACAATGCCGCGGTCACCGCAGACGGCGGCGAAATCGGTCGGGCGCAGGCGTTGCAGGCGCGCGCCGCCGGCGCGCCGCTCAGCGTCCACATGAACCCGGTGCTCCTGAAGCCGCAGAGCGAGGTCGGGGCGCAGGTGGTGGTGCAAGGCAGGGTCGAGGGCAATGCCAAGGCTGCCGAGTATCAGATGCTCAAGCGGACACTGATGCCGCGGGTCCTGGAAAGTTTCGAAATCCTCCGCAACCAGGCCGACCTCGTCCTGGTCGAAGGCGCCGGCAGCGCCTCGGAAATCAATCTTCGCCACAACGACATCGCCAATATGGGGTTTGCCCGGGCCGCCGACGTGCCGGTGGTGCTGATCGGCGATATCGACCGTGGCGGGGTGATCGCCAGCCTCGCCGGGACCAGGCTGGTGCTCCATCCCGAAGATGCGGCAATGATCCGGGGTTTTATCGTCAATCGTTTTCGCGGCGATCCGACCTTGTTCGCCGACGGCATGCGGATGATCGGGGAACTCACGGGCTGGCATTCGGTCGGGCTGTTGCCGCATTTTGCCGAAGCGGCCCGGCTGCCGGCCGAAGATGCGCTTGGCCTCAATGCACCTTCGGTGCGGAAGGCTGGTGCGAAGATCAGGATCGCGGTGCCGATCCTGCCGCACATCTCCAATTTCGACGATCTCGATCCGCTGGAAGCGGAGCCGGATGTCGATCTCGTCCGCATCAGGCCGGGACAGGTCATTCCCGGCGATTGCGATCTCGTGCTGCTGGTGGGTTCGAAAGCGACGATATCCGATCTGCGGGCGCTGAAGGCGGCCGGTTTCGACGTCGATATCGCCGCCCATGTCCGCCGCGGCGGGCGGGTGCTTGGCCTCTGCGGCGGGTATCAGATGCTTGGAAAAACCGTTTCCGATCCGGATGGAACCGAAGGGCCGCCCGGCTCGATCGAAGGGCTGGGCTTGCTGGATGTGGAGACGGTTCTTTCCGGCGATAAACGGCTGGAGGCCGTCTCGGGCGAAAGCTTCGACGGAATTTCCCTGTCCGGCTACGAAATGCATATCGGGCGGACATCCGGCGCAGATTGCCAATGCCCGTTCTCGATCGTCGGCGGCAACCCGGAAGGGGCGATATCGGCGGATGGCCGGGTCTGGGGCACCTATCTCCACGGTCTGTTTTCCGACGACCGGCAGCGGTCGGCCTGGCTGACGCGCCTCGGAGGTTCTACCTCCGGCCTCGATTACGAGGCAGGCGTGGACGCGGTGCTGGACCGGCTGGCCGCCCATATGGAAAAGCATCTCGATCTCGATGGGCTGCTCAAACTTGCCAGATGATCCACGCCAGGAGGCCGAAAAGGCCGATCAGCAGAGCGTCGGCGACGCGGGCGAGTTTCAGCGCGCGGCGAATGTCGTCGTAGGTGAGCTCGGAGCGACCGCCCTCGCCCATGAATCGTGCCTCGATCATCTGTCCGCCATAGCTGCGCGGCCCGGCGAGGGCGATGCCGAGCGCGCCGGCCATCGCCGCTTCCGGCCAGCCGGCATTCGGCGACCGGTGATGGTGGGCATCCCGCCTGATGGCGCGGATTGCGTTGCCCGGCGAGGCGCGATCGATGAAACCTGCAGCGACCACGAAAAGCAGGGCGCTCAGGCGCGAGGCAGGCAGGTTGATGAGATCGTCAAACCGCGCGGCCGCCCAGCCGAAGGCTTCGTATCGCGGCAGCTTGTGGCCGATCATGCTGTCGGCGGTGTTGGCCGCCTTGTAGCCGACGCCACCCGCAAGACCGCCGATCCCCATCCAGAAGGCCGGCGCCACGACGCCGTCCGAAAAATTCTCGGCCAGGCTCTCGATCGCCGCGCGGCAGACGGCCGCTTCGTCGAGCTTTTCCGGATCGCGCCCAACGATTTTCGAGACCGCTTTCCGCCCGGCGTCCAGGCCTCCGTATCGCAGCGCCGTCGCGACGGCCTCGACATGGGTTTCAAGGCTCTTCTGCGCCGGCAGGCTCGCGGCGATCACTACCAGCAGGATCGGTCCGAGGGGGATCATTCTCAGGTCGTATTCGATCACCAGGCTGAGCAGGACGGTGATGCCGAGAAGCGCCAGAAGCGCGAACACGCCCTTTCGCTTGCGCGTGGAGAAGTCGTCGCTTTCGCGGTTCAGATCGCGGTCGAGCCGGGATATCAGTGCGCCGATCCAGGTGACCGGATGGCCGATGCGGCGGAACAGCCAGTCCGGATAACCCACGATGCGCTCCGTGATCAGCGCGAAAAATGCGAGAAGGAACATGAAGTTGGCAGGCCCTGAGATTGGCGGTGAAATTGGCGATCCGATACAGCATGGCGGTAATCTTTCCCGTGCCCGGGCGCTGTTTCCACATGCGCCGGAACCCTGGGTCGATCTTTCCACCGGTATCAGCCCGCATTCCTATCCGTATTCGCCCCTGCCCGACAATGCTTTCACGCGACTGCCTGACGTCGCATCGGCGGAAAGGCTGAAGGGCCTTGCCGCTGCTGCCTACGGCGCGCCGTCGGCGGCGCATGTCGCGGCGGGGCCGGGGACGCAGATTCTGCTGCCGATGGTCGCGGATATGATCGCCCGGAAAGGCCGCGCCGCGGTTCTTTCGCCCACCTATGCGGAGCATGCCCGCGCGGCGCGGCTTTCCGGCTTCGAAGTCACCGAAACTGACGATCTGGATCGGCTGGCGGAAGCGGACCTCGCCGTCATCGTCAATCCCAACAACCCGACCGGACGTATCGTACCGCGTGCCGATCTTTTGCGGCTCGCAGAAGTCATGCGCGCGAAGGCTGGGCTGCTGGTCGTGGACGAAGCGTTCATGGACGTCTCGGAAGCATCGAGCGTCACAGACGCGGTCGATGCCGGCGGGCTCGTCGTGCTGCGCTCCTTCGGCAAGTTCTACGGCATGGCCGGCTTGCGGCTCGGCTTCGTGATTTCGCATCCGGAAACCGTGGCGAAAATCGAGGGCCGGCTGGGTCCCTGGGCGGTGTCCGGCCCGGCATTGCACGTGGCGAACGAGGCACTCACCGATGTGACATGGCAGGGCGCGATGCGGCTGAGGTTGAAGGAGGATGCGGCGCGGATGGATGCCCTGCTCGGTGCTGCGGGAATACCTGTTATGGGTGGGACGTCGCTGTTCCGCTTCATCCGGGATCCTCGCGCGCAAGCGGTTTTCCGGCACCTTGGAGAGCGGGGCATTCTGTTGCGCCGGTTCGAGGAACGGCCCGAGGATCTAAGAATCGGCCTTCCATGCGAGAATGACAGGCCGCGGCTCGAAGAAGCCTTGAAAACTATTTAGCCGGCGAAGTGAATTTGTCGCGCCAAGCGATCTGGGCGTTGGCATTGGGCAAAGCCGTTGCCTCGTAGACGCCGCGGGCTATGGCGCGGGCGGTCACCAGCGTTGCCAGATGGCAGAGTTCGGCGAAGGCGGCCATGTCGCCGAGCGGCCTGGCGCCTGTCGAGGCGGCAAAGATCGTATCGCCGTCGCCGGGCAGATGTGCCGGCAGGACGGCACGCGCAAGCCCGTCATGGGCCATGATCGACAGCCGGTGCGCCTGGGCTTTGGTCAGCACGGCATCCGTCACCACGACCCCGATTGTCGTAGCCTTCAGGTTGACGCCCTTCATCCGCAATGCCGTGTGGCTGTCGGTGAACTGGCCGGGTAATCCGAAGCCGCCGAATTCGTGGTTCTGCTCGAAGGGAGCGGACCAGAAATGTGGTCCTTCGGCGACGGTCGCCGAGCCCATGGCGTTGACCGCAAGCAGCGCCGCGATCTTATGACCTGCCGAGGTTCTGGCGCTTGCCGAACCCAGGCCACCCTTGAAGGTTGCCGTCGATGCGCCCGTTCCGGCACCGATGGTTCCGAGGGTGAATGGAGTCTTAGTGGCGGCCTTGAACGCCTCGTAGCCCATGTCGCGATACGGCGAATGTAGGCCCCAGTCCTTGTTGCCGCCGTTCAGGAGATCCATCAGGATTGCCTGCGGTACGATCGGCACACGGACGCTGCCGACCTGGAAACCGCGGCCGATTTCGCGCAGGCCCGACTGTACGCCGCCGGCCGCATCGAGACCGAAGGC
>NZ_PVBJ01000013.1:0-178572 GCF_002968565.1 Neorhizobium sp. T25_27
TCTTCTGGAGCCAATCGGAAACATTCCGCCTGCAGAGGCAGAAGAACAATACTACGCCATGCTGGACGCGCCAGCGATGGCCGCATAACTTAAACCAAACGGTCTCCGGCAAACCCGGGGCGGTTCACAACTTATGACCGCTCTCACCTCCAACAACTCATCCGACCGTTCCGCCTTCAAGGTCGATATCTCCCGCGGCGAACGGATCGCCCGCGTTTCGTCGGAATGGTTTTCCCGCCCCGACGACGAACGCTTCCTGTCGCTGACCGAGCTCTACGACACCGTCCGGTCGCGCGCCGAGCGCGCCCATGCCCGAACGATCGAGAGTGCTGCGATCCGCGTCGAAGCAACGCGCGACAATGCGGAGCGGCTTGCGCTTCTCGTTCCAGGTCAACGCCAAGCGATCGCACCGACCCACTGGAGCTACGGCCAGCTTTGCAGCCTCGTTGGCGCTCCCGCCACCTATATGCGCCAACTGCCGGCGCCGCTTGCCGCGATCAACCTGCAGCACGGTCTGCTCAACCATCGTGCCGAGCTCGTCAAGACGCTTGAGATGGATGACGGCCGGCTGAAACTGCGCGCAGTGACCGGACCGGAATACGGTCGGATCTGGGATCATGAACTGGTCTCGTCGGTCATGAAGATCGCCGGCAACGGGACCGGTGACACGATGTGGAAAGTACCAGGTGTTCTCGACTGGGCGACGATGACCCACAATCCCTTCGTCGACATCACCAAGGACGCGACCACCCTTTATGCCAGTGATCGCGACGTCTTCCTGTTCCTGGTCGACGACACCCATCCTATCGAAGCCGGACGTCTGCCGAACGGCGAGCCGGATCTCTACTTCCGCGGCTTCTACGCCTGGAATTCCGAGGTCGGATCGAAGACGCTCGGTATCGCCTCCTTTTATCTCCGCGCGGTTTGCGCCAACCGCAACCTTTGGGGTACGCAAAATTTCGAGGAGATCACCATCCGGCATTCGAAGTTCGCCGCCCAGCGCTTCGCCCACGAGGCAGCACCCGCGCTGACCAGCTTTGCCAATTCGTCGCCGGCGCCATTTATCGCCGGCATAAAGGCGGCACGGGAGCGGATCGTCGCGCGCAAGGACGATGACCGTGAAACCTTCCTGCGCCGGCGCGGATTCTCAAAAAGTGAGACCGGCAAGGTGATCGAGATGGTGCTGTCGGAGGAGGGGCGGCCGCCGGAGTCGATCTTCGATTTCGTGCAGGGCATCACCGCGCTGGCGCGCACCAAGACCAATCAGGACACGCGTCTGGAACTCGAAGGCAAAGCGAAGAAGCTGCTGGAGAGTGCTGCCTGACATGTTCATGCGCGCCGGGCTCAGGCCCGGCCGCGTCTGCAAACCCCATCGTCGTCATCCCAGAGCCCGGTCAAGCGCCGGGCCTCATTTTGTCTGGAGCACCCCAATGGCTATCCCCGGTCATGTCCGCGCAAACTTCGACACGCTGCTGCGCGCCGCAGCCGATGGCAACCTTGCTCTCGTGGAATGCGTCGATGCGGCTACACGCGAGCCGTGTTACGTGCTTTGCGCCGTCGGCGGCACTGACGGCGAATACGACTTCACGCCGTTTGGCCATCTTGCCGACGGCAATCCTTACGACCCCTATCTACCGCCCAATCCCGACGATCCAACCGGCTTCATGGGGAGCCCGGCAACCTAAGCACTGATGATCGGCACAGTTTTAGCTGATGATCCCCGATCCCTCCCTGGCTGCCCCGATTTCGCTCCTCCGAACCTTCGGCAGGACGCTGGGCTCCGCTGTTCTTTTCTCTCTCTTGGAGCATCCTTCGATGAACATCAGCTCGCATCCTCAGACTATTTCCACCACTTCGCGGTCTCACTTCGGAAGCAGCGCTCAAGGCCTCATGGACGCTGCTGCCCAAGTCATGTTTCTTTTGGAGCGGGGTAAAACTGTCACCGCCGCTGACTTGCGGCAAATCATGACGGAGGTTTTCGGCGGCAGCGACGCCGCGGGCCTCTGGCTCTGGAAGGATGCCTTTGAGGCGACCGAAATCGCCCAGGTGCTGTTTCTGCGCAAATTTCGCGCGGTCGTATCCCGAACCCAGTCGCCCCAGTCGATGCTCGCGATGCTGACGAAGCTGGCAAACCTCTTGCCGACCCATAGCCGACGGTCCGAGGAGAGCCAGGCCCTGCAGCAATTCTCGACTCCGATCCCTCTTGCGTACGTCGCATCGCGTGCTGCAGGCATCATAGCCGCAGACGTGGCGCTCGAGCCGTCGGCTGGGACCGGCATGATGGCGATCTTTGCGGAACTCGCGGGCGCTCGCTTGGCGCTCAACGAATATGCGGTGGTCCGGCACTCGCTGCTGCAGCGGCTTTTCCCTCATGTTCCGGTATCGCAGCACGACGCCGCACATATCGACGATTACCTCGACCGTTCAATTCGGCCGACCGTGGTGCTGATGAACCCGCCTTTCTCGGCCGGGGTCCATGTCGAAGGTCGCGTCGCCGACGCCGCCTGGCGGCATCTGACCTCCGCATTCGCTCGTCTGGCCCCCGGCGGCCGGGTCGTCGCGATCACCGGCGCGAGCCTCTCTCCGGAGAATCCCGCGTGGCGCGACGCCTTCGTGCGGCTGCAGGGGCAGGGCACTGTGCTGTTCACCGCGGCGATCGACGGCAGCATCTACGCTCGTCACGGCACGACGATGGAAACCCGCCTGATCGTGATCGACAAGATCCCGGCGGGCGATCCTTCGAAGCTGGTGACGTCGAGCGGTACTGCGCACGATCTGGAAACACTGCTCACGTGGATCACGGGCATTCGACCCCGCTCGCCCGCGACGGCGTCGAACTCTGCCGGTTCGAACTCCATCGGTAGCCTGGGCGCGGACACGATGCATCCAGCAGCGGTTGCCGCACCGTCGCATCGCCCTGCGGTCGGCGGCCAGGCGAAGCCTTCACCAATGGCCCGCGCTGCACCCGTCGATGATGAGGTCATCGAACTCTCCTACGAGCTGCGGGACGTTCAGCCGAAGGAGGAAACCAGTGGCGCGGATGGCATCTATGAGACCTACCGGCTGCAGTCGATCTACATTCCCAAGGCAAAACCTCATCCCGACACGCTGGTCGAATCGGTTGCGATGGCCTCGGTCGCACCGCCGAAGCCGAGCTATCGCCCGCACCTGCCGAAGCGCATCGTCACCAGCGGTGATCTCTCCGACGCCCAGCTCGAAAGTGTCGTCTATGCGGGCGAAGCCCATTCCGGCTACCTCGCCGGTCATTGGATCGTCGACGCCTCCTTCGACAATCTGAAGGCCGTCTCACCCGACACGGAGCATGCCGTTCGTTTTCGCCGCGGCTGGTTTCTCGGTGATGGCACGGGCGCGGGAAAAGGCCGCCAGGCCGCCGGCATCATCCTCGACAACTGGCTGAAGGGCCGTCGTCGCCACATCTGGATTTCCAAGTCAGACAAGCTGATCGAGGACGCCCAGCGTGACTGGAGCGCGTCGGGCCAAGAAAAGCTGCTTGTGACGCCCCTGTCCCGTTTCCGGCACGGCAAGCCGATCAACCTGAAAGAAGGCATCCTGTTCACCACCTTTGCGACGCTGCGCAGCGACGAGCGTGAGGGCAAGCGATCACGGGTTCAGCAGATCGTCGACTGGCTCGGCGCCGACTTCGATGGTGTCATCGTCTTCGATGAAGGCCACGCCATGGCCAATGCCGCCGGCGGCAAGACCGAGCGCGGCGACAGGTCAGCGTCACAGCAGGGCAGGGCGGGACTTCGCCTGCAACGCGCGCTTCCGGATGCCCGTATCGTCTATGTATCGGCGACCGGCGCAACAAATGTCGAATCCCTTGCCTATGCCGAGCGCCTCGGTCTCTGGGGCAGCAGCGACTTTCCCTTTCCCACACGCTCCGAGTTCATTGCCGCGATCGAGGATGGCGGTGTTGCGGCGATGGAAGTACTGGCCCGTGACCTGAAGGCCATGGGCCTCTACGCATCGCGGTCGCTCTCCTTCGAAGGCGTTGAATACGAAATCCTCGAACACGAGCTCACCGAGGAACAGGTCCGCATCTACGACGCCTATGCCGAGGCGTTCCAGGTCATCCACAACCATCTCGACGCTGCCATGGAGGCGTCCGGCATAACCGGCAAAAGCGGGACATTGAACAAAAATGCTAAGGCCGCCGCACGCTCGGCCTTCGAAAGCTCGAAGCAGCGCTTCTTCAATCATCTTCTGACCTCGATGAAGACGCCGGCCCTTCTCAAAGCGACCGCTGCAGATCTGAAAGAGGGTCACGCTGCGATTGTCCAGCTCGTCTCGACGGGCGCGGCTTTGACCGAGCGCCGGCTGGCACAGATCCCGGCCGAGGAATGGGGCGATCTCCAGGTCGACGTCACGCCGCGGGAATATGTCATCGACTACCTGATGCATTCCTTCCCGGTGCAGCTCTTCGAGGAATTTTCCGACGCCGAGGGCAATCTCAGTTCCCGTCCCGTCCATGACGCAAAGGGGAACCCGGTGATCTGCCGGGAGGCGGAACGCCGCCGCGACGAACTTGTCGAAACACTGGGTAGCCTTCCGGCGATCCCGACTGCCCTCGACCAGATCGTCCAGCAATTCGGAACCAGCCAGGTCGCCGAGATCACTGGCCGCTCGCGCCGCATCGTCCGTCGCGAGGACAACAGCTTCATTGCCCGCTATGCCGTGCAGAACCGGCCGGGCAGCGCCAATCTCGACGAGGCCCGCGCTTTCATGGACGACGAGAAGGGCATTCTCGTCTTCAGCGACGCCGGCGGAACCGGTAGATCCTACCACGCCGATCTCGCCGCCCGGAACCAGCGCCTGCGCCTGCACAATCTCCTAGAAGCCGGCTGGCGTGCCGACGTGGCGATCCAGGGCCTCGGGCGCAGCCATCGCACCAATCAGAAGCAGCCGCCCCGGTTCCGGATGATCACCACCAACGTCAAGGCCGAACGGCGCTTCCTCTCGACCATCGCCCGGCGTCTCGACACGCTCGGCGCCATCACCCGCGGCCAGCGCCAGACCGGCGGACAGGGCATGTTTCGCAGCGAGGACAATCTCGAATCCCAATATGCCCGCGACGCGCTGCGGCAGTTCTACGGACTGCTGCATGCCGGCAGGATCGAAGGCTGCTCGTTGGACAAGTTTGAGAGCATTACTGGTTTGTCGCTCACCTCGGAGGAGGGCGGACTGAAGGATGAACTGCCGCCGATCCAGACCTTCCTCAATCGCATGCTGGCACTGACGATCACCATGCAGAACCTGCTGTTCGAGGCCTTCGAGCAGCTGCTGGCCGCCCGCATCGAGGGGGCTATTGCCGCCGGCATCTATGACAAGGGCCTGGAGACGATCACCGCCGACAGCATGACAATCGCCGAGCGCCGGCTGATCTATACGCATCCGGTCACCGGCGCGCAGTCGCATCTCCTGACCATCGAGCGCAGGGATCGCAATGCACCGACGCGGCTCAAGGACGTTCAGAGTCTTGTAAGGCAGGATCCGCGCGCGAAGCTGATGATCAACGGCAAGTCGGGCCGGCCGGCGGTGATGGTCCCGACCCGCTCGATCATGCTGGACGATGGCTCCATTCAGCCGCGCGTGTCGCTGATCCGGCCGATGGACGAGCTCCGCTTCGAAGTCCGGCAGCTCGAAGAGACGAATTGGGAGGAGGCTGACGAACAGGCTTTCGTCCTCGCCTGGAATACCGAAGTCGCTTCCGTGCCGGAATTCTCGACGTCGATGATGCACATCGTCAGCGGGTTGTTGCTGCCGATCTGGAAATTGCTGCCGCAGGACTTTTGCCGCGTACGGCGTCTGCAGACCGATGACGGCGAGCGGATCGTCGGCCGCGTCATAGCGCCGGATCGTCTCGCCGGCCTTTGCCGCAACTTCGGGATCGATCAGACGCAAGTGCCGACCGGCGACCAAGCCTGGACGGCGCTGGTCGACGGATCCTCGATCGTCGGCCTTGCCGGTGACATGACGCTCCGCCGCGTGCGGGTGATGAACGAGTACCGTGTCGAATTGACCGGCTTTACCGACGGTATGCGCGACTGGCTGCGGTCGATCGGCCTCTTCTCCGAGATGATCAATTGGAAGCTGCGCTTCTTCGTGCCGGTGACCGATGAGGGCGCGGAGATCCTATCGAAGCTGATGCAGCGTCACCGCCTCGTCGATGTCGCGCGCCGGTCGTGACGGAGGCCCGCCATGCTGTCCGCCGCTGATCTGGCGGGCCGTCTCGCTCAAGACGCCGAGGCGGTCTGCCGCCACTATCTTTCCGCCGGCCGCCGCGCCGGCAACTACTGGCTCGTCGGCGACGTCGCCAACAGCACGGGCCGATCGCTCTACGTGCATCTGGCCGGCTCGCGCGCCGGCAGGTGGACTGATGCGGCAACAGGCCAGTTCGGTGACCTGCTCGATCTCGTCCGCGAGGCCTGCGGTCTCGTGGACTTCCGTGACGTTGCCGAGGAGGCGCGCCATTTTCTCAGTCTGCCCCAACCCGAACCGGTGCCGGACCTCAGAGGCAACGTCGGTGATGGCCCTCCGGCCGAGCGGCCGGCGACGGAGCGGGCACGACGGCTGTTTCGAATGACGCAGCCGTTGGCGGGTACGCTCGCCGACATCTATCTGCGCGAACGCGGTATTCTGCGGGCATCGACCCATGCGGCGCTACGTTTCCACCTGTCGTGCTACTATCGCGATCTCGTCACCGGCCGGACGGCCAGCCATCCGGCGTTGGTCGCAGCCGTGACGGACGCCGCCGGAGCGATCACCGGTGTCCACCGCACGTATTTGTCTTCGGGCCCCGACCCAGGCGGCGTCGGCAAGGCCAAGGTGGATGATCCGCGCCGTGCTCTCGGTGGGTTGCTCGGTAATGGCGTCCGTTTCCGCTATCCCGTCACCGATCCTGTACCGGTCCTGGCAGCGGGCGAGGGCATCGAGACCATGCTGTCCTTGTCACATGTGATGCCAGGCATGCCGATGGTCGCTGCCCTGACGGCCAATCATCTCGCGGCCTTCAACTTCCCACCCGGATGCCGGCGTATCTATATCGCGGCCGACGCGGATGCCGCCGGCCGGCATGGGATCGAGGGATTGAGCCGTCGGGCACAGGAGGAGGGAATCCTGCCGCTGGTGCTGTCGCCTGAGCTCGGCGACTTCAACGAGGATCTTCGCTGGCTGGGCCCCGCCCGGCTGACCGCCGGTCTACGGGCGCAACTCATCCCGGAAGACGCGATGGCCTTTCTGCCCTAATGAGCTTCGCAGGAATCAGGGGGCGGGGGCGCCAGCCGCGTGGGCGAGAGGACGGTCCGGGTGCCGGCCCCCCTTGTGGATGCGCGCCCGCGGGCCTGTCGAGAGGCGACCCTTACCACGCGGGCCTCCGGACCTTCAGCGGGTCGGTCGGGTTTCTTCCCCTGCCGGGCCATTTTCGCGCATCGGCCCGAAAAACGGTTCCCACTTTTCGGGCCGATGCGATGGCCCGTCATTCCTCGCGGATCAAGAAACCCTTCCTCCGCCGCCCGGCGCTTCGCTGGGCCGCTGCGCTTCGCTTGCGGTTCCGGCCTCGGCCCGCGTGACCGGGTTCGCCGTCAGGCCGCGAGAGGCGCGGCCCACCGAACGGAGACCACACATGGACCTGATCCTTCACGCCGACGACGGCTTCGAGCCCCACCACGCGTCCTCCCCGACCGACCGCGTCATCTACGAGATGCAGGTCTTCGGCTATCGTCCCTTCCAGGACGAGCCCGATCCGCGGCCATTGCCGGAGGAGCCGCAGGTCCGGTCATCGATCACCACGATCTTCGACGCGCTCGCCGAGATGCTCGGCGACACACGCTTGGAGCCCGATCTCGAAGACCTGTTCTGGTCGATCCCCAATCTCTTCCATCGCGCCGGCGAGCGCATCCAGCGCGAGCTCGACCGCAATGAGGAGGCGCAGCGCACCGGTCAGGGTGAGCAGGACGGCTCGGAGGTGAAGAGTGTCGAGCTCGAACGCCTCATTGCCGAAGGCATCACGCTCCTGGAGCGGCGCAACGCCTTCGAGTTCATGCGCGACTACGCGGCCGACCTCTTCGAGGCGCAGACCGGTTCGTCCTGGCGGCCACGCACCGGCTCCAAGGTCAATCATGCCAACATGACGGCGGCGATGATCGATAGCCGCGACTTTCTCTCCGCCCGCCGCCGCGCCGAAACCGAAGTGCTAATCCCGGCCGGCACCAAGATCGCCTTCGCCGGCGGCATGGACTACAATGATCATGAGCGAATCTGGGCCAAGCTCGATCAGGCCCACGCCAAGCATGCCGACATGGTGCTGCTGCACGGCGGCTCGCCGAAGGGCGCCGAACGGATTGCTACATGCTGGGCTGCAGCCCGCAAGGTGACGCAGATCACCTTCAAGCCGAACTGGACGAAACACGCCAAGGCCGCCCCGTTTCGGCGCAATGACGATATGCTGTCGGTCATGCCCGCCGGATTGATCGTCTTTCCCGGAAACGGCATCACAGGCAATCTCGTCGACAAGGCACACCGGCTCGGCATTCCGGTCTGGGAGGCTTCAGGAGACGGCGCATGAGCGCCGTCTTGCCGGATGCATGGAAAAGATGGAAAACATGGGGAAAATGGATTATATGGGAATCGAAGTGGAGATCTTTGCGATGAAGCAGTTCACGACAGGCGACCTCAACAAGCAGATCGGCGACGTTACCGATGCGGCAAGCCGCGAGCCGGTTGTTCTGACTCGCCACAAGAAGCCTCGCTTCGTGCTGATGAGCTACGATCACTATGAGCGCATGCGCACCGGTGGCGACCCCCGCCGCGCCTTTCATATCTCGGAAATGCCCGCCGAGCATGCGGAACTGTTCGACGAGGCGCTCGATCGGCTGGCGCATGGCGAAGGCTACGACGATGAGCCGTGAATTCCGACCCGGCGAGGTCATCTCCTATCCCTACCTCTGGGCTTGGCAGCAGCAGCGCGGTGAGACCGAAGGCCGCAAGCAGCGTCCTGTCTGCGTCGTCATCGCCATCCGCAATGCCGCCGATGGAAATACCGATCTGGCGCTTCTCGCCATCACCACCCAACCGCCGCAAACTGGTCGCGCCTCATTGGAGATCCCGGACATCGAGCGCAAGCGCGCGGGCTTAAGCGATCTGAAGCAGTGCTGGATCATGGTCGACGAATACAATTACGATATCGTCGAGCGCTCCTGGTATATTGAGCCCGGTCAGGACATTGTCGGCCGCTTCAGCAAAGCCTTCATGGTGAAGATCGCCAGACTGTTTGCCGAGGCGCGCGGCCGAACCGGCCGGGTCAACCGCCTCGACTGAGACTTCCCGCATCCCCGCCGGGCGCTGGGGCGACATCCCTTGAAATCAGGTCTGTCACTCGATTGCGCTCCGCAGAACTGCAGTCGCGTCAGAAGAAGCCTGCGGTTCGAGCGCGACGCCGACCGAAGCCGTCTTTGACGATGAGGATGGGATCAGGACTGTGCCGATCTCTCGCGATGTGCCGACTGGTTGACGGCCAGCGTCCGTTGACCCGAACACCACCAACGCATGCGACGCGCGCGGCAATCCGCGCGGCAGCAAACGGGCGCCACGGCGAGGTCTCCTGACGAGGTCGCAATCAAAGACCATTCCCGTTCTTTGTCGCCTTTCTAAGGGACCGGCCGCGATCAGCGTCAACCCGCGAGGGGTTTCCCTTCGCTACGCTGCGGTGACGCCTGCGGCGCGGCCCCTTCTTCGGGCGCCATCGGGAATGGTCCCGATGCAACGAAGGAGACAATCCCATGGCTACCACGATCGCAACTCTCACCGAAAAGACCGACGGCACTCTCGAAGGCGTCTTCGCCACCATCCGGGTCAACGCCCCCATCGCCCTCGTCCCGAACGCCAACAAGGCGAGCGAAGAAGCCCCGGACTACCGCATCATCCACCGCAAGACCGGCTTTGAGATCGGCGCGGGCTGGAACCGCATCTCCCGCCAGACCGGCGAGGAATACATCTCCACGAAGCTCGAAGCGCCCGAGATCGGCGTCATCTTCGGCAACGTCGCCCCGGCGCCCGGCGGCGAGCCCGGCAAGAAGGTCATCCTCTGGAACAGCCCGGCCTGACTGGGACTGCCGGCCTCCTAGCGGGGCCGGCTTCTTCTCCGAGCCAGCAACCGGCAACAAAGGATCTCCCCATGAGCCGCTATACCACCACCGTGACGAAAATCGCTTCACGTCACGCTGACCCAGACGCCACTATCGGCTATGACCGCCCTCTGCAGACGTTCTTTCTTCAGGCTTTCGCCACTTCCGATGGCGAGGATCTCGAACTTTGGCTTGGTACGGAATTTCAGGAATTCGAAACGCTTGCAGCCTTGCGCGCTGCAGCTGTCAGTCAAGGCTTTGATTTCGTGCCGCTCGCATCGGGTATTTTTCACCGGCTGCTGGACGATCATAGCCGTGAAGCAATCCGACCGGTCAGTGAAACGATCGTTCAGGATCTGCTGAACAATGCTGCTCCCTGCTGAGCCGCATATTTCGAAACATAACAGCCCGGCCACAAGCCGGGCTATTTTTATGCCTGCTCACAAGATCACTTGTTCAGCGCGTCCTTGAGGGCCTTGGCCGGCGTGAAGGCGAGCTTTTTAGCAGCCGCCACCTTGATCGTCGCGCCTGTGGCCGGATTGCGAGCTTCGCGTTCCGGCGTGTTTTTGATTTTAAACTTGCCGAACCCCGGAAGGCTCGTTTCATTGCCGGCAATCGCTGCATCGGTGATCGAAGCAATCACCGCTTCGACAATCGCCTTGCCCTGTGCTTTGGTTAGCCC
Organism: Neorhizobium sp. T25_27; assembly: GCF_002968565.1. NCBI lineage: Bacteria > Pseudomonadati > Pseudomonadota > Alphaproteobacteria > Hyphomicrobiales > Rhizobiaceae > Neorhizobium > Neorhizobium sp. T25_27. The sequence goes on from NZ_PVBJ01000013.1 coordinate 10,825, forward strand.
GTGCTCACCTGCGATCTTGTCGGCGATTTCGTTTGTCGTCGTCATTTTTTCTCTCCGCATCGAAGTTGATCCGAAATCCCTGACAGGTGGATGTCGGCCTGTCATTGACGCGATGGCGAAGAAGCGTTCAGCAACCCCGGATTTCCACAGTTTCCAACCGGTCGATAGCCTTTCTGACGTTCCCTGCGGGCGAGATCCAGGAAATGCATCGCAGCCTCACGCTCGGTTGCGAACACCTCGGTCTTTTCGCCGCCGCGCGATCCGATCCGGCCCCAGCGGCGCACCACGGCGATCTCTCCGAACAGGGTCGGCTGCATGGAGAGGGCATAATACCGTGCCATGTTTTTCGTCGCGTCGATGCGCTGGCAATAGAGCCGGAAGGGGTAAGTCGCCATGGGCGAACGATGACGAAGAGACGCCAGCGCGTCCAACGACAGTTATGAATCGGTGGAGGCGCTTCGATTCACGACTTTGATGAATGCTGGCGATCATTGAGGAGACGCCATAGAAGTCGCTTTCCATCAACGGGTAGACGGCAATGGACGACGCATTCACGATCGACAACCGCGGAGATTTCGGCCTATGGGCGATCGAGGCCGCCAAGCAGATCGTCGGCGAACAGGGGTTCGAGCTGGCGAAAGCCGCGCGGGACGGCACCGAGGGAGAACTTCGTGACGCGGGAAACGCCCTCGGGCAGGCAATCACCAATGCGCTCCTGGAGGTCTATGACGGGTTGCTGGACAGTGCCGAGGACGAATAGGCTGACGGCCTAGGCCGGCAGCGGCGGCATGTCACCCTCGGTGACCCGCCAGATCCAGGATCCAAGATCCGGCCGCGCGTCGATCATCTCGCCCAGGGCTGCCTGGAAGTCATCGCCGGCATCCGGTGGGACGATATAAAGCGCGCAGGGCAGGGGCCTTGCTTCGGGCAGGATCGCATTTGCGAGCGGGTGAATGCGCGGGAGATCGAACCTCAACCCCTTTACCGACTTGGAGCGCAGGCGGCCGAGGCGACCGACCAGCAGCTGTTCATAGGCGCTCTCGATCGGCAGCCAGTGTTCGGTCACCGCCATCAGGGCAATCTCGTTGACGGTGGCAATGCCGGCTGGCGTGCCCCCGATCGTCATGATCGCCATCAGATGCGATGTCTCGGTGCTCTGCCACAGCATCAGTTCCGTTTCAAACCGCCGTTGCAGGGACCGCCAAGCGGGCTCTTCGAGATAGAGCCGGAAGCCCGGCATGTGTTTGATCACGACCTGACGGCCGTTGCGCACCCCCGCGAACTCCTTGATCTCCCCAACCAGCACCATCAGCTTTTTCGAACCGGCTGCTGCCTGGAAGAGGCCGGTAAGCTTTTGGGCCCGGCGCTGTTCGATCGCCGCCCTGTCACCGGCGCGGAACGGTTCGGGAATGAGCAGCCTGTCGGCCAGTACCTGCCCACGAACCTCCATCAGCCGAGCGGCTTCGCTCAGATGCTGATAGACCTGCCACCAGTGCCGTTTGCCTGTCCAATGCGACGTCCATTCCGTCAGCCCGCTCTCATGCCAGAGGAAATGCAGTAGCCCGCGCAGGGACAATTTTTTGGTCTCGTTTCTCACGCTGTCGGCTGGCGCGGCGCTCTCGTTTGATCTTGCGACCGCGCCGCGTTTCGACAGTGAGAAATCCAGCGTTAGCGATGCGGTGCCGGCAGTCGGATCGAACTTGATCGCGCCCCCCATCAACGGTCCAAGGCCTGACAATTCGTAGGGCGGTTCGTATGAAGGGCAGGCCGGATCGTGTTTGCCGCCCGAGAGCGGCATGCGTTTGATCACCAGCTGGTCACCGATATTGGCCACATACATCGGGACCGGCGGTTCGCAGCAGAGACAAAGCGGACGGACCTTTCCACGATAGGCATCGGTTAGCTGGTCTTGAATGCCTTCCTCACCCTCTTCGCAGACTGTGCGATCGAGCAGAAAGCGCCTCATGCGAACAGCTCCGGCCGCGCGTGAGGCGACGGCGAATATGGGTGCCACACGCGAGAAAAAACAGTCTGTTCAGATCGGCCGATTGTGCCGGACGGGCAAAGCCAGCTCAAGGCCGCGCGGCCCCTCCAAATTTCTCGTCCCTGCGTTTCACTCCGCTCCGACAAATTCTAATCTAGCCCCTCAACCGAACAGAAGGCCTGGAAATATGAACGTGCCCAGCCAGAGGCCACGGATTGCCGTCGGCCGTCTATATCACGAGTCCAATCGCCTCAATCCGCAACCGGCCACCGCCGACCAATTCGAGATACAACGGGGCGAAGCGGTGTTTGAATGTGCCGGCTCGACATTGGGAGGCATTATCCGGTACCTCAGGCAAGCGAACGTCGAGATCCTGCCGCTGATCTCCGTTTCAGGCCCGCCAAGCGGTCTCGTCGACCACGAGTTCTATCAAGCGATCCGCAAGGAACTGCTCGAGCGGATCGAGGCGTCGCACCCTGATGCAATCATCCTTGATCTGCACGGCGCGGCGGCTTCGACCGAGCTCGCCGACCTGGAGGGAGATCTGCTGGCCTATCTCAGGCGACATGTCGGCCCCTTAGTGCCAATTGGAATCGGTCTCGACCTGCATGCGCACCTGACCGACTCGATGCTGGAAAACACCAACATCTGCATTGCCTGTAAGGAAAACCCGCATTCTGACGTCGTCGAATGCGGCATGCGAGCCGCAGAGCTGACCCTGCAGGTTTTAAAAGGCGACTTGCGACCGGTCGTGATCAGTGCCCGGGTGCCGATGATCCTGCCAGGCGCCGGCGAAACCGCGATTGGGCCGCTTGGCGAGATCCACGACAGGGCTAGAGAGCTTGCAGCCAGAACAAGCGGCATTGTCGATATCTCCATCTACAACGTCTTCCGCTATGCGGACGACTACAATATCGGGCAGGTGGTAACGGTCATGACTGATGGAGCCGTTTTGCTCGCCTTGGAGGTGGCCAAGGAGCTCGCATGGGCGTTCTGGGACAACCGGGAACGTTTCGTCGATGATCTTTTCGAGATACGGGATGCCTTCGAGATCGCGCGATCGCAACCGGCCAACCGCCCGTATGTCATGGCCGACATGGGTGACCGGATCCTGGCCGGCGCGCCCGGTGACAGCACCGTTTTGCTGGCGGAGGTGCTGGACCATTTCGCTGAGCTTAGAGGTGCCTTGACCATCACCGATGCCGTCAGCGTAAAACACGCACAGGATGCTGGATTGGGCGCCACGGTCACGCTCGACGTCGGCGGACAGATTTCGCCGGGACTATCGTCGCGCAGGATCACCGGGAAAGTGATCCACCTGAGCGACGGCGCATATACGCTCGCCGGGCCGTTCCATGGTGGGGAGGCAAGCTCCCTTGGGAGCGCAGCTGTCGTTCTGGTCGAGGAACGGGTGTTCGTGATTCTCACCACCAAACCTGCCTTTAGTCACGACCCGGCCGTGTTCACGAGCCAGGGCATTAATCTGAAGTCCGTCGATTTCGTGGTGGTGAAGTCGGGCTATCACTTCACGATGAATTTCAAGGGGATTGCGACGCCGCTCCTCGTGTCGACGCCCGGGGTCGGCTACTACCGGAAGGGGATCTTCCGTTACGAAAAATCTCGGTTTTGGCCGGAACATGACATCGACCTCAAAGCCATCGAGACAAAAGCGTTTGGGGGCAGATCTATTTCGCCATGATCAGCAGGTTTGGGGGTGGCGCTTGGGAACGCCATCCCTTTTGCAAGGTGAATTTTGGACAGCTGAAAAGAGTCACTCGTCCCTCTCTCCGCCACCCGTCATTAACAGCCAAGCTACCGCCGCCCCAAGCAGCATGACACCGACGATGGCTCCAGTTGCTGCCGAAGGGTTCCCTTGGGCAGCCTTGCCGAGACCGTAACTTTCCTTTTGGAATTGCCGTGCGAACTGGCCAGCCTTAGGAGCGATGTATGTCACCGCACTTTCCGCTGCGTCGCCAGCTTGCCCAGCGAGCGTGCTACGGAGATCGGCAAGCCGTTTTCCAATGCGGTCTCTCCCACGATCACGGCTGAAGCCGTGCCCCGTTTCGCCGTCGGTCGAAGATGACGTCTGGAGCCTGGTGCGGCGCCAGCCGACCAAGAAGATATCAACGACACTGTTGCCGGGTCATGCGGTGCCGGCGTCTGGACGAAGGCGGAGTGCCTGTGGCATGACCAAACCACGATGCCAAAACCGAGTGAACCAGGTCACCGTTTACTGTAGCCAACAAGCCTGCGCTACGACAACGATGGGTTCCCGGCGGCTATCTTGGCCTCAACATCCGTATGCGATGTCTCTCGGCGAAATGTGCGAGAACTGGACAAGAACACTGCCATGCCCGCCAATTTCTCCGGATCAGCCAGACCGCGCCTATAGAAGCGGTAGACGATTTTTGCGAGCTGTTCTTTCTTCGCGCCGTCTGTTTCCTCGCTTAGTTCGAGGGCACGTCGCACCGCATCTCGCATCGCTCTCAGATCGTGCGTGTTCATTGCGTGCGGAAATAAAGGATAATCACCCGACATAGCTGTCTCTCCTAGCTCTGGAGTACGTGGAAGCACAATACACAGTTGAGCTAAGGTGTCTGGTTGAGTGCGTTATCGGACCAAATCAGCTGAGACGAACGGAGAAGGAAGGTTCCCCAATTCCGTCCGCGCCCGCACGGCGTCTTGGGCTGCTGGAGGAACTGCATTCATTAGCTGCGAGACAGCTACAGCTGTGCCATGTGGGAGGCCCCGACAGTACATCACAGGACACCGAGCGGTCAGCTCGCAGCTCGATCCCAGAGTCTCAGCCGGGCCCGCAACGGCAGAGGTGCCGTGCAAGGCCTCTCCCGCAGGAGGGTATGGCCACACGGCCACTGCGGTAGCAGAGCTTTATCAGGCGCAGTTTGTTTCCGTGACTCCGGATTGTGTCTTGGTGAACAAGCGGGTGAAGGTCCACACCTCGACGCCGCCTTCTGGCGCAGCACGTGGGAGGCCACGGGCTAAGGTCTGCTTCACTACCCAAGATCGTGGGATCCATACGCAGCCCCAAATAACCTTGCATCAAGGGTGGCCCCTTGGAAACGGCAAGCCGCTGGGATCTGTGCGTCCGTCACTGGAACTGGCAACCGGCTTGAGCGCAAGGGTGGCGACAATTTCGCCCTTGGCAACCTTCTCGCCCAGGATCCGAGCATCCTCGATGGGCTTCATGATGAGCGACATCCAGCGATGCAACTCTACCTTCAGGGTCTCTGACGGAGCCCGTGCGTTCGTGGGTTCTCCCTTGAGTTGAGCAACCCGAACTTCCATGGAGCGTGCTGTTCCCGGCGCAACCGCATGAGCGTTCGCCAATGCCCAGTTATGCGTGACTGTCGAGGCCCTGCGGTCCGTCGAAAACAGGTGCAATGAATTCGTGAAGCGCCTCTGCGGTGGCGACCTCGGCCAGAAGGCGGTCGTCCGAATCGCAGATACGAATGCTCCACAGTGTGAGTGGCTTGCCCATTTTGATGTACTCCGCTGCGAGTTCGCGGATGGTCTCGCGAGCTTCACTTTTGGCAGCCTCCAGATCGGAAAGCTTCACTCCGTCAGTATCAACCACATGTTCCTGCGCTAGGTTGAGGTGGAGAAAATACACTTGCATCAGCCTCTCCTTGTTCGGCGCGAAGCTGCCCGAACTCGCGGCCGCGACGATAGTTTCCGTACGGAGACGTACGGTCAAAGGCGTCCCCTTTCTCCATCGGGCCGCGGGAACCGGCGACGAGCTGGCGTCAAGCTGCTCCCGAGCCCGTCGCCAGTGATTCGCATCGCGACCTTCAGGACACCCCGCCTTCCCAAACGGGTATGCGCGCAGCCGGATCGCCTCATTTCTCCCATCCATTCGCTCCTCCTTTTTTTGTTGTCTGCTTTCTATCTGTAGGCGTCATTGCTGCTCTTGCCGGGTTTCGCCGGATCGCGCGCATACGCGCGTCCTTTGGGGACCGCTATTTCTCCAAAACTGCTCGACAGTTCGTGCAGGCGCTGGCGTATGTGCGCGCCCTTCATGGGACGCCCGTGTCCACTGATCAGAAGTTCCGGCTTCAAGGCGGCGAGGAGCGCGACCGACCGTTCGGCCTCTTCCCAATCCGATGTCAGATAGCGGGGCGGGCCGTGCATCTCTGGCCTTTGGGTGAGGGTTTCGTAGACTGATTCTTGACCGGTGGTCACAATGGCATCTCCAGCGACCAGCGTGCGGTCTTCCTCACGCCACAGCGAAACATGCCCCGGTGTGTGGCCAGGCGTGTGCAGCCATTTCCATCCCGGCATCTCCGGGACGCTCTGGTCGGCTGGGAGCATTTTAAGCCAGTGCGCAACGTTCACAGGCAATCGCGGAAACAGCGGCGAAAGAAGAGCCATTGCGCCGCCGCCGACAAGGGCGTCGGCGGGCGGATAGGACGAACGCCCGTTCAGATAGGGAAATTCCAGCGGGTGGGCATAAACTGGAACGTCCCATCGGCGCGCCAGCTTTTCCAACGAGCCGGCATGGTCGAAATGCCCGTGGGTCATGAGAATGGCGGCGGGGCGGGCTTCCCGGCCAAAACGATGCTCGGCTGCCTCGATAATTGCGCTTTCAGACGCCGGCAATCCCGTGTCGATCAGCACCCAGTGATTACCCTCGGACGGGTCGCCGTAAAAAACAACGTTGACAATCGACAGGCGCAGATAGGACAGGTCGTGACTGACGGCCAGTGTGCTGGAGCCAGCTTCGGTTGTGGGGGCAAGATCGCAGTCTTCAAGCGAGAGTTGGACAACCATGATTATCTCCTGAACGAAGTGCAGCAAACAGGATCGGCTGCGTGAAGTTTCATCCCCGATGACGCGTGGCGACAAAAAAATTGGGCCATCCACGAAACTCCGGCCGACCTCGACTGTTCGAGCGGCTCCTCATCAAGAAAAGGAGATCTTCATGTTCTACACCGACGGCAAGTTGCAGTATCCAGTTCGCGTCGAGACCCCCGATCCTTTGTTCGCCCGAGCGCTGCAGCAGGCGATCGGCGGGGTTGAAGGCGAAATCCGGGTTGCCATGCAATATTTCTTCCAAGCATGTGGTGCCCGCGGGAATCCGAAGTTCCGGGATCTGCTGATGAACACGGCGGCCGAGGAACTCGGCCATATCGAGATGCTGGCGACGGCAGTTGCGATGAACCTTGAGGGCGCTCCCCTTAAGCTTAGGGAAGAGGTCGCAGCCGATCCGGTCGGCGGCGCGGTGCTAGGGGGTATTAACCTGAAGAACCTGCTGTCTGCTGGCCTGTCAGCAATGCCGGTCGATTCAGATGGCGTGCCGTTCGATATGTCGCATATCTATGCGAGCGGCAACATTGCCGCAGACATGACGGCCAACGTTACCGCCGAGTCAACCGGCCGGGTACTTGCCGTCCGCCTCTACAACATGACCAGCGATCCCGGCATGAAGGACATGCTGTCTTTCCTAATCGCCCGCGACACGATGCACCAGAACCAGTGGATGGCAGCGCTCGAAGAGCTCGGCGGCCCAACCGGCGCCTTCCCGATTCCGAACAGTTTTTCGCAGGAGCAGGAAAACCAGGAGTTCAGCTACGCCTTCCTCGGCTTCCAAGCGGATGGCAGCGATCCGGTAGCCGGTCGTTGGTCGCAGGGATCTTCCATGGATGGGAAGGGCCAGTTCCGGCCAATGCCGATGACGGCGGCTCTAGGGCAGAAACCGGTACTCGGTCCGGCCAAGCCGGGTGGCGGAGCGCAACAAGAACAGATGTAAGTCACGTTTTCAACCACGGCAAACCGACGGCAACGGCTGCCGAAGCCGGCCCTTGTTCCTGCTTATCTCCGTCGGTCACACCATCGAGCTTCCCCGGGAGCGCAAAAGATGCCGCGTGGGTGCTTGCCGATGAGTGGCCACCGAACCGCGGCCGCCGTGAAGCCGCGCTCCGCTTGTGCTTGGCCGCACTCAAAGGGCAAGCGGATCCTGAACAAGCACGATTTGCTCTCCTTGCCGCCGCGCGAGAGGCTGACATTCCGATCATCGGCCCTTGGCACTCGCAATGATTGCGAAACCTGGAGGTTGCTGTAGGTCATGAAGTTCGGACAGTTTTGCGGTATACGCGTCGACGAAATGGGCTTGCATCACAGTAGTTTCCTGCTCAGCGCGAAGCTGCTGTTTCCGGCGACGAGCCTCCCGAGGGCGAGGAAATTCCCTTCATTCTACCTCGGCGCGGTCACGACTTGGGATGCCGCGATGTTGCTCTGTCTGGCGGCCGCGGCGGACCAAGGTTTTATGGAACCTTCGGAGGTCTCGGAATATGCGGGGGTGTTGCTGCGATTAGTTCCATAGAGATGAGGCACGAAGAACCAATCTTGGAACGACTGGTGGGGTGCGTCCAAGCAGGAGCGTATTTCGTTGAGGGGAGTAGGTTGAGCTTCGTTGCGTCGAGGGTAGGTGAACGAAGAGATGCCCGCATCGCATGCAACGAGCCCGTCAAGCCTCCGCAAGTACCGGTAAATATACATTAGGCCAGTGATTATTTCCCGCCAGGATGATTGCGATCAAGGCATGACCCAGCGTGAAGGGGAGGTAGTGCACCCGGTCGCCCAGCAGCTCCTTAATCTCTCGAAGGGTTTGCCGAGACTTGCCGAACGCCACGCGAAATTCCGGCCGCCGACTGGTCGTGGCGATGAGTTCGCACATGGCACTTCGTAGGCCCGATTCGTGAGCGGCCGCCACCTGGACTTCGCGCACGCCCTTGCTTGCTGCGCAGGCGACGGCCGCTTAGGCAACACGGCTTTTCGCAAACCCCGCGGCGGCACCCAATATTGCAGTTCGCAACGATGGCGCTCGGCTGTACCTCTTGAAAAACCTGTTCCGAATCTACACTTAGCCGGTGCGATCAGGAGTCTCTGGCTCCATTGCGGCTGGATCGTCAAATATGGAAGCATGGGGAACGGGCTGTCGGCTCGCGCCGACGTGTGCCTTCCACTCTTCTTCTCAGATAGTGCCCCTCGGTGTTGGCTCCAACGCCGACGATGCTGACTTACGATTATAAGATGACCGTCCAATATCCCAAGCCTACCCCCTATCAGGCTCAGCTTCTGCAGGCGCACAAGCTTCGACAAAGCAGATTGGCGTCTGCCGTCCGTCGAGCAGGCTCAGCGCAGACGCATAGGATCGAGAGCAATAGCCGCCCGCCGCTGTGGAAGAGGTCGACCATTTCCTTCGACGCGCACGTCCGTGCATACCAGTTCCATCTTGCGAACAAGCTGGTCCGACCGGAGGTGACCTATATCAAAAAGCGCTGTGCCGAATTAGGTGTTCCTTATCGTGATATCGTCGGGCGCTCCGCCTTGAAGAGCGTCGTCGCGGCACGTCGTCTCCTCATGTGGGAAGTCCGTCAGAAATTTTACCTTGCCTACGCTGATGTCGGTAGAGCTTTTGGTGGTCGTGATCAGTCCACCGCTATTAGCGCGATCAGGTCCTTTGGGGGCGGTGATCCATTGCCGCAGTGAGCGACGGCGGCCACGGGACCTGTCGTCCCAGTTGAAGTTCGGAACTCGATAAGCAGGTTATGGCTGAAGTCCCGCCGGGCGAGTTCGCGGCGGAAATGGACAACAACCTCAGAAGCGGCGGGCAGGCCCTGTAGCGCATGTCAGATGCGAGCCGGCGAGATTCCGCCATGCGCCAGGTGAGGCGACAGGAGCGGTGCGGCACCGGTCGACGGCAGATCGAGGCCGCGCTTGTAACCGTACAGCTTACGATCAATGATGTCGCGCAGCCCTTCCTGTGCGCCTGCTTCACCGGGTGCCCAGGTTTTTCCGGATCCCGCGGCCCAATCAGGTTTCGGCGGCAGCAAAGCCCAGTCAGCGAGGTTCACGTCGGCAGAGGCCCGGCGACGGGACTTTCGTTGGCGCGTCGATGGGTTCGACCGGCTCGCCCGCCTTCTGCAGCGCGTTCAAGAATGGCGCAAACACCTTGAAGGCGTTTCCCGCAGCGGTGCGGATGGATTTCGGCTCGTGCAGGAGTTGGCCGTGAAACGCTTTGATAGCGAGACCGCGCTTCTTCAATGCGGTGGGAATGTCGCGATCGAAAAAGCGTCCGCTCATAGGCGCGGTTGACGAAGACCGTTTTTGCATCGGTCTTGCGGGCGAGATCGGCGAGCACGCCGGCCCTTCCGGAAATGAGGATGAGGGATGAGGTCGCTGCCCAGAGACTTCAGCGATGCCTTGAGCGCGGTAGGCGAATGGTGCAGCACCAGGCCTGCGGCACCGAGCGGCCCGATGCTCAGCTGTGCCGGCTCGCGCATATAGACCGGGATGACCGGGCCGCCGCCCTCGATCGCGGCGTGCAGCGCCGCGTTGTCGTCGAGACGCAGATCCTTCCGGCCCCAGACGGTGGCGGTGGCCGGCTTTTCAAGAGACACAGTTTTATCCGTTCAGGACATTGCTGCTGCCGCGGCACCGTCCCGTCCGAGGTCCTCCGGAAGCTACATCCGTGTCCGTTAATATCTTTGAAAAAGCGGCAACGACGCCAGCTAATCAATCGAAATGGCGTCGGCAATCAGAAGCTTGGAAAGCTGCAAGCGGGCGCGGTTGACCCGGCTTTTCATGGTACCCACTGGGCATCCGCACCGGTGTGCAGCATCTTCATAAGTCTCGCCATCGACCACGATCAGTTCCAAAGCAGTTTGATAATGCTCTGGCAAAGCAGCGACAGCTTTTTCAAGCTCTCGCCCGCGGACGCTCCACTCTTGGGACGGTTGGATAATGATCCACGCTGCCGAATCCTCGGCTAGCCCGACCGACTCGCGTTTGGCAAGGCTGTATTTCGAGCAAAAGCTATTCCGCATGATCGTAAATAGCCAAGACCGTAATTGGGTCCCCCTCCGAAACTTTGCTGAATTCGCAATCGCCTTTGTCAATGTCTCTTGGACGAGATCGTCCACATCGGTCGGTGCGGCATGAAAGCGGCGCGCGAATTGCCGGACTGCGGGAATATGTTTGAGAAGTTCTGCGTCGGTAAAGCCTGTTTCATGCTCACAGTCGTGCATTTCTTCCTCCTGTTACATCAGAGGAACATCTGCCCAGATCTTACGTTCCTGAAGGAAGCGCTCCGTACGATCTCGTACGGCGCCCGCTTGACCCGTTGCGGAACGTGAACCAGCGAGTGTATTAGGCACCCTTCCGGCGACGGCTTCTTGACGTGCAGGTCCCCGCACAACATCAAGGCAGGAAGCTGCGCCGATGCGAGGAAGCCCTCCAGCGCTCATCTTCCCAGAGGCGGCGATGGTAGCCGGCTTTGGTTGAGAGCAATATTGATCGCAACGCGCATTGTAGGTAGCGCGACCGGCGGAACTCTCGAGACGCCGGAGCATTCGAGGGGGCCGCTGTTCGAGCTCTCAGCTTTCGGTCGAGTTTATCGTGTCGCCGAACGCCGGGCCCAGCAACACTCTACGCGTCAAGCCAGCTTTGGCGTGCTGGATTTCGATGACTGTATAAGCTTTTTCATCTCGAAACGCGCTGGCGTGCCGTGTCGTGACATCTTCGCCGGGCAGCGAAGCAACATCGAGAAAATCATGCTCGTGACCTGCCGCAACGATGCGGGCATCACCTGCCGTTCTTGCGGCGACCACGACCTTCCCCACTGGAGGAGCATTGTCCCACCTGTAATCATATGGGGGCGCTACTGGCTCCAGTCGATAGACATTCAATATCTCTCCTTCTTCGGTCGCGGATGCGATTTTCTCGGCATCCATCCTCTGTGCGCCGCTTTCAAGGGAGCGACCAAAATGGCTGGAGCTTGCACCGCTATTTTTTCTATCGCGGTCATCGTCTTGCGTGGCGTTTGACATCTGCCATCCTTCATCGGGTTCGTGCAAGACAGCGAACCGAGGAAGAGGCCGAGGGTTCCGGCTTTCGACTTCTCTCAAGACGATTCTTCACTTGAATCGGCCGTGGGGCCGCACGCGGCTGGCCGACCTTCCTTACCACCAAGCGACATGACATTTCCCCTCGAGGCGCGTCCGTTGCTACTGTGACTGCCGCGTCATTCCAGCAGTCGCTTTGGACAGCAGCGCGTATCTACTGCCGGATCGTTGTCCCTACTAGTCGCTCATATTCGCGCTCCGGAACCCCGTAGCATCCGCTGGCGATCTCCTCGAGCCTAGAGCGGTCACGAACTGTAATATGGCCGCGGCGAGCCTTGATCGCCTGCGTACCTTCCAACAGATGCAACTGGTCGGTCACTCCCGACCGACGCACACCAAGCATGATCGACAGGAATTCGTGCGTGAGGGGAAGTTCGTCTCCCAACCGATCATGGCACATTAGTAGCCAGCGAGCCAGTCGTTCGTAGACATTGTAACGGGCGTTTGCCAGCGCGGAATGCGCAAGCTGGATCCCGCAGCTGTGGACGTAGCGAAGCAAGAGATGCTGAAATGGTAGATCCGCCGTAGCTAGGGCGAGGAAAGCACTCACCGGCACCTGGTAAGCCGACCCGGCCGCCTGCATGAACGTCTTAGTGGGTGTCTGCTGCGTCATCATCAGCACGTGCTGCCCGGCGAGACCTTCGTGGCCAACATGCCCTACCTCGACCGCCTCGTCGTCAACCGTTGAGGCAACGACCGACGCAAGACCGCCCTCCAGGAAGTAGACATGAGAGTTTGCCACATCTGCTTCGACGAGCACGTGTTTGACCGGTAGCTCGACAAATTCCAGATGCGGAATCAACTTCGCAAACGTATCCTGAGCAACAACCCTCAGAAGTCGATTTCGGATGTCCGTCTGCTGCGGCGAAACCATCGGCTCGTCCCGTCGGGGGAGAGCCCGGGCTCATGCCACTGCTGAGAGCGGCAATAGGTAGCTTATGTGGCAACACCGGAGGAAATGCTACGGAGGATGCCGTTATGTCCGTTTCTGACATTTCTCACTTCGTGCACCCTACCACGCTTCAGAAATTTGTCGTAATCGTGTTTTTGAAGCAGCGCTGTCGAGAAAGGTAAGGAACGGTTTTCGCCACGATCGGCGGAAACGGTATAGGATGGGCAAGTCCCGCCAAACGTCTCTGGAGTGCAAGCAGAGCTTCTGTGATAGCGTCGATCGGATAAAGGCAAGAATGCCGAGATATTTTTTTGATGTCGTATCGGGCAGCAATATCGTTGCCGACGAAGAGGGCACTGACCTTCCATCCTTGGATACGGCCCGTTCGGAGGCGGTGTCCGATGCGCGCTATCTCATGAGCGAGGCAATCTTGCGAGGCGAAGACGTGTCCCACAAGGTGGTGCAGATCCGGGATGATCGCGGCGACGTCGTACTGCGCGTGCCTTTCGCGGATACGATCCGCCGGCAAGGCTAGTGGCCCCTGCGATTGTGGACCTCCGACGATCTTTTGGTGACAATTAGCTTATCCTGATTGGGTATCCAATGAGGCGCTCGTATTCGCCTTCCGCTACGCCATAGCTACCACCTGCGATCTCTTGCAACTTGCCACGGTCGACGATGCGAATATTGCCTCGAGTCGACTTTACCGCACCAATTCCCTCCAGCAGGTGAAGTTGGTCAGTAATGCCAGAGCGGCGAACGCCAAGCATGATTGACAGGAACTCGTGCGTCAGTCCGAGATCGTCTCCCAACCGGTCGTGACACATCAACAACCACCTGGCCAAGCGTTCGTAGATGCTGAAGCGGGCATTGGCGAGTGCTGTGTAGGAAAGCTGAATGTTGCAACAATGGATATATCGCAGCAAGAGCGCCCGGAAGGAAGGAACAATGGCGAGAGCGGACCGCACAGCGGCCACTGGAACTTTGTAGCCATGACCTTCACCCTGCATAAACGTCTTCGATGGAGACTGGTCAACGTGCAATGCGGTATGTAAACCGGCCGCGCCCTCGTAACCAATGTGTCCGACCTCCACCATTTCCTCGTCAGAGGTGATTGCAACCACGGAGGCCAAGCCTCGCTCCAGGAAATAGACAAACTCGTTCGGGGTGTCCTTCTCGACAAGCGTCAACCTGAGAGGCAGATCAACTGGCGCCATCTGAGCAGCAAGGATGGCGAAAGCATCGGGATCAGCGGCACGAAGCAAGAGATTCCGCACTCGATCCTGAGAAGACAAATCCATCATCCCTCCTGCATAAAAAGAGCCTCGAGCTCACTGTTCCGACGTGGTCACGGCTTATGCTGCAACTGGGTTGGATATGCCATATTCTCTGTAGCTGTGTACGATTTCCGACCGAGGCGCTTTCGAATCCATTCGCATAGTCTAGTCGGTTGAGATCCGGCGCCTGCCGCAGACCGAGTGGCGGGTCGGAAAGAGAGCTAAGAACCCTCGTCCATAGATGCTCCACCTCCGGACGGTCCCAAGCCGCTGTTCTCTCGCCGGCCCGCTCGTTCGCCCACTTTGCCCAGCCTTTATTAAAGCACTATTGGTCGTTATAAACGCTACATCATCCGCCATTGATCACGGGCGCGGATGGCTGAGAGATCACGTTTCGCTCTTGCCTGCACAGGAGCGACAATGGCGCGGTATTTCTTCAATCTCCATGACGGCGTTCACTTGCCGGACAATGTCGGCTCCGAGCATCCTGATCTTCAGAGTGCCCGGAGTGAGGCGATCGAGACCATCGCCGAACGATTGAAGGGTTCTATGCTGACCGAAACCGACGTTTCGGGGTGGATCATGAACGTCACGGATGAGGACGGTTTCACGGTCATCGTTCTTTCCTTTTCGGCCGCCGTTCAGATCATTGACAACGCAAGCCTAGCCACAGCAAGGGCCGCCGCATCTTAAGATTGTCAGAAACGGACAAAAGGCCTGCGGCTCTTGGCCGGACAAGGCAGTCTGGCGCATAAACTTGTTATTGCTGACACTTCGCCACAGGTCGGCATGAGGTCGGGCTCTATCCCGCCGGAGGCTGGGCTATGTTCGACTTTTCGCAGTCAAGAATTCGAAATCTTCTCCTTCGCGCGTTTCCTCCTGAAGCGTTCGAAATGCTGCAACCCCACATGCGGCCGGTTGAGCTTCCCTTGAAGTTTGAGATGATCGCGCCCGATGTGCCAACGGAAGTGGTTTACTTCCTGGAGCGAGGGCTGGCGTCGCTGGTGGCGACAAACTCGGACGATGAGTCGGTGGAAGTCGGGCATATCGGGCATGACGGCATGGCCGGTGCGCACGTGCTTCTCAGGGTGAACCAGACCCCGAACAGGACATTCATTCAGGTCGAGGGAAGCGGAATCTCAGTTCCGGTATCTGCGCTTTTATCCGCAGTCGAGCAGGTTCCCTCTGCAAACGACCTGCTCCTCAGATATGTCCATTGTTGCGAATTGCAGCTCGCGCATTCCGCTCTTGCCAATGCCCGTTACAACATGCCTGAGCGTTTGGCACGCTGGATCCTGATGTGCCACGACCGTGTGCAAGACGACGATCTGCCGCTCACCCACGAGTTCCTGTCGCTAATGCTCGGGGTACGCCGCTCTGGCGTCACAGATCAAATTCACATCCTGGAAGGTGTCCACGCGATAAAGGCAACGCGCGGCAACATCAAAGTCCTGGATCGGCTAAAGCTGGAGGACATCGCTGGTGGATCATATGGCGTTCCAGAGCAGGAATATGAACGCCATATGGGGATCCCGATCCGGCGGCGTTGAGCCCGGGCGACCAAACGGGTGACAATCCGCTCGTCCCACATTCGTCAGCTCGTTCTTCCATTTCATCCGAATGCCACTCGACCCCGCCTGTACGCTTCTAGCGAGACGAAGATCGGATTCGGCCCGCGTCAGCGGTTTGGCAAATTTCAGGGCAGAAGTAGCCTGGGCTGTTCGGTTGGCCGACCAGACCCCGCTATTGATTACGTTCCTCAAGAATCTCGTCATTGATGTCACGGCCGCGCGCGAACACGCCGAGAATGACCACCTCATCGCCGCGGACCGAAAATGCAATGCTGACGTTGCGCCGGTAGCCGATGATCCGCAGGCCGGGGATGGCGCTTTCCCGCACGGTGCCACGCTCAGGAAAGGTCTCGAGCCCTTCGATGTATGTGATCACAGCGTCGACATACTCTCCAGCGATGGGTGTACCCGCGTCCACGGCTATATCGGCCTAAAGCTTGTCGAGTTACGCTTCCGCCTTGGGATGGTAGATAATCCGGTAGGCCATGTCCTACTTGGCTTCCGCCGCATGTTGTCGACGCTTGGCCTCAAATCGGGCACGCACGGTTTTGGCCGGGATGCCTGTGGACGGATTCTGCATCAGCTCTTCATAACGCCGCGGGATTTCTTCATTGAGCCACCGCTCACGCGCCGTCTCATGGTCTTCCAGTAGCCGCAGACCCGCGCGGACAACCTCACTGGCGTTGTTATAGCGGCCGGATTCCAGCTGCTTTTTCACAAATGCCTCGTAGTGAGTTCCAAGCGCGACGTTCGGCATGGGGGTTCCTTTCGTTGTCGTCCAGTATCGGACAAGCTTCAACAGATGGCAATAGATGTCAAACTTTGACAGACTCACTTTCTACCATCGGACCCCGCACGCGTCTCTCCGCGGACCAATGCCCGCTATACCCATGTCGCCGATGCTTTCTGCATCATATCGGGCGCGAAGAGAGTGCGAGAGGAGGGGGCGTGGGCTCTCCTCTCGCGGACGCAGCCTGGGTCGAACCCGACCGACCAGTGGCGACAGGGGCGGCATTCGACGCGCCGCCTACTCTCGATGATGGTTCTGTTATCAGCGCCGTGAGATTCAATGGCGACCTTCTACGGACGTTCGGAACGGGTGCAGACACGGCATATTACAGTGTGCTGTGGAACGGGACCGCTTTGTTCACGATCCGCGTATTCTTAAGACAAAACCCGGACAGCAAGAAGACGGCAGTATCGTCGTCACTGGCTGCGCAGATAGCGGATATCATTTTGTCAATGACCCGAAGGGGTATCCATCGAACTCGCGCCGGCCTTTGGCCGCCGCAGCCTTGCGTAAAGCCCGCAAGGCATCCCTCAGTGTGACGGCAGTCAGTGCCGTGACCAATCTCTTGATGCTGGTCGGCCCTCTGTTCATGATGCAGGTCTATGGCCGGGTGCTGACCAGCAGGAGCATTCCGTGACGGTCTGCAATGACGCAATGCTAGACGAACCGAGGCGTCGGCTTCTCAACGGTCCAATACCTGTGGGGAATTTATAGAAGCAGATCGCGGCAATGCCGAAGCTCTTCACGCTAGGGTAATCCGCCAAGCCCTATTCTTCCTGTAGAGATTATTGTCTTGGTCCCCCTGCCAATACCAAACCGAATAACGTCTGGGTGTCGCATCGATCCTTCTCAGCGAATAATCCTTAAAGTTGCGAACTTTCACTTGCGAGGACTGGAAAAACCATTGCATTATCACACCGCTGGCTGAATCTCCCAGAGCGAGTCCCGAAAACCTCGTGAAAACTATAAATGCCCATCAAGCAGTAATGATACGATTTCCGTCGGGCGTGCTTCTTGTGGGCGCCCATCTGTTCGAATATAGGGTCTATTGTAGATACACCTATAAGTAATTATGTAAAAAACAGTTGTATTTCGAATGCAGCCAATTGGTTTGTATCTGTTTATGTTCATATTTTTTTCATGGATGGCCTATGGATTCTTCGTAATCCTTAGGAATTACAAGCATGCGGCGGAGGCTAGGCGTTATGGGATAAGGGTCTTTGGCGGTGGCTACTTTTTCATCGACATTATGGATCCGCGTTGCCCCCCTAGCTTTCGGCAGAGGGTTCGCCACGCACAACTCATGACAGTTTGGGCGAGCATAACCGCCGTCTGCTTACTATTTGCGGTTGAATATCTTATCGGTACTAAGTAAGTTTCAAAAACTAATCCAGATTATGAGGCTCAAAAATGGCATCCAAGGAGATAGAGACGCCGACTCATCCAAGAACAACGTCGCACAAGTCACGCGACCAGCGGTTTTGCGACGATATCGAAGACGGTTTGCGCCGTCAAAGTCGAAAGTGATCCTTATTTCCGATCGGGTTCTCGAATGATCACTGAGACGCTTTCGAATATCCAAGTTATAATTCTCGGTATTTGGGTCCCTTTCGGCCTATACTTGAAGTGGAAAAACACGAGCTTTTCTGAAGAAGCAAAGCAGTATGGCGTAAAGTCGTCAGGAGTATATTGGGTAAATATTGATGTAAACGACCCGAAATGCCCAGAATTCCTTCGGACGAAGTCAAAATTGTGCAGCCGAGTCTTCGGAGCATCTGGAATAACTGTAATAATTTTGATTTCACTCACTGAATTTTGCATGCGAAAACTCAGCTAATATAAGGAGTTTGGATCCCATGGTGAGCGGATCTTAGCTGGCAGGATTGGCGCAGTGGGACCAAAAAGCGCGTAGTGCAGAAAGTCACATTGCAAACATCGAAAAGCAACGATCGGACTACGGGACGCTCCTAGGATTTCTCTAACTATTGGCCATCGCTTTTCAACTTGGGTGAAATTGCTAACAAGCCACCAATAGGTGTTATCCACCTGCTGAAGCCTCAAGTGAGAGACTTTATGGAATCCGCAATACTAGCCCTGGGGTATCTTCCATACATAGTGATCAGTTCAGCCGTTACGATCGCGACAATCGCAAGATCTTATCATATGCGGGACCGGGGGCTTATGATGATGTCGATCTCCGCCTCAGTAGCGTTTATCCTTATCAGCGCCTACCTGCTATTCTATCTGACGCCGGCGATGCTAGAGGTTTATTCTAGGATAAAAGCAGCGATAGATTATTCGTTTATCATTATGCCCCACGTATATGTTGTTTTTATGTATGTTTTGATATCACTATGGAAGTATTCACTTAGTAAAAGATATCCACGCAATGGATATATAGTTATATGCTTGATATCTGTCGCCGGTTCATTTTGGTCGCACTATCTCGTGCAGAATCTATAGAATTGAAATGGTTGAGTGTGGCTGTTACGTATTTCCCCGGGACCTATCGGTACTTAGGCAGCACGGCTGACAGGATCAGTGCTGCTGCCAACGCGATCGGAGTCAGCAGGCTTGTGAACTATCGCGAATGTCGCAGCGGACCTGATCCACAATCCGCTAGCAGGCAAGTCCAGGTACACGGCACGGGTCCGTATACCTGCAGAGGAGATCAGGCGCCTCGGCAGCCTCACACTCGTTGCCGGCATGCCCGTAGAAGCGTTCATCCAGACCGGCGACCGCAGCGCGCTTTCTTATCTCACCAAGCCGCTTCTCGACCAGGTGTCTCGGGCGATGCGCGAGGAGTGAAGGAAAGTGGCCATTCCGGCGCGGCCGAGGGTTCGAACCTTTGACCTGCTGATTAACTCCGCAGCAATGCCGCTAAGATGAAGGCATCGGAAACTCGCCGGGTCGCTGCAGCTCATAGAAGCGAAAGACCGTCCCAAGATGTTCAGTCATGCCGACGAACGAAAATCCCAGCCGCAGCATGGCCTTCTGAGACCGGATGTTCGTCGGCCTGACGACGCAAACCAGCCGGCGCAAAGGAAGGCGTCGAAAGCCGAACTCGATCGCGGCTTCAAGACTTTCTCCGGCGATCCCCTTACCGGAGGAAAACCCGAACAGGCAGACACCAACCTCGACATCACTTTCGTCATATCGGCGCAGTCCGGCGCGACCAACGAAGGTCAGGTCACCGTTCGGTTCACGGAGATAGAGCATCCAGAAGCCATAGCCATAGCGATTCCACTCATCGAGATAGAGATCGAGACGAGCGTCGGATTCGGTCCGCGTCAGCGGTTTGCCCTGCATGATAAGTTTTACGACAAGCGGATCTGTATGGAGGCGGTGTAGCGCGACGCCATCGCGGGCGGTCACCGGCCGCATGAACAGCCGTTCGGTTTCAAGGTTCATCGGCTGCGGCCTCTTTTCTCGCATGGGCTCTCACGACCACCGCGCGCAGGGCGTCTGCGAAGACTGCAGCAAGCATGCCGATGTCCGTCGCCGTCATCGGAGTCGAAATCGCCCCAAGGCCGACTTGCGAAATCAGAACGCCGCGATCGCGCATGTGCGTGATAACGTCGCCGAGCGTAGCTGAATGGCGCGAGGCGAGATGGGCGTCGGCATAACTTGAGATTTCGCGGGCACCGATGAAGATGCGAAACAGCGATCCGGCGCCGGTGACCGCGCCGGTCACGCCCGCGCTTCGAAACGCATCGGCGAGCACGCGTCGCGCGTCCTCACCGAGTTGATTGACGCGGTGAAACTCGTCCTTCGTCATCGCGGCCATCGCAGCCAGGCCCGCAACCATGGTCATCGGATTGGCCGTGAACGTGCCTGAATGCGCCACATGCGGTCGTTTGCCCAATGGCGCAAAGACCTTCATCACATCGCTGCCGCCCGCGACCGCACCGATGGGAAGACCGCCGCCGATGATTTTGCCGAAGGCGGTTATATCGGGCTTGATCGAGCTTTCGCCGAAGGCCCCGGTGTATCCGAGCCTGAAGCTCAACACCTCGTCGGAGATCAGAAGAGCGGATCGGGCTGACGTCCATCGTCTCAGATAGGCAAGATATTCCGGAGTGATCTGAACGAGGCCGGCACGAGAGGGCAGGGGGTCGATCAGCACGGCAGCGAGATCGCATCCGACAGCGGAGAGGATGCGATCGCAATTTTCGATGTCGTTGAATGGGATCACGACCGTCTGCTGCGCGACCGAAGCGGCTATTCCGTCGTGCTCAAGGCTGCAGCCCCCACAGCCATCGGTCCAGCGGATTGGCGGCGCGGAGACGTTGATTTCGACTGCGTCGTAGTTCCCGTGATACGCGCCCTCGCATTTTGCCACCAGCGTCCGGCCGGTCAAAGCCCTTGCCGCCTTGATGGCCATCATCACCGCTTCGGAACCGGTGTTGGTGAAGCGCACTTGCTCGAAATGCGCTACCCGGTCGCAGAGAAGCTCCGCGAGTTCGATCTCGGGAAATGTTGGGTTCGCAAAGCTCAAGCCCTTCATCGATTGCGCCAGCAATGCGCTTGTAACGTCGGCATGACCATAACCGTGGATCAGCGCGGTGAAGTTGTTCTGGAAGTCGAGATAGCGGTTGCCATCCACGTCCGTGACATAGGCTCCCTCACCTGATGCAAGATAGATAGGATATGGCGTGGCAAATGCTGAGCTTCGTGTATTTCCCATGGGCATGACGCGTCGCGCCCGCCGGTTTGCTGCCGCGGAGACGTCGGTGATCAGCATGGACGCGGTCCCGATCCGTCGGCCGCAGGTCCGTCGATAATGGACCTAAGTTCGCGGCCTAACCAATCGACTTCTGCGGCAAGATGGCTGGCCGTCGGGCAAACGCGTAGACCCGCTCTTCCCTCGGCCACCGTCGGGAAAAAGATCGCGGACGTATAGAGGCCACGGTCGAGCAACTGGTGCGCCGCTGAAATAGCTGCACGCTCGTCTCCGAGCATGATGGTGCGGATCGGAAAGGGCAGGGAAGTCTGCTCGGTTTCGATCATGGCATCGAACTGTTTGATCCGCTCTCCCAATGCAATCTGGCGATCGAGGAGCTCCTGGGTGCGGTGAAGATTGGCCGATGCGATCGCGCCCCCGACGCCGGCAAGATTAACGGGGACCGAAAAGGCGAATGCCAGCGCGAACCGCCGAAAGAGGTCTTCCTGGCGTTGCGACCCGAGCATGAGCAGTGCGCCTGAGGCGCCAAAACCCTTGCCAAGCGACGCGGCAATGATGGTGCGATCGCCAAATTCCTCGCCGATGGACAATCGGGCATAGCCTTCCCCTCGGAAACCGAAAAGCGATATGCCGTGGGCATCATCGATGTAGAGGAATAATCCGTATTGCCGTTGCAGCCTGAGCAGTTCCTCGATCGGGGCTGCGCCTCCCATGGAATAGAGACCATCGCAGACAAAGGCCACGATCGGGTTTGCCCGACAGATCTGCTCGAGCATATCGACATCATTGTGATCGATGGTGAGCACCGTGGTCTCGGCAGCGACGAGCGGCTTGTGGACCGCCAGCGTCGCGTGGACCAGCCGGTCGAAGACGACAAGCGGTTTCTCACCTCCGGTCAGGTATCCGGAAGCCAGGATCGGCATGGCACTCAGATTGGCGGCAAGCACTGTCGAGAACGTGATGACATGCGCCTGAAACAGATCGGAAAGGTTTTCCTCAAGGTCCGAGAGCAGCCCAAAATTGAGGCGCGTGCGTGCGCAGGACCAGTGGAGAGAGCCATAATCCGCGATCGCTTCGATGGCCCCTGCGATGATGGCTGGGTGATTGTCCAGACCGAGGTACGAACAGCGGACAAAGTCGACGACTTCGCGGGTGCCGCCCTGCCGGTCCTTAACATGAACGAGGCGTCGTTCAACCGACTTCGCGCTCAATCCAATCACACCTGCATCAAACGCAAGAGCAAAGATAGGGTCGGCGCTTTCGATCATACGTTGGGTATTCCGCATCGATCGTGGCTTGGCTACAGAGGTCCGACTGTCTTTCGTCATTGTGCCCTCCCAATATCAAGGAAGGGTGAGCGCAGAACGGACATATAGCAAACGATATCAATGATGTAGAGACGATATATCGAGTGGCCGAGAGCACGGTTGGGAGTTGGCGTGCGCCCGCTCAGATCGGATGCGGATCTGCACAAATACGCACAAGATCGGCAAGGATCGTACGAAGCTCCGGCCACGGCGCTTCCTCTTGGGCAGAGCGTGGATCCTCCATTTCCAGGAGGGAATGCAGCTTCACCGCGACGCCAGCGACAGATTGAGGAGCCGTGCTCCATAATTCCTTTGCCAACGCCTCCTCGACATCTGCGATTTCCTCCTCGGCTTTTTTCGCCCTGGTATATCCCACCCGCTTGTCCGCCGTCTTCCATTCGCTCCGGCGGGCCGCCAGTGCAGCCCTTGCTTGCCGCCGCATTTCATCCTGATCAGCTCGCCAAAAGACGGTCGATCTCCCGACCGCAATAGGCCCAAAGGAAACCACAGTGTTCCGAGTAAGGGACTTTCCTGCGAGGGAGATGCATCATCTGGCTGACAAGGAGGCCCAAAGCAGCCGTTCCCCAAGGCGAATCTCGATGCCCGTTTTGGCCGTAAGTCGTCATGGCAGGATAGCGCTGTAGGCGATCATCTGCTCCCCGGCAAACAACTGCTTTCCGCCAGCACCTGAGTGTCGAACCAAGCAAGAGAGCGACCATCCCTCGATCGAACTTCAAGCTGTGCGATCGGTGCGCCTTTCTCCCGGTCCACGAGTAAAGACCGCTTTTCGTCAGGAGCGAACAGGTGGTCCTCACCCCATTGACGGAGCGATACGATCACCGGGAACAAGCCGCGCCCCTTCGCCGTGAGAACGTATTCCCGATAGGCGGTCCCATCTGAGGCTGGCGCGGTTTCGAAAATCCCCCGTTCCACCAGGTCGCGCAATCGGGTCGCCAGCACCGCTTTGCCTATGCCCAGTCCTGACTGAAACTCGCCAAACCGGCGCGAGCCGTCGAAGGCGTCCCGGATGATCAGCAGGGACCACCAGTCGCCGATTACATCGAGCGTGCGGGCTACCGGGCATCCAGCATTCCACTGGCTGACACGTTTCACCATCGCCCATCTCCGTCCACGTGAACTGGTTCTAACTTAGAACTGGAATCAAACCAAGCCAAGTGGTCTCAACAAGGAATTGGAACGAGAACACGAGGAACCCAATGGAGGCCAGGTCAACCCGTTTTGCTCAAGAGACGCAAAGAGACGGCTTGTCGGGATTACAGTCACTCGTCATGGCGGCGGCGGCGGGCCTCAGCGTGGCCAACGTGTATTATGCCCAGCCATTGCTTGACCTCATGGCGAAGGACCTTGCCATTTCGCCAGCCGCCATCGGTCTCATCGTGACGCTGACCCAGGTCGGCTATGGGTTGGGCTTGATCTTCATCGTGCCGATCAGCGACCTTGTGGATCGGCGAAGTCTCATCAAGGTCCAAGGACTGCTGGCGGCTATCGCTCTCGTGGTCGTGGCGACTGCAAGGTCGAAAATGATCCTTCTCCTTGGCATGGCCGTTGTGGGGCTGCTGGCGGTCCTGGTGCAGATACTTGTCGCCCATGCGGCGGCCCTGGCTACGGCGGCCCAGCGGGGCAGGGTCGTCGGCATGGTCACCAGCGGCGTCGTCACCGGCATCCTGGCTGCGCGTTCGGTAGCCGGTGTGGTTGCTGATGTCGGCGGATGGCGGGCGGTGTATATGGCCTCTGCGCTATCCATGGTCGTCATGGTCGGAGTCCTGAATTCTGTGCTGCCCAAGCATTCCGCAGGGCCAGGTTCCGGAACTTATGTCGACGCGCTGATCTCTATCCCGCGCACGTTCCTGCGCGAACCGGTCCTGCTTCTTAGAGGAGGCCTCGCGCTCCTCATCTTCGCGTCCTTCAGCACGTTCTGGACAGCCTTGGTCCTGCCGCTCAGTGCATCGCCGTTTTCCTATTCGCATACCAGGATTGGTCTATTCGGCCTTGTCGGACTGGCCGGAGCGATTGCGGCGACCTATGCCGGAAGACTTGCTGATCGCGGCCATGGCAAATGGACGAGCGGGGTCTCTCTGGTGCTCTTGTTGGCATCCTGGGGGCTGATCGCTCTCCTTCCGTCTTCCATTCCGCTGATGCTGGCAGGCGTGCTGTTGCTCGACCTGGGAGTCCAAGCCGTCCACGTCACCAATCTCAGCGTCGTCGTGGCTCTGAATCAAAAACGCAGCGGTCAGCTGATCGGCGGCTACATGATTTTCTACTCCATCGGCAGCGCCATCGGGGCGATCGCGGGTACGTCCGCCTACGGATGGTTCGGCTGGCTGGGAGTCTGCTTGCTGGGAGGAACCTTCAGCTTCTGTGCGCTCGCATTGTGGGTCGCCACGCGGCTGGCGGCAAGTGCCGATCGATAACCTGGTCCTCGCTCCTGCCGCTTGAGGAAGTCGCCGACAAGACTGGTTTGCTGAACCTACGTCAGGGTCAAGTAGCGGACGCGGGCGGAACCGTTCCGTCCGGTGTAAGGCCGTCGACTGCATTGGGCAGGTTCTCGGAGAGGCGCTTTAAGATTTCCTCTTCCGACATGCCGGTTCGCGTGGCGATGTCTCGCAGGACATCTGGTCCCAGCGCTGAAGCGAGCTCGCTGTTATTGATCGGATCGTTCGCCCCGGGCTTGACCCACGACTCAGCTTTCTTCTCCTGCCCGGCCTGACGGAATTGGTCGAGGAGGTCGCTCAAGCCGCCGTTAAGTATCGACCCGATGCTGCCGCCACTGACCAAGCTTCCAAGTCCGCCTGTCCGCAACCTGCTAAGAATGTCTTCGATGCCGCCATCCGATCCCGGGGCAGCATTCGCCGCGCTTCCCTGTCTCGCTCCACCCGACGACGTCCGTTGGCGCTCGGCAACGCCTTTTAGGATTTCGGCGATCCGGTCGCGGTTCTGGTATCCCGCAACCGCGAGGACGGCGAGAAGCGCTTTGAGTGGTCCGCTGGCCATGTCTGGTCTCCTTGATCTCGGCGATAAACGAGCGATCTTGGCTGTGGTTCCGCATGAGGCATCCTGATGAACCAGAAACCATCTCGCTCGAGGGTTACATGACGTCGTCGATCGTCTTGTAGAGGCCGTGGATGGTCCTCGTTACCCCGATCCCTATGAAACCGTCTCTGGCCGGTGTTGGAACAAGGCACCCCTTCGGCGACATGCGTGTCTCCGTGCTGGTGTCGGTCTTGGCATCCTTGGCAGCCGCGCTACCTCCGTCAAAAACGGGAGAAAGCGATGAAAGTCCAAAAATTCAATGTCGCGGACGCGAACCTGGTGAGGTCTCCAGGACAGGATGCCGATATATTTGTTGGAAACCTGGTCGACGAGAAGAACGGCGGGCCGATCACCATCGGCTACGGCCGGTACGCACCGGGTCAGACCCTCACAGAAACCATAGCAGTCGATGACGTCATGATCGTTCTGGAAGGACGGCTAGTGGTCTCGACGGGAGCCGGCACCGTCACGGCGGGTCCGGGCGAGATCGTCTACATGCCCAAGGGGGAGGCGGTGACGATTACGACGGAGGGGGAGGGAGCGCTCACGGCCTACGTGACATATCCCCACTGGGCGGAGGTTCACGACTAGAACTACCGGTTCAGCCATTGCCGACGAACTGAGGAGCGCTTCCGATGAAGCGCCGCCCCCGGCACCATTTCGGCGAAACCTGTTCCCGCGATGAAAGGCACCGCGGCTTGAGACCTTCCCGTATATCCTGGAGCAGACCGACGAACGCGAAATCAGTCACCGTCATCACGGCGCGACCACATGCCAACCGCTCGCGCACCTCGACGCCGATCCGGAGAACCTCCGACGACCGCAGTCCCGAGGTCTCAACCTCCTCCATAATGTCCGTCGCGGCATAGCGTCCGCCGCAATACGAGGCAATCGCGTCATTGGTCGCGAAGTCGAGGAGCGTGAATACGAAAGTGTGAGCGTCGGCGTCATGCGAAATGCCCGTACGACAATCGTAGTCGTGACCGATCGACGCTGCCTTCCCGCCTCTGACGATCCCATAATAATTGTACCAGTGGCCAGATCGGGTGAGGTACTCGGCTTTCCATACAGCTTGGTCAAATTGCGCGGCACCTTCCGCGATATCGCAGAGGTCCTGGATCGTATCGAAGAATTCCGAGCGAAAGTCGTCCATTGATACTCCGCGCTCTACGCGAGCGCCGATTTGATACGGCGGATGTAGTCGGGCTTCTGCATTCGCCCTTCTTCCGCGAGCCTGATCTCGGTCTCGGTCAGGCCGGTCGCGATAGCGAGTTTGCTCACGCTGTAACCTTTTG
This sequence comes from Neorhizobium sp. T25_27, assembly GCF_002968565.1. Lineage (NCBI taxonomy): Bacteria > Pseudomonadati > Pseudomonadota > Alphaproteobacteria > Hyphomicrobiales > Rhizobiaceae > Neorhizobium > Neorhizobium sp. T25_27. Next base: position 37,599 of record NZ_PVBJ01000013.1, read on the forward strand.
ACAGTCGGGCGCTGAGGAGGCTCCCGGCGGACTGCGCGGGTCTGTCCGATATGATGCTGTGGGTGCTAGAGATGTCCATGGAAACTCCATCATTTGGCGAGATGAAGAACTGCGATCATCGGCAGAGGTTCCGGCAGATCAGCCACGATATCGAAGACAGTGGCGTTGGAATGGGACGGGAGTGTCGGCCTAGACCCATCGCCCAATTCACTGCGCCAGCGTCCCCGGTGAATGGGCCGCATTATTCACAGGCTGTCATGGAAAGGAGGGTATGTTCTGTGGATATGCTGTGTACGTGCGCTGCTTGTTCCGCCTGCTTATGAAGGGCGGTAACGCGAAAGAAGCCCGGCCAATCGATGCATGCCGGGCCTTGGGTTTGCCACATCTCCTGGGAGATGTGCTTGTATATGCCCAAATCAGTTTCCTGGTCAGCCGGAAGCCTGAAAATCATCAATATGCAGCTGGCGATCAAAGGATGAACCTGGTGAATGTCAAAGCTGGCGGTGGCCGCTCTTATCGCCACCATGCGCCGTAGGCGAGCATGGCGAGGACGACCGTGACTAAAAGCGCCGTCTCGACCGTTTCGTTCACATCAGGACCGCCGTGGGAGCGGCCAGATCAGCCCGCGAAAGGTCGTCACCGGAAGGCTAGTCACTGTGTCCGAACCCCAAAATTCGACCGAGGGAAGCGGGTGACTGTCGAGTGTCCTGATCATCGTGGTTCCTCCACACCATCAACCGGGAGAGGAGTGCGATGTTCCTCAAGAGGAGGTCTTTGCTCAGGATTGCTTGCTATCGTGCGATCCCCGGCCCTTCTAAGTGTGACAGGAGATCGCATCGTCAAGGCAGCTTTCGTGGCTACCCACCAAGGAGGACGCCCGTCACCGTTCACCAGTGAGCCACTCCACGAGGTCTCCTCCTCGCTGGTCTTCCGGAAACGCCCGATCCAGGTACAGATCAAGTCTGGTCAGACTTGGGCAGCCTCCGGGCGTTCGCGTTAACTGTTACTTAAGCATATGCTTGCGGACAACGAACGGTGTGCGATGCTCCCCTGACATGGGGAAAAGATCATGGACATGCGAACTCAGACACCCGATGAACCATACGAACCTCCACCTGCGCACCGCTTCAGGGTCGAAGCCGCGATGCTGGAGATGATCGAGCGCCTTCAGCAGGAGGGGCTCAGCCGGCAAGAAATCGCACTGATCCTCGCCGACGCTGCGGATGAGTACATCATCATCTTGGCTAACATGACGGCTGAGACACAGTCTGAACAACAGGCGCGCCAGCGGCACCAGTAGGGCAGCCGAGACAAAGAAGCTCCGAGAGGGGCAGCTTGAATGAACTCGACGGCGGGTTCAATGCAGTGCCGGGGAGTTCTGAAGATCATCTCATTCTCGGCCGCGCAGAGTTGTCCCGTGATCGCGCCAACCTCGCCGATCACCATGAGAATGGCAGGACTGTTCAGTAGCGTGAGGCAGCGGTCTGTGACTTGCCTGCCGCCCGCAGCACGCCAGCCGTCGGAGACGTTCTGGATCCATCCCCGAATTCCTGCAGGCAGGGAGAGGTCGAACTTTCAATCCTCCAAGCCCTTCATACAACGTCTTTGCTCAACCGTAGCCGACCTTCGATGAGAAGGCCTATGCGGCCGCGGCCGAGGCGGGTCAGCCGGATTGGAAGCCGCTTCTCCTCCAACCGCCGGCGGAGAAGCAGCAGCCGCGTTTCCAGATTATCCTTGAAGTCGGGCAGTTTCAGTGCCGCATCGAGCCGGATTTCGCGGTTGGTGAATTCCAGCCGACCGCTTTGCTGGTGCTGTTCCAGCATCGAGGCGAGCAGCCTGCCCGCGACCCCCTTGATGACGTAATCGCCGTCGATGAAAACGCTGTCATCGAAGCGATGGTGGACGACCTGAACCGCCTTTTCAGACGCCGGCGATTGGATCCGGACCGAGCCTTGCGGTTCGGTTTCGAGCGAGAGCTTTTCGCTCAGGGCCAGTGCCATGGCTGCCTGCCTGGCAATCATCGAAAGAGCCGCCTCGTCGTCACTGGTGAAGGCGATGCGGTCGCGGCTTTCGAGGAAGAGGACGCCGCGCACCGAGCCGGCGGCGACGAGCGGCACGGCGATCTGGCTCATCGCGTCCGGCATGCCGGGGAGCGGGATTGCCCGCGTGCGGTTTTCGTCGGCGGAGGAGCCGCGCACTGCGGCGCCGAAGCGGCGGATGCGGCTCATGTCGCTCAGCTTGACGAGGCGCCCACCGGCGGCGGCTGCGCCGATCACACCTTCGTCGACAGGAATATCCGAGCCGATGCCGGACGGGACATAGCCCATGCTACCGATGGTAATGAGCTGGTTGCGCTCTTCATAAAGTTGCAGCAACAAGCCATGCTCGAAACCGAACTCCGTACGCAGGCCCTCAAGCATGGCATCGATGATGCCGTCCGCGTCGGTTTCCGCGGCGATCGCCTCGGCAATCCTGGCAGCGCCAATCAACCGGTTCCGTTTTGACTGTGGGAGTTCGGCGGTCTGGACCTGGGAGGGGATCGCCTCAATGCTCACGACCCGGAAGACATCAAGATTGCGCAGCTTCATGATGCCCGCCATGCCGACCTGGGCGCTGCTGGCGTCGATCTGCAGCGCGACGTGCTCGAACAGCGATCCTGCTTCGAGGGTATGGGCGAAGACCAGTTCCAGCCGGTATTGCGCAGAATTGCGTGCATCCACCAGAAGCAGCATCGCATGCGGGTTCAGGCGGATGTTGGCGGCGGTCTTGGCGAAGAACTGGTTGGAGAGTGCCACATGCCGATCGTCGACCAGGGCGACATGCGAGAGATAGGAAATGTTCGGCAGCCCGTCGGCATCCGCCGTCGAGATGATCGAGGGGATCACGCCCTCGAAACAGGCTTCGAGATCAGCCAAGGTCAGCCTGGTCGACGTCGGCGTCATGGGGTCGTGCTCCAGATACGTTCCCCGGCGCGCGAGCCGGGCGTCTGGACGAAGACCGAGGCGACGCGCATCGTGATCAGCATCGGATCGCGGTTCGAAAGCACCGGCATGATCAGTTCCGGCAACAGGCCAAGTCTCATCTGGGCCGAGACGATCGCGACGATGTACTGGGAAGAACGCTCCACCTCGTCCGGTTCGGCGGGACGAATGGTGGCCTGTCCCTTCAGTTGATAGGACACGTAATCCGAAGGCCGGGCGAAAGTGACGGCAATTCGCCCGTTTTCGCGCAGATTGGCGACGGTTTCGGGCCATTGCCAGGCTGAGGTCACGAGGCCGATCGTATCGCCGCCGGAGGACACCCAGGCGCCTACGGCTCGGCCGATCTCCGGCCGGCGGGCAGCGTTCGAACTGCCGATGATCTGCATCACCGGGCTTTCTATGAAGCCTGCGATTTCGTCCCCGAACATCGAGCGTTTCCCCCTTGGACAGGTTCATAGCGCAGTTAGGCAGATTTTAGGATTCCCCCCGCGCGACTTAATGAGCTTTTAGGAAACGACATTCGCGGAACTGGCTAAAGCGCTCCCATCGAACAAGGAGCAAGCCGATGTCCACCAAGAACCATGTCAAAACGCCTGAAAACGCCGTCGCCGTGATTGGCGCCGGTCCCGCCGGCCTCGTCGCCGCGCGCTTCCTCATTGCCCGCGGGCTGGTACCCGTCATCTTCGAGGCCTCGTCCCGCCTCGGTGGCCAATGGAATTCCGCCTCGGCGGCCAGCGCCATCTGGCCCGGCATGCGCACCAATACCAGCCGCGTGATGACCGCCTTTTCCGATCTCGACCACGCCTCCGGAAGCGCTGCCTATCTGCGGCAGGAGGAGATGCTCGATTACCTTGAGCGATATGCGTTCACCTTTGGCCTGCTGCCGCATCTGAGACTGAAGACGCGGGTCGAGCGGCTGGAGCGGGCTGGCAATGGCTGGCTGATCCGTTCGGCAGAAGATGGCGAGGAACGTTGCGAGATCTTCCAGCGGGTTGTCATCGCGACCGGACGGCAGAACGTGCCCGACCTGCCAGCCGTACCGGGGCTCGATGGTTTCGCCGGAACTCTCGGCGCCGCCCATACCGCCCAGTATAACGGCCCGGAGCGTTATCGTGGGCGCAGGGTGCTCGTCGCGGGCTGCTCGATCAGTGCGCTGGAGATTGCCTCTGACATCGCGCTCGGTGGTGCGGCGCAGGTGGTCTCCACCAGCCGCCGGCAACGCTATATCCTGCCGAAGATCATTGCCGGGGTGCCGACGGACCACGTGATGTTCAATCGGGCTGCCGTGCTGATGGAAAGCGTGTTACCGCCTGACATGCTGGCCGAAGGGCTGACCGTGAAGGTCCTGAAAGTAGCCGGTTCTCCCGAACAATTCGGCGCACGAAGGCCGGAAGGCAATGCCTTTGTGGCGGGCATCTCCCAGTCACAGGGTTTTCTGCCGGCGGTGGCAGAGGGGCGCATCGATGTGAAGCCCTGGATCGAGCGGATTGACGGTCACACCGCCTGGTTCCGCGACGGGACGAGCGCCAATGTGGACGCCATATTGTTCGGCACGGGCTACCGCCTGTCGATGCCCTGGCTTTCGGAGGATATCATCCGGACGATCCGTCTCGACGGCTATGGTGCCGATCTTCACGATCACACTTTTCACCCGGACCTGCCGGGGCTCGCCTTCCTCGGCCTGTTCGATCTGGTCGGGCCTGTCTTTCCGGTTCTCGAATTGCAGGCGCGCTGGGTTGCTCAGTGCTTCGAAAGCAAGCAGCCGCTCCCGGCGCGGGCGGCGATGCTTGCCGGGGTCGAACGTTGCCGCGCCACCCGCTCGGGACCGCTCAGCCTGCCGATGCATGTGGCAGCACTCACCTTCGCCCGCAATGCCGGTGTGGAGCCGGACCTGACGATCTGGCCGGATCTCGAACGGGCGCTGCTGTTCGGACCGCTCTCGCCGATCTCCTTCCGTCTGCAAGGGGCGGACGCCCTGCCGCATGCGCCGGCGAAGACGGAGGCTGCGGCGGTAGCCTTCGGGGCGATCACGACCGGCGATTTCACCGCCGAGGAGGAGGGGATCCGCCAGCTCCTCAAGCTTAGCCCGGTTCAGGCGGCGGCTTGAATACTTCAACCATCGAATCACCTCCTTCAACAAGAAAGGCCATCCTTATGAAATACCTGTATCTTCTCGCGCTTTCGGCGTTGCTCACCACGCCTGCCTTTCCAGAGAGCAAGCAGGCACCTGCGCCTTCCGGAACCTACGTGTCCGACCCTGCCCATTCGAGCGTCACCTGGAAAGTCGGTCATTTTGGGCTGTCGAACTATACGCAAGGTTCACCAAGATGAGCGCCGAGCTCCTCTGGGATGCGGAGAACCCTGCGGCTTCAAAGGTGTCGGCCAGTATCGATCCGACCTCGGTAAGCACCGATTTCCCGTTTCCCCACGTGGAGGATTTCGACAAGAAGATCGGCAGCGACGTGAACTTTCTGGCGGCGCAGCCGATCAGTTTCGTATCGACTGAGGTTAAAGTGACTGCCGAGAATAAGGGGCAGGTGACCGGCAACCTCACCTTTCGCGGCCAGACCCGACCGGCGACGCTCGACGTGACGTTCAATGGCTCAATGGCCGAACACCCGATGGACAAGGTACCGAAGCTCGGCTTTTCCGCTATTGCCAGGATCAAACGCAGCGAATGGGGCCTCAGCCTTCACGTGCCGGTGGTCAGCGATGAGGTGACGATCCTGATCGAGAGCGAACTCGCACCGCGGAAGAAGGCGACGAACTGAGTGAAGGAAGCGCGGCCGGACCGACCTTGCGCTTGGCCATCAGAAAACACGGATGGCGGATTGACAAAGCATCGACCTGATGTCGGTCTTGTGGTCGGCGCTCGTGAAGCGCTCACCTTCCAGCATATCAAGTGGACCGGCCCATCGAAGGCTTCCTATCCTACAGTGTGTGTTCTGCGGATATCCATAAGTTGTTCGCCGCGTGTTAGCAGTCGCTTTGAGCATCCGACATACGCAGAGGGTCGCACCGTGGGGCAGCTTCGGGACAAACGGGGACGTTCCTGAAAGAGAAGGAACATTCTCTTCAGTTGTCGCTTTGGATTGCTAGAGCATCAATAACGGTTCTACCCCTAGCCGAGATGCCCAACTCAAAACAGGCTCGTTCGCAGCGAGCCTTTTTTTATTGACGAAGCCTGGTCATTGCTGAGTCTTCGTCCTCTAAGGAACGGCAATGGCGCGTTAACATTCGGCCTGTCTAACACTGGCTTCTTTCCTTAAGTTCCGGTCCCCGACCCTGCGTACGGTAGCTGACCCTTGCTGCTCCGCTTGCAGACAATATTGCGAACGAAGCCGTCGTAAGCGCCCCGATCGCAACGCCTGCCGCGTGAGGTCCTCATGGCCTAAGACACGTTTTTACTGACGTCTGGGCCAGCCTCGGTCAGGAGACGGCCTGCCTCCTATTTCCAGTCGATCTGGCCCGGCAAAGGAGTGATCGCCGATGACTATACCAGCCACCTCGTACATCCACGGCAAGGCAAAACCATGATGGAAAACCATCGCCCACACAGAGCCACACTCGCTGAGCGGATACGGGAGTTTTTTGGGGGGCCCGAACGTCCCTACTCGATCGGCCTTAGCGAATAGCTTGTGCTGCGTCCGCCTGCCTCGTCCCGTACCAGGATGCCACGGCGGAGGAGATCGCTTATGTCGCGAAGCGCTGTGTCGGGTGAGGAATTGGTGACCTTGGCCCACTTTGATGAAGTGAGCTTGCCTCCAAAGCCATCCAGAAGCTTGTTGAGCACAAGGCGTTGCCGTTCGTTCAGCGTCTCGCCCCTGATCGCCTCCCACAAGCGCGCCTTTCCTAGAATATTTGCGAGCACGTCTTCCGCGCCGCCGATCGCGCGGCCCAGGCAAGCCAGGAACCATTCTAGCCAAGGTGTGATGTCGAGATCGCCTTTCTGGGTCACCTCCAGAATGTCGTAGTACGCTTTGCGTTCGACGCGAATTTGCGCGGACATGCTGTAGAAGCGCTGAGGACTTCGCTCGGAGCGCCCTAGTGCCAAGTCCGCGATCGCGCGTGCGATTCGGCCGTTGCCGTCTTCGAACGGGTGGATCGTGACGAACCAGAGGTGGGCGAGTGCTGCTTTCACGACGGGATCGAGCGGCGTGTCTTTCTCGAACCATTCAAGAAATCCTGCCATCTCTGCATCGAGTCTCCCCGCACCGGGCGCTTCGAATTGAACGCGCTCGCGCCCGATCGGGCCTGAGATCACCTGCATAGCGCCCAGCACGCTCGTCCCTCCACGCGCCGACAACGATCTTTGTCATGCCGCTCCGGCCTGTCGGGAAGAGCGCTGCATGCCACGCGAATATCCGATCATCGGTCAAGGGTTTCGCGAAGTTTTGCGTGGCATCAAGCATCAGCTCGACCACGCCTTCAACGTTGCGGTCGTGGGTGCGAGCCCGCAGATGTCGATCCCGAGGCGGCGCGCGATGGATGATCGAACCTGCTCTTTGTCGAGGATTTCACCTTCAATCTCGCTGGATTTGAGAACATCCTGCGTAAGCGTCGCAAGGACCGCCTCCGTTCACAGATCGAACCCAAGCGCTTCCATGCGCCCGATAAACCGGCCCTGCCGGTGCCTGGCCTCGCCGAGTAATCTCGCAAGGCGCGCCTCGTCCCAACGCAACTGCGGCCAGTCCTTTCGCTCATGGATATATGTGGCCAATCCCGCGCCGCGTGACACAACGCTAATCGCCGCATGTTCTGCGGCGATTAAGCCTATATTCGCCGCAAACCCTGATATGAGCACTTAAGTCGCTTAACCAAGCGCCGCGACCTCGACCAGCCCTTGCCTCCGCTCGCAGCTTCCTCCGAGATCATCTGACGGCTATAGCCGATATATCGACAGGATTGAGAGGTCGTTTGTGAGCTGGCCAGCGCAAACTCAGATCGCATTCGGACCTGTACAAATCCGCACAAGATCGGCCAGGATCGTGCGAAGCTCCGGCCACGGCGCTTCCTGGAGGGCAGAGCCTGGATCCTCCATTTCCAGGAGGGAATGCAGCTTCACCGCGACGCCGGCGACAGATTGAGGCACCGCATTCCACAATTCCTTTGCCAAAGCCTCCTCGACATCAGCGATTTCCTCCTCGGCTTTCTTTGCTCTCGTATATCCGACCCGCTTGTCCGCCTTCTTCCATTCGCTCCGGCGGGCCGCCAATGCGGTCCTTGCTTGCCGCCGCATTTCATCCTGATCCGCGTTCGGCAGGAGACGGTTGATCTCCCGACCGGAATAGGCCCAGATGAAACCACAGTCTTCGGAGAACGGGACTTTCGTGCGGGGGAAACTTCTGAATTGCCGGAGCAACTCACTCTCGAGCTTTTGCTGCCGGCGGCAGGCTTCCCCGCAAAGCCTATGAGCGGCCATCCAATCTCTCCAAAGTGATACCACCGGATCGCCTTGCTCCGATCTCTCCGTCCGCACCATTGCACCTGCCGGGGCGGGCGCGGCTGCGATCGAAGCCGCAGCGCGTGCAAGGAAGTTTCTGCGCGTGGTCTCGGGGGAGGCATCCCTATTCCCGGAAGAGGCCATTGGGGCCGCCTCCGATCAAAACGAAGTCCGTGAGGATCGCCCGCAGTTCTGCCCAGGGTAATTTTCGGCGGGTGATTGCAGACAAAGTTCTGCTATTCTCAGAATCAGCCATGATCCAAGCTCCCGACAGCTAGACGTGGTCAGGCTGCACTTAGTGTTAGAGCACCGAGTGCAGCCGCAAGCCGCGTGCCTTCCGGCACGCGTCTTCTAGATACCACCAAAACTGAAGATGATCAATTTGAAATCAGATGATAAAATAGAAATCACCGGGGCGCAGATTAGAGCTGCCCGCGCGTTCACTCGCTGGAGTGCGAAAGAGCTCGCGATGGCCTCAGGGCTCGGAGTCGCTACAATCAGCCGAGCGGAGACCCACAACGGCATCCCATCGATAACGTCGGCAAACCTCAGGGCAATTAGATCTGCTTTTGAAAGAGCGGGAGTACATTTTACCTCCGGCCCCAATGGTGAGACTGGACTCAGCTTCAAGCCCGAAGACCGCTGACCGCGCGTCTGATGCGCGCGGTCGATACCGATAGAAATAGCTTTGGATTCACGAGAGGGCCGGAGAGGTGAAGTGATATCCTCCGGTCGGCCCCGGACTTAGCCGGTCACCAGGAGCCCAGCGGGTGCCAAGCCAAAGAAGAATATAGCCAGCGATACATCGTGAGCTATGCAAAGTCGCGTAAGAGATATTATGGAACTTTTTGCGCGACCCAAGCGCAAAAATAGCGCGTGTTTGGCATCCTAACGTTGGGTGGCGATCTCCGTGTCGTGCGCGCCATTGAGGTTCCGCTGAGCGCGCTTTGTCGGCACATCAGAGTGACAACTGGTCGAAAGCAAACGATTTGGTCAGCTTCTCAAATAAATCGACACCAGCTTGCGCGCACGCGCTATCTTCCGCAGGTGTGCCGGAACTCAGGCCGATGCCGCCCACAACTTCGCCGCCGACGATTATTGGAAGGCCGCCGGCCACCACGACAAGACGACCGCCAATTGCCGAATTAATGCCATAAGCGGGAGTTCCGGGCTGACTGGCAAATCCGTAACTTTCAGTTGTTCTTCTGGCGCCTGCTGCCGTGAAGGCCTTGTCCTGCGCGATGACCGTGCTGGCAACCTTGCCTCCATCCATTCGCTCAAAGGCAACGAGTTGTCCCGATTCGTCAGTGACCGCTATGCACATCGGCACCCTGATCTGCTCCGCTTTTGCCCGTGCGCCAGCGATAAGGACGCGGGCGTCGTCCAGGCTCACTCGGTTGATCCTCAGCATAATTCGTCCTCCAGGGAGCGGGTAGTTAAAGACCGGCTTCGATAGAGCGGGCACGCTTGAAGGAAGGTTCTACAGCTATTCCGCTAGGTCCGCTCAACCTTCGACCAATCGGCCGCGCATCTTGCAAGTGAACAAGATTGGGAGTTCGTCATTATTCCGTAGATTGCTTTGCGTGCAGATGGTCGATCCAGATTTTTCACGATGTGGAACGAGCGTGCCACCGCTCGTTTTTTCAAGACCCGTTGTAGAGGCGCGGCTCCCTGCAGATGTTGCTTTTTCCGGTCTCGTCTGCCGTTGTTAAGATCTACTACTCGGCAGTTCTAGGTTTCAGCTCGATCCGGCGGCAATGCAGGACCGGCTCGGTATAACCGTTTGGCTGCTCGCGCCCCTTGAGCACCAGATCGAGCGCGGCCTGGAAGGCGACGGAACCGTCGAAATCCCTGGCCATCGGGATGTAGAGCGGGTCGCCGGCATTCTGGCCATCGACGACTCCCGCCATACGCTTCACGGAAGCCGCCAATCGGGGCATTCCGCTCCCTGAGGTGATGGAGCCGTCACGGCATCGCTCGGTGCAGCAAGCATTAGGTACTGCAACAACGCAACACGGCGTAGCGGCAGGGCAACGCGGTTTATCCCACTGGTGAAAAATCCCTTGCAATTCTGGAGCGCAGATCCATAATTGCAAGGATGATTGAACGCAGAATTGAAACCAAACTTCTGGATCTCCTTGACGACAGCGCTGCTGTCGCCCTGCTCGGCCCTCGTCAGGTCGGTAAGACGACGCTGGCCATCGATATCGGCAAAACTCGCCCCTCCATCTATCTCGATTTGGAATCGGAGACCGATCGAGCTAAGCTGTCGGAACCGGAGCTTTACCTAGCAAGTCATGACGACAAGCTAGTCATTCTCGATGAGGTTCACCGTTTGCCGAACGTATTCCAAGCCCTACGTGGCTTGATCGATCGCAACCGGAGGGCCGGACGCCGCGCTGGCCAGTTCCTGCTGCTCGGTTCGGCTTCCATCGATCTTCTGAAACAGTCTGGTGAGACGCTCGCCGGCCGCATAGCCTATCTTGAAATGCAGCCTGTCGACGCATTGGAAGTGTCGGCAGACGCCCTCGATACGCTTTGGCTGCGAGGCGGCTTTCCCGATAGTTTCCTTGCTTCCAGTGACCGTGGGAGCATGCGCTGGAGGCAGGATTTCATTCGCACCTATCTCGAACGAGATATTCCGCTTCTGGGGCCGCGCATTCCCGCCGAAACGCTGAGACGGTTCTGGACCATGCTGTCACACCACCAGTCCGGACTCCTCAACGCAGCCGAACTCGCCCGTTCCCTTGGAGTCGATGGCAAGACCGTTGCTTCCTATCTCGATCTACTCGTCGACCTGCTTCTCGTGCGCCGCCTCGAACCTTGGCATGCCAATGTTGGTAAGCGGCTGGTCAAATCACCAAAAGTCTATGTAAGGGACAGCGGCATTGCTCATGCGCTTCTTGGACTTGGAAGCGCCGAACAATTGCTCGGACATCCAATCGTCGGCTCCAGTTGGGAAGGCTTCGTGATCGAAACACTGATCGCCACATCGCCAGACGGCACAGCGGCCAACTTCTACCGTACAGCGGCCGGCGCCGAAATCGATCTGCTGCTGACCCCTCCAGGCCAAAGGCCCTGGGCAATAGAGATCAAGCGAAGTCTGTCGCCCAAGCTCGAAAAGGGTTTTTACCTCGCTTGCGAAGATCTCCAGCCGCAAAAACGCATCGTTGTCTATCCCGGTGGAGAGGCCTTTCCTCTCCCAAACGACGTGACCGCGATGTCGCTCTCGGCCGCCGGCCGCCTTTTGCTTGACCGATAGCAGGATGCTCGTCCGGCGAACAGCGTGATCCTCCACCGCACCAGGCCCCCCGATTTGCGGCGCGCATTCACCCCTGCCCTCTCCTGTTAGCGTGCGGCTGCCGAACGTCTCGCGACGGCCCCCTCACATGATCTCTGTCGAGGTTGATCGGTGTGACCCGAGCCATTTGCGGTCGATCTGCGATACGATCGATACGTCCGTGCCGCAAGGCAGGCGTCAGACCTTTGCAAGGCCGGTTTGGGCAGATCGGCCACAAGAACCGCTCGTGGGGTTCCTTGCTCGATCAAATCTGCTGGCAAAGATTTACAGGCATTCGCTCCGAATATGTCGGTGGCGACCTGCCGTATTCAGGTGCTATACGGAGCTTCCGGGCTGACGTCACCAGTCCTAGGACGACCACGCTTTCCTGCTGCGGAGGTGAAGCCACTCCCCTTCTCGGGCACTAGGACGAACCGACAGTCATCGCAACCAAATTATAGTTGCGACGAGATAGACGAATCCTTGGAAGTGAATGGTTCTGCGGTCGTAGCGCGTCGCGAAGCGGCGGAAGTGCTCATTCTGTTGAAGCAGCGCTCGATGCGGTTGCGATTGATGTAGGCGAGCTCATCGTGTGGAATGATGATCTTGCGCGAGCGGTTTGACGGGATCACCGCCTCACGATGGACGGCGTCGCGAGCCGGTGCTTTTAACCAAGCCGCAGCTCTAATAAAGATCCTCTGAGGTATCTGCCTTATTGAGACGTCGGACCCGGCAACGGGCTTGGCCAGGATGGATCGCCGCTCGCGTTGGACCTTCGCGGACTCTGACGTCGCAAGACGCTCCTACCTTTACGTCCGCCTCCTTTATTTGCAGAGTATCAGCGGCATTCGACCGGAATAGGATTGCTTCGACATCAGCCACCTCAAGCAGTGTTCATCGCCAAAACCCTGACAGCTGTCAGGGTTTTACTATATTCAGCATCGACCTCACGACCACCGCAGCAGCCATAAACGGCACGAGGATGTCGTCTCTCCGTCGGGGGCCTTCCCACAATCACCGCCCGCCGCGGAACCTTCGCGGCCGTGTCTTGTTCGCTGATCCGGCGGAGAGCAGCCCAGTACTGGATTCACTCTCGCAATCATCCGGGGCCGCTTCACTTGCTGAAGAAGGACTGCAGATAGGAGAGACCGATGCGCGCTTTAGTCTGGCACGGAAAGGAAGACATCCGGTGCGATACCGTATCTGACCCCGAAATCGAGCATCCGCGCGATGCGATCATGAAGGTGACGAGCTGCGCAATCTGCGGCTCCGACCTTCACCTGTTTCACAATTTCATCCCGGCCATGATGCCGGGTGACATCATGGGGCACGAGATGATGGGCGAAGTGGTCGAGACGGGCTCGGAGATCAACGGCAGCCTCAAGAAGGGCGATCGGATCGTCGTCCCCTTCACCATCACCTGCGGCGAATGCGACCAGTGCAAGCGCGGCAACTTTTCTGTCTGCGAGCGCACTAACCGCAAGAAGGATTTGGCCGACAAGGCGTTCGGCCACACCACCGCCGGCCTCTTCGGCTACACGCATCTGACCGGCGGCTACCCTGGCGGTCAGGCCGAATATCTGAGGGTGCCGTTCGCGGACAAGACGCATATCAAGGTTCCCGACAGCCTCACAGATGAGCAAGTGCTTTTCCTCGGCGATATTTTCCCGACAGGCTGGCAGGCTGCTGCCCAGTGCGACATCGAGCCCACGGACACGGTGGTTGTCTGGGGCTGCGGTCCGGTCGGGCAGATGACGATCCGCAGCGCCGTGCTTCTGGGTGCCAGGCAGGTGGTTGCGATCGATTGCATTCCCGAGCGTCTTTCCATGACAGAAGCTGGCGGCGCGATCACCATCAACTTCAAGGACGAAAGCGTCGTCGAGCGGTTGAACGAGCTGACCGATGGCAAAGGACCGGAAAAATGCATCGATGCGGTGGGGCTCGAAAGCCATGTCTCGATGCGTCAGCCTGATACCCTCCTGGATCGCGCCAAGCAGGTCGTGATGTTGGAGAACGACCGTCCGCATGTTCTGCGCGAGATGATCTATGTCTGCCGCCCGGGCGGCATCATCTCGGTTCCAGGCGTCTATAGCGGTCTCGTGGACAAGATTCCGATGGGCATGGCCATGAACAAGGGCCTTACCTTCCGCATGGGCCAGACCCATGTGAAGCGCTGGACCGACGACCTGTTGCGCCGCATCGAGGACGGCCAGATCGATCCGTCCTTCGTCATCACCCACACCGTCGGGCTCGAAGAGGGTCCGGAAATGTACAAGGTGTTCCGCGACAAGCAGGACAGCTGCATCAAGGTTGTTCTGAAACCGTAACGGTAGGGTTTGAACATGTCTTTTCTCACCAACATGATCCGCTCGGAAGGTGATCCGAAGGTGCTGCGCCCAGGCCGCAGTTCGCTCAGCTCCTCCGATCGGCTGGCGCGCAATCTTGGCTGGTTCAGCATCGGTCTCGGCCTGGCCGAGATCTTTGCGGCTGGAAAGATCACGACTGCACTCGGAATGCGCGGCAAGGAAAACCTTGTTCGAGCCTTCGGCGCGCGTGAAATCGGCTCTGGCTTTATGACGCTGTCGGTGGACAAGCAGGCAGGGCTTGCAAGCCGGATAGCCGGGGACGCACTGGACATCGCAACCCTGGCCACGGCTCTGCGGCCTGACAACCGCAAGCGGGACAACGCCGCGTTGGCGCTGGCTATGGTCGCCGGTGTCACCTTTCTCGACATCATCGCAACGGGCGTAAGCTACGCCCGCCATACCAGGCGACAGCGCCAGGTTCGCAACTATGAAGACCGCAGCGGCTTTCCAAAAGGCGTCGAGGCTTCGCGTGGCGCCGCCCGTAAACGGCTGGCGGATTTAAGGTCAGCGCCCGGGAAAGCGACCGGCACCTCCGAACAGCCTGCCAGCGCTGGTGGGTGATCAAGGCCCCATCAGGGCGCCAACAGCGAGCCATGGCTTGATCGCCTTCCAACCAAGCAGGCGACGACGGTCGCAAATACACCTCACCGGTCGCGGTCAACTAGGCTCCAGAGAGATAGCACTGTCAGGAGCCGCAATTGATCGGCTTGCATCGACTATGCCGTCATCTCCGGGATTCCCAAACCGCCATTTCCGCGTGGCAGTTTCTCAGGCCCCTAAAGGGCGGGCTGGTGAACCGCCGAGTACGTTCATAAAGCCGAACAAGGTCGGTTCGACCCAAGGAACCGAAGCTAGACCAAATGCGTGCCTTCCTACGGCTTCGTGAGCGCGGACGGCACATTTAGGGTTCCTTCGTCCTGTTTTATCCAACTCCCAAAATGGATTCTCGTTCGCCTGCGTTTCTCACTCGTCGTAAGCGTCCTCCATTGCCTGCATCTCGAACGCCGCTCAGACGGCAATGGTTGCCATCCTGAGGTGCTTCAAGCTGATCACGGCCCGACCCAAAGATCTGGCGCCAGAGCCTCGACGCTCCTAATCCCGGAGAACTCTTCAACGCGTGGTGCAACGTCTGCCAATTTGCTGGCGTTGAGAAGAGGACTGGACAAGCCAAGGCTTGGCTGTGGACTTCTGTTATGGGCTTGATGGCCTCGCCGCTTCAAGCGCTGCATCGAGTGCTGACTGAGGGATGTCGGCTTCAGGCATCCCTACGTGCGCCAAGGCGTTCCGAACGCCATCAATGCCGTGTTTCGCGGCGATATCCGTCAGCGCCGAGCGCCATCGGGAAAGCCCATCGCCCGCGTCGTCAGATCCTGTAACAGACCGATCTTCAAGGCCTGATGCGATCATCGGTGCAGCTTCGGTACCCCAACGGCTCAAACCATAGTCCAGTGCTTCCGCTTCGGTCATACCGCAAAACGTAAATCTGCTCCCATCCGTCGTAAAAACGGCAAGGTTCCCATTGGGCTGTTTCAAGAAATAGGATGACACGGAACGCCTCACGCAAGGACCGGAGAAAGACGATTTTCTGTCGCGACAAGAAAGCTGGAGCTATCCTGTGCTAGCCCCTACCCCACCGCGCCCGATGACATGGCCCCCAGATGGTTCCAATCACTTGGGCCGGGCTGGTTCGAGCACTAAGGACGATGTTGCCGCTGCCGTACGCTCGCATTGCTATGGTCATCTTTCGGTTATTACAGACTGACCTCACTCTTTCAACTGATCAAGGTTCGGGTACGGCCCTCGCTGTATTCGAAAAAAGTGGCACGGCAGTCCGGGGCATGGACCGGCCGCGCTTTCATCCGCGGCGGTCGGGCCAATCTCCGGCAGGCCCTCTTTAAAGGAAAAAAAGATGCCATTCCAACTGACGAAGCTGGAGTATCCTTGCTGGTCAAGGCAAGGGCGGCTCCTATCTTCTGCCGTGCCCGAGCAGCGCGTTTGCCAGGTCAATGAGTTTTCGCATCATTCCAAACAAATCCCGGGGACCTGCACTAGCTCTACCTCCTCCCTTGGTTCCGGGCTGGAGATAAAAGCTTCGTCTGTCAATAATCGTTCCTTTTCAGCTAGTTAGCTCCGTGGTCAGCTGACCACTCAGCGCTTGAGCAGATTTAAAGCGACTTGCCCGAGATGCCGCCCTTTAATCAGAGCTCAAACGGCTATCCAGCCTTTAGGCCAACCTGGCCGTTTACCTTCAGCAATGCCATTATCATCGGACCAAGCGAGAACTCCCCGAGCTCGGTACGCCGCGTCAGATCTCTTAGATACCCTCCAGCAGAATTGATGAAATTCGCTCTTTCCAGAATGCAAGCAATCGCTGCTGCCGCATTCTCCGGCCCCATCGCTCCACACGCGTCCTCACTGGACAGGCCCCGATGGGTTCGAGGATTCGCCAAAAATAAGCTGCCCGGTCGCCTCGACCACGAGGCCGCTCAAATGGTCGCTGATCATTACCTTGGTGCCACGGTGCATCGCGGTGATTTCATTGGACGTGCCGATAGTCAGATCGGCCTGTGCCTGGCTATTTGCCATCGGCCACGCCGAGAAATCGTAAAACGGGCGCATGACGTCGCTGGCCTGCATGGCGGTGATTTTGCGGAAGACATCATCCATGGTGACGCCGTCCGCCAGAAGGCGCTGGCATGCCAGCCACTGCTCCTCTGCCCATCGCCCGCCGTTCTCCTTCCTTAACGCAAGCAGCAGCGGGATCAGCGGCAGCTCAATCCCGGTGAATACGTCGGAGGAATTCGTGCGGATTTCGGGACAGCTATAGACCGTAGCCTTTACACCCGTGGCCCACGCATCCTCCGCGATACGCTCAAGCGCCATCTTGGCGTAGCCCTGGGTATAATTCGTGTAGGTCTGCCAGCGATAGCTCCCGTCGATGAGAACTGCCGATCCGTGGTAGCCGTAGGCCGTATACCGGACCTGCCCACCTGATGCCTCGACACGCTCACGGATGGCCGCACTAAAGTCGATGAGGTGTCGGTAGGTGTTTGCGGAGACGTCATCGAAATTCTGAGGATGAGCTTGCCCATATCGCTGTCGAGCAGCGCCTGCGACGAGATATGACGGCTTCCGCGTCCCTTGTAGATTCGATTGGCGACGACGAGAAATATCTTCGCCTTCGGGATGCCTCCAGCCATCGTGTGGGCAAAGAATACATTCCGGCCGCCCACAATCATGCCATCGAGGATGGCCATGACCTCGAAAAGTGGTGTTGTGAACCGCTTGGTGGCAATCGCCCGGCATTGCGAGACGTAATCCCCGTCAAGCTTTTCCTGCTGCCAGTTCTCGAGCGTCATTGCAGCAAGCAGATCGGTCGGCGTCGGACCGCCTTCGGGCGCGTCGAGATCGAAACCTGCCATCAAGGGAATGTTGATGATCCTGCCACCCAGCCGGGACTCGGCCGCTGACAACTCCTCGGCGTTAAGCGGACGCAAGAAGTTGTTCTCGTCGCGCCGTCCAACGGTCATGCCGACGATGTCCATGCCAGCCTTGCGGGCTTCGTCCAGCAAGCCTGTGGCATATCCGCGTCCGAAAAGCTCACCGAATAGGACGAAAACGTCGCCCTTTCGGAAGACGGTATTTTCGGACAGGTGGTTCAATGCGACCGGGTTTTCCATACGTTCGCTCTTTGGTTACATGTCGCCGAGCGAGACTCGAGCGACCTTTGATTGTCACAAGACCGCGGCGGCGCGGAAAAAGGAAGTCATTTGAGTTTCTGTTCATTTCAAAACGTGATGACGGTGGGGTTGCTTCGGTCCCTTTGACCCGGGCGACATGGAGGGTATTTCAACTGCTCGGCCAGGGTTTGATCTGCGACGGCGCCTAGACTTGCGCAAATCGGCGCTCAATCAATCAGATTGTTCGCACGGCCTCTCTCGAACTTGTCCGCCCGCATCCACAGGCCGTGCTGGTTGCGGTCCATCCTGGCACCGTCCGCACGAAGCTGGCTGATGGTAACGTTTGTCCTGCTGCACGGAGCAGCCTCTCTTTGCAGCGGTGTAATCACAGCCGTTGTACCACCGGCTTTTCGCTCCTTGCTGATCGATGATGCCGGTAGAGAAACTCCGCGGCATTGCGCTTCCCGTGCTGGCCAGGTTGCATCCGGCGCGATGCAGGTCGGGTCGTCGCCGACGCTCGTCCCGATGCTGCGGCGGCCCCATTGAGCTTCCGATCGTTGCCCTGCCTTAAACGGCCGCTATCGAGCGCCGGATGCGCCCCGTTTGAGGAGACCGGTTCGCGACCCGGCCCCTGCTCGATGACCCGATCACGATAGCCGCGACGGGAAAGGCGGTGACCGAGCGGGGATGTCTTTCGCAGCCGGCTGCTGAAATGACACAGGAATTGATTCGGAGCCGGACGGGATCGTCCACCTTTCTCGGCCGAATTCCAGGACCGCGAGCCCTATAAACCACTCTCCAGCCAACTGACCTGCTCCGGCGAGAGCCGGATATCGAGCGCCGAGAGACTGTCCGCAAGCTCACCTACGGTTCGCGGCCCTATCAGCGGTATGAGGGGAAATGGCTGTGCGATGACATAGGCCAATGCCACATGGATGGGGTGGCGACCGAGTTTTCCGGCAAGTTCGATGGCCCGGTCACGGCGTTCGAAGTTCCGCTCCGAATACCAGACCCGTACCAGTTCTTCGTCGTCTTGCTTGTCGCGTCCGGCCCTGTTCGTGAAGAACCCCCTTCCCTGGCTTGACCAGGCGAAGTTCGGCATCTGCTTTTCCGTCAGCCATGCCTTCCAACCATCGTCAGATGCGGCGACACATCCTGCCCAAATCGGGTCGAGCATCTCGGCGAGCGAAAAATTGTTGGAAAGCGCCCCTGGCGCCGTCTTCCCATTCTTCCGGGCATAGGCGATCGCCTCGTCCATCCGCTCGCGACCCCAGTTCGACCCGCCGAAAATGCCGCGGATCCTGCCCCGCCTCACTTCCGCATCCATCGCGTCGACGAATTCGCCAACCGGTATGTCGGGATTGTCCCGGTGCATGAAATAGACGTCGAGATAGTCGGTCTTCAGTCTGTCAAGCGATTGATCCAGTTGCCTGGCGATGACGTCGGGATAACAAAGCGGCGAGTGGGCGCCCTTGCCGATCAGGATAAATTCTTCGCGCGGCACCTGCCGGCTGGTGTGCCAGTCGCCGAAAATTTTCTCTGTCTTGCCGGCGCCGTAGACATAGGCGGTATCGAATACATTGCCTCCCGCCTCGTAAAAGGCGTCCATGGTCAATGACGCCGCGGCGAAATTCGGGAAGAACTCGAATCCGAGGCTGATCGCCGAAGCCTCCTTGGCGACGCCCGGAATCTGCCGCTTCGGAATGCCGCTACCGAGACGCACTCTGCCGCCGGTTATGTTGGTGGAACGCCTGACAGCCGTTTCGACAGCGTATTCCAGGCCAACCGAGGCGCGCCATTGGTCAAGAACGCGCAGATTGCCGAGCGAGTCCGCCGCGCTCATTCCCGGCCGGGAAAATTCACCACGCCCCCCGCGGATCGCCTCTCCGACCGCATCGACCTCGAAGGAATAGAGGTATCGTTTCTCCTCAAGTTCGATGGTTTCGCGCTCATCGCCCTTGATGATCTCGATCCGTCCGACGCCGCCCTGGCGGCCCGAGGCGAACCAGAAGTCCTTCACTTCGATCCGTCCCTTGGAACCGATGATGCGAAGCACATTGTCCTGCTGCGCCATGATTGAGCAGGAAACCTCGGCGACGATGCCGTTTTCGAACTTGAGGAGAGCGGAGGCCCATTCGTCGACGCCGGATTGGCCAAGGTGGGCTGCCCCGGCCACGGTCTTGGGCTCCGTGAAGTCCATGCCGTCAACGGCTCCGGCAATCAGCCGGGCCATGGATACGGGATAGCCTCCGACGTCCAGGATACCGCCGCCCGCCATGTCGCCATTGAAGAGCCGGTGCTCCGGCCTGAAGCTTCCCATGTTGAAGCCAAAGCTCGAGCGGATGATCCTGATGTCTCCGATGATCCCGCTCTTGACCAGTTCGACAAGCCGAGCCGTCTGCGGATGAAGACGATACATATAACCCTCGCCGGCAAAGACCTTGGCCTTCTTCGCTTCATGGAAGATCAGGTCGGCGTCGAACGCAGAAAGCGCCATCGGTTTTTCGACCAGCACATGTTTGCCGGCGCGAATCGACTTGATCGCCCATTCCGCATGTCCGACATGGGGGACCGCGACATAGACTGCGTCAATCTCGGGATCCCTGAGCAGCGCGTCGTAACCTGCGACGATCCGCGCTCCCGGAAAGGCTTCTGAAAGCCCGGGCTTGTCCGGATTGCGGGTGGCGATGGCGGCGAGCCGGCCGGTCTGCGAATGCGCGATACCTTCGGCGAATGCACGTGCAATGGTGCCCGGACCGATGATCCCCCAACGGACATGGTTCTCTGCAGTCATGATTTTTCCTTTGATCCTCTTTGAAATTGCTTAGCGGAGGCGATTGCCCGTTTGATCGAAAAGAAAGACGCGGCTCGTCGGCACGCCCACGGTAAGATGCCGGCGGGCGCCCCCGTGGCGGTTTTCAGGTTGCTCGATGACGACTGTCTCACCGGCAAGGCTTGCGTGGACGTAGCTGGTGTTGCCGAGATGTTCGGCCACTTCGACGGCCACGGTCAGATCCGCATCACCCCCGCTTGGCGGGGTAAAATGCTCGGGACGGATGCCGAGCGTGACCGTTGCTCCCATGCCAATCTGGGCTGAAAGCGGGAACGCGAACCGGACATTCCGGTCGGACGAGAGGGCCACGACCGCTCCGTCCGGCGTCTTTTCCACCACTTCCGCCTTCAGGAAGTTCATCTTCGGCGAGCCGACAAAGCCTGCGACAAACTGGTTGGCCGGATCGTCATAGAGATCCAGCGGCGCTCCCACCTGCTCGATATGTCCTGCCCGCAACACGACGATCTTGTCTGCAAGCGTCATGGCCTCGGTCTGATCGTGGGTCACGTAGATCATCGTCGTTCCAAGCTGCTTGTGCAGCTTGGAAATCTCGACCCGCATCTGGACGCGGAGCTCCGCATCGAGGTTCGAAAGCGGCTCGTCGAAAAGGAATACCTGCGGCTCGCGAACAATCGCCCGTCCGATGGCGACACGCTGGCGTTGGCCACCCGAAAGCTGGGCAGGACGCCGGCCCATCAGCTCGTTGATCTGCAATATGTTCGCAGCGAGCGCGACACGGCGGGCGGTGTCGGCTTTCGGGTTGCCGTTCATCTCCAAGCCGAAGGAGAGGTTCCGCCGGACGGTCATGTGGGGATAGAGCGCATAGGACTGAAAGACCATCGCGATGCCGCGATCCGAGGGTTCGGTGTCATTGACCACTTTTCCACCGATGCTGATGGTGCCCGCGGAGATATCCTCAAGGCCGGCGATCATGCGCAGCAGGGTCGATTTCCCGCATCCGGACGGCCCGACGAAGACGGTGAACTCGCCGTCCTCGATCTCCAGGTTTGCTCCGTGAACCACCTGATAGGCCCCGAAGCTCTTAACGACATTTTCGAGTTTGATTTTCGCCATGATCCCTCCCCGACTATTTGACGGCACCGGCCGAAATCCCGGCGATGAAGTGGCGCTGCAGGAAAACGAAGACGACGAGCACCGGGGCTGTCAGCAGCACCGCGCCGACCATGATGCCGCCCCAGGAGACCCTGGTGAGGCCGACCAGGGTTCCAAGTGCCACCGGCGCCGTCATCATGTTCGGCCGCGAATTGATCAGGAGCGGCCAGAGGTAGTTGTTCCAGGAGGACAGGAACAGGATGATCGCAAGCGCTGCCATCGTCGGGCGCGCCAATGGCAGGGCGATGTGCAGAAAGATCCGCCATTCCCTGACGCCTTCCACCCTCGCTGCGTCAAAGAGCTCACCGGGCATCATCGAAAAAGCCTGCCGCATGAACAGGACGCCGAGCGAGTTGAACAGCGGCGGGACGATCAATGCGATCCAGGTATTGGCGAGCCTGAACTCACGCGCGACCATGATGAACTGCGGAATGACGACCACAGCGAAAGGCAGTGTAATCGTCCCGAGAATGATCGCGACCACGATGGCGCGGCCGGCAAAACGGTAACGCGCCAGCGCCCAGCCTGCCATGGACGTCAACATGACCGACAAGGTCGTGTAGATGATCGCGACGGTGATCGAGATGGACATCGCCCGGATAAAATTCGTGTCCGCCTGGAGATTGCGGAAGTTGGCGGCGAATTCCGCCGAGGGCCAGAGCACGATTTCGGGGCTGAAGATACCGTGGTCCGGCATGGTCGAGAAGACGACCATCATCCAGAGCGGGAAGAGCCAGACAATCGCAAGCGGCGTCAAAACCATGTGCAGCGCGATTTTCTGCACCAGCAGCGAGCGGGATTTCGATTTCATTTCTTCTCGCCTCCTAGCATGAGGTTGAGCAGAGAGATCGCAACCGCCAGACCGGCGATCGTGTAGGCGATTGCCGAGGCGTAACCGAAATTAAGCGAGGTGAAACCCTGGCGGTAAAGCAGCAGACCCAGTGTTTCGGTTCCTCCGCCGGGCCCGCCGCGATTGGTGATCAGGAAGGGTTCTGTAAAGAGCTGCATGGTGCCGATGACCGAAAGCACGACGCAGAAACTGATGATCGGCTTCAAGAGCGGCAAGGTGATATGAAGGAATTGCTGGAACTTGCTCACCCGGTCGAGCGTCGCTGCTTCGTAGACATCGTCGGGGATGGATTGCAGGCCGGCGAGGAGGATGATGGCGTTGTACCCTGCCCATCGCCAGGTGATCGCGATGATCACCAGCGCCATCGCCGCATTGGCATTGTCGAACCACGAGACGGGGGACAATCCGACCGAGGTGATCAGCTTGTTGATGATGCCGAAATCGGCGCTGAACATCAGCCTGAAGACCGCGGCATAGGCCACCTCACCAACGACGACCGGCGCAAAGAAGGCGAACCTGTAGAGCGGTCGTGCCTTCAAAAGCGGGGAATCGAGAAGAACCGCCATGACGGTGGCGAGCGCGATCATCACAGGAACCTGGATCACCAGAATGATCAGCGTATTGTAGAGCGCGTTGTAGAAGGCCGGATCACCGAACAGCCGCCCCCAATTTGCCGAGAGGCTGAACCTCCACGGATTAACTCGCGTGTTCTGGAACGAGATCAGCAGCGAGTTTATGATCGGCCAGAGCCAAAAAGTGACGAAGATCAAAAGGTAGGGGGCAAGGAAGGCATAGGCCGCCCTATTCCTCGAAAGCATCTCGTTCTCCTGTCAGGGATTGCCAAGCGGGATATCGGGCGGCCTGACGCCGCCCGGCATTCTCATTGCGTAACGGGCAGGCCGGTGGCTGTCGCAATCTGCTTCGCCGCGTCATCGAGAGCAGCCTTCGCATTCGGATAACCGCCGGCGAAATACTTCGTCTGCGTCGCCTGATAGATCGCGTCCGCATCGCTCTGGAAGGCCGTGCCCCGACTTGGAACGATCTGCGGCAGAGTGACAAGGATATCCGACCAGACGGCCTGGCCGCCCCAATAGGGTTGCGGCTCCTTCACGAACGGATCCTGCACCGCCGATAGAAGCGACGGAACGAGGCCGAACGCTTTCAGCATCGTGACCTGGCCCTCATTGGTGGTCAGGGCATATTCAATGAATTTCCAGGCGGCTTCCTTGTTCTCGGAAGCGGCGCTAAGGGCCAGGGACGATCCACCGAGATTGGCTGCGCGAGGGCCGTCGGCCGTCAGGCTGGGCATCCGGAAGACGCCCCATTTACCCGCAAGATTAGGTGAGTTGGAGCGGATCGAACCTTCAAACCACGCGCCATACATCTGGCTGGCGGCCTTGCCTGCGGTATTGGACTGGATTTTTTCGTCCCAGATCGCGGCCGTGATCAGACCCGCATCCTTCATCTCCTTAATCTTCTCAAGCGTCGCAACGCAGGCTGGTTGATTGATGGTGATGGATTGGCCATCGGTCGAGAAATAGCCGCAACTTTGCTCGTTGGAGATCATGCGGAACCATTCGCTGTCACCGTTGAAATCGGCTTGAGCCATCACGGTTCCCGGATTGGCAGCCATAACCTTCTTTCCGGCGGCAATGAAGTCGTCCCAGGTCTTGATCGATGCCGGATCGACGCCGGCCTTTTCATAAAAGTCGCGGCGATAGAAGACGGCGACCGGTCCGGAATCCCACGGCACGGCGTAGGGAACGCCGTTCAATTCAAGCTCGGTCCGCTTGAATTCGGGGAAGAGCGCCTGGATTTCTGGCGTATAGCCAACCTCGCTGAGGTCGGCGAAACACTCGGGGAAGCGGTTCCAGAAGACTTCCGCTTCAAAATTTTCGACCGAGACAATATCCGGCAGGCCTTCGCCTCCCGCCGCGCAGGCTGCGAGCGTCTTGTCGTAGACCTGGTCGTTGCCGAGATCCTCCACCGTGACCTTGATGTCGGGATATTTCTTATTGAATCCTTCGAGCGTCGCCTTGAGAGACGAGGCCGCGACGTTCCAGCTCCAGATGGTGATTTGGCCGGACTCTGCGAACGCCGCACTTGATGCAAGCAATACGACCGCGGCCGCCGGGCCTGCGAGTTTGAAGCGCATTGAAAACCTCCCTTTTCCAATTGCTGTCCCTTCGGAACGTGCCTAAATTATCGCCTGCGAAACATCTGTCTCCGAAAAAGGGAACATGGATTTGGCGGAAAGTAAGGTAGTCAGCAAAGCGATCTACCACCCGGGCGCAAGCAGCATAGAAGGCCTGCCGACTGCCTTGCAGATGTTTTTCAACCACCCGCCGATCATGCTGATGCCGCACTGGCACGCGCAGGTGGAGGTGAATTACGTGATCCGTGGCACGGTCCGCTATCGTATGGGCGAGCATGACGTCCGGCTGACCGCCGGCCAGATGTGCCTCTTCTGGGGCGGGCAGCCGCACCGGATGGAGGAATCCTCAGACGATTCCTTCTATGCCGGCGCGCATCTTCCGCTGGTGCATTTCTTTCGCTTGCGGCTGCCGGGGGACCTCTCGAGCAAGCTCATGCATGGCGCAACATTGCTGACGACGGCCACCGATGCGGCGGACAAGGAGAACTTCGCGCGCTGGTTCGAATACGTGAGCTCCGGCAGTCCGGCCAAACGGCAACATGCCGTGGATGAGTTGCTGCTTCGGATCGAGCGGATCGTCCTCGATTCCTATAACCTGATCCCCGAGGCTCCGCGCGGAGTAGAGCCAAGCGCTCCTGACCAGCCCTATGCTCAGTCGGCCAAAAGCGTCGCACGCATGTGCGATTTCATCGCTGCCAATTTCATGCAGGATATCGACACGATCGACATCGCCCGCGCCGCCGATCTTCATCCGAAATATGCGATGAACATTTTCCGAAGGTCGACCGGAATGACGCTCGGCAAATACGTCAACCTCTTGCGGCTTTCCCGTGCTCAGGCGCTTCTGATGCAGGACGGAGCCAATGTGCTGCAGGTCGCAATGGACAGCGGCTTCGGCTCGCTCAGCGCGTTCAACAAATCCTTCCGGCATATTTCGGGCATGTCGCCCTCCGATTTCCGGCGGGATAGCCGCTTTGCCGCCCACGCAATGTCCTAAGCGGGAATACCGTCTCGGGCAGAGACCCAACATTATCGAACGGTGGTGGCATCATCGCAGCGCTGCAGGAATAGCTAAGTCGTCGAATGTCCATCATGCTGCCCGGTGCTGTCTTCGTCTTCGCGTGTGATGAAGGGCTACCATCCTCAAGGTCGAGGATTCGAACGGGCCTACAGGACGATCCGCAGTCGGTGCAGCGCGGTCGTTTCCGGAGGACAGGATGGCAGGCCGTGATACGGGAGCCATTGATTGCGCCATTGCTCCGCATATGCCCGCCGGGGCCAAGGCCGAGCTTTGCCGCGCCGACAATGTCATTTCGCTGGGCAGGGTCACCTACCAAATTGAACGGACAGCTCAAATGCCGAGAGCCATGCCGTCCTTGCGGGGGTCGGAGCCGCCTTTCAGCACGCCTGTTTCCCAGTCGATCCAGATCGCCTGGGCGCCGCCGATCGCCGATTCCGGCGCCTTCACCTCGAAGCCACGCTTGGTGAACTCCGGGCCGATCGTGTTGCGCAGCCGGGCTTCCATCTCGACCTGATTGGTCCCGGGCAGCGGGAAGAGTCGCGGCAGGTCGATGGCGCTCTGCAGGTCCATGCCGTAATCGAAGACTTTTGAGAGGAAATGGGCGTGGCCCATGGCCTGGTATTGGCCGCCCATGACACCGAAGGGCATGACGGCACGGCCGTCCTTCGTCACCATGCCGGGGATGATCGTATGCATCGGCCGCTTGCCCGGCGCGATTGCGTTCGGATGGTCCGGAGCGAGCGAAAAGCTGAGGCCCCGATTGTGGAACATCACCCCGCTCTTCGGATCCATGTGGCCGCTGCCGTAAACGAAGAAGATCGAGTTGATGAAGCTGATGGCATTGCGGTCGCTGTCGACGACGGAGAGATAGATCGTGTCCTTGTGCGGCACCTCGTCGAACGGCGGCAGGTCCGTGATCGCCTTGTCGGGATCGATCATGCCGGCCAACTGCCTGGCAAGCTGCTCCGATAGCAGGTAATCGACCGGCACGCCGACCTTGGCCGGATCGGCGAGAAAACGGTTGCGCGCCGCATAGGCCAGGCGCGTCGCCTCGACCTCGACATGCAGGCGCTCAGGCGCCAGCGGATCGCCCTTGCCCGGAAAATGCGACAGGATATTGAGGATCATCAGCGCGATGATGCCCTGGCCGTTGGGCGGGCATTCGTGGATTTCGTGGCCACGGAACGTCGTCTTGATCGGCGTCACGTATTCGCCCTTGGCATTGGCGAAATCTTCGAGCGTGTGCAGCGCGCCGATGCCGTTCAGGTAGCTCACCATGCCTTCCGCGATCGGGCCACGATAGAAAGCGTCCCTGCCCTCCCGGCCGATGGCTTCGAGCGTATCGGCAAGTTGCTTCTGATACTGGACCGACCCCGCCGGCGGCGCGTTGCCGTCGACGAGGAAGACGCGGCTCGCAGCCGGATCGGCCTTCAGGATCTCCGCCTGGGCGGCAAGGTCGTGTGCCGTGCGCGGAGGCAGAACATAGCCGTCGCGCGCCAGCTTGACGGCCGGGGCGAGAATATCGGCCATCTTCATGCGGCCATGATCGGTTACCAGCCGCGTCCAGGCATCCACCGCCCCCGGCACGGTGATGGTGTGCGGCGAGGTGCGGGTGAGGCTGGTGACGCCAAGCGAACGGAGATGTTCGACGGTTGCGGCAGCCGGTGCCCTGCCTGACCCATTATAGGCCAGCACCTTGTCCGTGCCGCCGAGCGAGAGAAGAGCGAAACAATCGCCGCCGATGCCGGTCGAGCCGGCTTCGACGACGCACTGCACGGCGCAGGCGGCAACCGCCGCATCGACGGCATTGCCGCCATTCCGCAGGATGTCGATGGCGGTGAGCGTCGCCAGCGGCTGGGAGGTGGCGGCCATCGCAGTGCGGCCGACAGCGAGCGAACGGCCGGGTAATTCGAAATCTCTCATATCACCTCATCAATGAAAAATCGGATTCAAGGCCCTGTCGCGGCACAGCATTTTCCTCAACAGACCATGCCGGGCGCCCGGCATCAAGCCGTCATGTCTTGATTTCCGAAAGCCGGCCGCTTGCCGGGCTCAAGCCGCGATCCGCGAAATTCCCATCTTGCAGCCGGAAGCTTCGAGCGCCGCGCCGGCGACCTCCACGAAGAGGGTGCGGAACCATGAGGCACGGCTGTCGGCATGGTCGACGCGTCGGTAAAGCATGCTCACGGGCTCGGCCGGCAGGTCGATCGGCGGCAGGTCGATCGCTAGATTGTGGAGCTGCGCCATGCAGCGGGCGATCGATTCCGGAATGGTGGCGATGGCCGGCATGGCCCGTAGCGCCGTCGGCAGCGCCGAGAAACGCGGTACCGTCGCCACGACATTGCGGGTTTTACCGTGACCGGCGAGTGCCACGTCGATGCTGGTCGAGGAATTGCCCTCGAAGGAGACGGCGACATGTGGCGCATCGGCATAGGCGTCAAGACCGAGCGGCGCCTTGAGCTTGATCTGCGCGGGGTCGTAGATGCAGACGGACGACTGGGTGAAGAGCGGCGCGCGGACGTGCCAGGAGGGCGGCTCGCCATGCACTGCGACGCTGAAATCGAAGGCGCCGTCATCGAGCATGCGCGAAACGTCACGCCGTTCCGAGGCGACGCCGATCAGCCGCGATCCGGGCGAGAGCTGCCGCAGACGGGCGGCGAGCGGGCCAAAGAAAGCCGATTCGAGATTGTCGCACATGCCGACGCGGAACTCGCCTTCCCAGCTTTTGGGATTGAACGCGGCAGGCGGCCGGATCGCCCGTTCGATGTTCGAAAGCGCGTCCTCGATCACAGGTGCGATCGCCAACGCCCGGGGCGTCGGCTGCAGGCCACGCCCGACACGTACGAACAGGTCGTCGTCCAGCGCTTCGCGCAACCGCTTCAAGGCCGCCGACAGGCCCGGTTGTCCGAGTAGCAGCCGCTCGGCGGCGCGACTGACGTTGCGTTCCTGCATCAGCACCGCAAATGCCAGAAGCAGGTTGAGGTCGAACTTTCGAAGGGTCGCATCACTCATCATTGTCAGCAATACCTGACATGGCAATTATCAATTTGCAATAGGTCACGAAGATGGACACTTTCTCGTTCCTCTGCCGGCCCGGTTCGACCTCCCCGCTCCGGGGGCAGCATGAACAAGGATTACAATCCCATGAGCAATCCTCAATTCCGAGGGGCTGCGGGGCTTGCATTGCTGCTGCTCTGCACCGCCAATTTTCTCGACGCGATGGATGTCTCCACAATCGGCGTCGCACTGCCAGCCATCCAGGCCGAGCTCGGCATGCAAGCCACCTCCCTGCAATGGGCGGTCAGCGCCTATGTGCTCGGTTACGGCGGCTTCCTGCTGCTCGGCGGCCGGGTGGCCGACATTTTCGGCCATCGCCGCGTCTTCCTCTGGTCGCTGGCGGTCTTTGCGGCGGCCAGCATTGGCGGTGGGTTCGTCGATAGCGGGCCGACGCTGATCGCGGCCCGGCTTATCAAGGGCATTGCTGCAGCCTTCACGGCACCCGCAGCGCTGGCACTTCTGCTGGCAGTCTTCGGCGAAGGTCCGCAGCGCGCCAAGGCGCTTGGGCTCTTCGCCTCCACCGGAGCCGCCGGTTTCGTGCTCGGCATGGTGCTCGGCGGGGCCGCGACGCTGATCAGCTGGCGGGCAACGCTGGTGATGGGCGCACCGGTCGCGATCCTGACCCTGCTTCTCGCGCCGATAGCCTTGCCGCTCGACGCGCGCCGCACCGGGCCGCGTCCCGGCTTCGACTGGGCCGGCGCAATCACCATCACTCCCGGTCTGCTGCTTTTCGTGTTCGGCATCACCAATGCGGCCTCGGCCGGCTGGGCCGATGTCTTCACCTGGGGCTCGCTGGTGGCGGCAATCGTGCTGATCATTGCCTTCCTCGCCATCGAAGCCCGCCACAAGGACCCGATGGTGCCGCTGGCGATGTTCCGCCGCGCCAGGCTCACCCATGCCAATATCGTCGGCTTTCTCTACCAGGGCGCCTATATCGGCTTCCAGTTCACCGCGACGCTCTATTACCAGGACGTCTATGGCTGGTCGGCCTTTGCCACCGGCTTCTGCTTTGCCGGCGCCGGCGCCTTCGTGATGTTCCTCGCACCTCGTTTCGCGACGCTTGCCCAGAACCGCGGGACGACCGGCTTCATGACGGCGGGCGTCGGGCTGCAGGCGATCAGCTACATCTTCTGGGTCCTGTCGGTCGGCCATATCGACCCGATCCTGCTCGTCATACTGTCGCAGATCCCGCTCGGCCTCGGTTATGCCATGACCTTCCCGTCCATCCAGGTCGCGGCGCTGGCCGATATCGAGGAAGACAAGTCGGGCCTTGCCTCCGGCATGTTCTTCGCCGCCTTCCAGATCGGCGGCGGGGTGGTGCTGGCGGCAACGTCTGCCGTGTTCAGCGGCGCTCCGAGCTTCGGCTGGGAACCCTATTCCGCGGCTGTCGCATTCGTCGCGACGCTCGCGGTGCTGATCACCCTGATCGCCGCGCTTGGGCCGAAACCTTCTCCAGCCGTCGATCGATACCAGGCCGCCGAATAGATCTGCCCATCGATCTTAATCCCGCTCCCCCGCGCCACTGCCTGGCGCGGGTTTTCTTTTGGATCCCCCCGGCCCGGTCGCAGATCGTCCCGCGCCAGGCGCATGTCCATCGCTTCGCTTGCAGTCCGCCCGCCTTTGTCGGACAATCGGTCAAAGCAAGGTAATTTGATATCAAACTATCTTGCTGCACTCCCCCATTCCGACTAGTTTCCATTTGGGGAGGAATGCAAAATGGCGATGGAAACATCGACGCGGCCGGACACGCATGCGCCATCCGCGGAAGGCGAGATGCTTGTCCCGGCCATGTTCCAGAATCTGATCGGTTATCATCTCCGGGTGGCGCAGGAGACCTCCTTCCAGGCGTTTGCCAGGGCGGCGGGCAAGGCGGATTTGAAGCCCGGATGGTATTCGCTGCTGACGGTACTTGCCGAACGGGAGAGCATGACGCCGTCAGAGCTCAGCCGCATCTGTGGCCGCGACCGCTCGACACTCACGTCCAGCCTCAAGGCATTGTCCCACCGCGGACTGATCGAACGGCGGCCGAACCCCGACGATCAACGCAGCTACAGCGTCCGGCTCACCGAAAATGGCCGCGGGATGCAAAAGCAGTTGCACGCGATCGCCGTTGTCTACGACCGTCGCCTTGACGAGATCGCCGGCAAGGACAAGGCGGTTCTGATCGCCGTACTCGGCCGGATCGCCGCGACATTCGGCATGCCCCAGGATTGTTGAAGATAGCATATTTCGGTTGCGCGGCCTGCCGCGACGGTTTCTGACCGGCGAGTTGTCCCGCCGGCCATTTCGATGTCAAAGCATCTGCTCTCAGAGGATATGCGTGCCGCCGAGGTTCTGCACCGCGCGGCGGGTCATGACGGCGACGAGATGGGCGCGGTAGTCGGCCGGCGCGTGCATGTCGCCCATCATCCGCGACGGGTCCATCGTCAGCCCATCCAGCGCTTCGGCCGAAAAGTTCCCGGTCAGCAACGCCTCGGCCTCGGTCCAGCGGAACACCCCCTCGTTGCCGGCGCCGGTGATCGCCACGCGGATATGGCCGTCGCGATGTTTGGCCACGAAGGAAGCAGCCATCGCATAGCGCGAGGCCGGATTGCGGAATTTCGCGTAACCGGCGATATCCGGGATCTTGAACTCGACGCGGACGAGAATTTCGCCTGGCTCCAATGCGGTCGTGTAGAGGCCCTGGAAATAGTCGGTGGCCGGGATTTCGCGGCGGTCGGTATGGACGATGGCATCGAGCGCCAGCACGGCGGCGGGATAGTCGGCGGCGGGGTCGTTATTGGCGGTCGAGCCGCCGATCGTGCCCATATGGCGCACCTGAACGTCGCCGATCGAGCCGGCAAGGCCTGAAAGCGCCGGGATGGCGGTCTTGATTTCCTTGGAAGCGGCGACGACGGCATGTTTGGTCGCCGAGCCGATGATCACCCTCTCGGCGGTGACTTCGATCCCGGAAAGCTCCGGAATGCTGCGCACGTCGATCAGATGCGCGGGCGCGGCAAGCCGGCTCTTCAGCGTCGGGATCAGCGTGTGGCCGCCGGAGAGATAGGAGGGCTCGTCGGAATTGGCGTAGAGTTCGACGGCTTCGGCAAGGGTCTTCGGCTTGTGGTAGGTCGTTGCGTACATGGCGTGAGCCTCCCCGCTTATTCGGCCGCGACGGCGTGCGCCGCGCGATGCTTCTCGGCAGCGTCCAGCACTGCCTTGACGATGTTGTGGTAGCCGGTGCAACGGCAGATATTGCCTTCGAGTTCGTGGCGGACGGTATGCTCGTCGAGCATGCCGTCATGGCGGCGGATCATGTCCACCGAGGCCATGATCATGCCCGGCGTGCAATAACCGCACTGCAGGCCGTGATGTTCGCGGAAAGCCTGCTGCACGTCATGCAGCTTGCCGCCTTCGGCCAACCCCTCGATCGTCGTCACCTTCGAACCGTCGGCGGCGACGGCAAGCACCGTACAGCTCTTCACGGCCACGCCGTCGAGATGGATCGTACAGGCGCCGCACTGGGTGGTGTCGCAGCCGACATGGGTGCCGGTGAGGCCGAGATGTTCGCGGATGAACTGCACGAGCAGCGTCCGGTCTTCGACCTCGCGCGTCTGGGGCGTGCCGTTGACGGTGATGGTGATGCGGGACATGAGCCCCTCCTGTTAAAAATCGGGCGGCGAGAGCCGCGATGGCAATGACAGCGACGATGCCGCCGCGATATGGGGCATACGGCTGAAATGCCGCCCGGCCGTTGCTGCACGCGCAACAGACGGTCCGGCAGCTTCGGGAGCCGCAGGGGAAATAGGTACCGATGGCGCAGCTGACATGACTGGCGCGGCAACAGCCGCCGTCGCAATAGCCTCTGCTACTTCGGCATCGGCCACATGATCAACCATCACGGCTCGCGTCGCAAGCTTTTCGAAGAACTCGCCGGCGAGTTTTTGCCATGGAATCAGACCGCCGGGCGGCCGCGGCCGAACACATGCGAGCAATCCGACGATCGCCGCATTGCGCCCATCGGAAAGTGGCGCTAAGGCGTCGCGGTAGATTGTTCAGGGAAAAGTCCCATGCGCCGCATCATCATCGCCATCACCGGAGCATCCGGTGTCGTTTATGGCGTTCGCGCCCTGCAGCTTTTGAAGGATATCGAGGATATCGAGACCCATGCGGTGATCTCGCCCTCTGCTTTTCGCACTGCGATCGACGAAATCGACATGACTGCCGACGAGATCAAGAGCCTGGCCGATGTGCTCTATAATCACAAGGATATCGGCGCGGCGCTCTCCTCCGGCTCGTTCCGCACTGCCGGCATGCTTGTCGCACCCTGTTCGGTGAAGACGCTGAGCGGCATCGCCAACTGCTACAATGACGAGCTGATCGTGCGCGCAGCCGACGTCTGCCTAAAGGAACGCCGGCGTGTCGTGCTGTTGTTTCGCGAGACGCCGCTGCATGCCGGCCATATCGCGCTGATGGACCAGGCGACCCGCAACGGCGCAATCGTCATGCCGCCGGTGCCGGCCTTCTATTCGAAGCCCAACTCACTGGACGAGATGGTGACCCAGACGGTCGGCCGGGCGCTCGATCTCTTCGACATCCACCTGCCGATGGTCAAGCGCTGGAAGGACGGCCCTGGCTCACCCGGCCAACACTGATTTCGTGCTCCGGATGTCGACCCTAAAGGGCCGCGAGCGCGTTTTCGATCATGGCAAGCGCCGTGGCGGTCTTCTCGTCCGGCTCCGCTCCACGGAAAAACCTCACGACATTTCCGAGGTTGCCAGTTGCATCGCCAGTTGAACCATCGGCTCTCATCAGCGCCTGCCCTTCGGCCTCCAGCACCGCCAGCTCGATCTTTTCCGAACTGAGCTCGACACCCTTCACCCCGTTTCGCAGGGTTTCCGTCTCTGGGGTGGGTGCCGGATTCGGCCCGCTCTTCAATCGTCGGCGAACGGCGCGCAGTGGTTCGATCACCTCATTGCGCCAGTCGGCGACGAGGCCGTCGATGCGGACAATCTCGGTTGGTGAAAGCGCCACGGAATTTTTTGCCAGCCAGGCGGAGAACAACAGCACCGGCACGTCGACGTTGCTTTCGTCCTGAAGCAGCAGGCAGGCTTCGCCGACACCGGGCGCACCATAAAGCCGCAACGCGAAGTCCCAAAGTCCCTGCCCGGTCTCCGCAGCCATGCAGCCCCTCCATCGCCTTTTCACGACTTATCAGTTCGGCTGCAAAACAGGCAAGTCTCGATGGGGATTTTACCTGTCGGCGTGAGGAACCTCACCGGCAGTCCCTCAGGCGGCGCGGCGACGCCGCCCGGCTTGGGGCGAGCCGGCGCCGAGCTGGAACTGGCCGACCATCTGGCGCAGTTTCGAGGCCTCGTCAGCGAGGCCGGAGCTCGCAGCCGTCGTCTCCTCGACCATTGCGGCGTTCTGCTGGGTCACCTGGTCCATCTGGTTGACGGCCGAATTGATCTCGGAAAGGCCGGTCGACTGTTCGCGGGCCGAGCGGGCGATATCGTCCACATGGCTGTTGATGGTGACGATATAGCCCTCGATCGACTTCAGGGATTCGCCGGCATCGCGGACATATTTCACGCCGTGGCCGACTTCGACGGTCGAGTTCTGGATCAGCGCCTTGATTTCCTTCGCCGCATTCGCCGAACGTTGGGCGAGCTCGCGCACTTCCTGCGCTACGACCGCAAAACCCTTGCCAGCCTCACCGGCCCGGGCCGCCTCGACGCCGGCGTTCAGCGCAAGCAGATTGGTCTGGAAGGCGATCTCGTCGATGACCCCGATGATGTTGGAGATCTGGTTGGAGCTTTCCTCGATGCGGCGCATTGCCTCGACGGCGTTGGCGACAACTTCTCCGGAACGGGCGGCAGACGAATTGGCCTCCGCTGCGATCTTCCGGGTCTCATCGACCTTCTTGGATGCGGAGCTGACATTCGCGGTGATCTGATCGAGTGCCGCGGCTGTCTCTTCGAGCGAAGCGGCCTGCTGCTCCGAGCGGCGCGACAGATCGGATGCGGACTGGCTGATTTCCTGGGTTCCGCCATCGATCGCCTCGGCGCTGCCAGCGATCTGCGTCAACGTGCTGGCGAGTTGGGCGATCGAGGTGTTGAAGTCGTGGCGCAGAGCTTCGAAGTCCGCCGAGAAGGTCTCGTCAAGCTGGAAGGAGAGATCGCCTGCGGCGAGCCGGCGCAGGCCGCCGCCAAGGCCGGATGTCGCGACGCGGAGCCGTTGGGACGCGTCGGCTTCGGCCTGTTCCTGCGCGGCGACGCGTTCCCCTTCCGACCGGTTGCGGGCTTCGAGCGCCTCGTCTTCCAGCCGCTTGTTGCCGATAGCCGCCTGGCGGAAAATCTCCACTGCCGCCGCCATCCCGCCGATCTCGTCCTTGCGGTCCATGCCGAAGATGGTCAGCGTCAGTTCGCCACCCGCGAGGCGCCGCATGCAATCCTGCAGGCGTTGCAGCGGGCCGACGACGCCTGACAGCACGACCCGGATCGAGAAGCCGACCACGATCAGCGAAATCACGCCGATCACGGTCATCCAAACCGAGAGAGCGGCCTTGTCGTCCAACCCATCCTCGAAACTCTTGTGGGCGACATCGAGCTGCAGCTTGGTCAAAGCGTTTAGCGGTTCGGCGAGCGGCTCAATCGCCGGGTAGAGCCGCTTCGTCACATAGGTATCGAGGGCCGCCTGATCACGCTTGCCCATGATCGCCAGAAGCTCTTCGACCGCCTTTGTGGTTTCCGTACGAGCACCGAGATAACGCTGGACGAGGCTTTTTTCCTGGTCGGTCAGGTGGGTTGCCTGATAGGCCGCCCAGTCGCGGTCGGCGGTGACGAGCGCTGCGCGGACTGTCTGCTCGCCCAGTTCCCAGCTGAACGCACCGCTGCGCGTCTTGTGGGCGGTGTCGACGATGGTGACCGCATAGGCGTCGGAGACCGTCTTGATATGCGCCACGGGCTCGAGCCGATCCTCGACGATTGAGCGCGTGCGTGCCGACAGCGTATCCATTCCGATGAAGGCGACGGTCGTGGTTGCGGCAAGTGCGAGCGCGAGGCCGACGACGCTGGCGACAAGCTTCAATTTAATGGTCATCGGAAGATCCATTGCTGCATTGGAGGTCATGGCCAAATCCTGTTGGCCCGCTATGATTAAGGATTGCGGAAAATGCTGAGGATATGTTTAACGGCACTACCAGGGATGGCAAAGATGCGTCTTTTCGCTCGGACCTGAGACCGCGTTTGACGAGAGACAGGCGGCGACGGTTCGGGAGCTGCATGAGGGAGATGGATTATGAAACTTGCGCATGTCGCGCTTTGGACAACGGAACTCGACAGGCTCGTCGCGTTCTTTGAGGATATGTTCGGCGCCACCGCCAGCCCACTCTATGAGAGCCGTCGGCGTGCAGGCTTCTCCTCGAAATTTCTCACCCTTTCCGAAGGCGCGACGATCGAGATCATGAGCGGCCCGTGGATTGCGCCGGAAGCGCCGCGGGAGCGCGCCGGTTACGCACATATGGCGATTTCGCTCGGCAGCCGGCAGACGGTCGACGAGATGGCGACCAAGGCGGCGGCCATGGGCATCCTCGTCTCCCCGGCCCGCATGACCGGCGACGGGTTTTACGAGGCGGTGATCTCGGATCCCGACGGCAATCCTGTCGAGATCACGGAGTGATGCGGCACAAGCCTGGCCGGTTCAGCCTTGAAAAGTCCAGGGATTGAGGCAGGGCACGCCGAGCGGCTCGAAATCCGAGATGTTGCGGGTGACGACGGTCAGTCCGTGATGCAGCGCTGTCGCGGCTATCATTGCATCCGGTGACGGCCGCTTGTTGGGAGTGGGAAAGGCGCCGGTGCGAAGGGCAACCGCCGTGTCGAAGGGAAGAATGCGGTCGCTGAAATTCACCAGCACATCCTCGGTCAGCCAGCGTTCCAGTTCGGTCGAGAAAACAGCGTTTCGGCTTTGCTCCAGTCGGACGCCGAAACGAATCTCCATGATGGTGATCACTGACAGAAACGCGTTGTCTATGCTGAACTTCCGCATGAAAGCCTGAAAGGCAGGCGCTTGCTTTTCCGGCCGCTTCGAGCACGAAATGACATTGGTATCCAGCAGGAAGGCCATTCAGAACTCAACCTCGCGCCCCTCGAAACTCAGGCGCGGAGGGTCGAAATCCTGATCGACCGTACCTTGGGTATCACGCAAAGCGTCGTAGAGGCTCTTCCGCTTCTTCCAGTTGGCCTCGAATTCCTCGTAGCTGACAAGCACATGCGTCGGCTTGCCGTGATCGGTGATGACCAACGGATTCTCGTTCGCCGCCTGCCGGGCCTTGCTCGGGTTCTGGTTGAAGGTGGCACTGGTCATGTATGAAAGGGTCATCGAGACCTCCGGAGCATGTCTAGTATCTTTCTTCGAAAATATACTAGAATTGCCCGTCCTTCAATGCAGATGCCGTCAGCCCTTGCCCAGCGACTTCACGTTGCCGGCAAGTTCCGCCGCGAGCCGCAGTGAAGCGCTGGTCGCTATCACCATGGAAGGCAGGATCAGCCATTCTAGCGTCCAGGCCGCACCTGAGCGTTCCTGCTCATGCACCATCGATTGCTGCATGCCGGAAAGCTGGACCGCGTTGAAGCGCGCGAGGGATACCAGCACCTCGGCAGCAACCGGGTTCTGCTTATGGGCCATGGCGGAGGAGCCGCCGCCGCCGGCGAGTTCCATTTCGCCGCCCATCAGCGCGAGCAGCGCCACGTCCTGGCCGAGCTTGCCGAGCGAGCCGGAAATCATTGTGAGGATGTTTGCGAACTCCGCCAGCCGGTCACGCTGGCTCTGCCATTGCGGCGCGTCGGTCAGGAACAGTTCCCAGGCCAGCGCCTTGCGCACCTCGGCTGCCTTGTCGCCGAATTTTTCGAGGCTGCCGGCGGCCCCGCCGAACTGCACGGCAAAACCGGTCTCGGAAAACGAGTCCAGCCGCTGGCGATGCCGGGTCAACGGTTCCTTCCAGGCACGGATACGGTCCGAAACGGTGATCGGGATCGCCGCCTGCATGCGGGTATGGCCCATCAGCCTCCGGCTGCCGAATGCCCGGTCGATGTCATCGAAAGCCTTCTCGAGGGCGGCGAGCCGCTCGATGAACAGAGAGCAGGCCTGCTTCAGGCGGATCATGAGCGCCGTGTCGATGACATCCTGGCTGGTCGCCCCGAAATGCACGTGCTTGGCGGCCTCGCCGCCGCCCGCCTGCTGTTTGACGGCATCGCGAAGCTGCTTGACGAGTTCGGCGACAACGACGCCGTCGCGCGCGGTGCCGTTTCGCAAGCCAGCCATGTCAGGCTGAAATGTCTGCAAGGCTGCGGCAATGCGCTCCGCAGCCCCGGCCGGGATGATGCCGCAGGAGGCCTCGGCCTTGGCGAGGCCCGTTTCGAAGGCCAGCATGGCGTCGATCTCGGCTTTGACCGAAAACAGCTGTCCGGTCTCGTCGTCACCGACGAGACCGGACAGGAATGGATGCTCGAAAGCCGAAACGCTCATATCTACTCCCGGGCGGACCCTGATTCTTCAATGTCAGATATCGAAGAATATGGTTTCGTTTTCGCCCTGAAGATAGATGTTGAAGGTGACGGTATTACCGTCACGCTTGCCGATCAGGGTGGGAACCCGAACCCGGTGCTCGATGCGCGACAGGATCGGATCCGCTGCATTGGCCTCTTCCTCGTCGGAGAAGTACATGCGGGTGTTGAGGCCGAGATTGATGCCGCGGGCGACGACCCAGAAGGTGACGTGCGGTGCCATCAGGCGGCCGTCGCGGAACGGCACCTTGCCGGGCTTGATCGTTTCGAAGGCGAATTCGCCGGTCGCCATGTCGCCCGGCTGACGGGCCCAGCCGAAGAAGTTCGGGTCGGCCTTGCCGCGCGTTTCCGACGGGCTATTATAAAAGCCGTCGGCATCCGCCTGCCAGATCTCGATCATAGCATCCTTGAGCGGCGTCATCGTGCCGTCATAGATGAAGCCGCGGATGGTGACGCGCTCACCGCGGGTCTGGTCGTTGACCATCGGGCCGGAGCCGAGATCGGTATCGTAGACGCCGGTAATGCCGGAAAAGTTCGGCGTGCAGCCGATATGGACATACGGACCCGCAGTCTGCGAAGCGGATTCCTTGAAGTAAGTGAGCGGCTGGACCATCTCAGTTGCCCTCTTTACGGTTCTCGAAGAATGTCGAGCGACGGCCGCGCAGGACGATATCGAATTTGTAGGCACGCATGTCGTGCGGGATGGTGTTCTGCATGTCGAGCGCGGCGATCAGGCCCTTGATCGCGTTCTCGTTCGGAATGGTCTTCACGATGGGACAAATCCAGATCATCGGATCGCCCTCGAAATACATCTGGGTGATCAGGCGCTGGGCAAAGCCATGGCCGAAGACCGAGAAGTGGATATGCGCCGGGCGCCAGTCATTGACGCCGTTCGGCCATGGATAGGGACCGGGCTTGATGGTCTTGAAGACGTAGCCGCCGTCCTCGTCGGTGATCGTGCGGCCGAAGCCACCGAAATTCGGGTCGAGCGGAGCGAGATAGGTTTCCTTCTTGTGACGGTAACGGCCGCCGGCATTGGCCTGCCAGAATTCCACCAGCGCGCCGGGAACGCCGCGGCCGCGCTCGTCGATGACGCGACCGTAGACGAGGATGCGTTCGCCGAGCGCCATTTCGCCCGGCTTGGCATAGTTGACGATCAGGTCGTTGTCGAACTCGCCGAGGATGTTGTGGCCGAAGACCGGGCCGGTGATCTCGCTCTTGGTGCCTTCCAGCGAAATCAGCGCACGCTGCGGCGAGCGCAGCACCGAAGTCTTGTAGCCCGGCGTGAATGCCGGCGGATGCCATTCCCGGTCACGGGCGAAAAAGGGTGTGGTTTCTGGGGGTGTGTTCTTCATTTTTGCTCTCCCGCGGCCTTGTCCGCGTCCATTTCGGCATAAGTGGCTTTGGCGATCTTGAAGGCATGGTTGGCGGCCGGAACGCCGGCGTAGATTGCCACATGCATCAAAGCTTCGCAGATATCGTCCTTTGTCGCACCCGTATTGGCGGTTGCGCGGATATGCATGGCGACTTCGTCGTGGTGGCCGAGTGCCGCCAGAAGCGCGATCGTCACCATCGAGCGCTCGCGCTTCGTCCAGTTCGGGCGCGACCAGACCGTGCCCCAAGCGCCTTCGGTGATCATTTCCTGGAAGGGCCCGTCGAACGGCGTCTGGTTCGCCTGGGCGCGGTCCACATGGGCATCGCCCAGCACCGAACGGCGGGTCTTCATACCTTGAGCATAACGTTCCGATGGCGCGGAAGGATCGGCCATGTCTATTCCTCGAGCTGTTCGATGAAGCCGCGGATCAGCGCGGCATGGGCAGCGGGCGCCTCGACGCAGGGAATATGCGCCGCACCCTCGATGATTTCGTAACGTGCGCCGGGAATCAGTTCGGCAAACGACTTGACGAGTTCGGGCGGTGTCGAGCCGTCCTCGCGGCCGACGATACAGAGCGCCGGCACGGCGATCTTTTTGGCGGCCTCGGTGAAATCCGCATCGCGGATCGCGGCGCAGGTGCCGCTGTACCCCAAGGTCGGCT
The DNA here is from genome assembly GCF_002968565.1 of Neorhizobium sp. T25_27. Classification (NCBI taxonomy): domain Bacteria; kingdom Pseudomonadati; phylum Pseudomonadota; class Alphaproteobacteria; order Hyphomicrobiales; family Rhizobiaceae; genus Neorhizobium; species Neorhizobium sp. T25_27. The sequence goes on from NZ_PVBJ01000013.1 coordinate 77,956, forward strand.
GGCGCACCAGCATGTTGCAATAAGCCTGGTAGGCGGCATTGTCCGGCTTGCGGAACGGCGCTGTGAACCAGCGCTCCATGATCGCGTCGAGAATGCTGCCGATGCCGTTCTGCTCGACGGCGGCAATGCGCGCCGCCCAGGACTCGGCGGAGCCGATCTTGTGCGCGGTGTTGGAGAAGATCAGCGCCTTCACGAGGTCCGGGCGGGTGGCATAGAGGCTTTGGGCGATCAGCCCGCCAACCGAAAGGCCGCAGATGATGACCTGGCTGAGTTGCAGGTGGTCGAGCAGGCCGGCAAGATCGGCCGCATGGTCGGCGATTGAATAGGGCGGATTGCCAAGGCCGGACAGCCCATGGCCGCGCTTGTCATAGGTGAGGACCGTATAATCCTCGGCAAGCTTGGGCAGTTCGTGATGCCAGATGCGGCTGTCGGTTCCAAGCGAATTGATGAACACGACGACTGGCTTTCCGTCGCCCGCGCGCTGGATGTCGTAATGGATCACAATGTCGTTGATGTGTACAAACTGCATCAGCGCCTCCTCCCGCATTGATAGATTGCACTAGTTTCCGGTTAGGTAAAATGATATTTCAGCATGATCTCCTAACCACAGGGTTATTTGATCTTGATCAATTCCCGAGTCAAGTTTCGGCACTTGCATACATTCGTCGAGGTCGCGCGCCAGAAAAGCGTGGTCAAGGCGGCCGAAATTCTGCATGTCAGCCAGCCGGCCGTCACCAAGACCATCCGCGAGCTCGAAGAGGCGCTGGGTGTCGCCATGTTCGAGCGCGACGGTCGCGGCATCCGCATCACCCGTTATGGCGAGGTGTTCCTGCGCCATGCGGGTGCGGCACTGACGGCACTCCGGCAGGGCGTGGATTCCGTCTCGCAGGAACTGTTCGATTCCGCGCCGCCGGTCCGGATCGGCGCGCTTCCGACCGTTTCCACCCGCGTGATGCCGCGCGCCATGACGCTCTTCCTCGCCGAAAAGACCGGCAGCCGCGTCAAGATCGTGACCGGAGATAATGCCGTTTTGATGGAGCAGCTCCGGGTTGGCGAGCTCGACCTCGTGGTGGGCCGTCTGGCTTTGCCCGAAAAGATGACCGGCCTGTCCTTCGAACATCTCTATTCGGAACAGGTCGTCTTCACCGTCCGCGCCGGCCATCCACTGCTCGATGCCAAGCGATCGATATTCGAGGGCTTGGCCGACTATCCGGTGCTGATGCCGACCCGTGGCTCGATCATCCGGCCCTCGGTCGAACAGTTCCTGATCGCCAACGGCGTCGCCAGCCTGCCGACCCAGGTGGAAACCGTCTCGGATGCCTTCGGCCGTGCCTTCGTGCGGTCGAGCGACGCGATCTGGATCATCTCGACGGGTGTGGTCGCCGCAGATATCGAGGATGGGGTTCTGGCGACGCTGCCGATCGATACCAGCGAGACACGCGGCCCGGTCGGCCTCACCATCCGCGCCGACGCCAACCCCTCCACACCGCTGTCGATCCTGATGCAGACCATCCGCCAGGCCGCTGCGGAGATCATGCCGGCGCGGTGACGCCCGGCTCTATCTTCGTCACGTCGTCGCCGCAAAACAGGATGACGTAGTGGCCGCGCGCCTGCGCGGCTCTAGCCCAATTATCGAGATCGGAAAGAAAAGGCGCCTGTTTCCAGGCATCCGGATGGTCCGGATCGACCAGTACGGTCAGCTGCGGCCCCTGCTCATAGACGAGCATCTTCGATGTCAGCGGCTGCCAGGCCTCTGGAACACCCGGATCCGTCATCCACAGACAGAGGAAATCGCGGCAGAGCTGAGGTCGATCGGTATAGATTGCGCAGCCCTGCCCTTCCGAACAGTGCCGGCACCAGGCGTCCGGCGGTTTGTCCAGCGCCGCGATTTCGGGAAGCCGGCAACAGAGCGTGCAGGTGCCGCAGGATCGGGCTGTCTTTTCAATTGTCTCCAAGATCTCGCCGCCTCAACCGCAAAATGCCCGGCCAAACGATCGGCCGGGCCTGCGATTATACGCTGCGGTAGTTTCGCGCAAACAGAGAACTACGAATTTAAGTCGCTCGTAACTCCGGAAACGTCCGGCGCAATTCGTCCATCGAGGCTATTACCGCGTCGTCGGCGCGCAGCGTCACCGAGATATTGTCGGCGACATTGAGCGTTTCCTCAAAATGCACCGGCGTTTCAGCACCGCCCTGGCGCACCAGCGTGGCCTCCTTGCGGAAACCATGTTTCAGCAGCCAGTCGCGCGGGGCGCTGAGGCTCACCGCCACGTGGAACGCGCCGTCATCTTCCTTGCTGGCCTTCAGTTTGTAAGTCACGGGAGACCTGTCGCCGCCGATGTCGATCTGGCCTGGGTAACCCGCTTCTTTCAGATGTTCACCCATATTCTCGCTCCTTCGTTTTGGTGAGCCCGTGGGACAACCGACACTCGCTTGCTTTGTTCCGTTCGAAAGGCCGGTGGGTGATCAAGCCCGGTTGACGGCTGTTGACTGCCGTGATCGAAAGAGCCCGGGTGGCGGAGACGCGGAGGAAAAGCGATGACGGATCGGGAACTGCTGGAGGCGCTGTTTCATGCTGCCGTGAAGGCTGCCGATCCGCTGACCGGCATCGTGAAGCACCTGCCCGCCCCGCCGGCAAACGGACGAACCGTCGTCATCGGAGCCGGCAAGGGTGCGGCCCAGATGGCCGCAGCGCTCGAAAGCGTCTGGACCGGACCGCTGACCGGCGTGGTCGTCACCCGATACGGTTATGGCTGCGAAACGAAATGGATCGAGATCGTCGAGGCGTCGCATCCGGTACCGGATGCCGCCGGCCTTGCCGGCGCAAGACGGTTGGTCGAGACGATCCGTGGCCTCTCCGAAAACGACCTCGTCATCGCGCTGGTCTGCGGCGGCGGCTCCGCCCTGCTACCCGCGCCGCCGGAAGGCTTGACGCTGGAGGACGAGATTGCGTTAAACGAGATGCTGCTTGCCTCGGGCGCGCCGATCTCGGCCATGAATGTTGTTCGCAAACATCTGTCGACCATCAAGGGCGGCAGGCTTGCGGCAGCAACCAAGGCCCGCGTCGTCAGTCTGATCGTCTCGGATATTCCCGGCGACAACCCCGCCTTCGTCGCCTCCGGCCCAACTATTCCGGATGCCACTACGCGCCAGGATGCGCTCGCTATCGTTGAACAATATAAACTGAAGCTGCCTGCGGCGATGATCGCGCATCTGAACTCGGCAGCCGCCAACGCACCGGAACCGGACGATCCGGTCTTTGCCCGCCACGAGCATTTCGTCATCGCTTCTGCCGGCGTCTCGCTGGAGGCCGCCGCCGAGGTCGCCCGCGCCCATGGGGTGACGCCTTATATCCTCTCCGACTCCGTGGAAGGTGAAGCGCGCGACGTGGCGCTGGTGCATGCAGCCCTTGCGCGCGAGGTGTCGCTCCGCGGTCGGCCGTTCGCAAAGCCGGCGGTTCTGCTGTCCGGCGGGGAGACCACGGTGACGCTGCGGGCGAAAGGCGGCAAGGGCGGCCGCAACGGCGAATTCGCGCTGGCCTTGGCGCTGGCGATCGACGGCCACGATGTCACCGCACTGGCCGCCGATACGGATGGCATCGACGGATCGGAAACCAATGCCGGTGCTTTCGCGGACGGCACGACGGCGAGACGCCTGGGGGCCGCGGGTCTCGACGGGCGGAAACTGCTCGACGGCAATGACAGCTTTTCAGGATTTGCCGCGATCGGCGACATATTCGAAACGGGCCCAACCGGCACCAATGTGAATGATTTCCGGGCGATCTTGTTGAGATAGCCGCTTGAAGCCGGCCTTGCAGCCCTCTCCCGCCCAATTGCGGCACTTACTGCAGCTGCGGTTTCCTCAAGAAATCATTCCGGTCCGCCGACTTCACTCTGAGCCAGGCCTCCCTTCCATCACGCAGGATCCGCATCGGGATTTCGGCGCCGGGCGGCCCGCTGTCCCAGATCTTGCGATAGAAGTCCGCGAGCCCGTCGACCTCGCCGTCGCGGATTTCCGAAATCACGTCGCCGCGCTTCAGGCCCGCCTTTGCAGCCGGACCGTTTTCGGTGACGCTCATGACCACCACTTCGCCATTGCTTTCCGCCGACATGGCGCCGAGCCAGGGGCGTGGCGGGCGGTTGAATTCGCCGCGATTGAGGAGATCGTCGAGGATAGGCTTCAGAAGGTTGACCGGCACGACCATGTTGATGTCGGCGATCTCGCCGCCGCGGCTCATCTGCAGGCGCAGCGATCCGACCCCTAGCAGCTTGCCTTCCGTATCGATCAGCGCCGCTCCGCCCCAGGAGGGGTGGGCAGGTGCGATGAAGATCGCCTCATCCAGCAGATATTCCCAATATCCGGCGAATTCCTGCTTGGCGACGATATTGCTACGCACATACTCTCCTTCGCCATCGGCGAAGATGACCGGATCGCCGAGCGTCGCGGTAGCGGAATCGCCGATCTGAAGCGCCGGCAGATCCAGCGGCGCCATGGCCTGCACGAGGCCGAAGCCGCTTTCCTGATCATAGGCCAGCGCATGGGCCGGCACGACGCGACCGTCCTGGCGTGTCAGCCAGACGTCTTCTGCTTCGGTGATCAGGTAACCGATCGTCAGCACCAATCCGTTTTCGCGGATCACCACGCCGCTACCTTCCCGGCGGGTGCCGAGAGTATTGGCCGTAAAGGCGTTGTCCGGGATGGAAGCACGCACGGCCACGACCGACCGTAAACTTTTCTCGAGATCCATGATGCAAATCCTGATGAGGCAATACGCGGTCCGGAACCCCGCAAGGGTCTGCAAAGGCCAACCATACCGTCCCTTTAAGGTATGAATGTGGACGGCGTGGAGCAAGAGGCCGGCGAGAACTGCATGCTTGCAAAGTGTCTACCTCATGGGGTCCCCTCCCCGTTTCCGGGAAGGGGAAGCGTGGAATGCTCAGCCCGCTGGCGTCAGCGTGACCGAGGTGCCGGTTGCGGCGACGTTGAGGCCGAGCTGGCCGGTAACGCTCACCGTCTGCAGGTGGATGGAACCAGCGGTACCGCCGACGAGGATGTTGGCGCCAATGCCGGCACCGACGGTGGCCTCAGCGGTCGCGCCCTGATAGAGGCCGCCGAGCGAACCGTGGTGATAACCCGCGGTCGGGGCGAAGACGGCCCAGATCAGCCGCGAACGGGTCGTGAAGCCGAGATCGACACCCATCTTGCGCACCACGCCGGTATAACGGTCGAGCGGCTCGCTGCCGATCGCCGTCGTAAAGACGCAATCGGCTTCCTTGGCGGAACCAAGCACGTAACCGACACCGCCGCCGATCGAGCAATCGAGATAACCGATGCGAACACCGCCGCGCAGGTCCTGCTCTTCATAAACCGGGACACGATCCCGGCGGGCAATCACATCGGCGGAAAAGGCGGCTCCGGCGCTGGTTACGACCGGCAAAGCGGCGAGCGCCACGGCAACAATCTTCTTCATCCCTGTACTCCTTTAATTATTCAGCCGCCCTTGTTGAGACTCATCCGAGCGGGTTTGGTAGCGTTGGGAAACGCATGTGGCGGAAGAATGATCCCACGTGCGCTGCACACGAATTATCACCGAATTGTTCCAAGCGAGAGGTGGCTCCATCCCGCCGCCCCTGCGTCAGCGTTTCGCGGAATTGGCCGGGAAGCGAAACGGGGGCAGCGGCGATCTTCCGGAACCGCGGCCACCCAGACACGTTCCTGTCGATCTTTCGCGGAGATCGGGATGGACAAGGATAGAAAACTGGAATGGCTGGCGAGGTCCGGGTATGCGACCAGGGGGATCGTATACGTCCTGATCGCCGGCATGGCGTCGCTCTCGACGCTCGGCGGTGGAGAGCCGGATTCCAATTCCGCGCTGCAGATCGTATTGGAACAGCCTTTCGGCCAGATCTGGCTCGGCTTGATCGGCATAGGCCTGATCGGCTTCATCCTCTGGCGAGTGGCGCAATCGATCCTCAACACCGACCGCCATCAGCACAATGCGAAAGGGTATCTGGTCAGGGCGGGTCTTCTCGTCAGCGCCGCGACCTATACCGGTCTCGCCTTTTACGCGGTCGGGCAGGCCCTGCTTCTCGGCTTCGGCGCAGGATCGTCCGGAGCTCGCGAAAGCTGGACCGCGTGGCTGATGCAGCAGCCGTTCGGTCGCTATCTTGTCGCAGGCGTCGGCCTTGCGATCATCGGTGCCGGCTGCGCCCAGGCGGCCAAGGGCATCAAACGCGGGTATCTTCGCTTTTTCGAAAGCGGATTCGAGCAGCGAGCCGTCCTCAATGGCATCTGCGCCTACGGCCTTCTGGCGCGCGGCGTCATATTCCTCATTATCGGCGGGTTCTTCATCTATGCGGCCTTCGCTGTCGATCCGAACCAGGCTGGCGGCCTGGCGGATGCGCTCGCATGGGTGCGCCAGCTTCCATTCGGGGCTATTCTCTATGGATTGGCGGCCATCGGGCTTTTCGCGTTCGGCCTCTACGGATTGATCGAGGCCCGGTACAGGATCGTGCAGCCGCCTTCGATGGATCGGCCGCTCCGCGCGATGCGGTCGGCCGTGAACTGACATTGAGCAAGGAGTTTGGATGGCATTCCATCAGCGCGTGACACGCAGAGTGGTCGAAAGGGTCATGACGTTCGAGCCGATCGGCCTGATGATGATCGCCTTTCTGGCAGGCGGGCTATTCGTCTTCTTCCGCTTGACCGACGAGGTTCTGGAGGGCGAGACCCATGCCTTCGACGAAAAGATCCTTCTCGCCCTGCGCAATGCCGCAGATCTTGCGACGCCGCTCGGCCCCTATTGGCTCAATCATGCCATGGGAGACATCACGGCGCTCGGCGGGGTTACCGTGCTGACCCTGATGACCGTGATGGGGACGGCCTTCCTCCTGCTGTCGCGGCAAAAGGCGATCGCGCTCTTCATGTTCCTGTCGATCGCTGGCGGCTGGCTTTTGAGTTCGTTGCTGAAGCTCGGCGTGGCACGACCGAGGCCGGATATCGTGCCGCATCTGGTCGAAGTCGGAGACCTCAGTTTTCCGAGCGGCCATGCGATGCTGTCGGCCGTTACCTACCTGACGCTCGGAGCGCTGCTGTCGCGCGCCCAGCCCTATCGCTCGACGCGGATCTTCCTGATCAGTGCGGCGATCTTCCTGACATTCATCATCGGTTTCAGCCGTGTCTATCTCGGCGTCCACTACCCGACCGACGTCCTCGGCGGCTGGTGCGCCGGCGCAACCTGGGCACTGGCGTGCTGGATGATCGCAAGACGCTATATTTCGGCGGTGCCGGAGTAATCCGGTAATTTGGACACCTTTGGGAGGAGCTTCTGGCATGAGCACATCCATACTTTTCTGGTGCCGGACCGATATTGAAGGATTTGAAAGGCTGGAGCTTTCGGTCGAACCGGACGTCGTCACCGCGACATCGACGGTCATCTGCCTCGAAGCCGGCGGCTTTCGCCTCGATCATCGCTGGCGGCTCGATCCGGGCTGGCGTGCTCAATCGGTCACGGTCGAACGATGGAATGCGCAAGGCTACGGCCTGCTGCACCTGGAACGCGTCGGCAAGGGCTGGCGGGTGAACGACATGGCCCGGCCGGATCTCTTTGGCGCGGAGGAGCCGGACCTGTCGGTCACACCATTCTGCAACACGTTCCCGATCCGCAGGACCGCTGAGGAAAAGGGAGCCAGCCTGAGTTTGGATACGGCATTCATCGATGGTCCAGCGCTCACGGTGGCGCGATCGAGCCAGCGCTACGACCGCCAGGGTCCGGGCCGCGTGCGCTACGTCGACCTCGGCCTTTCGGCAGGTTTCGAAGCGGACCTTGTCATCGACGGCGACGGGCTGGTTTTGTCCTACGAACACCTGTTCGAACGGGTGACGCCGGGGTGATATCCATGATCCCTCACGGGTCGATATACCCGACCGCCCGGACCCGCACCTCGCGGGTGCCGGGATCTTGGGAAAACAGGATGGCGCCGGAGGATTTGGATTCCGCCGGCACGTAGTCGAAGGTGACGTCTGCATCCTCGACAAGGTTGCCGCCATCCAGGATCTCGCCCCGTACGGTAACGGCGGCAGCCGTCGCCGTCGCCTTGTTGGCGATATCGAAGGCGACACGGTAGCCGCCTTCGGTCTGGCGCCTCTCGGTGATGGCGATTGAGAATTCCGGTTGCATGTCGTCGTGCGTCCATGCCTGGTAGGCGACCCAGGCGATGGTGGCGACAACGACGAGCGCCGAAACCATGCCGGTCGCCCATTCGATCCAGTGCGGCTCCTTGACTTCGGTGTGGCGTTTGTTGGCTGTGGTCGTCATCGAGGTTCACGCGTTACAGGATGAGGCGGGCGGCGGCGGCCCCGATTGCGCCGGGGAAGCTCAGGACGATCGCCGACATCAGCATCTGCGTCGACGCCGTATCGTCGAGCCGGCCGAAGGTCCACAGCACATAGAAGCTGATCAGCATGGCGACCAAGTAGCCTGGCAGAGTGAAGCGGAAGAAGGCGTGCCACCATGGCGTTTCCTTCGAAATTTCATGGGTGCCCTTGAAGGCGACCGCATAGACGAACCCGTGCATGATGGCGATCGATAGGCCGATGGTGACGAGCGCGTGCCAGGGCGTCATCTTGTAGGCGATCAGGATGATTTCTTCCGTCGGCGCGACGTTGAGGTTGAGAAAGAGGGCGCCGACCGCCATCAGGAACAGTTCGCGGCTGTAGCTGGTGGAAATTTCGTCGGGCACTGCGCCACCGCCTTGCTCCTCGTCCTCCTCCCCATCGTCCTCGTGTTCATCATTCCCCGACTGTCCGCCGAGCTGGGAGCGGCCGAGCAGCGCGCCGATGCTTGCCGGCACGGACTGTATGGCGATCTTGCCGAGCATTTCGGAGGGCGGCATGTGGGGCTTGATATCCCCGAGCATGATGAGAACCGCCGCACCTATGACGATGCCGAGGCCATACGCGATGGTGGCGTCGCGGCAGGCTTCCGCCAGGGTGGAGGTGCGCTCGAAACCGATCCGGTGGGCGAGCAATATGAGAAGCGGAATATTGACGATCAGCAGCAGCAACAGGCGCCAGCGTTCGATGTAGAAGCCGAGCTGCCAGAGCTCCATTGTCATCAGCATCGGGATACCGAACAGCATGGCGCCGGCCGCGCCACGTCCGAGACCGATCAGAAAACTTCGGCTTCCGCCCGCGTCATTGCCCCGTTCCGCCCTGGCCCCGTTCAATGCCGGCTCCCTCCCGTCTTGCGATAAGCGGAAGGAAACTCTGAAATCGGATGAAATGTTCCACCCGGACGAGAACCCGGGGCAAGGCATCACCGATCGAACAGATCCTGCCATTGCTTCTCGCCGACCAGACAGTCGCTGGAGGGCTGGTTGCCCGCCACCTTCTGTACGGTTGCCGGCGGCGTGAGCCCGCTGATCTCCAGGACCAGCTTGCGGCGGACGGCGACGGCGAAATCCTCGATCTTGTGAACCGGTAGCACGAAGGAGCCAGGTCCGCCGATGACGCAGTCGCCATAATATTTGTCGAGCCCGCCTGGTGCGCCGGAGGGCCTCAGCATGATCGCCAGCCCGTTGATGATGATGCCGGCTTCCAGGGCCTTGCCACGGACTGGCACGACCGGATTGCCGGAATTGTTCGGCCCGTCGCCAGAAATGTCGATCACCTGACGCGTGCCACGATACGAATTGGCGACGATCATCGTTGCGCCTTGGGTGATTGCGGCGGAAATCGAAGTGCGGCGCTGGGTATTGATGGGCCGGGCCTCGAGCTTGGCGGCAAAATTAATCGCATCCTGCTCGTTTTCGATGATTGTCCAATCGATGATTGAATCCGGCACCACGTCACCGGCCCATTCGAAATAGCTGATGGCGATGCGGCCGTTCAGCCCCGTCTTCACCGCCGCGATGAATTCCTTGTGCTTGAGCGCCTCGAGATATCCCTCGCGCTGGACGCGGACTTCCTCGTAGTCCATGGAGCGGGACGTATCGACCGCGAGGACCAGTTCCACATCGACTTCGCCTCCCTTTTGCTGCGCGACCATGGGGGCGGTGGCAGCGGCGGAAAGGCTCATGAGCATCGCGAGTGTTGTAAGCATTGCCAATCCAATCACTGCGTTATCGATTTCTTAAAACTGTAACACAGAGGCGACCGAGGGCGACTCTCCTCCGCGAGCCTGCCTTCAACTTTCGGTGATGGGACTTTATTCCGTGGGCACCCCGCGTAATCTGCCACGGAGATGCTGCTGCTTCGGCCTTGGTCTGGAGCTGCCCCTATCAACTGGTATCTGGACGGGATCAGGCGATGACGAGGTTAAACGGCAAATGTTATTGCGGCGCAGTCGCCTATGAAGTGGAAGACGCTTTCGTTTATGCCGCCAATTGCCATTGCTCCGATTGCCGCCGCACCACCGGCTCGGCTTTCAAGCCCTTAGCGGGCATCGAGCGGCAGAAGTTTGCCATGGTGAAAGGCGACGACGGTTTGCTGATCTTCGGCGACGTCGATACCCACAACGCCCATTGCAGGGCCTGTGGTTCGCTTCTCTACTCGCTGGTGCGGGAGGCTGCCTGGGTGCATGTGGCAATGGGCACGCTGGTCGACGCCCCGACAATCCGGCCGACGCACCATATCTTCGTCGCGTCCAAGGCGCCGTGGCACGAGATCACCGACGACCTGCCGCAATATCGCGGCCATAGAGAATAGCTATTCCCGACCGGCCAGCGCGGACCCGCTCCAACGGAGCCGCTATTCGGGTAGCGCAAACTCGTGTCAACTTGGGGGACAGGGCTATTTCCGATGGCCGCTGTTGACTTCGCAGCGCGCATATCGACAGAGTGGCGCAAAGAAGGAAACCCCATGTCCAGGTCAGAAAAATTCATCGTGCTGCCGTTCAAGAAAGTCCGGGGCAACGTGACGCCTGGCGAGATGCGCGTAGCCTCGAACGCCGCTTCGGCCGAGAAGATCGCCCGCGCCATGGCCGACCGCTTCGTCGGGGTCGCGGCCTATTCGGTTCAGGTCGACATGGAAAGCGGCGACATGTCCGATCCGCGTATCCTCTGGCAATCGGGCGAAATCGCCGATATCGCTGCCTAGCCCCCGAGCCGGCTGCTTCTTTCACAGGCGACGCGGGTTCGATCCGGTTATTTCTTGAGGATCACCCACAGCGCATGCACGATGCCGGGCAGCCAGCCGCAGAGAGTGAGCAGGATGTTCAGCCAGAAATGCAGGCCGAGCCCCACCTGCAGGAACACCCCCAGCGGCGGCAGGATGAAGGCGAGCAGAATGCGGATGATATCCAACGGGCGTTCTCCGGGTTGATCGGTTCGGCCGGTAACGCGCTGGATGGGATATGGTTTCAGAAGACGCTCATCTCAGCAGCGTCTTTGCGATGATCTCCAGCTGAATCTCGTTGCTGCCGCCGAAAATGCTCTGGGAGCGGGAATTGAAATAGACGGCGGAGGCAACCTTGCGCTCCTCGTCGATCTCACTTTCCTCCGGCAACTCGTGCAGCGGCCGATGCTCTTCAAAGCGTAACGCATTTGGGCCAAGGATCGAGGCCGCGAGTTCGGCGATCGACTGGCGGATGCGGCTGCGCTCGATCTTCATCGTCGAAGACGGCACCGACCCCGGATTGCCGCCGGCCTGCACCTTGGACATGGCGGAAAGCTCCAGCATGTCGTTGGCGTCCACATCCGTGGCGATCTCGGCAAGGCGTGCCATGAACAGCGGATCGTCGATCATCGTTCGCCCGTCCGGCAGTGGCTCGGAAGCGAGCCGGTGCAGGCGCGTCAGCATGGCCCGCAAGACTCCGCCGGCGAAGGCGCCGCCCCGCTCGAATTCGAGCAGGTATTTTGCGATGTCCCAGCCCTCGCCTTCCTCGCCGATGCGGTCGGAGACCGGCACTTTCACGTCGTCGAAGAAGACCTGGTTGAACTCATGCGTGCCGCAGATCGAGCGGATCGGCCGGATGGTGACGCCGGGCGATTTCAGGTCGATCAGGATGAAGGTGATGCCTTCCTGTTTCTTGCCCGTGTCGGCGGTGCGTACCAGCGCGAACATCCGCGTGGCATGATGCGCCAGCGTCGACCAGATCTTTGAGCCGTTGACGATGTAGTGGTCGCCGTCGAGCACCGCCCGGGTCTTCAGCGAGGCAAGGTCGGAGCCGGAGCCGGGTTCGGAATAGCCCTGCGCCCAGAGATCCTCGCCACTCAGGATGCGCGGCAGGTAGAAGTTTTTCTGCTCGTCGTTGCCGTAGCGCATGATGACCGGCGCGATCATCTTGATTGAGGCGCCGCGGAAATGCGGCTCGCCGGCGCGTTCGCATTCCTGGTCGAGAATGTAGCGCTCGGCGAGCGACCAGCCGGTGCCGCCATATTGCTTCGGCCAGGATGGGGCGGCCCAGCCCTTGTCGTTGAGCTTCGCCTGCCATTCGAGGCCGATAGCGGGGTCGGCAAGGAAGCTGGGGTTCAGCCGCTCTGCGCGCTTCAGGCCCTCGTCCAGATGAGTGTCCAAGAAAGTCCGAACCTCGTCGCGGAACCGAACCTCTTCTTCCGTCATCAACAGATCCATGGAACTCTCCTCAGACGGGTTCGCGCAGCAAGCTGCCGGAGAGCGTGGCAGGATCGCGGATGATCTCGCCATAGCGCTTCAGGTGGTCCGCGGTGGTGCCAAAGGTGTTTTCGATCGCGTAAAGCCGGCGGAACCAGGCGCCGATCGGCATCTCTTCCGAAAAACCCATGGCGCCATGCAGCTGGATCGCCTCCTGCGCGACAGAGCGGGAGACCTTGCCGATCTTCGCACGGGCGCCGGAGACGCCGCGGATGCGCATCGCGCGCGGCGCATCGACGGAGAGCGTGGCGAGCAATGCCGAACCGCGGGCTTCCTGGCATTTCACCGCCATCTCGGCCATGCGGTGCTGAAGTGCCTGGAACGCGGCGAGCGGCTTGCCGAACTGCACGCGCTCCTTGGTATAGGCAACGGTCGCATCCATCAGCGCATCCATGATGCCGACCGCTTCCGAGGCGAGCGCCGCATTGACGCGGTCGTAAGCCGCTTCGATTTCGGCGAGCGTATCGGCCTCAGCACTAAATAACGCCGACGCGGGTAGGGAAACGTTGTCGAGAACGAGATCGCTGGCGCGGCTGCCATCGACGAGTTTCACCTCGGTCCGCGTCAGGCCCGCAGCATCCGCAGGTACGGCGAACAATTTTACTGCCCCGTCAAGCTTGGCCGAGACCAGAAAGATATCCGCAAAGGCGCCGCCGTGAACCAGCGGCTTTTCGCCGGAGATAAGATAGCTCTCGCCGCTGCGGGTCGCGGTTGCGGCGATATTGCCGAGGTCGAAACCGGTCTGGCGCTCCGTATGCGCCAGCGCCGGGCGCGATGTGCCGGCAAACAGGCCGCCGAGAATCTCGGCTTTTTGGTCTTCGGAACCAAGCTTTTCGACCAGCCCGCCGGCGAGAATGATAGATGCAAGATAAGGCTCCACCACCAAAGCGCGGCCGATCGCTTCCATGATCAGCGAGACTTCCACCGCGCCGCCACCAAGCCCACCATTCTCTTCGGCAAACGGCAGCGCCAACCAGCCGAGATCGGCCATCTCGGACCAGATGCCGGCATCGAAACCGGTCTCCGAGGCGATGATTTTGTTGCGCTTCTCGAAGTCGTAGCGATCCTTCAGGAACCGCTCGGCGCTTTCCTTCAACAGAAGCTGCTCGTCCGAATAGTTCAGGTCCATGACTGGGTCTCGCGTTTTAGTCTTGGAGGCAGCGGGTGCCGCCCCCCTCACCCGGCCTCCGCTACGCTCGGCCACCCTCTCCCCGAGGGGAGAGGAAGATCGGAGGCATTGGAGCAATCCACCTTCTCCCTCGGGGAGAAGGTGCCGGCAGGCGGATGAGGGGGTCTGGCAACGGCCTTCCTCAAAGGAGGTGTAGACTACTCCTCGCGCGTATACGCCCCATGCCCCGGCCGATAGGTCTTGGTGTCGAGGAACTGCGACAGTCCCTTTTCGCGGCCCTTTTCCGGGTCGACGAACGTCGTCTGGTCGGCCTTGGCGGTCAAATATTCCGCCGACTCCTCCCAGGTCATCTCGCGCACATACTTATAGGCCATGCGGGCCTGGCGGAGCACGGTCGGGTTCTTTTCGAGGAGCACGCGGGCGATCTCGACGGTGCGTTCGCGTAAGCGTTCGGCCGGCACCGCCTCGTTCACCAGGCCGAGCTGTTCGGCCATCTTGCCGCCGAACTTTTCGCCGGTCATGACGTAATACATCGCCTTGCGGTCGTTCATCAGCGTCGAGATCGCCTTGGAGACGACGCCGCCGGGGATGACGCCCCAGTTGATTTCCGAAAGGCCGAACACCGCATCTTCGGAGGCGACCGCCAGGTCGCAGCAGATCAGCGGGGTGAAGGCACCGCCAAAGCACCAGCCGTTGACCATGGCGATGGTCGGCTTGGCGTAGTGCATCAGCAGGCGCCATTGCCATGCACGGGTGGAGCGGTAGGCGCGCATGCGCTTGACGTCCGACACACCGTCGGTGGCGCGGAAGAAGTCCTTGAGGTCCATGCCGGCGGAAAAGGCTTCGCCCTCGCCGGTGAGGATGATCACGCCGGCGCGGTCGTCGATTTCAAGCGCGTCGAGCACCCGGATCATGTCTTCGGCAAGACCGACGCTCATGGCGTTGCGCTTGTCCGGGCGGTTTAGCTTCACCCAGGCAATGCCGTTTTCGAATTCGACCTTGACGTTCTCTCCGCCCAGATCGCTTGCTTCTATGGTCATCATATTCTCCTAAAGATCCCGGAGCCTTACGACAGGCTGGTCATTTTGGTGACGAGATAGGCGTCCATGCCCTCGGTGCCGCCTTCGGAGCCGTAACCGCTCTGCTTGACGCCGCCGAACGGCGTTTCGGCCATCGAGATGAAGTTGTTGTTGATGCCGACCATGCCGGCCTCGAGCGCGTCGCTGACCATCGCCGCCGTCTGGCTGGACCGGGTGAAGGCATAGGAGGCAAGCCCGTAGGGCAGCCGGTTGGCCTGTTCGATCACCTCGTCGAAGGAGGTGAAGCGGGCGGTGACGGCGACCGGACCGAAGGGCTCGTCATTCATGATGATCGCGTCCTGCGGCACGTCGGACAGCACGGTCGGCTGAAAGAAATAGCCGCGATTGCTGCCGCGCTCGCCGCCGGCTTTCACCTTGGCGCCGCGCTGCACGGCATCGGCGACCATGCGTTCCATCGCCGGCACACGGCGGCTGTTGGCGAGCGGCCCCATCTGGCTCGACGGGTCGAGGCCGTCGCCGACCTTGAGGGCCGACGCCGCCTTGGCAAAGCCGTCGACGAACTTGTCGTGGACGCTGTCATGGACGTAGAACCGGGTCGGCGAGATGCAGACCTGGCCGGCATTGCGGTATTTCGCGTGCACCATGACGCGGATGGCGTGGTCGATATCGGCATCCTCGAAGATCAGCACGGGGGCATGGCCGCCGAGTTCCATCGTGGCACGCTTGACGCCGGCTTTCGCGGCGAGGACTGCGAGATGCTGGCCGACGGCGGTCGAGCCGGTGAAGGTGATCTTGCGGATGCCGTCCGAAGCGATCAGGTGTTCGGAGACCTCCGCCGGCTTGCCGTGCACGACGTTCAGCACGCCGTTCGGCAGGCCGGCATCCTGCAGCGCGCGGGCGATCTCGAGCACGGTCGAGGGTGTCTCTTCCGAGGGCTTGATGACCATGGTGCAGCCGGTGGCGAGCGCGGCCGAAATTTTTCGCGCCGGGATGACGCCCGGAAAATTCCAGGGCGTGAAGCCGGCGACCGGGCCGACTGGCTCTCTCGTGACCATCCAGCGGGCGCCGGGCACGCGCGACGGCACGATGCGGCCATAAGTGCGGCGGCCCTCGTCGGCGGTCCAGTCGAGAATGTCGGCCGAGATATGAACTTCCGGGATCGCCTCGGCGAGCGGCTTGCCCTGGTCGAGCACCATGCGCCGGCCGATTTCATTGGCCCGTTCGCGCAGGATGTCGGCTGCCTTGCGGATGATCTTGGCGCGGTCGAAGGCGGTCGTTGCCTTCCAGGCCTTGAATTCACGGGTGGCGGCTGCCACGGCTCGCTCGAGGTCCGCCGCGGTTGCATGCGGCAGGGCGCCGATCGGCTCGCCGGTTGCCGGATTGATGACGTCTTCCGTCATCCGGCCTTCCGCGCCGAGCCACTCGCCATCCACAAACAGCTTCAATTCACCATAGGATTGGGTCTGCATCACGGTTTCCTCCCTCGTGACTGCCAAAATAAAACAGTGGGCGTAGCACCCCCCCCCACCCGGCCTCCGCTTCGCTCGGCCAGCCTCTCCCCGCTGGGGAGAGGAGGATCTGAGACATTGCGGCAATTCACCTTCTCCCCTTGGGGAGAAGGTGCCGGCAGGCGGATGAGGGGGAAATCCCCCAATCCTCACTGCACCACGAATAGCGCGTCGAGAGCCAAAGCCCCGTCCCCCTCGCCATAGACAACGAGCGGGTTGATATCGACCTCGACGATCTGAGGCTGTGAGCGCATCAGCGCGCCGAGCTTGACGACCACGTCGGCGATCGCCTCGACATCGCGCGCCGGGTGGCCACGGAAGGCGCCCAGCAGCTTCGAAGCCTTCAGCTTGCGGATTTCGGCGATCGCCCGCTCGCGGCTGATATCGTCCGGCAGCAGGCGGGCATCGGCGAGAGCCTCGATCCAGACGCCGCCGAGGCCGACCAGTACGACCGGACCCCATTGCGGATCGCGCTTGGCGCCGACCACCATTTCGAGGCCCTGGCGCGCCATGCCCTCGATCAGCACGCCGTCGAGCTCAAGGCCCGGCTTGTGCCTGGCAATGCTGGCATACATCTTTTCATGCGCCGCCCGCAGCGCCGGCTCGTCGGCGATATTGACGATGACGCCGCCGACATCGCTCTTGTGGGCGAGTTCGGCCGCCTGCGCCTTCATGACCACCGGATAACCGACATCGGCTGCGATCGTCGCGGCTTCGTCGGCGGATTTGGCCAAAGCGCCCTTCGGGATGTGGATGCCGAGATCGGCAAGGATACGCTTGCCTTCATACTCGACCACGAGACCGGAAGGTGGCAGTTTGGCGATCCGTTCGCCTTCCGGCGCCCGGTCCTTGGTGGCGGCGAGCGCAGCCGCATAGTTCATCACCACTGCCATGGCGCGCATGGCGCGTTCTGGCGAGCGGAAGAATGGGATACCGCTGTCGCGCACCGCCTTCATGAAGGTCGGGTCGAGCGGATAGTCATCGCCGACAATGTTGAGGATGACGGGCTTCGTCGCGGTCGCGGCGACCGGGATGATGGCGTCCGACTTCTTGATCTGCATCGGCGGTGAGCCGCCCGCGTGCGACAGGAATACGATGCCCACATTCGGATCCTTCAGCATGGATGCCGTGGACGTTCCGAAAATACCTGGATTGGAGAAGCCGGTCGTGCCGATGTCGAACGGGTTGTCGACATGGACGTAAGGCGGCACTTGCGTCGCAAGCTCGGCATGCACCTCGTCCGACAGCGTTGCGATCGGCAGGCCGACGCGCTCGCAGAAATCGAAGCAGAGGCCGCGGATGGCGCCGGAATTGGTGACGATGCCCGCCTCGCCCGGCGGCGGCGACGGATAACGCGCCAGGATGGCGGTGACGTCGAACAGCTCGTCGGTGGTCTCGACCAGTGCGACGGCCTCGTTGCGCACGGCCGTCTGCATCAGCGCATGGTCGCCGGCAAGCGCCCCGGTATGCGATTGCGCCGCCTGCTTGCCGCGCTCGCTGGAGCCCGGATGCAGCATGACGATCGGCTTGCCGAGCTCGCGGGCGCGCCGCGCCACGGCGAGGAACTTTTGGGGGTTCTTGACCTGTTCGACATAGACCGCGACGACGGCGTTGTCCTTGTCCTCGATCAGCCAGCCGACCAGGTCCTCGGCGGCGATCACGGGCTCGTTGCCGGTGGCGATGACGTAGGAGACCGCGATTTCCCGCGAATGCATGGCGAAGCGGATATTGGCCGCCGTCGCGCCGCTCTGGGCGACGATGGCGACGCGCGAGCGCTCGCCGACGCCGCGCAGGTCGACCGGCTCGAAAGTCAGCGGAATGCCGTCGACATAATTGGTATAGCCCATGCAGTTCGGTCCGAGCATCGCCATGCCCGCCTTGCGGCAGATTTCGGCAAGCTCGTCCTGCTGTCGGCGGCCCTCCTCGCCGGCTTCGGCGAAACCGGAAGAATAGACGATGACGCCCGCCACATCCCGCTCGACGCAGGCAAGAACCGAGTCCTTGATCGCCACCTGCGGCACGATGAGGATCACCACATCGACGCCCTTTGGCAGGTCGGCGATGGTCTTCACGCAGGCGCGGCCATTGATCTCATCGCGCGAACGGCTGACGAGATGCAGATCGCCTGCATATTTGAAGAGTTCGAGATTGGCGAGCACGCCGCCGCCGATCGAAGCGGGATCCGGCGACGCGCCCACGATCGCGATCGATCGTGGGCGCAGCAGACGGTCGAGATCGAACGGCTTGGCCGGATCGAGCGTCTTGGGAGCTGTGGTCATCGTATCAGCCATGGGAGCCACTTCTTAGTCGCGACGGTAGGCACCGAGGCCCGGGCGGAAGGATTTCTCGTCCAGGAACTGACTCATGCCGGTATTGCGGCCGTTTTCCGGGTCGCGGAGTTCCGTCTGGTCGGACTTCGCCATCAGGTATTCGCCGGCCTGTTCCCAGGTGAGATCGCGGGTAAAACGGCATGCGGTCTTGGCCTGGCGCAGCACGAAGGGGTTCTTGCCGATCAGCGTCATGGCGAGCTTGCGGGTCTCGGCCTTCAACTCGTCCGGCGAAACGGCCTTGTTGACCAGCTTCATGTCGGCAGCCTGCTGGCCGGTGAAGGTTTCCCCGGTCATGATGTAATACATCGCGTCGCGGAAGCTCATCGTCTCCAGCACCGATTTGGTGACGATGCCGGCCGGGATGATGCCCCAGTTGATTTCAGAAAGGCCGAAGATGGCGTCTTCCGAGGCGATGGCAAGGTCGCAGCCGACCAGGAACTGGAAGGCACCGCCGAAACACCAGCCGTTGACCATGGAGATGGTCGGCTTCGGGAAATACATCATCCGGCGCCACTGCCATGCGGCATTCGCCCGGAACAGGCGTTCGCGCTGGATCGGCGGCACCTTGTCGGTGGCGCGGAAATATTCCTTGAGGTCCATGCCGGCCGAGAAGGATTCGCCGGCGCCGGTGACAACCATCACCTTGCAGCGGTCGTCTTCTTCCAGCGCGTCCATGATCGCGTTCATTTCCCAGACGATGCCCGGGTTGATGGCATTGCGCTGCTTCGGACGGTTGAGCGTCACCCAGGCGATGCCCTCGTCGAAATCCACGGTAACATATTCGCCCCACTTGCCATTATTCTGGCCGGCGGCGGCGGATTCGGTCTGGTTTTCCATAGCAAATTCTCCCTACTGGGGAAATGGATATCAGGGACCCGAATATGCGTCAAGCGGCTTTCAATCTCAGGCCTGGCGAAAAGAAAGCCGTTTGATGTCGTGCTGAACCGATGCTTAACCACGGCCGAGAAATGGCATTTCGACCGGCAGGATGATGCTTTCGTAAAGGTTCACGTCGTCCGGCAGCGTCGCCATCAGCACGACGATCCGCGCCACATCGAGAGGCATCATGGTTGCGGGCCGGACCTTGTCGGTGATGCCGGGAACCAGCGAGCTGACCGTCGAGCCCGGATGTACCATCGAGACCGCAATGCCGTGCTCGCGGCCGTCGACGGCGAGCGAACGGGTAAGGCCCTCTAGCGCGAACTTGCTCGCCGTATAGGCGGCGGTATGGCCGCGCGGAACCTTCGACGACAGGCTGCCCATGTTGATGATCCGGCCGCGCTTCTGTTCCTGCATGATGAGGAAGGCGGCGCGGCTGCAATAGAAGACCGAGTGCAGGTTTGCCCCGATCACCTCGTGCCAGCGCTCGTTGGTGAGCTTTTCGACCGGCGTATGGTCGGCGATGCCGGCATTGTTGATCAGGATGTCGAGCCGGCCGTATTTTTCCTTCACCGTGGCGAACAGCTTTTCGACCTGCGCGTCGTCGGTGACGTCGGTCGGCACGACGAACGCGCGGCCGCCTTCGGCCTCGATCTCGGCCGCCAGTTTTTCAAGCTTGTCGGCGCTGCGGGCGGCAAGCACGGTGACGGCGCCCTCAGCGGCAATCGCCTTGGCGATGCCCCAGCCGATGCCCGAGCTGGCGCCAGTAACGATGGCAATACGGTCCTTGATCGAAATCATCTGAAAATTCCTCCTCGAATTGTTGCGTTAGACGCGCGAAATTCCTTCATAAAGCGCCTCGAGCCCGCGCCGGTCGCTGACCCCCAGCTTGCGATAGGCGCGCTGACGGTAGGTGACGATGCTCGAAAGCGCGAGCCCGACTTTTTCGGAAATTTCCCGATGTGTGCGGCCGAGCAGCAGGCCGGCGGAAACCTCTGCCTCACGGCCCGAAAGCGCAAATCCTGCCTGCAGCAGCCGCCCGGCGATCTCCTGCTGTGGCGGATGCAGCGGCGCCGTCTGCGGCCTGCCCTGGAGCCGCACATGCTTGACGACCATGGCCATCAAGAGCGGCGCGGAGGACTCCAGCCGTTCGACCGCGGAGAGCGGGAACGGACCGCTTTCGCGGGTGCGATAGAGACTGGCGAAGATCCGCGGTTCCTCCGAGTGATAGATGGTCAGGCGTTCGAGCACATGGGCGCGCTCGTAACAGTCGCGGCGGTATTCGGGGTCGCGGATGCCATTCCAGGCCTGGCGGATGACCTGCACCTTGGCAAGTCCGGGGCCTGCGTTCAGCATCTGGCGGGTCACCCGGTCGCGCAGCCAGTAGCGGCGGGCATAGTCGAGCGAGGCGCGCTCGGCAAAACCCGGGATGGTCGAGTGATAACCGCAGGCGAAGAGATAGGTGAGCGATCCGTCTTCCTCGGCCTGGAAGGCGGAACAGAAATCGGTGCCGGCGATACCGCGCAGCGTCTCCAGCAATTTTTCGGGGAAGCCGGGCTCGCCGACCTCGTCCATGAGGGCAGCCATGACGGTCACGTTGTCTCCATCAAGCGCAGGCATTGACGCCTCCAGGGTCGAGAACAGATCTCTGGTGAGCATGTCCACCTGCAAGGTGGACATGGGAGGGTCGGCAAAGGCCTACCATCACGGCCAATGCAACAAGCCTGGATATGGAGGAACCACCATGGTTGACGCACCAAAGCTTCGCAAACTCTATCACTTTTCCTACCCTTGCCGCGATGGCGAGGAGACCCGCAAGTTCTACGAGGACCTGCTTGGCCTGCCGCTGGTCAACTGCATGACCGCCGACAAGGTGCCGTCGACGGGCGAAGAAAAGCCCTACGCGCATTTCTTCTTCGAAATGGGCGACGGCTCCTACATGGCCTTCTTCGACCTCGGCGAAAACATCATGCCGCTTCCCTCGCCGAACACGCCGGACTGGGTCCAGCACTTCGCGATGGAGGTCGATTCCGTCGAGGAGGTCCTGAAGTTCAAGAAGCGGTTGCAGGATGCCGGCGTGAAGACGACCGATGTCATCGACCACGAGTTCATCAACTCGATCTACTTCTTCGACCCGAACGGCCTGCGCCTGGAAATCACCGCACGCACAGAAGAGCCCGGCTATCTGGAACAGGCCGCTTCGGAAGCTCATGACGCGATGAAGGGATGGGTTCAGAAGAAGGCCGGCATGATCGCCAGGAAATCGGCTGCGGTCTGAGGCCTGGCCCCTGCCTTTGAGAGAGAAAGCAGTCCTCTGACGAGGACTGTCCCCCTCACCCCACCTCCGCTCCGCTCGGTGGCCCTCTCCCCGAGGGGAGAGGATATCCGAGACGCTGCGGCATACACCTTCTCCCCAGCGGGGAGAAGGTGTCGGCAGGCGGATGAGGGGGTGCGCAGCCAGGTATGATCGCCTTGTTTGCAAGGCATATGCGGAAGAAACAGAGGCACCACCGATCCAGCCTGGATGGTGGTGCTTTTCTTTGAAGCTCACGGTCAAACCTCCCGATGGTCCGGAGCCCGCTCCCGACGAACGCCGGACTGGTTTCATGCCAGCAGACCCTGCCGCTTGCTCCAGTCGATCACCCGGTCGATGCAGGCTTTTAAGAGTTCCGGCTGGCCGAGGTAATAGTGGGTCGCGTGCGGGATCGTCATGTATTCCTTGTTCTCGGTGGCGAGGGCTGCCCGGATTGTCGGATTGTGGGTCGCCGGGACAGCCTCGTCGGCATTGTTCTCGATCTGCAGCACCGGCGAGCGCTTGATCAGCGCCGCGTTCATCGGCCCCTTGGCATTCGACAGGTCGTAGCTCCACTGGGAAAGCCACGAACGCAGCGTCGTGAAGCGGGCAAGCCCGACCGGCCCGACATTGACGGTGCGCGGATCACCCATATAGCTCTTGCCGATCGGCCGGTCATTCGGGTCGATGGTGCCGTCGAACCAGCGCACGTCGCACATGGTGCGGTGGACGATGAAGGCGCGCTCCTGCTCGAACGAACCGCGGCGCTTCAGCTCCGCCAGCATGTCGAGCGCCCAATGGGTGATCTTGCGGTTGCGGGCGACCTGGGCGGCCCGGAAGCGCTGGATGAATTCCGCCGAATAGGGTGGCTGGTGCGGGCAGTCCGGCGAATAGATATCGAATTCCGGGTCGCGGAGATCCGGGTCGAGTTCGTCGAGAACCGACGGATCGAGCCATTCGGTCAGCGTTTCGGCACGCGACAGGTGAGCGGCGATGAAGATCACGCCGTCTGCGGGCTTGAGCCCCGCTTCGACAAGGTTGACCTCGTCGCCGGCCGGCGTATGGGTGATCGTCGGGTTCTCGGCCTGCGCCTGGTAGAACAGCGACAGCGACCCGCCGCCCGACCAGCCGACCAGCACCACCTTCTCGTAACCGAGCTCGCCACGGGCATGATCGAGCCACTTGCCGAGGTCGATCGCCACCTTTTCCATGATGAGAGCGGTGTCGTTCTTCGGATAACGGCTGGCGGCGCAAAGCACGTGCAGGCCGGCATCGGCAAGCGCGGTCGGCATCGGCAGGAGCTGGAGCGTCGAGGTTGGGTGCATGAAGACATAGACCGTCTTCGACGGCGCACCGGTGCCACGCAGAAGCTGGCCCTCGAGATTGACCCTGCCGGAATTGCCGGCAAAGCCGTAGGTCTCGGTGTATTTCGCGGTCTCCGGAAAGGAGACGATCAGCGGGATTCGCTGCCAGTCCGCCTTGGTGGTCATGATGTCCTACCCGTTATGCTTCGCCCGCTCGGCCGGCAAACCAGCGAACGGGCTTTCGAGAATGAATGTGATCGCGGCCTCAGGCGGCCGCTTCCGGCGACCTGGTTCCCGCCACGACCGGCACCGAGGTGGCGTCGTAGGTAAACAGCCATTCGTATCGCTGCTTGACCTTGTCTTCCTGCCATTCGGCATTGACGTAGTCCTCGGCGAGCTTCGGATCCTTCAATGCGGCATTGTGGAAGCGGCTGAGATTGCCTTCGGCGCCGCGGACGATCTTGCCGGTGCGCTCAACGCGGGCCGCCTCGTAACCGGCGAAGGCCGCTTCGTAGTTGCCATTGTTCTCGGCAAGCGCACGGGCGAGCACGAAACCGTCCTCGATCGCCATCACCGCGCCCTGGGCAAGGAACGGCAATGTCGGATGGCACGCGTCTCCGAGCAGCGTCACACGGCCGCGGGTCCAGTCGTCCATCGGCGGCCGCAGCATCAGCGCCCATTTGTAGGGCACGTCGATTGCCTTGATCATCGTGTGGATGTCTTCGTGCCAGCCTTCATAGTCGGCAAGGCACTCTTCCACGGTGCCCGCGACCGACCAGGATTCGACCTGCCAGTCGGCGCGCTCGACGACCGAGACGTAATTCATCAGCTTGCCGCCGCGCAGAAGGTACTGGATGACGTGGCCGCCAGGACCGATCCAGTTGGTGCCGACCGGCCGCAGCATGCGTTCCGGCAGGCGCTCGACCGGGATGACGCCGCGCCAGGCGACGATGCCGGTGAATTTCGGGTCGTCTCGACCGAACAGCGTCTCGCGGATCTTCGAGTGCACCCCATCGGCGCCGACGACGATATCCGAAGTGGCGGTGGTGCCGTCGGCGAAGGTGATGGTCGCGCCCTTGTCGTCCTGGGTTATCCCGACGCATTTCTTGGACAGCTTGATCGCATCGGGCTTGATGCGGCGCACGCCGGCTGCCAGCGTCTGGTGCAGGTCGTTGCGGTGGATGGTGATATAGGGGAAGCCATAGCGCTCGATAGAAAGCGGGCCGAGGTCGAACAGTTTCCAGGCCTGCCCGGTGTTCCAGAGACGAATCTCCTTGCCCTGCGCCTGTGAGGCGATCGACATGATGTCTTCTTCGAGCCCGAGCGAAAACAGAACCCGCGTGCCGTTGGCGCTGACCTGAACGCCGGCGCCGACTTCTTTCAGCTCGACCGCCTGTTCGTACACATCGACGTCAAACCCCTGGCGGAGCAGCGACAATGCCGCCGTCAGCCCGCCAATCCCTCCTCCCACGACAGAAATCTTCATTTTTTTATCCTTTGAAATTCTGACGGACAATCTCTCCCGACGCGCATGCGCCTGTCAACTATTTTTGATAAAGTATAATTGACTTTGTTCAAAACCAATTTCATATCTGCCCGCCGGAGCTTTCGGACAAGCCCTTGGGAGACGGCGGCTGCAATTGAAAGTTTCAATCCACAGATCAAAAACAGGAAAGGATGTCACGAAATTACACCTGGGATATCTGGCTTCCTGATATAAATTCGATAGGATCGAAAACGGTGGGCGGCTGTGGTATCTGATCGACAGGGGAGACTACGGAATTCGATTGACTGACAAGAGAAATACTCTTGTATATAGTCAAATCTAGTTGCCTATAGACGAATTCAGGGCTGCGAATTCGAGGCGCGGCCCGAGGAACATGCATAATGACGGTTTGGCCGGCGCCCAAGGGGAGCCAGACCGGTTCTCATAGTCGGGTTTTCAGGGAGGAAACCATGGTCATCAAAAGTCCGCAGGATTTCGGCGCGGGCATCTTGTTCATCCTTTTCGGCGCGGTCGGCCTCTATGTCGGGTCGGACCTCACCTTCGGTTCCGCCCGCAACATGGGCCCTGGCTATTTCCCGATGATCATTTGCGGCCTGATCGCACTGATCGGGCTGATCGTCACGGTAAAGTCGCTGGCGATCGAAGGTCCGGCCATCGAACGCATCCAGCTCCGCCCGATCGTCTTCATCCTGCTGGCGATTGCCGCCTTCGGCATCCTGATCGCTGAAATCGGCGCGGTGATCTCCTCGATCCTGTTGATCATGTTCGCTGCCTATGCACGGCGCGACGTCAAACCTGTCGAGACCGTCGTCTTCGCGGTCACCACGGCGGCGTTCGTCGTTATCATCTTCGTATACGCGCTTGGGCAGCCAATGCCCGTCTGGTGGGGCAGGTAATCCATGGAAGTCTTTGAACACCTCGCAACCGGCTTCATGGCTGCAGGCTCGCTCGAGAACCTGATGTTCTGTCTGATCGGCGTCGTGCTCGGCACGCTGATCGGCGTTCTTCCAGGCATCGGACCCATTCCCGCGCTGGCGATCCTGCTGCCGATCACGTTCGGGCTCGATCCGCTTTCGTCGCTGATCATGCTGGCCGGCATCTATTACGGGGCACAATATGGCGGCTCCACCACCTCGATCCTGGTCAACATGCCGGGTGAAGCTTCCTCGGTGGTGACCTGTATCGAGGGACATCAGATGGCCCGCAAGGGCCGCGCGGGTGCGGCACTCGCGATCGCCGCTCTCGGCTCGTTCTTCGCCGGCACGATCGGCACCGTCTTCATCGCCGCCTTCGGTCCACCGCTCGCCTCGATCGCCCAGCAGTTCAATTCGCCGGATTATTTCGCGTTGATGCTGCTCGGTCTCACCATGGCGATCGTTCTGGCGCACGGTTCGGTCCTGAAGGCCGTTGCCATGGTCTTGATAGGCCTGCTGCTCGGCCTCGTTGGCACCGACATCAACACGGGTCTTACCCGCTATACCTTCGGCCTTTCAGGCCTGTGGGAGGGCATCGACTTCCTGCCGCTGGTTCTCGGCCTCTTCGGCATCGTGGAAATCATCCGCAACCTCGAGAACCCGCCGCCGCCGCGCGAAGCGATCAGCACCCGCATGCGCGACATGTGGCCGACCAAGAAGGAATTCAAGGAAGCCTATCCGGCAGCCCTCCGCGGCACGGGCCTCGGCTCGCTCCTCGGCATCCTGCCGGGCGGCGGCGCGGTTCTTGCCTCCTTCGCCAGCTATACGCTCGAAAAGAAGATCTCGAAGAACCCGCGCAAGTTCGGCACCGGGGCGGTCGAAGGCGTCGCGGGTCCGGAAGCGGCCAACAACGCTGCCGCCCAGACCTCGTTCATCCCGCTCCTGACGCTCGGCATTCCGTCGAACCCGATCATGGCGATCATGATGGGCGCGATGATCATCCAGGGCATCCAGCCGGGTGCGGCGGTCATGACCACCCGTCCGGACCTCTTCTGGGGCATGGTCGCCTCGATGTGGATCGGCAACCTGATGCTCGTCGTCATCAACCTGCCGATGATCGGCATCTGGGTGAAGCTTCTGTCGGTTCCCTACCGCCTGCTCTACCCGGCGATCCTGCTGTTTTGCGCGATCGGTGTCTACTCGACGAGCACCGAGCCGTTCATGATGGTTCTGATGATCGTCTTCACGGTCTTCGGCTACATCCTCTTCAAGCTCGGCTGCGAGCCCGCGCCCATGGTGCTCGGCTTCATTCTCGGCCCGCTGATGGAGGAAAACCTGCGCCGTTCGCTGGTCATCTCGCGCGGCGATCCGACGATATTCATCGACCGTCCGATCTCGGCCACGCTTCTCGTGGCGACGGTCCTGATGCTTTGCCTGATCATCTTCCCGCAGTTCCGAAAGACACGCGAGGAGGCGTTCCAGGAGGAATAACGGACGTTCTGCAACGGTTTTTTGGAGGAAGAGCCAATGACTGAACAACATTTGAAACTGACAAGACGCACCCTGATTGCGGCGGCCACGATGGCCGCCGTTCTCCCCGGTGTCTCGTTCGCACAATCCAGCTATCCCAATGGTACGATCACCTTCGTATGCGCCTTTCCGGCCGGAAGCGGCGCCGATATTCTCGTCCGCTTCTTCTCCGAAAAGGTGGCGGCCGTTTCAAAGCAGACGGTGATCGTCGAGAACAAGCCGGGCGCCAACGGCAATATCGCCGCCGAATATGTCAGCCGCGCCAAGCCGGACGGCTATACCGTCTACGTCCATTCGGGCACCTCGACCGCGGCCAACATGTCGCTGTTCAAGAAACCCGCGATCGACGTCACCAAGGCGCTGCGAGGGGTCCAGTTCATCAACAAGCAGCCCTTCATGATCGCGGTCGCCGCAGATAGCCCGATCAAGGACATGAAGCAGCTCACCGAGCACCTGAAGGCCAAGGCCGGCGACGCCACCTATGGCTCGACCGCGACCTCGGGCAAGGTTCTCGCCGAAGTCTACCTGCAGCTGGCAGGCGTCTCGGCGACCGAAGTCGCCTACAAGACCGGCCCGGATTCCCTGAACGACATCACCAGCGGTCAGCTGGATTTCGCGGCACTCGACCCGGTCTTCGCGCTCAGCCAGCAGCGCGAGGGGCGCCTGCGGTTGCTCGCGGTCGGCTCGCCGCAGCGCATGAAATCGACGCCCGAGATTCCGGCCATCAAGGAATATGGCCTCAATGTCGACCAGCTTGGATGGTGGGGTGTGTTCGTGCCGGCCAAGACGCCGGACGATGTCGTTCTGAAGCTGAACGCACTGTTCCGGGACGTGCTTGACCAGCCGGAAACGGAAGCCTTCCTGAACAAGTTCGGTGGGGACGTCTACAAAGGTACGCCGAAGGAGGTCGACGAGCTTCTTGCAAAGACCGTCGAGGAGTGGCGTGCCTATGTGGCGCTGGCGAAGATCCCGCAAAACTGAGGCTTGTTCAACGGGCTTGACGGAAGCTTGCTACGGGAATGACTGGGGCGTTCAAGGGAGGAACTTGTACCGATGACCACTGAAATCTCACGCAGAAACCTGATGATGGCGACTGCCGCGGCCGCCACGCTCGCGCCCTTTGGTGCGTTCGCGCAGGGTGCTTATCCGAATGGCCAGATCACGTTCGTCTGCGCCTTCCCGGCCGGCTCCGGCGCCGACGTCCTGGTCCGCTTCTTTGCCGACAAGTTCGCCAAGGTCGCCGGCCAGACGGTGATCGTCGAAAACAAGCCGGGGGCCGCCGGCAACATCGCCGCCATGTACACCGCCCGCGCCAAGCCGGACGGATATTCGATCTACGTCCATTCCGGCACCTCGACGGCGGCCAACATGTCGCTGTTCAAGGCGCCGCCGATCGACGTCGTCAAGGAGCTGCAGACCACCTCCTTCATCAACAAGCAGGCCTTCATGTTCGTCGTGGCTTACGACAGCCCGATCAAGGACATGAAGGAGCTGACCAAGGTGCTGAAGGAAAAGGGCAACAACGCCAGCTACGCAACGGCTGCGACATCCGGCAAGGTTCTCGGCGAAATCTACAAGCAGGTCGCTGGCGTCGATCCGGTCGAAGTCTCGTTCAAGGACGCCAAGGATTCGCTCAACGACATGCTGAGCGGCTCTCTCGACTACGGCGTCCACGATCCGGTTTTCTCCCTGTCGCAGGCCAACGAGAAGCGTGTCCGGATCCTTGCGACCGGTTCGCCGATCCGGCTGAAGTCGCTGCCCAACATCCCGACCGCCAAGGAACAGGGCTACGACATCGACCAGCTCGGCTGGTGGGGCTCCTTCGTTCCGAAGGCGACGCCGAAGCCGGTGGTCGACAAGATCAACGCGCTGTTCAACGAAGTCCTGGCCCAGCCCGATACCGTCGCCTTCCTCGCGAAATTCGGCGGTGACGTCTATGTCGGCACTCCGGACGAGGGTCAGGCACTGCTCGCCAAGACCGTCGAGGAGTGGAAGACGTATGTGGCCATGGCCAAGATTCCGCAGAATTAATCAACCGATTCGAAAGACCCTCTCGCCATAGTGCGGCAGGTTCTTTCGCAGGGACCCTTACGAACCGCCATAGGAGATGAAAAGTGACAAAATGGCTTAAGAAGATCGCACAAGCCACCGCCGCCATGGCGATGCTGGCGGTCGCACAGATTGCAAACGTTACGCCCGCCCAGGCCGCTTATCCGGAGCAGACGATCACCTTCGTCTGCGCCTTCCCGGCCGGCTCCGGCGCCGACGTTCTCGTCCGCTATTTCGCGGACAAGGTGTCCAAGGTCGCCGGCGCCACGATCATCGTCGAAAACAAGCCGGGCGCGCTCAGCAACATCGCCGCTGAATACACGTCGCGCTCCAAGCCGGACGGCTACACGATCTTCGTCCATTCCGGCAACTCGATCGCCGGCAACATGTGGATCATGAAGAAGCCGCCCATCGACGTCGGCAAGGACCTGATGACGATCGCCACCATCAACAAGCAGGCCTTCATGATCGCCGTCGCCAAGGACGCGCCCTACAAGGACCTGAAGGAACTGACCGCCGCGATGAAGGAAAAGGGCGACGGTGGCTCCTATGCCGTCAACGCCACTTCGGGCAAGGTCATGGCCGAAGTCTACAAGCAGAAAGCCGGCCTCGAGACCGTTTCGGTCCAGTACAAGACTGCCGCCGACTCGCTTAACGACATGACCAGCGGCGCAATGGACTTCGGCTCCTACGATCCGGTCTTTGCCCTCGCCCAGCAGCGCGAAGGCCGCTTCCGTCTTCTCGGCGTCGGCTCGCCGGAACGCATGAAGGGCGCTCCGAACATTCCGACCCTGAAGGAACAGGGCTTTGACGTCGACCAGCTCGGCTGGTGGGGTGCCATGGTTGCCAAGGGCACGCCGGAAGACATCACCACCAAGATCAACGGCTGGTTCAACACCGTTCTGCAGCAGCCGGAAACCCAGAAGTTCCTGGCCGACCAGGGCGGCGACGCCTACATCTCTACTCCTGCCGAAGCCCAGGCTCTGATGATCAAGACGATCGCGGAGTGGAAGGACTACGTCGCGATCGCCCAGATCCCGCAGCAGTAAGACTTGCTGAAACAGATAAAAAAAGCCGGTGGAAACGCCGGCTTTTTTCGTTGCGGAGAATAGGAGGAAAGCCCGCCAGTTCCCGGCAAGCGGTCGTATCAGATGTCAGGCCCGATAGCTCGGATCGATCCGATCCAGCTTGCGCAGCATCGCCGGCCATTCCTTCAGTCCCGGCTTTGCCGGCGACATCTCGTACATATGCGCGGTCAGCTCGGCGATCTTCTCGGCCGGAACGGTGAGACCCTGCGGCTGGGCGGCCATGGCGGCGAGCTGGGCGCGGGCGGCTTTCTCCAGCCAGAAGGTCCACACGAACGCCTCGCCGACACTTTCGCCCGATGTCAGCGTGCCGTGGTTCTTGAGGATCATGTTCTTGTGCGGGCCGAGATCGTGGATCAGCCTGTCCTGCTCTTCCATGTTGAGGGCCAGGCCCTCGTAGCCGTGATAGCCGATGCGGTTGTAGAAGAACATCGAATGCTGGGAGAGCGGCAGCAAGCCGCAATCGAGCATGGAAAGCGCCATGCCCGCCTCGGTATGCAGGTGCATGACACAGTTGAGCTCGTGGCGCGCCTTGTGCACGGCGTGGTGGATGACGAAACCGGCGCCGTTCACCGGATAGTCCGACTTGCCGATGATCTTCGCCTCGTGGTCGATCTTGACGAGGTTGCTCGCCTTGATCTCGTCGAAGGCCATCCCGAACGGATTGATCAGGAAGTGGTTTTCGGTGCCCGGCACGCGGGCCGAGATATGGGTGTAGATGAGGTCGTCCCAGCCGTAGAGTGCCGCGAGACGATAGGCGGCGGCGAGATCGACGCGGACGGCCCATTCCTCGTCGGTGACCGAGGCGCGGTCGAATTCGGTGATAACCTCGCCGGGCTGGTCCTGCCCTGCCAGTCCGATGACGTGACGTTGAAATGCCATGTGACGTCCTCCCCAGAGTTCAAAAGCTAGAGTTCAAAAGCCCAGATCGCGATCGGGACCACCGGCGTCGGCAGCGGCGTTCCCTTGAAAAACGCGTTGACATTCTCGACCAGCAAAAGGGCCATGGCGAGGCGGGTTTCCGCAGTCGCGCTGCCCTGGTGCGGCGTCATGATGACATTCGGCATCCACAGCAGCTTTTCCGAAACCCTCGGCTCGTTGGCAAATACGTCCAGTGCCGCAAAGCCGAGCTTGCCGGTCCTGAGCGCCTCCACCAGCGCCGCCTCGTCGACGATCGAACCGCGCGAGACGTTGACCAGCGTGCCCTGAGGTCCGAGGGCCTCCAGCACGTCGCGGTTGACGATTTTCCTGGTGTCGTCGCCGCCGCGGCTGGCGACGACGAGGAAATCGCTCTCCTTCGCCATCGCGACGAGATCCGGCATGTAGGTATAAGGGACAGGTTTCCGCCGCGGCCCATGATACGAAACCCGCATCCGGAAAGCGGCGGCCCGTTCCGCAATCGCTGCGCCGATATTGCCGAGCCCGACAATGCCGATTGCCTTGTTCTTGAGCGAGCGGCCGAGCGGGACTTTTGCCGCGATCGTCGTCCATCGGCCGTCGCGGACATATTGGGTCTGGGGCACGATATCGCGGGCGGAGGCCAGCATCAGCGCCATGGCGAGATCGGCGACATCCTCCGTCAGCAGGCCCGGCGTGTTGCAAATGCCGATGCCACGCGACTTGACGGTCGGCATATGGATCGAGTCGATGCCGATGCCGTAACAGGCGACCAGCTTCAGGTTGGGGAATTTTGCGAGAATATCCGCGTTGGCGCCGACGCCTGGATCGGTGACCAGCACCTGCACGCCCGGCATCTCGCCGCCTGCGGCGACGTCCGCGAGCGACATTTGCCGCCCGCCCATGCCTTCGAGCGTCGAGACCACCGAAGCCGGCAGAACCGCCGTCAGCACAACGATACGGATGGTTTTCTTCTCTGATGTCACGGAAACGATGCCCTCCCCGGATCGAAATCTTGGAGCCGACTTTATACGGCTCCCTGCCATGACGATAGGCCTTTTCGTCCATGTAGAACGGAATTCGTCATCGACGGATTACCCGTGGATGAATTTCCAGGGGCTCACTTCGCTTTCGAGCGACAGCGGCACTTCGATCAGCCACGGGCCGCCGCGCGCAATCGCGGTATCGATTGCCGTGCGGAGATCCTCCGGAGCGCTCACTCGGGCGAAATCCACATGGAAGGCGGCGGCGAGCTTGCCGAAATCCGGGTTCTTCAGTTCCGAGCCGATCAGTCGCCCCCCGAAAGCTTCGCTCTGGTCGCGCTTCACGTTGCCGAAGGCGGAATTGTTGAAGACAACGGTGATGACGTCGATGCCATACTGCGCGGCGGTCGCCAGTTCCTGCGCCGCGAACATGAAACCGCCATCGCCGGCGATCGACACCACCGGCACGTCCGGCCGGGCAATCTTGACGCCAAGTGCGGTCGGAAAGCCGAAGCCGAGCGTGCCCTGGAAGCCGGTCGAGATGAAGGTGCGTGGTTCGTAGACCGGATAACAGTACCAGGAGGCGAAACCGGACTGGCAGACCTCCTCGACGAGGATGCCGTCGTCGGGAAGGGCAGCGCGGATCGCCTGCAGATATCCGTAATGCGGCGAGACTTCCTGGATGGCTTGCGCCGTTTGCGCGCGCGCCTCTCGGATCGCTTCCTGCCAGTCGTCGGAAGGCATCGGCGGCTTGAGTTCGGCAAGCAGCGCCGTGAGGGAGGTCTTTGCTCGGCCGAGCACGCCGAGGGCCTCCGGCGTGCGGATCAGCTCCTCCGCGTCGATTTCCAGCCGCACCACCGGCACTTCGGCTCTCGGCTTCCAACGCCAGCTCGGCACCTCGAGCCGGGTGCCGATGCCGATGACGCAATCGACCGCCGGCCACAGCTTTCGCGCCTCGGCGATGGTGAGGCCGAGTTCGTGGCGGTTGGAGACCACGCCGCGTCCGGAACGAAAGCCGACCACCGGCGCATGCAGCATTTCCGCAAGCCGCAGCACCTCATCACGGGCCTCGAAGGCGCCGGGCCC
Source organism: Neorhizobium sp. T25_27 (assembly GCF_002968565.1). NCBI lineage: Bacteria > Pseudomonadati > Pseudomonadota > Alphaproteobacteria > Hyphomicrobiales > Rhizobiaceae > Neorhizobium > Neorhizobium sp. T25_27. The sequence goes on from NZ_PVBJ01000013.1 coordinate 111,102, forward strand.
GACGAAGATCATCGGCCGTTCCGCCCGGCCGATCGCCGCCGCCGCCTCGCCGACCGCTACATCGGCTATCGGATCCGGATGATTTTCGAGCGGCCGGGCAATCTCGAATTCGCCCTCCGCCACGAACTGTTCCCAGGGCATTTCAACCGTTGCCGGGCCGGGCTTCAGGGAGCGCATCTCGCGAAACGCATGGGCGATTGCGACGGAAACGTCCGCTGCCTTGTCGGCGCGTTCGGCAGACTTGGCGATGCCGGCGAGAACGGCGCGCTGGTCGCGCATCTCGTGCAGGTGGCCGCGGCCCTTGCCGAGAAACGCGGTCGGTACCTGCCCGGTCAGGCACAGAACCGGCTCGTTGCAGCCCCACGCGGTCAGCAGCGCAGCGCCCGTGTTGAGCACGCCCGGGCCGGGCACGACGGAATAGACACCGGGATTGCCCGAGGCTCGGGCGTAACCGAAGGCCATATAGGCGCATGTCTGCTCGTGCCGCGGCGTGATCACCCGCATGCCGTCGCGCTGGAAGGCGTCGAACAGGCCGTAGAGCTGGGCGCCTGGTATGCCGAAGACGGTATCCACATCGTGGGCGCGCAGTGAAGCGACGATGGAATCGCCTCCGGTGATGGTCATGTTGGAATGTCCTTGTTAGACGAAGTGGAAGACCATGAAAAACTGCCGCGGTGCTGAGGGGCTCCACACACCCTCCCCGCCTACAAAGTCTTACGCGGCGTCGGGTCCAGATTGAACAACTTCGCCGCGTTCAGCCCGAGAATATTCCGCTTCGCCTGTTCGCTCAGGAACGGCAGGTCGTAGATCTCCTGCGGCAGGTCGAAATCGAAATGCGGCCAGTCGGATGCAAACAGGAGCTGGCTCTCGGCGTTGATCATCTCCAGCGTCAGCTGCAGCGCCTTCATGTTCACCGTTTCCATCGGCTGGGTCGTGTACCAGCAGTTTTCCCGCATGTAATCGCTCGGCAGCTTTTTCAGCTGCGGCGCTTCCGACGGCCGCATCAGGTACTGGTCGTCGAGCCGCTGCATCAGGAAGGGGATCCAGGCGAGCCCGCTTTCCACCCAGATGCTTTTCAGTTTGGGAAAACGCTCCGGAATGCCGTTCAGGATCCAGTTGGTCATGTGCACCATATTGCACCAGACGAAGCCAAGCGCATGCATGCCGAGGAACCGGTTGATGGTCGACAGCGACTGGTCCTGCCAGTGATAGGCGGCATGGAAGGCGATCGGCAGGTTGCGCTCCTCGAGCATCGCATAGACGCGCATATAGTCGTTGTGGTGCACCGGCTTATGGCGGGTGGACGGCACGCAGAAGCCGATGACACCCGGCTGGCCGGCGAATTCCTCGATGGTGCGTTCCGCTTCCTTGGGCACGTTGAACGGCAGGTAGGCAAGCGTCTTCAGCCGGTCGTCCTTGGAGAGCACCTTGTCGATCAGCCAGCGGTTATAGGCGCGGCCGAGATAGACTTCCATTTCCGGCTGCGGATGCAGCCCGAGCGTCAGCATCGGCGTCGGGAACAGCACCATATAGTCGACGCCGAGCGCGCTCATCGCCCGGCGCGAGAGGGTGACATCGCGATGCACCCCGTCATCGACCTTTTCGCGGATGCCCGCCTGGTGCGGAATGCGGCCGCCGACATCCTGGTATTTGAGGCCCATGTCGCCGTTCAAACCGTAGGAGGCGGTGCCCATCTTCTCGTCGTGGAAGAGCATCGCCTGGTGGCGGATGACCGGGTCCTCGATATATTGCACCAGTTCGTGCCAGGAAATCGTCTCGGTGTGGTGGGCGTCCACGTCGCAGATCAGCCAGTCCTCGAAACCGCGCTTCCTGGCCGCCTTGTTGGCATGCGCGAGGATGTCGCGCGTATCGGTGAAGACATCGATCTGCTGCACCGGCAATTCGCGGGCGCGATCCTTGTTGGAAATATCCATGTTCGCTCTCCTCAGGCGAAAGAGTGGATTTATGCCTCAGAGTTCGTCCGGCCGGCGCCGGTACCAGAGCGCCAGTTCCATCGGCCCGAGATGCAGGGCGCGCAGGATTTCGGAAACGGTGGAGAGCGCCTCGGTGGCGGTCACCGTTTCGTCGCGGGTGCCGGTCAGCGGCCGGAAGGTACGTTCCTCGCCGTCGCTCTTGGCGACGTAAAGCCGGATCGCCGCCGTCATCATCCGGGCGACTGCTTCATCCGAGACGCGCGATGCCTCGCCGTTTTCCAGCAGTTCGGCGGTCGCCTTCTCGATCTCGGCGGTGGCGTCCTCGATCCAGCCATAGGGGTCGTTGCGTAATGTGGGCTCAGAGGACGACATAGACCTGCCCCTCCCGGATCGCCAGTTCGGCTCGGTGAAGGCGGTATTTGGCCGGCCCGGCGTTGCGACCGGTCTCCAGGTTGAATTCCCAGCCATGCCACGGACAGGCGACGTGCATGTTCTCTTCATTGTATTGAAGCGTCCGCACCTCCTGTCTTTCATCGACGGGCTCGATGACTTGAGGATAGATGCGTCCCTGACAGATCGGGCCCTGACGATGCGGGCACATGTTGTGCCAAGCATGCAGAGCGCCTTTTACCCGAAAAATGCCGATTTCCCGCTCCCCGCAGGCGACGACCTTGCGGCCGCCATCGGCGATCTCATCCTCCGAACAAACCAGATATTCCGCCAAGGTCTCCTCCTTATCCTTCGCGTCGATTTCAATATTCTTGAAATCATTCAGTTATATTGTATAAAGATGAATGAGGACGTCAAGCGGAGAGGTCATGGACGCGGCGGTAATACAGAAGGCGGCAGGCAAGGGGCCGGAAACAAAGGGCGCCGGTATCCAGTCGCTTGAAAAGGGCCTGAAGGTGCTGACCGCGATCCAGCATGCCGGCCGCGCGCTGCGGCTGAACGATATCGCAGCGGCTGCCGGGATGACGCCCAGCATGGCGCATGGTTATCTTGTCAGCCTGGTGCGCACCGGTTTTGCCGCTCAGGACCGGCTGTCCGGCCTTTACGATCTCGGCGATTCGGCGCTGCAGCTCGGGCTTGCCTCGCTTTCGCGCACCGACTTCCTCAGCCTTGCGCGTGCGTCAATCTCGCAGCTTGCCGCCGAACTCGGCGAGACGGTGACCCTGGCGGTGTGGAACGGCGATGCGCCTGTCGTGGTCGACAAGATCGAGGGCCGCTCCGACAGCGTCTACGAGATCAAGGTCGGATCGCTTGTACGCCTCTGGCCGACCGCGACCGGCCGGGTCTTCATGGCCAACCTGCCGAACGTCGAATGGGAACACCACCTGCGCGCCATGATGCAACAGGATGGCGAAGCGGAGGCCTCGGCCGCGCGTTTCATAACCGAACTCACGGATGTCCGCCGTCAAGGTTATGCCGCAACGCTGCCGTCCACCGTTCCGGATTTCTCAGCCGTTGCCGCTCCCGTCTTCGATCACCGCGCACACCTGAAGGCGGTCATCACCGTGCTCGGCCGCCAGGATGGTTTCGATATCGCGCCTTCCGGCCCGCCGCTGACCGCCACGTTGCGTGCCGCAAGGTCGCTGTCGCTCCGGCTCGGCGCCTCAGTAAGTTGAGGGGTTTCGTCCAACCCGGCTTGTGCGGCTGCATTTTCTCCGCTACCCCGCTCATATAACCGTTTTGAAGAAGGTCGCCGCATCGTGATGGCTGAAGACATGAAGCCCGAAGAAGCAAGCACCAGCGACTGGGTGATGCAGCAGCCCCGGGCAATCTACTTCCTGAACCAGGCAAATCATGCCGTGCGCAGCCGGCTCGAGGCGGCGCTGTCGGCGCTGCAGATGACCGGCATCCAATATACGGTGCTGAGCGTGATCGGCAGCCGCGACGGCCTTTCCTCGGCCGAACTGTCGCGTCGCTTCTTCGTGACACCGCAGACGATGAACGAGCTGATCGGCGGGCTGCAGCGCCGCAATCTCATCACCCGCAAGGAAGATCCGGCCAACCGCCGCATCCTGCGCATGAGCCTGACGACCGAAGGCAAGCGGATGATCAAGGCCTGCGATGCAGCCGCCGACGCCGTCGAGCGCGAAGTGTTTTCGTTCCTGCCGCAAGAGAGCTACCAGCAACTCCGCGACCTCTGTCGCCTCGTCGCCCGCAATCTTCGCGAACGCGACGAACCCTCCAAGGGTGAGTGACAAAACCTCGCCTCCGGCGAAACTTCTTCGTCACCACCGCGCCAGCCTTTGGCGTCGATGGTTTACAAAACGTTGATTTGACGGCGCCATAGGGGTCGGTTCTTAGGTTCCCACAGCCGCCATGATGACGGTTAGAGGCTCGCACCCAGCTCGAACTCGGGCCGCGAGCCTCGTCCGGAAAATCGTCGCAACCCGAAATCACGGCGGGACCTACAGCGGTGCATCGATAGGCACGACGCCCACTGTAGATTGCTCACGCCGCCTTGCCATGAAATCAGAGCGCCCGGCCGACGGCCCGGTCGTTTTCGAGGCGGGCGATGCAGCCGGCGAGCTTTGCCAGCAGAAGATCGAAATCGATCGGTTTGGTCAGATAGTCCGCCGCCCCTGCCCGCAGGCCCGTCAACACATTGTCCTTGTCAGTCAAGGCCGACAGAAGGATGAAGGGGATGTTGAAAAGCTCGGCATGGTTCATCTGGATTTCTGCCAGGAGCTGATGACCGTCCATGACGGGCATCGAAATGTCGCAGATGACGATGTCCGGCCAATACGCCAGGATGGCTTCGAGACCCTCCTGCCCGTTGGCCGCCTCCAGAGTTGCAAATCCGGCGTCCGCCAGTTCCTCGACGATGAGCTGGCGGATATCCGCTTCGTCGTCGATGCATAGTACGGTAATCATCCTGCTATTCCCTAAGCTGCACGTTTGATGAGATTTGCGAGCGGTCCCTTGTTCGGGAGCGCCACCGTGAATGTTGTTCCCCGGCCGAGCACGCTTTCGACGGAGATCGAACCGCCATGCAGATCGACGATCTGCTTGACGAGATTGAGGCCGATGCCCGTGCCGGCGATGCCGGTCGCGCTGCGGGCCCGGTAATAGGGCTGGAAAAGCTTCGGCAGGTCTTCGGCATCCATGCCGATGCCGGCATCCTGGATCGACACATAGGACATGCCGTTCTTCGTCGAGGTCCGGATATGGATGTCCGGCGCGTGGGGGGCATATTTGACGGCATTCGAAAGCAGGTTGGTGAAGACCTGTTCGATCGTGGTGCGGTCGGCAAGGATCGCCTGCGGCAGATGCGAAAGGTCCCGGTGAATCGTGTGGGATTTGCGAACATCCATCTGTCGGGCACAGCAGGCTTCGATGATTTCCGCCAGCGAGAGGCGCTCCGGCTTCAGCGTCGTCTTGCCGGTCTCCAGCCGGCCCGCCGACAGGATGCTCTCCATCAGGTCCACCATACGCAGCACGGCGGAGCGGATCTGGGCCGACTTTTCTTCCACATATTCGGGCTTCTGATTGGTTTTGGTGCGCGACAGGCGCTGTGCCGCGGCATCGATAATGGCAAGCGGCGTGCGGAACTCATGGGACGCCATGGTGACGAACTGACGCTGCAGGGCATTCACATGCCGCTCCTGCGCCAGGAGCCTGTCGAGTTCCTCCCGCTGGCGCTCGATCTCCGCCGTCCGGAGCCTGACGCTCTCTTCGAGCTGGTCGCGGTGGCGCATCAGCGCCAGACGGCTCTCGGACAGGTCGAGGGTTGTCTTGCGCAGGCCGAGGCCCAGGAAGATCACCACGCCCATCGCCACGATGATGCCGGCAATGCCGACCGGAGCGATCTGCTCGATGAGCATCAGGCCCGGCCGGATGGGATTCCATGCCATATATCCGAGCGTCTGGCCGGCAGTGGCCATGACCGGAATGGCCGCAGTCGATTCGGCCGCGTCGGTGGTAAAATGCAGCGTTTCGAGCCGCGCGTAACGAGCAATTTTTTCGACCGCGCTGGCATCCAGAAACCTGACTGCAACCGCGATGAACTCCTTGCCGGCCTCGAGCAAGACCTCGTCGCTGCTCGGGACGATCGGTCTCGCGCTGACGACGGCGGGCCGGCCGGCGATCGAGAGGATCTTCTCCGCGAAAATCTCGGCGAGCACCGGGGGATTGGAATCGCCCGGTGCGATCCGTTTGTGGAGCACCGCACGGACACTTTCCCGCACGGCCGACGCAGCCTTTTCATCGTCGAGGAAGGTCAGGGCCGCAATATCCTCGCCGTCCCGCATGGCGAAGGCCAGTTCGTCCCGCTCGTTGAACACGTAGGTGCGGTCATGGCTGAAATATTTGTGCATCCATGTGCCGATATTCTCGGCAATCCATGGGTGATCGTCCCTGGCAACAAGCAGGACCGCGTCGTTCCACACCGTGACGCTTTCCAGTTCATGCTGTACGGCTTTCACCTGCTCGTCGAGGCCCTGCTCGACGTAACCCTTCTGGCGGATCAAGGCGAGGTCATCCACCTTGGCCGAGGCAAGCCACATGAAGCCGGCGAGAAGCAGCGCTGTCAGGGCTGTCAGCAATGTCAGCACGATTGTGACGTGCGATGTGATACGGATGTTCTGCTGCATGGGCACCGCTTTCTCTCGGCCCATCATGCATCCAAAACATTACATTCCGCTAAATTTTAAATGCCAAGGTTGAACGGAGCATTTTCCATACAGCTGTGGGTGTGACATTGAGTGGCTGTGGTCGTCCTGCTGGTCGAACCGACGCTACGGGGAAGAAACTACGTCGCTTTTCCCAACTATAGCCAGGAAGCCGGGCTTTTCGGCAGCCGACCGTCGGGGTCCGTGATCGTGAGCTTCGGCTGGTCCTTGCCGTTCCAGTGCCAGAGGGCGACACAGGTTCCGCCCGGCGACATGAAGGATGGATAGACGACGCCGTCGTGGCCCTCCTGGAGCAGCCTCTCTCTGAGGAGATGCGTTGGCGGCACCCGCCCGGCGTCGAGATCATCGCGCCATTCGCAGCGGTGGATCGCCTCGCCGATGCCAAGACCGGCCAGAACCTCTAGGCTGGTCAGATCCGCGAGCCGCGCGCCGTCCAGTCGAAGCTGGGCGATCAGGGCCGGATGCTGGACGAAACCCTGGTTGTACTCCGCCCAGGCGGTGGAAAGCTCGCGTGCGGCATAGATGGTCGCTGCGCCGACCGGGTTCCAGCGACCGCCGAAACGGGCAGCGCCGTCACCGGAAAGCGGCGCATGCGCCCAGCGCGGCACATAGGCACGCCAGAGGATTGTCGATTCAGGCATAAACGCCGGAGCGCACCGCCTCCAGATAGGCGAGCACCTTGTCGGCCTTGCCCTCGCCGACGAGGTCGTAAGCAGTCTTGCCGGCCCAGCCGGGGATCGGCTGGTGCTTGAACCAGATCGCGGCGCGATTTTCGTCGCCGGCCATCTCGCTCGCCATCGCCAGAATGCGCACGACCGGGGAGAGCGCCATGTCGACCTTGCGGGCGCCGCTTTTGGCCGTCAGCGTGTTGCGGGCGACGCCGATCAGTTTCGCCAGTTCCGCATGCGTCAGGCCGAGAAGATCCGACACCCGCCGCGCCGACAGAAGCGCGGACTGAGGTTCACGGAAAGCGGCGGCGCCGATTTCAAAAGCATGAGCCATGAGAAAGTCCTGATCCGGTTTTGATCATCTGCTGCTCAATATGAGCTCAATCTCCGCACATTTCAAGCACTGCTGCTAGTCGTCGTCGTCTTCCAGTTCCGGCTCGACGAAATCGTCGACCGGCAGCGTGCGGCTCAGCAGCCCGGCGTCCTCCAGCATTTCCGTATCCGGCAGGTCGCGCAGCGTGTCGAAGCCGAAGGCGGTGAGGAATGCCGGCGTGGTGATATAGGTATAGGGCGCACCGGGCGTCGGACTGCGCGGGCCGGAGGCGAGGAAGCCGAGCTGCCGGAGCGTTGCGATCGTATCGCGGCTTACCTCGCGCCCGAAAATCTTCGAGATTTCGGCGCGCGTCACCGGCTGGAAGTAACCGATCGTCATCAGCACCAAGGCCTGGTGATCGGTCAGATCTGCCGGAGGCGCGTTTGCGGCGCCGGAAGCATGGATGACATCCGCAAATTCCGGCCGGGTGCGATGCTGCCAGCCGCCGGCGACCGCGACGAGTTCATAAGGCCGGCCCTCGAGTGCCTCCCGAATCTCCACGATGATCGCTTCGATATCGCAGTCCTCTCCGACGACGCGCTCCAGCGCTTTCCGGGTGACGGGCTCGGAAGAGGCAAAGATCACCGCCTCCACCCGCGCCGCCCATTGGCGATGCCGCTCCTCCTGCGTCAGGTGGAGAAGTTCCTTGTCGATGACGATTTGCCGCGCACGCTTCGCCATGCTCAGAGCCCGTAGATGCGGAAGGTGGGGCGGCCGGAAAGCTCGCGCACCGCTTCCAGCTGCTGCAGCCGCTCGAACAGCCGGCGCGACGCGAAACGGGAAAGGTTCGGTGTCTGCAGGGAGCCGGAAACGGCGTCATCGCAGAGCAGCAGGCGCAGCCCGTCCTCCGCCCCTTTTGCACGCAGCTTTGGCGTGACGAGGGCAAGCCGCTCGGCGCGCCGGGCAATCTCTGCCGCCAGCCGGCCGGCTTCGGTCGCGGCATGCACCAGGGCCAGGCAGATCGCCCGGTCGAACCCTTCTTCGCCGGGCCGGATGCGGCCGCGCCCGCCCTCGGCGCGGAACACCGAAGAAAAGCGCTGGCTCATCAACAGCGGCACGGGCACGGGCCAGCGCAGCTTCTGCGCCAGAAGGAGATCGGCCAGCCACCAGCCGAGCGCTTCGGCGTCGGGACGGATGGCGTGCGTCTCGCGGATGATCGCCCCAGCCGCGAACGGCGCAGCTGATCCGGTGAGGCCGAGGTCGTCAAAAACCTGCGCGAGCGTTGCCAGCGGCTCGTCCCATTTGATGCCAAGCATGCCGGCTGTCGCCTGCAGCACCTCTGCATCGAGCGCGGCCGAACGCGAGCCAAGCCGCTTCCAGGCCGAAAGGATCTGCCCGGCCGGACCGGGATCGTCTCCCGGCTTGCGCAACAGCCAGGCATCGCGCAGCCCCGCCTCGTCTTCCGAACGCCCTGCAAGCCGAACGGCCGCTGCCGCGCATTTCAGCGCCAGCCGCTGCCGCCAGGCGCCGGCCCAGTCCGGTTCGGCCCGGACGATCTGGTCGAGCGGATAAAGTGCCCCACCCGCCATGAATGCCGCATCCGCGGTGTCTGCGGCAAAGGTCTGGGGACTTGCCCAGCGAGCTGCCGGCATGGGCTGAAACGACGTCTTCGGTGATACGGCCTTGGGAATCATGGGCGCGAGCGTAAATTTTATGTGCGCTTGTGACCACCGTTCGCGTGGAAATCCGCACCGCCGGCCGCGGATTTGCACCGTTATCTGCAGGGCGCCGCTAAGAAAAATTGAAAATTGGCGAGCCGAAGGCCCCTGCCCCGTCGATCAATAGGAGTTGAGTTTTGCGGATCGGCGCGCCGCCCTACATAGGGTGCGGCTGGCCAAGGAGGATTTCAGTTTTGACGTTTCATCGGTTGATTGCATCTCTCGCCATAGTCCTCGCCCTTTCAGCGCCGGTGCTTTCGGGACCGGCCTGGGCGCAACAGCCGCGCGGCGGTGACGAGAACCGCGAGCGCGGTCGCCAGGCGGAGCAAGGTGCCGGTGGCGGCATATTCAGCCTGATTCCGGCCGATTCCACCACCGAACATGTCTTCAAGTCGCCTTCCGGCGATCTTCCCTATACCGCCACGGCCGGCACGCTCGATCTCTTCGGGCAGGACGGCAACCGCTCGGCGAAGATCTTCTACACCGCCTATGTCGCCAAAAACCGGGAACCCGGCCGGCCGCTCACCTTCGCCTTCAACGGCGGACCGGGCGCTGCCTCCGCCTATCTGCATCTCGGCCTGGTCGGCCCGAAGATCCTGGAATTCGGCACGACCGGCGACAACGGCACGACGCCCCGGCTGAAGGACAATCCCGAAAGCTGGCTCGCGTTTACCGATCTCGTGCTGATCGATCCGATCGGTACCGGCTGGAGCCGCGCCGCCAGCAATGATGCGGCCGGCGCCTATTACGGCGTGCGGCAGGATGCCGACAGCCTGTCCAAGGCGATCGCGCTCTACGTCCAGAAGAACAACCGGCTCGATGCGCCGAAATACCTGCTCGGCGAGAGTTACGGCGGTTTTCGAGCTGCCAAGGTCGCCGTGTCTTTGAAGAATAGTCAGGGGATGCTGGCTTCGGGCATCATCATGCTGTCGCCACTGGTCGAAGGCCGGTTCCTCGCCAATTCCGACGATCCCTTGAGTGCCGCGCTGCAGCTTCCTTCGCTCGCCGCAGCCGAGCTGGAGCGCCGCAACCAGTTCACGCCGGAAAAGCTTGCCGATGCCGAGCGTTTCGCGAGCGGCGACTATCTCGTCGGACTGGCCGGCCCCTCCCCCACCGGCCAGGCAGCCGAAGCGTTTTACGGTCGGGTGTCCGAACTCACCGGCATTCCAAGGGACGTCGTCGCCCGAACTCGCGGTTTCGTCGGCGATGTCTATGCCAAGCAGATGGGAGGACCGGGAAAGATCGTCAGCCCCTACGACGCCTCCTATGGGGTGCCGGATGCCTATCCGGAAGAATCCTCGACCCGCAACGACGATCCGATCCTCGAAGGTTACACGCGCGCCTATGGCGCCACCTTTGCCGCCTATGCCCGCAACGAACTCGGCGTTGCGACCGAAATGACCTATTCGCTGTTGAACGAGGAGGTGAACCGCCGCTGGGAGTGGAACGGCAGCCATGGCGGGGATTCGCGCTCGCTCGCCAGCGCCAGCACCGATATCCGCGACCTGCTTTCGGTCATCCCGTCCTTCAAGCTGATGATCGCCCATGGCTACAGCGACGCGCTGACACCTTACGGCGCCAGCCGCTACGTCATCGACCACCTGCCGCCCGAACTTGCTGCCGGCCGCGCCGAACTCAAGGTCTATCGCGGCGGGCACATGTTCTACACCAAGCCGGATTCGCGCAGGAGTTTTGCAGGCGACGTCAGGGCGTTTTACGAGGCCAGGGCAACGGATTGAGGATTGCCCGATCCATCATTTCAGCTTCACGATCATGGTGATCTGAGCCGTCACCGTGATCTGCGCATTGTCGCGCTGAAGGCGCTGCGAATTGAGGTTGTTGCTGAGATTGCTCATCTTGCAGTCGCTGGCGATCGTCGAGAGCACGAGTTCGCATTGTTTCGCGGCGAGGCTATAGATCATCCGTTGCGCCGTTTCGATCTGGGATTCAACCGGCGCGCCGTCGTTATAGGGCAGACCGACGCTGATACTCGATTGCAGGTTGATGTAACCTTCAGGTCGCTGCGGAAGGTTTGGGGGCATATGAGTCGACTGAGACCAGGCAGGGGGCGCCGATGCGAACAGCAGGGCGGCGAGGGTGATCGACTTGAGCGATTTGCGCATGAAATAACCTCCGGTTGCGGCTTATTGGCATGCAGGCAATGAAGGTGACGTTCCCGAAACAGCTCGAATTTTAGCTGACCCGCCGTTCTCGGCCGATGACGGAAAGGTCACCGTGATGTGAATGCGTCGCGCCTTGCTGGTCTGGGCTGGAAACCGCTACTAGCTCACATACGTTGATTTTCAGAAAGATCCTTCGGTCCATGACCAGCGAATACCAGATGTCGCGGCGCGCCTTCGTGATAGGCTCCGTCTCGATGACCGCGACGCTTGCCGGCTGCGCCACCACCGCTGAACGGGCTCCGGTCCCGGAAATGGCCCGCCGTCCGATCGAGCCCCCGAGCGAAGCGGAGCTGCAGGCCCGATACGCCGCCGTCGAGGACAGCGGCCACTTGTTGCCGGCAATCCCCTACAAGCAGATCGACCCGAAATATTATCGCCAGCGCGTGGTCGATCCGACCGGCGAACTGCCGGGCACGGTGGTCGTCGATACGCCCGGCCGTTTCCTCTACGTAGTCGAACCCGGCGGCACCGCGATGCGCTACGGCGTCGGCATTGGCAAGGACGGTTTTGCCTGGCAGGGTGAAGGCGTCATCCACTGGCGCCAGCCCTGGCCGCGCTGGAAACCGCCAAACGAAATGGTCGCGCGCCAGCCGAGCCTCAAGAAGTTCTCCATCGAGAACGGCGGCATGGATCCGGGTATCAAGAACCCGCTTGGTGCGCGGGCGCTCTACATCTTCCAGAATGGCCAGGATACGCTCTACCGCCTGCATGGCTCGCCGGAATGGGCCTCGATCGGCAAGGCGACGTCGTCGGGCTGCGTGCGCCTGGTCAACCAGGACGTCATGGACCTCTATACGCGCGTCCCCTATCACGCCCGGATCGTCGTGCATCAGGATGTGCTGAAGGCCGTTCCCACCGTCTGATGCGGCTGCCGCGATGATGTTGTTTCGCCACGGCGGCATGATGTAAGAAGTCCGGCGCTGCCTTGCAGGAAGCGGCGGTAAAAGCGGTCGGAGGCTTAAACTGAATCTGGACGACGAGACGCCGCAATCCGATGCGCCGACGCCGCGCATGCTCTCCTGGGCGCGCAATTCGACGATCTATCGCATAAACCGGCGCATGCACACGGAAAAGCAGCTCTTCGACGCCATAGCGCGCAAGGCACGTGAGAAATTCGAGGATATCGGTGAGACCCAGGTCAGGGCGCTTGCCGAATTCGCCGTTAAATTCGCCTATGACAACAAGGCGCTGGATGATGCCGCCTTTGCCGAAATGAGCACCCGCTCGGGCATGCGCGGCGGCAGGTCCAGGCGGGCCATTGCCCAGAAGCTGTCGCAGAAGGGCGTGGCCAGCAGCACCGTCGCGGCCGCCATTGCCGAGGCGGATGATTTCCACGCGGCCCTCATCCTGGCCCGCAAACGCGCCTTCGGGCCGTTCCGCAAGAGCGAGCTCGACGAAAAACGCAAGGTCAAGGAGTTTTCCGCCTTCGCCAGGGCAGGTTTCAGCTTCGATATCGGCAAGAGGATCTTCGAGATGTCGATCGATGAGGCCGAGGAAGCACTGGATGCGGGCCGCGACCTCTAGGTTGGATCGACCTGCAGCTTGTCAGGCCTGTTTGAGCGCCGGGTCGTCAAGCGCCGGATTGTAGAAGAGAGACAGCGTCAGGCTTCGCGCGATCCGGTCCGCCGTTGCCATGAACCAGGCTTTCGCCTCCGGGCTCGGAGCGATGTCGTCCAGGGTCGCGGCAAACAGCTCCAGCCATTTCGGGAAAAGCTCAGGGCTCATGTTGGCGACGCCTGCATGCGCCTGGACCGGCTTTCCGCCATAGGCACCGTTGCGGAAGGCGACGGAGGACCAGAAGCTCTTCATTTTCGCCATATGCTCCGGCCAGCGTCCGGAAAGCCGTGCGTCGAACACGGGGCCTAGTTCCGGATGCTCCAGTATGCGGCCGTAAAACGTATCGACCAACGTGCCGATGAAGGCGTCGTCGATGCCGATCGCCTTCATTTCCGCTTCCGCGCGTTCCCGGATCGCCGCGATATGTGCCGCGCGTCCCTGCAATTCGTCGCTCATCTCAAAACCTTGGGTTCCGCCGCATTTGCGGCCCGCTTTATATAGGCTCAGCGGATGCGGGACCCAAGGCTTGATGCCCGGTTGCGACGATGTGTCAGGCGAAAATGGGCGGCAATGTCAAATTTGCGCGCCCAGCGTCGATTCATGACAGCAGGTGGAACGGGTGTTAAACGCGTTCCAAAGCCACCGCGATCCCCTGCCCGACGCCGATGCACATCGTGGCGAGTGCGTATCTGCCCTTGCCGAGCGACAGTTCGAGCGCTGCGGTGCCGGAGATGCGGGCGCCGGACATGCCGAGCGGGTGGCCGAGCGCGATCGCGCCGCCGTTCGGATTGATGTATTCGGCGTCTTTCGGGAGGCCGAGTTCGCGCAGGACCGCGATGCCTTGGCTCGCAAAGGCTTCATTGAGCTCGATCACGTCGAAATCCTTCGGCGAGATGCCGAGACGGGCGCAGAGCTTCTGGGTGGCCGGCGCCGGGCCGATGCCCATGATGCGTGGCGGAACGCCGGCAGTGGCGCCGCCCATGATGCGGGCGATCGGCGTCAATCCGTACTTCTTCGCCGCCGCCTCCGAAGCGATGATCAGGGCCGCGGCGCCGTCGTTGACGCCGGAGGCGTTGCCGGCAGTCACCGTCGCGCCCTCGATCTTGTTCAGTACCCTGAGCTTGGCAAGCGCTTCCATGTTGGTTGCACGCGGATGTTCGTCCTTCGAAACGACCACCGGATCGCCCTTCCGCTGCGGGATGGTCACCGAGGTGATTTCCTTGGCAAGACGACCGTTCTCCTGAGCTGCCGAGGCCTTTGCCTGGCTGCGGACGGCAAACGCGTCCTGGTCCTCACGGGAAACCTTGTAGTCGATCGCCACGTTATCGCCGGTTTCCGGCATGGAATCGACGCCATATTGCTTCTTCATCAGCGGGTTGACGAAACGCCAGCCGATCGTGGTGTCGTAGATCTCGGCATTGCGCGAGAACGCAGTGTCGGCCTTCGGCATCACGAAGGGCGCCCTGGACATGCTTTCGACGCCGCCGGCTATCATCAGTTCGGCCTCGCCGGCCTTGATGGCGCGGGCGGCGGTGATGACCGCATCCATGCCCGAACCGCACAGCCGGTTCATGGTAGTGCCGCCGAGCGAGACCGGCAGGCCGGCAAGCAGCGCCGACATGCGGGCGACGTTGCGGTTGTCTTCGCCGGCCTGGTTGGCGCAGCCGTAGATGACGTCGGCAACCGCCTCCCAGTCGACGGAAGCGTTACGTTCCATCAACGCTTTCAGGGGGATGGCGCCGAGGTCGTCGGCGCGGACAGCGGAGAGCGAGCCGCCGAAACGGCCGATCGGAGTGCGGATATAATCGCAGATATAGGCTTCGGTCATGATTTTCTCTCTCACAGTTTCGGCACGACGAGATCGGCAACCGGTCCATCGATATGGAGGCGGGCGCCGGTCATGGCCTGCAGTTCCTCGACTGTCATGCCGGCCAGCTTTTCGCGCAGGACGAAATGCTTTTCGACGATGTCGATGACGGCGTGGCTCGTATAGACCCGAGTGATACAGGCAACGCCAGTCAGCGGAAAGGTACAAGCTTCAACTAATTTCGGGTCGCCGTTCTTGGTGACGTGTTCGGTGATGACGCAGACCTGCTTGGCGCCATGCACCAGATCCATGGCGCCGCCGACGGCCGGCACTCCCTTGGTGCCGACACGCCAGTTGGCGAGGTCGCCGTTCTGGGCCACCTGGAGCGCGCCCAATATGGCGACGTCGAGATGACCGCCACGCACCATGGCAAAGCTGTCGGCATGGTGGAAGAAGGCAGCGCCCGGCTTCAGCGTCACGGCCTTCTTGCCGGCGTTGATCAGGTCCCAGTCCTCCTCGCCTTCGGCAGGCGCTTCGCCGAAATTGAGGATGCCGTTTTCGGTGTGGAAGATCGCCTCGCGGCCGGGCGGCTGGTACCGGGCGACCATTTCCGGAAAACCGATGCCGAGGTTCACATAGGCACCGTCCTTTATGTCCTGGGCGGCGCGCCAGGCGATCTGGGCGTTGGAAAGCTTGATGTCTTCTCGGGTGTCGATGGTCATGCCTGGGCTCCTGGGGCGTAGGCCACTCCGGCGCGGATGAGCTCTTCTTCCTGCTGCGGGTTGGCGACCTCGACGACGCGGTCGATGAAGATGCCGGGTGTTACGACATGTTCGGGATCGATGCCGCCAGGCGGCACGATCTTCGAGACCTGCACGATCGTCTTGGCCGCGGCCATGCACATCAGCGGGTTAAAGTTGCGGCCGGCCTTGTTGTAGGTGAGGTTGCCCAGTGGATCGCCGAGCTGCGCCTTGACGATGGCGAAATCCGCCTTCAGCCAGCGCTCCTGCACGTAGTGGCGGCCGTCGAACTCGGCGATCACCTTGCCGTTGGCAAGTTCGGTGCCGTAGGCGGTCGGTGTGTAGAAGGCCGGAATGCCGGCGCCGCCGGCGCGGATGCGCTCGGCAAGCGTGCCCTGCGGCACGAGTTCAAGCTCGATCTGGCCTGCGAGATAACGGTCGGTAAAGGCGCGCGGATCCGACGACTTCGGAAACGAGCAGATCATCTTCCTGACCATGCCCGCGTCGATCATCGCGGCAATGCCGATGCGGCCGTTGCCGGCATTGTTGTTGATGACGGTTAAGTCCTTGATCCCCTTGTCGATCAGGGCATGGATCAGCTCGATCGGGGCGCCTGATCCGCCAAAACCGCCGATCATGATGGTCGCGCCATCACTGATCTCGGAGACGGCTTCCGCCGTGCTCCCGATTGTCTTGTCCATACGGGATATCTCCTTCGCTATACCCGGCGAACGTGCCCGCCGTGCCTCCTGGAAAACAGATAGATCAGCACGGCAGGGACAGCAAGAAATATGTGCGGTAATTGACCTTTGTTCATATATCGCACATATTGTGCGAACTGGCGATGCGGAGCGTGCACATCCTCATGGCCTCACATTGCATCGACACCGGGCACAGGGAAGACCATGCAGGAAACGGATTTCGTCAGCGGCTTCGCGCGAGGCCTGAAGGTGATCGAGGCTTTTGGCGAAACCACGCCGCGGCTGGCGATCGCGGACGTGGCAAAGGCGACCGGGCTCGACCGGGCAACGGCCCGCCGCTGCCTGCTGACCTTGGCCGAACTCGGTTATGCTGATTATGATGGAAAATTCTTCGTGCTGACACCGAAGATTCTGCGGCTTGGCCATGCCTATCTCTCCGCCACCCCCCTGCCCCACATCGTCCAGCCTTTTCTCGACAAGCTCGCCGAGGAGGTTCACCAGAGCGCATCCGCAAGCGTGCTCGACGGCACCGAGGTCGTTTATATCGCCCGCGCTTCGCAAAAGCGGGTGATGTCGATCAACCTGATGCCCGGCAGCCGCCTCCCCGCCTATTGCGCCTCGATGGGCCGCGTCCTGCTGGCGGCCATGCCCGATAGCGAGAGCCTGGCGCTCCTGAAACAGAGCAACCTGAGACCCTTCACCCCTCGCACCCTCACCGATCCTGTCCGGCTGATGGAGGAGTTCGCCCGCGTTCGCGAACAGGGTTTCGCGGTCATCGACCAGGAACTGGAGCTCGGTCTCTGCTCGATCGCGGTGCCGCTGGAAAACGACCGCGGCCGGGTGGTCGCCGCGATCAATATCGGCGCACCGGCGGCAAGCGTCCCTGCGGTTGAAATGGCCGAGCGTTATCTGGAACCGCTGAAGGGCGTTGCAAGGCTTTTGAAATCCCTGCTGCGCTGAACCTATCAGCGCCGTGAATCGATGAGGCCGGATCGATTCAATCATGTCGTTGGACGGCGGAATCCGGACTTGCGATTCTGCAGGCATGACCAGCGAACCGCTTCTCCTCACCCGCCGCGACCCCGCCCGAAACATGGCCCGCTTCTACGTGCTCACCGTCGAGCCCGATCTTTTCGACGGCGCGGCGCTCACCCGCAACTGGGGCCGCATCGGCACCAAGGGCCGTTTCCGCATCGATCTGTTCGGCTCGCGGCAGGAAGCGGAGCGCCGGTTTTTCGCACTTGTCCGCAGCAAGGTGAAACGGGGTTATCAGCAGAAAGCGGGGGCCGGCTGACAACTCTCCATTTCGGGCAGCCACGGTTATGGCATTGCCGATCCGTGGCCGATCGATGCAGCGTCAGAGGGGCAGGCCAACATAGTTTTCCGCAAGCGCCGTCGAAGCTGCCCGCGAATGGGTCAGATAGTCCAGCTCGGCTTCCTGGATCCTCTGGTCGAATTCGCCCGTGTCTGGAAAACGATGCATCATCGTCGTCATCCACCACGAGAAGCGCACCGCTTTCCATACGCGCGCAAGCGCCTTCTCGGAATAGGCGTCGATGCCG
This sequence comes from Neorhizobium sp. T25_27, assembly GCF_002968565.1. Taxonomy (NCBI): domain Bacteria; kingdom Pseudomonadati; phylum Pseudomonadota; class Alphaproteobacteria; order Hyphomicrobiales; family Rhizobiaceae; genus Neorhizobium; species Neorhizobium sp. T25_27. The sequence goes on from NZ_PVBJ01000013.1 coordinate 128,922, forward strand.
GCGTCGGAGCCGTCCCGATAGTGCTCCCTGAGCCCGGCAAAGAGGTAGTGGACATCGCTTGCAGCCAGGTTCAACCCCTTGGCTCCCGTCGGCGGCACGATATGAGCTGCATCGCCGACGAGGAACATGCTGCCGAACCGCATCGGCTCGGCAACGAACGAGCGCAACGGTGCGATCGACTTCTCGAAGGACGGCGCGGTGATCAGCGCTTCGGCATGATGCGCAGGCAGGCGGCGGCGAAGTTCGTCCCAGAACCGGTCGTCGCTCCAGTCCTCGATCTTCTCATCAAGGGCGCATTGGATATAGTAGCGGCTGCGGGTCGCCGATCGCATCGAACAAAGCGCGAAACCCCGAGGATGGTTTGCATAGATCAGCTCATCGCTGACGGGGGCGACCTCCGCCAGGATACCGAGCCAGCCGAACGGATAGATCTTTTCGAAAACACGGATTGCGCTTTTCGGCACGGCGTTGCGGCTCGGTCCGTGAAAACCGTCGCAGCCGGCGATGAAATCGCAGTCGATGCGATGGGTGCCGCCGTCTTTTTCGTAGGTGACGAAGGGGGAGCCGGTGTCAAAATCATGGGGCGTGACATTGGCGGCTTCGTAGATCGTCCGGGCTCCGCTTGCCTCGCGACGCTCCATCAGGTCGCGGGTCACTTCCGTCTGACCATAGACCATGACGCGCTTGCCGCCGGTCAGGCCGCGGAGGTCGATCCGGTGGTCGCGGCCGTCGAAGGCGAGCGAGAACCCCGTGTGGGGCAGGCCTTCGGCGTGAAGCCTCGCTCCGGCTCCGGCCTGATCGATCAGCCCTACCGTGCCTTCCTCCAGCACGCCGGCACGGACCCGCCCGAGGATGTAGTCCTTGCCGACACGATCAAGGATGATGTTGTCGATACCGGCTCCCGTCAGAAGCTGGCCGAGCAAGAGACCCGACGGTCCGGAGCCGATAATGGCAACCTGCGTTCTCAAGCATCTCCCTCCCGAGTATTTTCGTTTTGGCAAATTGTGCTCGGCTTCCCCATCGGCGACAATGGACATTCGAGCCAAAAAATTGGACAAACCGAACATCGCGGCCGGAGATACCCGATGAACAGGCACATACCGATCTACCAGCTATACGGAGAGGATCCGGGCAAGCGGCATGATTTCTGGCTGCATTGCGAAACCATCAGGTCGAGAAGCAGCCGCCACCATTGGGAAATCCGCCTTCATCGGCATGAGGCATTCTTTCAGATACTGTACATCGAGGCGGGGTCAGGCGACGCGACCTTCGGCAGCGAAACGCATCCCATCCGGCCACCGGCGATAATCGCCGTCCCTCCCGGCCTCAGTCACGGCTTCCGCTTCTCCCGCGATATCGAGGGCCTAGTCATCACCATCCTGAGCTCCCATCTCGGCCACCAGCCGGGGGAACGCAGCCGCTTCGGCGAATGGCTCGCGACACCGCACCTTACCCCGCTCGATCCGCTGAATGCCGACGCCGCCTACGTGGTGCAAACGCTTAAACGAATTGGCGAGGAATTTGATCACCGCAACAACGGACGCAACGAACTTCTGGCTTCCTATGTAAAGCTCGCCCTGAGGCTGACCGCGCGCATCTCTCACGCCGACAACCTCAACCAACTCCCCGCGAACGAAAGCGAACGGCGGATGGACATGCTGAACGGCCTCATTCAGCAGCATTTCCGGTCGCACAAGCCGATATCCTTTTATGCGGGCGAACTTGGCATCTCGCTGACGCATCTCAACCGCATTGTCCGGTCGATGGCGGGCTGCACGGCGCACGACCTGCTCACCGCCAAACTGATCGAAGAGTCCAAGCGCGAGCTCGTCTTCTCGCTCGCCTCCGTGCAGGAGGTCGGCCATCGCCTCGGCTTTGCCGATCCCGCCTACTTCTCGCGTTTCTTCGTGAAGCAGACGGGGGAAACGCCCCGCGCTTGGCGCCTGCGAGAAATCCAGTCGCTGGACAAGGCGACTTTCTAGGAGCGACGAGCCCGTCTTCGATGCCGACGTTGAGCTGAAGTTCATCCATTCGCGCAAATGTCGTCGGAATGCCGGCGGCGCCTATGGCACCGCCTTCACAACCGGAAATGCCAGGCAGCCTATCGAGGCACGTCTGGCCCCGCGTCAGGTCACCAGAAGAAGCAGGACGTAGGCAACGACCGTGAACATCAGCCCGCGGAAGGCATAGGAGACGCAGCGGTATTTCTGCCGGGCGATCAGGGACAGCACATCGGCATTGTCCAGGTATTCCTTGAAGAGATAACCTACATCGCTACGCTGCGCCGCATGCTCGAATATTGCTCTGTGCTGCGGCCATGTCCCCCAGAAAAGCGAGGTGGATTTCTCCACGCGCCGCGGCAGCACGACAAGGATCGCGGAGAGAATAGACGACACCGAAGCGACGGCGAGCAAAGCCGAAACAACCACCGCGGCCCACGCGCCATCGGTATAACGCGCCAAGGTGAATACCCCTCGCCCCTCGCTCGACGAGATCAAAAAGGCGAGCATGAAGGTAAAGATATATGCGGCCTTCTGATCGGATATCTTGATCTGATCGTAGAATACGTCGTTGATTTTCCGAACATGGTTGAAGTATTCCTCGGTGATCTCGCCGGACGCCATCGGCATTTCGAGCATCTCGGTCGGTGCGCTTTCGAAGTCGCTCAACTTGTTTTCCCTCGTTCGGAACTGTTTCCCTGTTAATACAGTCCAGCCGAAAAGCAATGGCATTGCTAAAGGTCATCTTGACACTTGCCGTGTTTCTAAGCAGTTGTGAGGTATGTTGGGGGCGTTCAATCGGTTTTATGTTGCAGCAGTCGCGCTGCCTATACTTGCTGGCGGACTGATGTCCCCGGCAGCGGCAGAGCCCGTCCAACGGTCGGGGCCGGCTGCCGGCGCGGTCATTGCCCGCAAGGTGGGCGAGGAAGTCCGCTTTATCGACGTGTCCAGCTGGCAGTTCGTCGACCTGAAGCAGGACCTTCTCACCGGCGACGTGCTGCGCACCAACGCGACCGGCCAGCTGGCGATCCTGTTTTCCGACCGGACGCAGGTCCGGCTCGGCCGCAATTCCTCGCTCGTCGTCAAGCAGATCACCGCAAGCACCAGTGCCGACACCGTGCTGGAGCTTCAGTCCGGCACTATCTGGGCACGCGCGGAACGCGGTGGGCCTGGCGTACGGGTCGAGACGCCGGCGGCGGCAGCGGCGATCCGCGGCACCGACTGGACGATGACGGTCAAAGACGACCAAACCTCGCTCAACGTTCTCGAGGGCGTCGTCCAGCTGAGCAATCCACAGGGCAGCGTCGAGGTGCGGCAGGGCGAAGGAGCCGTTGCTTCTATCGGCCAGGCGCCGCGCAAGATCGTGATTGTCGATTCCGACGACCGTGAGCAGATGCTGTTCTTCCTGCCGCCACGTGAGGCATTCGAGCGGATGCCGGCGTCTGCACAGCCCGTCGCCGAGATGCGCCGCAACGCCGATCGTATCTCCGGCATCCCCCCCGAGCGCCGCAGCGCGGAGGATTGGGTCGCGCTTGCCGAAGCCCAGCTTTCGCTCGAGGGCCGGCAGCGGGCGCGACAGACGCTCGCAAATCTCAAGGGCCGGCCGCTTTCCGCCGCGCAGCAGGCCCGCGTGACGCTGATCGAGGCGGTCCTTGCCGCAAGCGAGACCCGCTATGCGGAGGCCGCCAAACTGTTCGAGAAGGCGCAGCGCGGGCTCGACCCGAAACGGCGGGGTATCGCACTCTACGGCGGCTACTATGCCCGCGCGCTTGCCGATCCCAACCGGGCCGAGGCACTGCCACCACAGGTGGGGGGATCGGACGGCGCATTTCTGCGCGCCTATGCGCTTGGCTTCCTGCAGGATCTGGGCGCGGCCATAAAGGTTCTCCAGGAGGCGGAACGCCAATATCCGGACGATCCGGAACTGCCGGCATATCGCGGCTGGCTTGCCATTCTGCTGAACGATCGCACCCAGGCGGAAGAGGCGCTCAACCGGTCCCTGTCGATTGATCCCGCCGAGCCGACGGCGCTCGAGGCGCGCTCGCATTTCCGGGCCGGCTTCAAGGGTGATTACCAGGGCGCCCTCGCCGATCTCGAAGCGGCCATCAAGGTCGCGCCCGGGGGCTCAACGACCTGGAACGCGATCGGCAACATCCACGCGGCGCGGAGCGCCAATCGCGAGGCCGAAGCCGCGTTCAAGAAGTCGATAGAGCTCGATCCGCAGGATCCGCTCAGTCATTCCAACCTGGCGCTCTTTTATCTCGATATCGGCCGGATCGAGGATGCCAAGCGGGAAATCGACATGGCGCTTGCCATCGATCCTGGCTTCGACACGGCGCTTGTCGCGCGCGGTCGGTACTATCTGCAGACGGGCGAGCTGGACAAGGCGGTCGATGATCTGCTCGCAGCAAGCGTTGCCAATCCCGGATATTCGCAGGCGCAGCTGCTGCTGGCGGCTGCGAATTATGAAAAGGGCGACCGGGTACCGGCCGAGCAGGCGACGGAAAATGCCGAGCGGCTCGATGACAATGATCCGGTGATTTCCGCCCTGCGCACCGCAGTTGCGATCGACAATTACGACTCGGAAGGCGCCATTCGCAACGCGCAGGAATATCTGCGGCGCTCAAAGGCCCGCGGCGGCGATTTCACCTCGCTCGGCGCCAACCAGCAGGCGGGGTCGACGCTGAACGACGCGTTCCGTCTGCAAGGCATGAATGCCTGGGGCGAATATTACAGCGATGCGGCCTTCGATCCCTTCGCCGGCACCGCCTATATCGACCAGAGCATCCGCGGCAGCGCAAATCCGTTCGTCAACAACTACTTCTACGGCGACGACGTCATCACAAACACGCCAAACGGGCAGGCTTTCTCGTCCTTCCTGCAAGGCCTGATGCTCGAACCGCATATCATCTCCGGCCGCTCGCGCTCCGCCAACATTATGAGACGACCGTTCTTCGAAGGTTCGATCGGCGGGGGGATCAATACCGCAGGCGGCGAACTGGACTATATTGGGGAGGGAGAGGTCCAGGGGTATAGCAACCTGCCGTTCCCGATCAGCTTCTATGGGAATTTGCAGTGGCAGCGAGAGCCGGACAGCCGTGATATTGGTGCGTTCACGGATCTTAATACGGAAAACAAGATCATTGGAGCCAATGGTTACCTGACGGCCAGCCCGACAGCGCATGATCGACTTGTCCTTTATTACAATACTGCGGAGCGAGACTCCAAATTCGCTTTCCAGCGGCTTTTCGTTATTGGCGTGGCTTCAGTTCCGGACACCATTCAGCACTCGAATACGAACCGACTAACAAATGGCGGCATCGGCTGGAGCCATACCGTTGAATACGAAAACGTCATCAACGCCGCGCTGCTGTTTAACCGCATGGACAGTCGAAGCCACCGGACTGAAGTGCTTGATCTGTTTGGTACCCCCTTCGAGATTCTCAGTGCGACAAGCCAGTTTGAGCAGGATAGCTATATCGCCGCGCTCAATCACACGGTCGGCACAGGAAATTTCACCTGGAGGTATGGCGTTGAGGCCGGATGGCTCGATAGCGACCAGTCGCAAGACACATTTGACCTCCTATCAGGTGCAGCAAGTGCTTCGTCATCCAGTCGCATTGGGGTTGGTCGCGTTTACGTCGACCTGCTCCATGAAATCAATCCCGATCTCAAGGCCGAATATGGTCTCTTCGGGACTCTCCTTTCAGGCGACGGCGTGGATGTCCAACGTCTCGATCCGCGTATCGGCATTGCTTGGTCGCCTGCGAGTGAACAATGGCTGCGTGCAGGATTTATACGCAGCAGCGTGGATGTTTCCACGCCGACGCTCTCGCCGATTGGGATTGTCGGTATTCAGCCGAACCAGATCTCGACTGACCCTGAGGGTTACACCAATACCGTAGCGCTTCGGTGGGACGCGGAATGGACGCCGGACTTCTTCACCGCATTGGAATTCCAACATGAGGACGTGAAAAATCCGCAGATCGGTATTCCGCTTTCCGCCATACCTTTTACCACCTCCGAAGGACGCATCGATCGCGGTAGCCTTAGCGCCAATCTTTTGCTCGACCATGGCTTCGGCCTCTCATCCACGGTTGCATATACCGATTCCGAAGACCGCGATCCCGCATCCGCGACCTTTGGCGGCCCCCTGCCTTTCATACCGGAATGGGGAGGACAGGTGGCGCTCACCTGGGTCAACGAAGCGAATGTGAAGGCAACGCTTGCCGCGAACTACGTGGGCGATCGTGTCGATGAAGCCGGGATCAAACTTGACGACTACTGGACCCTGGACGCCAGCCTGACCTGGGAACCCTTCGACAAGCGTTTCGAGCTGGATCTCACCGCCTACAATCTCCTGGACGAAGACATCGAAGTGAGCACCGGCACACCCGGTTGGGGCCGGTCCTTCCGAGGCACGCTCAAAGTTCGGTTCTGATGGACGGCGGGCGCGGCTTCTCCTTTTCGGCCCGGGGCTTTTTCTCGTCGCGCAGCATTCAGGTAGCCGTTCTCGCCGCATTTTTCTTCGGGGCGGCGGCACTCATCGCCCGCCTGCCCGGCTGGCCGCTGATTGACTATCGAGCTTTCGATTACCTCTCGACCGTCGGGGCGGAGCCGCTTGCCGAGGATGGACCGATCATCGTGGCGATCGATGAGCCGTCGCTGGCGGAGATCAACATGCAGTGGCCGTGGCCGCGCAGCCTGCATGCGAGATTGATCACCCAGCTTCGCGCAGCGGGCGCCAAAGTGATCGCCCTCGACATCATCTTTTCCGAACCGTCGGCGCCGGCCGAGGACGAAGCACTCGCCGAAGCACTTGGGCCCGACGTGGTGTTGGCGGGCGACGAGACGCTCGTGACCTCGGATCAGGCCGACCAGTTCATCCGGGTCATACCGCTGCAGATGTTTTCCGATAGGCAGGCGCCGACCGGTATCGCCTCGGTCGGCCTGCACCGGGACGGCGTGCTGCGCGAGATACCGGACTATCTGGACGGTTTTGCCGCCATGGTCGCGACAACTGCGGGCATCAAGGCGGACTTGCCTGAGCCGGGAAGCCTGGTTCAAGTTTTCGGCGGTCCCCGCACCTATCCGACGGTGTCCTATTACCAGGCCCTCGATCCCGAAAACTTCCTGCCGCCAGGGATATTCAAGGGCCGGATCGCCATTGTCGGGTTGAGCCTGCAAAATTCGCCGTCGATCGACAACGGCGGGGCCGACGCCTTTCCGACCTCCTATACGGTTCACAACGGCAAGCTGACGGCCGGCGCCGAGATTCAGGCGACCATTCTCGACAACCTGCGGCTCAAGAGGTCCATCACCGAAGCCAGTGGCCCGATGAAACAACTGCTGCTGCTAACCGCAGTCGTGGCGGCCTCCGTTCTTGTCTGGAAGGGTACCGGCTGGCGCACGGTCGCACTCGGCGCGGTGGCGATTGTCGTACTGTTCGTCGGCAGCTATGTCAGCTTGCGCTTCGGTCGCATCTTCCTGTCCCCTATAGCGTCGTCGCTCGCCTTTGCCGGCATGGCCGCAGCGCAGGCGACGCTCGATTATGCCCAGGAGCGGAAGAACCGCCGGCAGATCACGCGGGCTTTCTCGCAATATCTGGCACCCGCACTGGTCGATCAACTCGCCCGCGATCCATCCAAACTGAAGCTCGGCGGCGAGACACGCGAGCTTTCGATCCTGTTCTGCGATGTGCGGGGCTTCACCACCATCGCCGAACAGCTCAAGGATGATCCCCAACAATTGACGATGTTGATCAACCGGCTGCTGACGCCGCTGTCCGACATCGTGCTTTCACATGGCGGCACGATCGACAAGTACATCGGTGACTGCCTGATGGCCTTCTGGAATGCACCGCTCGACGACCCGTCGCACGCGGTCCATGCGGTATCAGCCGCGCTTGATATGCTCGACTCGATGCAGGCGCTGAACGACGATCTGAGGGCCGAAGCGGAGGCGACGGGACGGACCTATTATCCGCTGGCGATCGGGATCGGCATCAATACCGGCGAATGCGTGGTCGGCAACATGGGCTCGACGAGCCGTTTCGACTATTCCGCACTCGGGGACGCTGTCAATCTGGCAGCGAGACTTGAAGGCGCGTCGAAGGCTTACGGGGTGCCGTTGCTATTGGGTGAACGGACCGCACAGGCCGTGGGCGAAACGTTCGCGGTCTTCGAACTCGACCGTATTAGGGTCAAGGGCAAGACGGAAGAGGTTCCCGTCGCCACGGCGCTTCGGGAAAGTCCCGACACGGCGCGCGAGGTCCATGCGCAATTTCTTCAGGCACGCTACCGCGGTGATATCGCTCTCCAGCGGTCTCTGGCCCAGAGGCTCATGCGTGATGTGCCGGCGCTCTCGGCGTACCACGGGCAGGCGCTTTAGCCTCAGAGCAAGAAATCGGGATGCCGCATCAAGGTCGTCGGTCCTCATGTCGATGATCGACATGTTGGGACGATATTTCACTATCCGGCGCATTCTTAAATTAAATAGTCTATTTCTTTTGTAGAAAATATCTCACCCTTCCGTGCATCGACTTTCGTGTCCTGCAACGACAAGGGGAAAATCAACGATGACATTGGTGAAGACAATGAGAACCGTGCTGTTCGGCCTGCTTGCCTTCGGCACCATGGGCGGGGTGGTCGCGGCCCAGACGAACGCGCCCCTTCTTCCGAAGGTGCCGCCGGGGACGGTCCTGACGGTCGGGGATCCGGTGACGCAAAAGGCGCTGGAAGTCTCAGGCTTGATCAAGGAGCTGTCGTTCGAAGTCAAATGGGCAAATATCAGTGGCGGCCCGCAGACGTCGGAAGCATTCCGCGCCAAGGCGCTCGACGTCGGATCGGTTGCGGAAATTCCCTCGATCTTCGCCAACTGGAACAACCTGCCCGTTCGCAACATCGCCTATCGCGAACGCCGCGACCCGATTGCCAATCCCATCTATCGCTTCGGCGTGGCGCCAGGCGCCGGCATCAAGACGCTGGCCGATTTCCGCGGCAAACGCATCGCGTTCAGCCCGGGCCAGGCCCAGGGAGCACTCGTCCTTCGCGCACTCCATGCCGCGGGCCTCAAGAAAAGCGACGTCACGCTGGTAGAACTGCCAAGCACCGGCGACGTCTATCCGAAGGCGCTGGCCAGCAAACAGGTCGATGTCGCACCGCTCGGGGGCGTCTATATAAGGCGCTATATCGCGCAATACGGTTCCGATGGCGCCACGCTTGTCGAACACGGACTGCGCGATGATCCGGGTCATCTCTATGCGCCGCAATGGGTGCTGGACGATCCGGCAAAGGCGGCGGCTCTTGCCGAATATGTCGGGCTTTGGGCACGTGCCACCGAGTGGGTGAACAAGAACCCGGAGATCTGGATCAAGACATATTACGTCGGGCAGCAGGGTCTGAGCCAGGATGACGGCGAATATCTCGTCAAGCTGACTGGGGAGCAGGTTGTTTCGGGAGATTGGAGCGAGGTCAAAAAGCGCCACCAGGAGACGATCAATCTGCTGGCGGCGGAGCTCGGCTACAAGCCCTTCGACGTGGAAAAGATCTTCGACAACCGGTTCGAAAAGACCGCCTCCGCCGCCTTGGCGAAGAGCCAGTAATCCCCCCGCATCATCCAAGAGGAGATCTGAAGCATGGCAACCATTTGGGATGCGGATGAGGCGAAATCATCCCGGACGTCCAGCCGTGAAAGTGCATTTACCGTTCCAGCCGTGGCGAGACCCGTCACGTCCCGGAGCCGCCGGAGACTGGGACCGGGACCGGCAATACCCTTCGGACTGCAGATCGGGCCCGCATTGCTGGTGCTGCTCTGGGTGGCAGGCTCGGCATTCGGGTGGATCGACCCCCGGATCCTGTCCGCCCCATGGACGGTCATCGAGGCTTTTGGAAGGCTGATCGAACAGGGGCGGCTGCAGGACAATTTTGTGACGTCGGCGACGCGTGCCCTGCTTGGGCTCAGCATCGGTCTGGTCATCGGCACGATCCTTGCCGTCACCGCCGGCCTTTCGCGGATCGGCGAAGCGCTGATCGACGGTCCCGTCCAGATCAAGCGCGCCATCCCGACGCTGGCTCTGATCCCCCTGCTGATCCTGTGGTTCGGCATCGGCGAGGGCATGAAGGTCACGACGATCGCCCTTGCCGTGATCATACCCATCTACATCCACACCCATAATGCCCTGCGCAGCATCGACAGCCGCTATGTCGAGCTGGCCGAGACCCTGCGCATGAGCCAGAAGGACTTCATCTTCCAGGTAGTGCTGCCCGGCGCATTGCCCGGCTTTCTCCTGGGCCTGCGGTTTGCCGTCACGCTCTGCTGGGTTTCCCTTGTCGTGGTCGAGCAGATCAACGCCACCAGCGGGCTCGGCTACATGATCGAACTCGCCCGCAACTATGGGCAAACCGATGTCATTCTCGTCGGCCTGGTCGTCTACGTGATGCTCGGCCTCGTCTCGGACGGTCTCGTCCGCCTGCTCGAACGGAGGGTCCTCTCATGGCGCCGCACTCTAGCCAACTGAAATCCGCATCCAGAACCGTGCATGTCCGCAACCTCATGCGCCGGTTCGCCACCAAGACGATCCTGGATCGCGTGGATCTCGATATCGCCGAAGGGGAATTCGTTGCCCTGCTCGGCAGGAGCGGCTCCGGCAAAAGCACTTTCCTCAAGGCGCTCGCCGACCTCGATCACGATGTCGAGGGAACCGGCACGCTGGAAACACCGGACAATCTTTCGGTGGTTTTCCAGGATGCCCGTCTTCTGCCCTGGCGCACAGTCATCCAGAACGTCACGCTCGGCCTGCCGGGGGCTGCCGGGCAGGAAGCAGGCAGAAAGGCACTGGCCGAGGTAGGCCTTGAGGGGCGCGAGGCGGCCTGGCCAAACCAGCTCTCGGGCGGCGAGCAGCAGAGGGTCGCTCTTGCTCGCTCGCTGGTCCGCCAGCCGTCCCTGCTTCTCGCCGACGAGCCGTTCGGCGCCCTCGACGCACTGACGCGGCTGAAGATGCACGACCTGCTGCGGGAATTGTGCGCAAGGCATCGGCCAGCCGTGTTGCTCGTCACCCATGACGTCGACGAGGCAATCTCGCTTGCCGACCGGATACTGGTTCTCGACGAAGGTCATCTGATCGAGGACCTGCGGATCGATCTGCCGACGCCGCGCGATCACGGTGATCCGCGCTTTGCAAAAATCCGCACCCAGCTTTTGAGCCGGCTCGGGGTGGAAACTCCCGGACGGCGCGCCGCCTGAAATCCAACGGAACTTGTCATCGTGACCAGCAAGGTTCAGTTCAATCTCAACGCCTCGAACGGGGGATACGTCAATGAGTAAACAGAAGAGACAAATGCGGCTTGGGGCCTTCATCATGGCGACCGGCCATCATGTGGCAGCCTGGCGCCATCCGGCTTCGCAGGCCGACGCTGGCCTGAATATCGATCACTACCGCGAGCTGGCGCAGACGGCGGAACGGGGCAAGTTCGATCTGGTCTTCGTGGCCGACAGCCCGGCCGGCTGGGAGCGCGCCAAAGATCCGGAGGCGCTTCGCCGTTCCTCGCAGGGCGCCCACTTCGAACCCGTGACCCTGTGGGCCGCCCTGTCGCAGGCCACCAGCCATATCGGCTTCGTCGCCACCGCATCCACCACCTATGAAGACCCCTATCTTCTGGCGCGCAAATTCGCCTCGCTCGACTATATCTCCAAGGGTCGGGCGGCCTGGAATGTGGTGACGACGGGCGCGGACGTTTCCAAGAACTTCTCCATCCCGGGCCATCCCGCCCATGCCGACCGCTACGCGCGCGCCGAAGAATTCGTCGACCTGGTGAAAGGGCTGTGGGATAGCTACGAGGACGATGCCTTCATCCGCGACAAGGAAAGCGGCGTCTATCTCGACCCGGACAAGGTGCATCTGGTCGACCACAAGGGCCAGTTCTTCTCGGTCACCGGTCCGCTCAATGTCGGCCGTCCCGTGCAGGGCTATCCCGTCATCGTCCAGGCCGGCGCATCGGAACCCGGCCGAGAACTGGCCGCCCGAACCGCCGAGATGATCTTCACCGCCAACCAGACGCTCGAGGACGCCCAGGAATTCTATTCCAACGTCAAGGGACGGCTTTCCCGCTACGGGCGCAGCCAGGACGACCTCTTGATCAGTCCCGGCATATTCCCCGTTCTCGGCGGCACCGAAAGGCAAGCACAGGAGAACTACGACTATATCCAGTCGCTCGTTCATCCCTCCATCGCCTGGAACATCCTCGCCCGCCACTACAAGGGCGTCGACCTTTCCGGCTATTCGCTGGACGATCCCGCTCCGCCTCTGCCGCAGGATACGGAACTCAACAAGAGCCGCCTCAAGCTGGTCACCGATCTGGTATCGCGAAACAACCTGACGCTGCGCCAGTTCTATCTGGCCGTTGCGACCGCCCGCGGCCATCGCACGGTGATCGGCACCCCGGAGCAGATTGCCGACGCGATGCAGCAATGGTTCGAGAACGGCGCTGCCGACGCCTTCAACATCATGCCGCCGATCCTGCCCGCCGGATTGACTGACTTCGTCGATCAGGTCGTGCCGATCCTGCGCAAGCGTGGCCTTTTCCGGCATGAATATGAAGGAACCACCCTGCGGGAGAACCTCGGTCTCAAGCGGCCGCAGAACGGCTTCGTGCTTCGGTCACAGCTTGAGCCGGAGGCACGGGCAGCCGTATAGCTCCGCGCCACATTAAATCTCCTGGCCGTGAAGATGGATGGCGACACCGCCATTACTTCTCGGCCAGGGCCTCTGGTTGGTCTCTTCAGGCGCTCAGTGCCCGCTTGCGGTCGTTGACGAAACCGATCACTTCCGATTGCGGCATAGCCTTGCCGAAGATATAGCCCTGACCGATATCGCAGCCCTGGCCAAGGAAGTAGGCGAGCTGGGCGTTCTCCTCGATCCCTTCGACGGTGGTCTTGAGGTTGAGACTGCGGCTTAGGCCAAGCACGGCGTCGATGATTTTGGCGTTCTTGTCGTTATGGGTGAAGCTCGACACAAAACTTTTGTCGATCTTGATCTTGTCGAACTTGAAGCGCGCCAACTGCGCCAGGCTTGAATATCCGGTTCCGAAATCATCGAGCGCCACCTGGATGCCGGCGGCGTGGAATTGCTCGATCGTTGCGGCGGCAAGGTCCGGGTCGTCGATCAGGGCGTTTTCGGTGATCTCGATTTCCAGCCTCGACGCCTGCAGGCCGGTCTGCTGCAGGATGTGGAGAACACGGCTTACGAGTAACCTATCTTCCATCTGGACAGGCGAGACGTTGAAGGAGAGCGACAATGTTCCCGGCCAAAGCTGCGCATCGCGGCAGGCTTTCGACAGAAGCTGCTCGAAGAGGGTGGTAATGAGCCCGGTCTCTTCGGCCACGGCAATGAAATGCTGCGGTGAGACGAATACGCCGTCCTTGTTCCACCGGGCAAGCGCTTCGAAACCGCAGATCTCCCCCGTTCTGAGATTGATCAGCGGCTGGTAGAACGGGTCGATCTTGCCCTCGTCGATGGCGCGGCGAAGGTCGCCTTCGAGCTTGGCCCGCTCGGAGACCTTCTCCTGCATCTCGGGCTGGAACAGGGAATATTGATTGTGACCCCGGCTCTTCGCCTCGTACAGCGCGACGTCCGACCGGTGGCAGACTTCCTCGAGCGAGCTACCGTGGTCCGGCAGGCGCGCATAACCGACGCTGGCACCGACCTCCGTCAGCAGGGTCCCGATCCGGACCGGCCGGGAAACTGAATGGATGAGCAGCTGCGCGAAGAGCTCCTCCTTTTCCGGCGAGAGGTTGCGAGCCACGGCGACGAACTCGTCGCCGCCGAAACGGAAGACGCATTCGTATTCAGCCAATGCGCAGATGCGCCGCGACACCTCCTTCAACAGGATATCGCCCCCCTGGTGGCCAAGAAGGTCATTGACCTTCTTGAAGCCGTCGAGATCTATCGAAAACACCGTTGCGGTCTGCGGCCCGTTATCCTCGTCCGTTTCCTGCTGCCTTTCATCCGGGTGCGACAGGACGAACCTGTCGAAGGCATAGCGGTTGGGAAGTTTCGTCAGATGATCGTGCGTGGCGATATGGTCAGCCGCATCGAAGGCCTTCCGGCGGCTCATCATTTCATTGCGCATGTCGAGAATGCGCAGCACCGAATAGGCAAAGCTCGCGAGACCGGCAACGATCAGGCCGATGATGATGAGGTGGGTTTTTCCCGCACTGACCGACTGAACCAGCCTCAGCAGCAGATCGTCATAGGCTATACAACCGACGAGCAGCAGCATCGCGACTGCCGCTACCTCCGCCAGCTGTCTGCCGGCCTTGCTTTCCAGAAAATCCTTCATCTACCCCTCCAACCCGGCGATCCTAGGATAAATGATTAAAGGATTTGTTATTCAGAGTTGTACGGGAGCGCTTTACAGCCGAAACGACGGCCGAAAGAATTACGGGTCCGGCGGCATCAATTGAGGTCGTGCCGGGCTATTGCGCCTCTGAGCGCCTCTGACAGCTCGGCCAGTTGGTAGGGCTTGCGAAGGATCTTGATGCCTTGCACCTCTGCCGCTTGCTTGGCGGCTTCGGAATATCCGCTCGTCAACAGGATCGGCAGGTCCATGCGGCGCGAGCGAATTTCCTTTGCCAGCTCCACGCCGTTCATTCCTCCGGGCATCATGATGTCCGAGAATACCAAGTCGATCCGCCGCCCGTTAGCCAGAGCGCCCAGAGCGGCGGCGGCTGTTGCAGCCCGCACGACCTGAAAACCGAGATCTTCCAGCATCTCTCTGACAAGAGCCGCGACTTCGTCGTCGTCTTCAACCAGCAGAATGCTGCCCGCCGACGCTGGACGGCGGCGCGCGACGTGCAGATCGACCAGGTGGTGCTGATCCGGGCCTGGCTCCTTCGAGGAACGGGGCAACATCAGGATTATTTTCGTCCCTCGGCCGACTTCGCTTTCGATCTCTATCCTGCCGCCGGATTGCTGGGCGAAACCGTGAACCTGCGCAAGGCCAAGGCCGGACCCCTTGCCGATATCCTTCGTGGTAAAGAACGGTTCGAACACGCGCGCCTGCACCTCGCGCGTCATTCCGGAGCCGTTGTCGCTGACGGAAAGGCGGACGAAGTCTTTGCCGGAACCGCTTTGATCCAGGAGCGGAACATTTTCCGCGCGGATTTCGATCGTGCCGCCTCTCGGCATCGCGTCGCGGGCGTTGACCGCGAGATTGAGAACAACAAGTTCCAGCTCGCTTGCGTCAACCTCGACCGGCCAAAGGCCGGGTGGGAATTCGAGCGTCACATGGACATCGCCCCTCAGGCTGCGGTCGAGCAGTTCGCGCATCCCTCCGATCTGGCGGGCCAGATCGATTGTCTGCGGCTGCAGTTCCTGACGCCGGGAAAAAGCCAGAAGCTGCCGTGTCAGGCCGGATCCGCGTTCGGCGGCTTGACGCATCCCGTCCATCAACCGTTTGCGCCTGGCCGGGTCCGTCTGGCGGTCGAGCATTTCCAGACCTCCGGAAATGACCATCAGCAGATTGTTGAAATCGTGAGCGACGCCGCCGGTCAACTGACCGATCGCTTCGATCTTCTGAGCCTGCCGAAGCTTTTCCTCGACATGCGCACGCACCGTCATCTGGTCGCGCAGGGCCTCATTGGCGGCCTTGAGCTCCTGGGTCCGCAAAACGACCTGCTTCTCCAGTTCCTGCGCGGCCTGCTCGCGCTCCGCCAGCAGCCCACGCAACTCCAACTGCCGGGCTCGCGCGCGAAGTGCCGATTGTATCGTGCTGACCAGGGTCTGGGCCTGGACCGGCCGCTCCAGAAGCGCCACGTTGCGCAAAGAGTTGATCAGCCTCTGCCGCCACGTCTCGATACCGGTCTGCTCCTGGCGGCTGGTCAGCAGGATGAAGGGAAGATCCGACCACGGCGGCTGGTCCGCAACCCATTTGAACAGGAGGCTCGCGTCTTTTCCAAACAGGGCTTCTTCAGCAATAAACGCGGCTGCAGCACCGGCCTGCAGCGCTGCCACAAGGCTTTGAAGATCGCCGCAGGTCTTTGCCGCTATGCCGCTCCGGCTGAGCAAGCCGACCGAAGCGGCCGCGTCCCTGCCGACCGGTGCAAAGACAATAACCGGTTCCAGTCGGTCTTCACCTTGCGCCATTATTTCCGTCTGCTGAACTCGTTACAGGAGCGGCTGAAAAATACGGCGAGCCGGCCAGCACGCCGGTGAACTCCAGGGTTGGTGGTCCGAGCTTGATGCCATTGTCGGACAGGCTGAACTCGCGCACGCTGTGCTCGTGCCTGCCGCTTCGCTTTTTCACGACGGATATCGCTCGGCGCACGGTGCCCTGCACTTCGAAATACCGCAGCATGACGACGGAATCGCTGAGATAACTCAAGTCGAGCGGAGCCTCGAGCGGGCCCACGAGCCCATGCTGGGCAAGGACAAGGATGGTCAGCACACCACGCTGGCCAAGGTAGGTCAGCAGTTCGTGCATCTGCAGGACCAGAAAACGTTCGTCCGGCATCGCATTCATGTAACCATTCAAACTGTCGATGACGACGACGCGCGCACCGTCGATCTCCACGCTTTTCTGGACGTTGGCGGTGAATTCCCCCGGGGAAAGTTCTGCAGGATCGATCTGCTGCAACCGGATCAGCCCGCTGTCCAGGTGGGTTTGAAGATCGAAACCCAAATTCCTGGCCCGAGCCTGCAGCGTTCCACGCCCCTCGTCGAAGGCATAAATGACGGCATGTTCGCCGCGGTTCGCCGCCGCCAAGGCATAGGTCAGGGCAAGCGACGACTTTCCCACTCCGGCAGCACCCAGGAACAGGACATTGGTACCCCGCTCCAGCCCGCCGCCCAACATGTCGTCGATTTCCTTGTTCCCACTGGAGGTGAACTCGTCGTCGAAGGCCTGATGATGCTCCGCAGCGATGAGGCGGGGAAAAATGTGGAGACCGCCCTTCTCGATCGTAAAATCATGGTAGCCGCCGCGGAACTTGATGCCACGCATCTTGACGACCCGCATGCGGCGCCGTTCGGCGCCGAAGTCGATGGCAAGCTGCTCCAGCAGCACAACCCCATGGGAAATAGAATGGAGTTGCAGGTCATTCTGTTGAGACGACAGATCGTCAAGAAGAATGACGGTGCACTGCCGGCTGGCGAAGAAGTGCTTCAGCGCCAGGACCTGGCGCCGGTAACGCAGCGGACTGTGAGCGAGGAGGCGCAACTCGGAAAGACTGTCGATGACCACGCGCCTCGGGTTGAGTTCGGAGACGCGATCGAGAATGAGCTTCGTCGTCTCGTTGAGCTCCATTTCCGCCGGATGGAAGACCGTCAGTTCACGGTCGGGATCGAGCGTGGTTTCCGGAGGGACGAGTTCGAATACCTCGATACCCTTGAGCGACCAGCCGTGACGGGAGGCCACAAGCTGCAGCTCGCGTTCCGTCTCGGAAAGGGTGATGTAAAGCACCGGCTCACCCTGGCGGACACCTTCGAGCAGAAATTGCAGGGCGATCGTGGTCTTGCCCGTCCCAGGCCGGCCCTCGTAGAGATAAAGCCGGTTTTCATCGAGGCCCCCGTCGAGGATGGTATCGAGACCGGGCACGCCGCTCGAGATACGCGGAGGGTCGATAAACTCCGCCTCTTCAAACCGTTCTGCCATGTTCAACCTTTGCAGTGGAAACCCTTGAACAAGATCATATAGATTGCGGCCGACAAGCCTCAAGAGGGCCACCGACGGCATGCCGGACGGCTTTCGAAAGGCTTGCCCGCCCAACAAAGCATCAGGCGGAATGTTGTTCCCAGTACCAGGCCACATACATCATCTTTTTGTCGTGCCCGCGGCTTTTCAGGAAGGCGCGGATCGAGCGCACGTCCTCCTTTTCGCAGGCGACCCAGACGAAGGTACCGTCCTCGATGGAGGCGACCGCCTTCTTGGCTTCCTCGGCGAGAATGCCTTTCGCGCCTGCCGGATAGCTCCGCCGATGCAGCCAGCGGACATCCAACCAACCCGCTGACGGAAGCCGCTGTTCCTCCGCCTCATCCAGCACTTCGATGATCGCCTGCATCCGGGTGCCCGGCGCCACTTCGGCCGCGATCCGGGCGATGGCGGGAAGAGCGCTTTCGTCGCCGACCAGAAGAATGGACTGTGCTGCCGGCAGACTGCCGCCGCCGGGCCCGAGAAGCGCTACCTTTTCTCCGGGCTGCACGTCGCGGGCGACGTCGGCTCCAGGTGTCGCGACAGGGGACGATGGATGTTGCAGGAAGTCGATCCACAATTCCCGGCGTTCGATGTCGACAGAGCGGATCGTGTATATGCGAACCAGAATCTCGTCTTCTCCCTCGGGCCATGCGACGCGGCCGTCTTGGCGGATTCCCGGCCATACCGGCGGCCTGCCCTTCGGGGGGACCAGAAGGCGAACGTGCATGTCGCCGCCGACGAACGGCGCGACATCGGCGCAGGCAAACTTCACGCGCCGCATGTGAGGGGTCACATCCTCCGCCGAAACGACCGTCACCTCGTGGATATTCGGCAGCACCGCGAGGGACGAATGCTCCGACCACGTCAATTCAAGAGGATCCTCTCCTGCAAAATAGAACAGGTGCTCTGCAATCATCGTCTGATTCAGCTGCAACGCCGCTTGCGACTCGCATGCCAGTTCGATCAGAAGCTTGCTGCCTGCCAGCCGAATGCTCGTCGTGCTGTTCTTGCTCTTCAGCAGGGCGTGGTCCTTGCTCCGCTGCACGTCGGCATGCTCGATGAAGTGCTCGCAGATTTCGTCGAGCATGCGTTCGGGATCCCTTGGCAGTGCGACGCCGGACAATTTGAGCGACTGAACTGCATTCATGACCGATTCTCCTTTAGATCTTGCTCCTCCGCCATCCGATGACGGCCGATCGGCAGCATGATCGGCCGGCCCGATGTCGGGTCGGTAATGACGCGGCTCTCGAGCCCGAAGACCTGCCGCACGTTCTCTTCCGTCAGCACGTCCTCGGGACTGCCTGCGACATGCACGGATCCCTCGGCTATCGCGACGAGGTAGTCCGCGTAGCGCGCCGCGAGATTGAGGTCGTGGAGGACCATGACGACGGTGGTTCCCCGTGCGTGGTTGAGATCGGTCAGCAGATCGAGAACTTCGACCTGGTGATTGATGTCGAGAAACGTCGTCGGTTCGTCCAGCAGCAGAACATCCGTCTGTTGCGCCAGAGCCATGGCGATCCAGACACGCTGGCGCTGCCCGCCCGAAAGCTCGTCCACCGGCCGTTCGGCAAGTTCGACGGTCTTGGTCGCCGCGAGCGCGCTCTCGACGGCTTCGTCGTCCTTGCGCGTCCAGCGCGAAAACAGGCTTTGATGCGGATGCCGCCCCCGGCTGACCAGGTCTGCGACGGTAATTCCCTCCGGCGCGATCGGCGACTGAGGAAGTAGACCCAATGTTCGAGCCAGTTCCCGGGAGGGGATACGGTGGATCGATTTGCCGTCCAGCAACACATGCCCGTGGCTGGGCGAGATGAGCCGCGACATGGTGCGCAACAGCGTGGACTTGCCGCAGGCATTGGCGCCGACGATTGCGGTAATCCTACCGGGCGGAATGGCAAGATCGAGCGCGTGCAGGATTTCGGCATGGTTATATCCGGCCGAAAGCTCGCAGGCGGTAAGAGAGTGAGTGGAACGAACGGTCATAGCGAACCTCCCATCCGGTTGGCGCGCACGATCTGGTAGATCAGATAGGGCGCCCCCAGTGCTCCGGTCACCACACCCACCGGATAACGGCCAGGCAAAAGGAATTGACCGACATAATCGCCGCCCAGCACAAGTATCGCTCCGATCAACGCCGCCGGTATCAGCAACGATCCGTTGCGTCCGACGACCCGGGAGGCGATCGGCCCTGACAGGAAAGCCACAAAGGCAACCGGCCCCGTCACCGCCGTCGCGGATGCAATCATGCCGACGGCTGCAACGATCACCAGCATGCGGGTCCTCGCCACCTTGACCCCCAGGGCCGCAGCCATGTCATCGCCCAGGCGAAGCGCCTCCAGGTCGCGTGCCCGGCTGAGCAGCAGCCCACCGAACGTCGCCAGTGCCAGAAGAAGCGGAAGCGCCTGGCCGAGCTGCGCGCCGTTGACGCTGCCGGTCAGCCAGCGCATGGCCTCCTGCAGGTTCCAGGCCGGAGCGCTGGAGAGGATATAGGCGACGACGCTTTCCAGCATGGCCGAGATACCGATGCCGACGAGGATGAGCCGCGTCCCGGCCACTCCGCTGCGGAATGACAGGGCGTAGACCAGCAACGCCACGCCGAGGCCTGCGCCAACCGCCAGGACCGAGACGATCGGCCCGCTCAAGGAGAGGACGACGATGGCGAACACGGCCGCAGCACTTGCGCCCGAGGTGATCCCGATGATGTCTGGGCTGGCAAGGGGATTGCGCAACATGAGCTGGAACGTGACGCCGCCGAGCCCAAAGGCCAGTCCGGCGAGGACCGAAAGGACTGAGCGCGGCAGCCGCAGCTTGCCGACTGTAAAGGTGGCGCCTGCGACATCCTCCCCGAGCAGGACGCGCATGACGTCACCGGGCGGCGTGAAGGACTGGCCGAGCGACAAGGTCACCGCAAAGAGGGTGACCACGATAGCCAGCAGAATGACGGTCAAGAGACCGTGCCGGCGCGCTCGGCGGCGGCAATTTTGGGCGATGAGATCAATGGTTGGGGAAAACACTGTCACAGTTCTCGAACCCGCTGCCGTCTGACGATCCAGATGAAGAACGGCGCCCCGACGAGGGCCGTGATGATTCCGACCTCGATCTCGGCTGGCCTGGTGACGATACGGCCGACGACATCTGCCGCCAGCAGCAGGCAAGCGCCGCCAAGCGCGGAAAACGGCAGCAACCACCGGTGATCGATCCCGACCAGCAGACGGCAGGCATGCGGCACGACCAATCCAAGAAAGCCGATCGGGCCGCAAACTGCCGTTGTCGCCCCGCACAGCAAGATGGCGCCGAATGCGGCGACGGCGCGGGCCACGGCGACGCGCTCCCCCAGTCCTGCCGCGACATCGTCGCCCAAAGCCAGCGAGTTCAGCTTTCGCGCCGACAGAAGGCTGACCGCGAAACCGATGGCGAGAAACGGCAGCACCGGGCCAATGCGCTCAAAGGTCGCTCCGCTCACGCCGCCGATCTGCCAGGAGCGGATGCCGCCCGCGATATCGGCGCGCGGCAGCACCAGGGCGATCACCATGGAGGAGAAGGCAACCGACGTTGCGGCTCCCGCCAGCGCCAGCTTCAACGGGGTTGCCCCGCCGCGCCCGAGCGATCCTATCGTATAGACGAAAACTGCCGAACACCCCGCTCCGAGGATCGCGGCCCAGATATAGGCGTGCGCGGAGGACATATCGAACAAGGCGACGCCGGTCACGACGGCCAGCGACGCACCCATATTGACGCCGAGAATGCCCGGATCGGCGAGAGGATTGCGGGTCACGCCTTGCATGATCGCCCCGGCAAGTCCGAGCGCGGCTCCGGCAAGTACGGCAAGTACCGTCCTCGGGATACGCACGCTCACCGCTGCCTGGCCGATGCTGTCGACCTGCCCCGCGAGCGCCGCCACGACATCGCTCCAGGCCACTTCACGGGTGCCGACCGTGACCGAGAGCGCACAGAGGGCGGAAAGGGCCGCGACCAATCCGGCCAGCCAGAGGCCGCGGGTCCGGTTCGAGCGTCGAGAGACGAGCGGCCGAGAGAACGAACGTATGTTGCCGGCCGTCATTTGGACTTTCTGGCCGCTTCCGCAAGCAGATCCACATAGTCCTTCAAGACCCATGAAATCGAAAGCGGTGTCGGATTTGCCGCCGTGCCGATCGGGTTGCGGCCCAGCATGACGAGGGCGCCCTTGTCCACGGCCGGCATTCTGGACATCAAGGGGTTGGCCGCCAGCGCATCGAGCAGTTTCTGGTTCCCATAGGTGACGACGATATCGACGTCGTCGAAGACATCGATACGCTCGGCGCTGACAGAGCCTGCGAATTTTCCGGACTTCGAAGCCTCGACGACGCTTCTGGGAGACTTCAAACCAAGATCCTCGAAGAACCTCACCCGGGTATCGTTCGCCGTATAGAAGTTGACGGTGCTCAGGTCAGTCGCATCGAGATGGGTAATGAACATCGCCGATTTACCCCGGAGCTCGGGATGCCCGCCAACCACCTTGGCGATGTCGGCTTCGATCCTGGCGATCAACGCGTCGCCTTGCGGGGCCATGCCCATCCCGGCGCTGTTCAAGCGGATCATGTCACGCCAGTCGGTCGACCAAGGCGCCTCGGGATAGGCGACGACCGGGGCGATCTGGCTGAGCGTGTCGTAATCCGATTGGCTCAAGCCGGAATAGGAGGCCAGGATCACATCGGGCCTGGTGGCGGCGACCGCCTCGAAATCGATGCCGTCCCCTTCATCGAAAAGCACAGGCTTGGTGGCATGGAGCGCTGCCAGCCTCTCGGCGACCCAAGGCAATACCCCATCGCCGTCGTCGTCGCCGAAATTGGCCCTGGCAAAGCCGACGGGCACGACACCGAGCGCCAGCGGCACTTCATGGTTTGCCCAGGCGACGGTCGCTACCCGCGCAGGCTTTTGGGGAATGATCGTCGTGCCGAACGCATGTTTGATGGTGACGGGATAGGTCGTTCCTTCGGCCGCCCGGGCGCCTGCCCCGGCGATGCCGAGCGTAACAATCCAAATGCATATCGCCGCCATTTTTACGGCCGAAAGCAATAACCGCAGCATCGTCAAACTCCGCAGACTTTAAGTAGACTTCCACTTTCAGGTTAAGGCAGCCCCGTCAACCACCCTCCAGACCTGCACCGACAAGACCACTGAGATTTCCGTGGGATCCTACAAAGCGCGGAGAATTTACAATACTGGACAAACATGCTCAAGTTAATAGCCGTCTCGGGGCATGTCAGACCAAGCCATTGCGGCCGCATGACCGGGAGGACCACTCCCGGGCGGGCCGCGGGATGTCATTCGGGATGGTTCCCCCAGACCTGGCATCAGTCTCGGCGATCTCTCGTCGAATCAACTTCTGGAACGTGAATATGGACAACAAAAGAACAAGCGCTCGCTCGAGACCGGCCCTTATCCGCTATCGGAATGCGGCCCTTCTGGCTTGCACGGCGCTTGTCGCCTTCACGCCGACCGTCGTGCTTGGCCAGGAAAATTTAAACGCCGATACGACACTCGCACCGATCGTCATCCAGGGCAGCGGCACCGGCCTCGACACCGACAACGATTCGAAGTCGATCGTCGCGACGAAGACGACCGGGGGCGGCAAGATGGTGACCGATATTCTGGACACGCCCGCCTCCGTCTCCGTCATCACATCCAAGGAAATCCAGGAGCGTGGTGCAAGCAGCGTTGAGGAGGTCTTGCAATACACGGCAGGTGTCACCGCCGACTTCTACGGCTCCGACGACCGCTTCGACTATTTCAAGATCCGCGGCTTCGACGCCTACATGTACCGCGATGGACTACTCATCGGCCGGCCGTTCGGGGGACTTCGGGAAGAAGCCTACGCCTTTGAGCGCGTGGAAGTGCTCAAAGGCGCCAACTCAACTGGCTTTGGCGTCTCCGACCCCGGCGGTTCGGTAAACTTTGTCACCAAACGGCCGAAGAGCGAGCGTTTCGGCGAAGCCTACGTCACGGGCGGCTCCTTCGACCACGCCGAAACGGGCTTCGACTTCGGTGACAACATTACCGAGGACGACACGTTGTCCTATCGCCTGACCGGCAAATTCAAACGAGCCGAGGAAGAATACGACTATTCTCAGGACGACGAAAACTTCATTATGGGCGGACTGACCTGGCGCCCGAGTGGCGACACCAGCCTGTCCATCGTTTATGATCATCTGGACCGCCAGGGAGTACCCGGAGGCGGCGGGCACCCTGTGGGCTCGGACTTCGACCGAAGCCTGTTCCTGGGCGAACCGGACTACAATTATCGCGATGTGAACCGCAATACGCTCAGCGTCATGTTCGACCATGACTTCGGCTCCGGCCTGACGTTCAACTCAAGCGCGCGATACAGCAACACCAGGAGTAATTTCGGCTATGCTTATGTAGCGGCAGCACCGGCGGCCGGCACGACAATCGTGGACCGGGACTTCTTCGCAAACGACTCGACGTCCGAAAACTTCGTTATCGACGCCCACCTGCAATATGACGCCAGCTTTGAGAATGTGGACAGTCGCAGCCTGTTTGGCGTCGAATATAACGATTATCACGGCACAACCAACAATTACTACGGCGACGCACCGGACATCGACTATACAAATCCGGTCTATACTGGGCGGCCTTCCTCGGTCCCACTCTATCAGAGCCTGGTCAACGACCAGAAGACCAAGGCGATCTATTTTCAACAAGAACTAACCTTCTGGGAAAAACTGACCGCGACAGTGGGGCTGCGAAACGACTGGCTCGATCTCGAACAGACGAACAACCTTGCTGTTGCTCCAGCCAATCCCATCACCCGGGCCGATGTCAGCGAGTTTACGAAACGGGCGGCGCTCAGCTATAAGATAACCGACGAAATCGCCACCTATATAAGCTACGCCGAGTCGGCTGTCCCGGCCACGATTGGCCTGGAGCCTGAGCGTGGCGAACAGTGGGAGGTCGGCGTGAAATATCGGCCATCCGAGATTCCGGCGTTGTTCAGCATCGCGGTCTACGATCTGACCAAGGAAAACATCACACTCAACATCGGCGCCCCGCCCGTGGCAACGCCGGTTGGCAAGGTCAAGTCCCGCGGGGTGGACTTCGAAGCCAAGGCTGAGGTGACGGACAACCTCAGCCTGACCGCCGCCTATTCCTATATTGATACCGAGATCGTCAAAAACGCGGGCGCCAATGAAGGCAACCGTCTTGCCATGGTGCCGGAACACACGGCTTCGGCCTGGGTCAACTACACGCTGGAGGGGAATGGGCCACGCGGCGACATGACGTTTGGGCTCGGCGCGCGCTACATGAGTTCGTATTTCGTCAACAACGCCAACACGGTGAAGTCGGACCCGAACGTCGTTTTCGATGCGGCATTCACCTACAAGATCCAGGAAAACACGACGTTCCAGCTCAACGTCAGCAATCTGTTCGACGAAAAGCACGTGGCCAATGGTGGTTTCGGCGCCGACTGGTACAATCCCGGCCGCGCAATCTATGCAACGCTGCGCCAGACCTGGTGATCCTCCCGTCCCATCCGCAATTTCGCCGGTCGGGACAACATTTCGGTACACCGGCGATCTGCAGCCAAGACCGCTTTGGATGAAGGGCAAGAAGTCCCGCGGCACGGCCGCGAGACTTCTTGAGGCGCAAGACCGGGAGAGTTGGTCAGGCGGCCTGATCCTTGCGGCCGGTGCGGGCCCAGGCCGGCAGCCAGTCGCCGTGAGCGGCGAGCAGTTCGTCTGTCATCGCCCAGATCTGGTCGAGATCCAGTTCTGCCGCCGTGTGCGGGTCCATCATCGCAGCATGGTAGATGTGCTCGCGGTTCTCGGTCATCAATGCCTGAACCGTCAACTCCTGGACGTTGATGTTGGTGCGGATCAGTGCCGTGAGCTGCGGCGGCAGGTCGCCGATGAAGGTCGGCTGAATACCCGACGCGTCGACCAGGCAGGGAACCTCGACTGCGCAATTGCCGGGCAGCGACGTGATGCAGCCATTGTTGCGCACGTTGCCGTAGATGACGGAGGGTTCGCCGGTCCAGACCGAATTGATGATCGACGAGGCATACTCCTTCGACTGCGCGACCTCGATCTTGTCGGCCGAACGATAGGCTTCCGCCTGCCCCTTCCAACGGGCGATCTGCTCGATGCAGCGCTTCGGATATTCGTCGAGAGGGATGCCGAATTTCTCGATCAGGTCCTCGCGGCCTTCCTTGATGAAGTAAGGCGTGTACTCGGCGAAATGCTCCGAGCTCTCGGTGACGAAATAGCCGAGGCGGGTCAGCATCTCGTAACGCACCTTGTTCGGGCAGCGCGGGTTCCAGCCGGACTTGGGCGCGCGACCTTCGCGGTAGGCACGGACCAGATCCGGATAGAGCTTCTTGTAGGATCCATCCGCCTGGCGATGCTCGAACTCCAGATAGAAGGCCATGTGGTTGATGCCGGCCGAGCGGTAGCGGATTTCCTCGTAGGGAATGTCGAGGTCATGCGCCAATTCCATTGCCGTGCCCTGCACCGAGTGGCAGAGGCCGACCTGCTTGATCGTGGGATATTTCTCCGAAATCGCCCAGATGTTGATCGCCATCGGGTTGACGTATTGCAGCATGATCGCCTCGGGGCAAACGGCGAGCATGTCCTCACAGATCTTCCACAGATGCGGCACGGTGCGCAGGCCGCGCATGATGCCGCCGATGCCGAGCGTGTCGGCGATCGTCTGACGCAGGCCGAACTTCTTGGGGATCTCGAAATCGGTGACCGTGCAGGGTTCGTAACCGCCGATCTGGAAGGCGACAACGACGAAGTCCGCACCCGCCAGCGCCTGGCGCTGGTCGGAATAGGTCTCGGCCTTCGCCTTGGCGCCGAGTGTTGAAATCAGCTTGTTGACGACGATCGCGCTTTCTTCGAGACGCTGCGGATTGATGTCCATCAGGGCGAAGGTGGCGCCCGACAGCGCCGGGCGCTGCAGGACGTCGCCGATGATGTTCTTCATGAAAACGGTCGAGCCTGCTCCGATAAATGCGATCCTGGGATTTCGTGCCATTACAACCTCCGGCATTCGACAATCATTATGCTACCTCGAAAGCGGCCTTGACGAGCCGTTCGGTGTAGGCGGTCTTGGGGTGGGATAGAACTTCGTCGACAGGCCCTTCTTCCATGATCTTGCCGTGCTGCATGACGATGACCCGGTGGCAGAGGGCACGCACGACCTTCAGATCGTGCGAGATGAAAAGGTAGCTGAGGCCGCGTTCGTCCTGCAGCTTGCGCAAGAGCTCGATGATCTGCGCCTGAACCGAGAGATCGAGAGCCGAGGTCGGTTCGTCGAGCAGGATGAATTCAGGCTCGAGCGCGATGGCGCGGGCAATGGCGATACGCTGCCGCTGGCCGCCCGAAAACTCGTGCGGGAAGCGCGACAGGATGTTGCCCGGCATGCCAGCTGCGATGAGCGCCTCGCGCACGCGGTCGAGCCGGTCGGCCTTCGTCGCCCCGAGCCTGTTGACGACAAGCCCCTCCTCGATGATCTGGCCGATTGTCATGCGCGGATTGAGCGACGAGAACGGATCCTGGAAGACCACCTGCATGCGCGAGCGCAACGGCCGCATTTCGACGCGCGAACGGCCGTGGATCGGCTGCCGGTCGAAATAGATCTCGCCGCTGTCGGTGTCGTTCAGCCGCAGCAGCGCCTGGCCGAACGTTGTCTTGCCCGAACCGGACTCGCCGACGATTCCAAGCGTTTCGTGGCGGCGAAGCGTCAGATCGAGGCTGTCGACCGCAACAAGCTCCTTCAGTTCCGGCTTCAAGAAGGTGCCATGGCGCAGCATGAAGGAGACGCGCACGCCTTTGGCATCGAGAATGACGTCGCAGCCCTCCGGCAGCGGATTGACCTGGCCGCGGGGCTCGGAGGCGAGCAGGTGCCTGGTATAGGCATGCTGCGGACTGGCGAAGAGCTTTTCGGTCGTATTGTGCTCGCACATCTCGCCGTGCTGCATGACATAGACATAATCCGAGAACTGCCGCACGACGGTCAGGTCGTGGGTGATCAGGATCACCGCCATCCGCAATTCCTTCTGAAGGTTGCGGATCAGGTTGAGGATCTGCGCCTGCACGGTAACGTCGAGTGCCGTCGTCGGCTCGTCGGCGATCAGCACGTCCGGAGTGTTCGACAGCGCCATGGCGATCATCACCCGCTGGCGCTGGCCGCCGGAAAGCTGATGCGGATATTGCCGCAGGCGGGCTTCCGGGTCAGGAATCTGCACGTGCCTCAGCAGTTCAAGCGCGCGGGCCTCAGCCTGTTTCCGGCTCATTCGGCGATGCACGCGGATGGCTTCGATGATCTGGCTGCCGATCGTGTAGATCGGGTTCAGCGAGCTCATCGGCTCCTGGAAGATCATCGAGATACGATCGCCGCGCAGCTTGCGGCGCTCACGCTCGGAGAATTTCAGGATATTGGCGCCCTCATAGGCGACCGTCGATTGCGGCGACACCACGGCGCGCTTCGACAGCAGCCCCATGACGGTGCGTGCGGTTACCGACTTGCCCGATCCGGATTCGCCGACGATGGCGATCGTCTCGCCGCGGTAGAGCTGGAAGGAAATATCCTTCACGGCCTCCACCGTGCCGTGCTCGACCTTGAAGCTCACGGCGACGTTGCGGGCATCGATGATCGGCTCTTCCGTGCGGCCGGCATGGTCGAGGCGGATGGGCGGGGCGAAGCTGTTGGCAAGTGCGAGAGCCATCTGGACCACCTCAATAAGGATCGACTGCGTCGCGCAGCCCGTCGCCGAGCGCATTGAACGCAAAAACTGTGATGAGCACGAAACCGACCGGCGCCAGGATCCAGGGATAGGTGCCGATCACGGAGTAGTTTGCCGTGTCCTGCAGCATCAGTCCCCAGGAGATCAGCGGCGGCTTCACGGCGAAACCGAGGAAGCCGAGGAAGGATTCGAGCAGCACGACGCTCGGGATATGCAGCGTGACAGCGACGATCACGTGGCTCATGACGTTCGGAAAGATATGCTGGAAGATGATCCGCCGGTCGCTCGCCCCGACGGCCATGGCCGCCCGAACATAATCGATGCGGGCCAGCGCCAGCGTCTTGCCGCGCACCTCGCGCGACATCTGCGCCCAGCCGAGCGCCGACATCACGACGACAACGAAGCCGAGGAAAACATTGGTCGGCGCCGTCACCGGGATCAGCGAGGTCAGTGCCAGATAGAGCGGCAGCTGCGGAAAGGCGAGGACGACTTCGACGAAGCGCTGCACCCAGGTATCGAAGGAACCGCCGAAATAGCCCGATACCATGCCGACCGTGGTGCCGATCACCGTGACGATGAAAACGACGGTGAGCGCGATCGTCAGCGAAATCCGCGAGCCGATGATGGCGCGCGACAGCACGTCGCGGCCGAACTTGTCGGTGCCGAGGAAATGCACCGGCTGGCCGGTGGTGGAACCGAAGAAATGGCGGTTCGTCGGGATCAGTCCGAACAGCCGGTACTCGGCGCCCGCCACGAAGAAGCCGAGAAGGTTCGGGTTGTCGTAGTCGGGACCGACGACGGGCTGGAAGGTCACGGGGTCGAGCTCCCCGGATTCGGTCTGTCCATAGACGCGCGGCTGGAAGACGATGTTGCCGTCCTTGTCGTGGAAGCTCATTATCTGCGGCGGAGCAAAGCCCACGTCCGTCGCCTTCGGATCCATCGGCGCGAAGAACTCCGCAAAGATCGCCATAACGAGCAACAATCCGACGAGGATGAGGCCGATCATTCCGGTCCAGGAGCGCCGCAGCCGGCGCCAGACCAGCGCCGTGTAGCTTTCATTGCCTCGCGGCGCGTTCGTGGCCGTCTGTTCGAGGGACATCTGCTCGTGGGGCCGTGGCGAAGAGGAGTCGAAGGCGAGCATATCAGGCCCCTCCATAGGCACGGACGCGCGGGTCCAGCATGGCCAGCAGCATGTCGGCGATGATGTTGCCGACAATGAGCGTGGCCGAAAGCACCATCATGAAGGTCGCCGTCACATAGACGTCGCCGACGGCCATCGAGCCGACAATCGCCGGCCCGACGGTGGGAAGCGAAAAGATGATCGCCGTCTCGATCTCGCCGGTCAGCATGTAGGGAAGCACGACGCCCTGATACATGACGAGTGGATGCAGGGCATTGGGCACGGCATGACGCATCACGACCGCACCGCCCGAAAGCCCTTTGGCCTTTGCCGTCTCGACATACTGGGCGTTCAGCGTATCGAGCAGATTGCCGCGCATGACGCGCATGTTGTAGGCGAGCCCGCCGAAGGTGGCGATGGCGACGACCGGCCAGACGTGTTTGACGAGGTCGACGAATTTCGCCCAGGACCACGGTGCCCCGCCATATTGCGGCGAGAAGAAGCTGCCTATTTCAGAAACGTTGAGCTGGAAGACCAGGAGGTAGACGATGATCAGCGCCATCAGGAAGCGCGGCACCGTCATGCCGAGAAATGAGATGCCGGAGAGCAGGCTGTCGATCCAGGAATATTGTCGGGTTGCCGCCCAGATGCCGAATCCGATGCCGAGCAAAGAGGCAAGGATGTGGCAGACCAGCGCCAGCAGCAGCGTGCGCGGCAGGCGTTCGCCGACGACGTCTGCTACCGGTTTGTTGTAGAACATGCTGTAGCCGAAATCGCCCTGTGTGACGATGCCCTTGATCCAGGTGAAATACTGGATGACCATCGGTTGATCGAGGCCGTGGGCAATGCGGTAGGCCCGAGCCTGTTCGTCGGCTTGTGCGAAGGACGCGCCGCTCTGGTTGATCAGCTGCGAGCGGATGTAATCGGCATAGTCACCCGGCGGCGCCTGGATGATCGCGAAGGTCACGATGCTCAGAATGAGCAGGACGGGAATCGCGGACGCTATGCGCACGAGCAGGAATCGTAACATCGGACGGTTCGCTTCTCCTTGCCGCCTGTCGCGCCTGTCGGTGCGGCCGGCTTGTTGATCTTGCCCGGCCGCGCTTCACGCGCGGCCGGAGTTCTTGGTTGGGAGGGGGAGCTCTTAGTTGATCGGGCCCTTTTCGCCCGGTTTGCCGGGCAGCTGTTCGGGGAACAGCTCATATTTGCCCTGCTTGTCGGCAGCGACCCACAGGCGCTCGCGGATGACGGAGTCCTCGGCCCAGTTGAACATGAAGATCGGAGTTCCTTCC
Source organism: Neorhizobium sp. T25_27 (assembly GCF_002968565.1). Classification (NCBI taxonomy): domain Bacteria; kingdom Pseudomonadati; phylum Pseudomonadota; class Alphaproteobacteria; order Hyphomicrobiales; family Rhizobiaceae; genus Neorhizobium; species Neorhizobium sp. T25_27. Next base: position 159,764 of record NZ_PVBJ01000013.1, read on the forward strand.
GGCACGTTCGAGAAGCGCTTGTTGATGATCAGCGCACCCGGATATTCCGTCAATCCGACCGTATCGACATTCTCGGTTGCGACCTTCTGGTACTGCTTCATCAGGTCGACGCGCTGGTTGTTGTCCTGGCTGGTCTGGAATTTGGTGACGATAGCCACCAGCTTTTCTTCGTAGGGCATCAGGTCGAGTTTGCCGTCCTTGCCGGCGCGGTGGTGCCAGCTCGTGCGCGGACCGACAGGCGCAAGCTGCTCGGTGTTTTGAACCACGGAGGCGAGTTCCGGCATGTTGCGCTGGATCAGCCAGTCGAAACGGCCGCTATAGTGAGCGTCGTCGCGCTTCGGACCATCGAGCGCATTGAGGATGACCTTGACCCCGAGCTTTTCCATCTGGCCGATGACGCCTTCCGCGAGGCTCTTGTCCGTCGCGTAGCCGTTGTTGACCAGAAGCACGATCTCGACATCCTTGCCGCCTGCGGTCCCTGTGGGGAAATTCACGAAACCGTCGCCGTCGGTATCCTTGAGGCCCGCTTTGGCCAGCAGTGCCTTGGCGCCATTCAGGTCGAAGGGATAATAGACCACGGAATTGCGGTCGTAGAAGCTGGTGCCCGAGGACAGGCCGCCCGGATAGATCGCCGTGAACGGACCCTTGACCAGCGAATCGCCGATCGCCTTGCGGTCGAGGCCCATGGTGATCGCCTTGCGGAAATCCTCGTTGCGGTTCAGCTCGCGAACGGCCTGGCCGCGTGCGTCCGGCTCACCCCAGCCGTTGCCGGAGAGGTTCAGGCGCATGTTGTAGCCAATCAGGCGTGGGCCGAAGGCAAGACGGGCCGGGGCGGTCTTCTCAGCGGCGCGCTTCAGCGATGCCACGAAATTTTCCGGCTGCTCGAGGTTTGAAATGTCGCCGGATCCGGCGACGGCCTGCACGTCACGGTCGGCCCAGGTCGACAGCTTGTAATGCAGTTCGTTGAGATAAGGGAGTTGATTGCCCTTCTCGTCGACTTTCCAGTAGTATGGATTGCGGCGCATCACGATGATGTCGTCGGGACGGTATTCGACCGGCACCCAGCCGCCCATCACCGGCATGTTCGCGAATTCCGGCGGGAACGCATTCTTGAACTGATCGTAGGTGTTTTTCGAATATTTCGGATGCTGCGGCTTCAGGATATGCGACGGGCCCGGGCAGAAGCCCGGATAGGCCATCGTATAGAGATATTGTTTGGGGAAAGCCTCCTTGAAGGTCCATTCGACGGTATGGTCATCGAGCCTCTTGAGTGTTGTCCCTTGTCCGAACGCTTCAGGCGATGCGCCGCCGCCGAGCGGCGAGACATTCGGGTCGATGACCTCGTCTTCCCAGTAAAACATGATGTCGTCCGCATTGAAGGGGACGCCGTCGGACCATTTCGCGCCTTCGACCAGATGCATGGTCAGCTTATGGCCGTCCTCCGACCAGTCCCAGCTCCTGGCAAGGTTCGGCAACGGCTCGGTATCCTTGGCTTCAACCTGGAAGAGCGGCGCGGTGCGCGTGAGGCACTCGGACAGGCCGATATCGATGCCACCCCATCCCTGGGTCTGGCCGGCACCATAGTTCCAGCCTTCAGGCCGACCGCCGATGACATGCCGCAGGGTATCGCCGTAGACGCCGGGGCCATCCACCATGTTCTCCGTCTTGAAGACAAGCGGCACCTTGGGCAGGCGGTCCTTGACGGGCGGCAGCTTGCCGCTGGCGACGAACTTCTTCGTGACCCAGTCGGGCTCATGATAGGTGGGCAGTGCCTTGAACTCTTCAATGGAATCCCTGGACACGTATTTGATCTTGCCTTCCGCCGGGAACTGCGCCGGAACGGGCGGAGCAGTGGGTTCTGAGGCATAGGCGCTCAAAGCCGAGACCGAGACGCTCAGCGCCAGTCCGGCAAGACGGCCAAGGTTGCGGAAATTTGTCATCGTTTCTCCCTCCTGTTGCGGAGCACTTTGCAATGCCCCGGTTCTCCTCAAACGATCCGGATGCGGGCTTGCGGCGACAGGCTCCCTCCCGGAGCCCGATCGCCACCCGTCCTCCCGAAATCTCAGACAGCCTGCTTGAGCGCCGCCTTTTCGGCGCGCAACTCGTCGATCGAGCGGACATTGCGGCGCGCCGCCCCGGCCCAGTCGCGGGTCTTCACTGTCGATTTTGCCAGCCGCTCTTTGGCCGCAGGAATGGCATCGGCATATTGCGGCAACCAACCGGCCTGGGCGACAACCATCTCATCGACCATCTGCCAGACTTCCTCCGGAGTTGAGATGGCGCCGACCAAGGGGTCGTGCAGGACCGCCAGCTTCAGGAGGTCGAGATCGCCGCTGATGGCTGCGTGCACCGACATGCGCTGCACGTTGATCGAGGCGATGCAGGTCGCGGCACAGGCTTCCGGGATCGTGATGCCGGAGACCATATTGATACCGAAGCGGTCGACGAAACCCGGCGACTCGATAATCGCGTCGGCCGGCAGGTTGGTGATGACGCCGTTGTTCTTGACGTTGAAGTGGCCGCGATAGACGCGGTTGGTTTCAAGCGCTTCGAGAATATGGCTCGCATGCTCGTTCGAGCGCTTGGATGGATCGATCGGCTTTTCGGCCGAGGCGAGGAACTGCGGGAATTCCGTTTCGAACCAGTTGCGGGTTTCCGTCGAGTGCCGGAGGTAGCCGCCGGTCTCGCCGTGGATCCAGTCGGACATGTCGATCCACCTGGTGATCTCTTCCGGCCGCTTGCGATACCAGGGCAGGTATTCGGACAGGTGGCCGTTGCTCTCCGTAGAATACACGCCGAAGCGCTTCAGGACGTCGATACGCAGCTTTTCCTGCTGGGAGAAAACCGGGTGCGCCTCAAAGGCGGCGACGAGTTCGTCCTTGCCGATCTTTCGGCCGTTGAGGCGCAGATCGATGAACCAGGTCTGATGGTTGATGCCCGAGCAGATATAGTCGAGATCCGAGCGGGATTTGGCGCCGAGAACATCGGCGATCTGTTCTGCGCCGTGCTGGACGCCATGGCAGAGCCCGACGGTATCGACCTTCCCGTATTCGATCGCAGCCCAAGTGTTCATCGCCATCGGGTTTGCGTAGTTCAGGAATTTCGCACCGGGTTCGGCGACCTCGCGGATGTCCTTGCAGAAATCGAGGATCACCGGGATGTTGCGCTGGCCGTAGAGAATGCCGCCGGCGCAGATCGTATCCCCGACGCACTGGTCGATACCGTATTTCAGCGGGATGCGGATATCGTCGGCATACGCTTCCAGGCCGCCGACGCGAACGCAACTGATGATGTAGCGAGCACTCGTCAGCGCCTCGCGACGGCTGGTGGTTGCCGTCACCCTGGTCGGCAGCCGGTTGGATTCGACGATCTTGTCGAGGATCGCCTTGATCATCTGGAGGTTATGCTCGTTGATGTCCGTGAGCGCGAATTCGATATCCCTGAATTCCGGAACGCACAGGATGTCGGTGAACAGCTTTTTCGTGAAGCCGACGCTGCCTGCGCCAATGATAGCGATTTTGAAGCTCATGATTTCAACCTCGATGCGATGAAAATACCGGCGCCGGGGGATGGGAAGAAGAATAGCCGCCGGGCTTGCGCACTGCGGCAAAAAAGGCCAGAAATCCGGCCTATTCCCCTCCCCGCCGCTCCTCGATGCTGGCGGTGTCCTCTCTCTCGGGGGCAGATTATGCGCAAATTCGGCGGGGCCGCCAGAGAAGGATTATGCTTTCATGGGTAATTCTATGCTGCAGGAATTAATCGAGCGGGGGCCGGTCATGCGGACCGTTTCGTTGCCGCGGGGCCGACAGACTTTGCACACGATGCCGACCAGCACGGGCTATGAAATCCGCACGGATGCAACCTATGATTGGGATGGGCGCAAGCGCGGCCAAACGCCGTTCACTGTGCTTCAGCACACGATCGGCGGCGCCGGCAACCTCAGATACGACAACCGGGAGCTGCGGGTGAAGGAGGGCGAAACCCTGTTGGTTCTCGTCCCGCATAACCATCGCTATTGGCTGGAGGATGGCGGCCGATGGGAGTTCTTCTGGATCTCGATGAATGGCGACGAAGCGCTTCGCATTCACCGCGCCGTTCTCGCGGTGACAGGCCCGATCCTCAAGCTGCAGCCGCGCACCATCGAGCATCTGGCCGATTGCAGCCTGCGTCTCATCGATGGCGCGGAGACCCCGGGCCGCGCATCGGCCATCGCCTACGAAGCGGCCATGGCGCTCTATGACGACGTCTTCGGTTCGCATCCCATCTTCAGCGAAGAATACCGGACGATGCAGCATGTCATCGGCCACATCGTGAGCAATCTCGAACATCCGCTGCCGGTCGAGGAGCTGGCCAAGGTCGCGGGTCTCAGCCGAGCGCATTTCTCGCGCATCTTCGCCGCCAGCGAAGGCGTTCCTCCGGCCGAGTTCGTTCTGCAAAAACGCCTGGAGCGCGCCATCAAGCTTTTGACCAAGACCGACAGCATGCCGGTGAAGGAGGTGGCAATCCGCTCCGGCTTCCGGGACGCCAACTACTTCTCCAAGGTCTTTCGCCGTGCCTACGGCACCAACCCCACCGAATTCCGCACGACCGGCATGTATGCGAGCGTCGGCAGGGGCGCTGACACCACGCTGCGGCGGTGACCGACGACCTATTTTTCCGCCTCGTAGGAGAGCTTCGGATACCAGGCCGTCCGGGCGCCTCAAAGCCCTCGGAGAAATCGCAGTTCAAGGACAACTGGGCGCCGCTGCTGACCTGGATCGAGGATAGCCGGGCCGATCTCATCCGTTGCTGGTGAGAGCGTAAAACCCTACCTATGGGAGTCTCGAACGACATGGGAACTGGTCCGGGTGCCAATACTGCTGGTTATGCGTGCAGTGCTGCCGTGAGCCAGGCAACGGCTCTGTCATTGGCAATCGTTCGTCGCGCCTTGAGTGGCAGCAGGATATTATATCGCCCGTCAGCCTTGTACGTCAGATCATGCAGCGCGACCAACGTTCCGGCATCAAGAAAAGCCTGAACGAGGGCGCCCCAGCCGAGTGCGACTCCCTGGCCATTACACGCAGCGAATATCGTTTCGGTATAATGGCTGAATCTCAGGGATGGCTTGAGATCGAAGGAGGCTCCGATCTGGTCAAGCCATTGGGCCCACGAAAACCACAACGGGTCGGAACTGTGAGTTTCGATATACTCGTCTGCCGATGATAGAGGGCCTGGTTGTCTGCGTTTGAGATAATCGGGCGAACACACGGGCGTTATGAAATCGTCTTTTGAAGCAATGACCGTCCCATCGTTAAACGGCGGTATTCCATAACGAATGGCGATGTTTATCTCACCACTATCGAGATCGATTTTTTCATCCTGGGATACAACACGCACCTGGATACCAGGGTTTTGGGAACGGAAGTCGGCCAGACGCGGAAGCAGCCAGAAAGACGAAAACGCGATCGTCGCGCCGATCGTGACGACATCCTGGCCGGATGTTTTGATCGCCTCGACCGTCTCCGCAATATTGGCAAGGCTCTGCGCCAGCGACGCCCCCAGAATGCGACAGGCAGGCGTAGGTTCGATCGCGCGATGTTTTCGCACGAACATTGGCTGCCCCAGTTCTTCCTCAAGCAAAGCAATCTGCCTGCTTACGGCCGCCTGTGTGACGCCAAGTTCGGTCGCGGCCGCAGTAAAGCTCTTTCTGCGCAAAACTGCTTCAAGCATCAGCAGCGCGGTCAAGGATGGGAGTCGTCTACGAAACTGCATGCTCCCGCCCTCAATCCATTACTTTTCATTATGCCAACGTAACAATTTATGCCGTTGAACCGATTGCATGGCAAGCGCACCTTGCCTGAAAGCAGGCAAAGAGGTTCTTCATGCTGAACAAACTTGCGTCCTCGATCTCTTCACTTTTGGACGCGCGTGCCGACGGGCATGCTCTTCCAGCCGGCCTGTATACCCGGTCAGACGTGTTCGAAGCCGATGTCGACGTCTTCTTTCGTCGGCACTGGATCTGCGTCGGACTTGAATGCGACGTGCCCGAGCCCGGCGACGCTGCGGTTATCGACATCGGCAAAACCAGCCTGATCCTGCTGCGCGACGATGACGGCGAAATCCGCGTCGTGCATAACGTCTGTCGCCACAGGGGCTCGCGCCTCCTCAATCCCGGCAAGACGATCGTCTCGAAGCTGGTCTGTCCCTATCACACCTGGACATACGAACTCAGCGGGGAATTGAGCTATGCACCCCATATGGGCAAGAACTTCGACAAAAAATGCCATAGCCTGAAGCCTGTGACCTTCAAGTCGATCGGCGGCCTCATCTATGTCTGCCTTGCCGACAATCCGCCGAAGGATATTGCTCGCCTCGAGTTGGCGATGACCGAGCGCCTGGCACCCTACGATATTCGCAATTCCATAGTCGCATTTGAAACCGATGTGATCGAACACGGCAACTGGAAGCTGACGATGGAGAACAATCGTGAGTGTTACCATTGTTCGGCAAACCACCCGGAGCTTTGCGTCTCGTTTGTCGATCTGGATTTCGGTTTCGATCCCGAGACACTCAGCCCGGAGGACAGGGCGCAGGCCGAAGAACATCTTGCGCTTTACGAAGAGCGCACACTTCAGTGGACAGCAGACGGCTATCCATCCGCCGCCATCGAACAACTCGTCGATTGCGAGACAAATTTCAGGACGCAGCGCCTTATCATTTCTGGTGCGGGCGAATCCCAAACCCCAGACGCCACGGCGGCCTCATCCAAACTTCTGGGAACGATGACCCGCAAGGATCTTGGTGATGTGCATCTGTGGGGCCATAACAGCTGGAACCACTTCATGGGTGACCACGCCATCGTGGCAATAGTCATTCCAATTTCGCCCGACAAGACGCTGGTGCGCACGAAGTGGCTCGTTCACAAGGACGCCGTCGAGGGCGTGCACTACGATCTTGAGAAGTTGACGAACGTCTGGGTGGCGACCACGGATCAGGACGCAGAACTCGTCGCCCGCTCCCATGCCGGTGTCGAAGACCCTGCCTATGTGCCCGGCCCCTATTCGCCATTCTCAGAGACGAATCTCGACAAGTTCGCCTCTTGGTACATCGATCGGATGCGTGCGCATGGATACTAGGAGCGCCTTCGCAGCTGTCGATCAGATCGAGAACACTGAATTCTGGGACCGGGATTTGGACGAGGATCTGGTTTGCATCGACGTCCACCAGGAAACGCACGATGTAAAAACATTCACGTTCGCGTCTTCGCTTGGGAAAAAGTTCGCCTTCAAGGCCGGCCAGTATTTCCTGTTCGATCTCGAGATTGACGCCGAGCCCGAAAGCCGCTGCTACAGCATATCCTCCTCGCCGCAGCGTGCCAACGCGTTTTCAGTCACCGTGAAACACGTGCCTGGCGGTAAGATTTCCAACTGGTTTCATGACAATGTCACAGCTGGCTCAACGATGAAGGGCAATGGACCGCTCGGACATTTCATCCGGCCCAATGCCAAGAAACTGCTGCTTCTGTCTGGCGGGTCGGGGATCACGCCAGTCATGTCGATCGTCCGCGAACTGGCGGATACCTTTGAGCCCATCGACGTCGTATTCATGCATGCTGCGCGAAGCCCCAAAGACCTGATCTTTCGGGAAGAGCTCGCCTGCCTGGCGAATAAAGGAAAGCAGCTCCGCCTGCATTTCCTACCTGAGATCACCGCCGGCGAAGCCCATTGGCCTGGCCTTACCGGGCGCATCTCGGCAGACTACATGAAGCTGGCCGTACCTGACATTGCAGAGCGTGTCATCATGTGCTGCGGCCCAGCCCCATTCATGGCTGCTGCCCGCGTGATTGCCGCAGAGCTCGGCGTTCCGTCGTCCCGTTATATCGAGGAAAGCTTCGACGCTGCCGTCATCGACGACATCGACCTTCCGGTTGTCCTAGAAACAGCCACGCGAACGTTCACGGTGGAGTTTGCCAAGCAGGTCCGTAAAATCGATGTTTCAGGCGAGCAGACCATCCTGTCCTGCGCGAAAAAAGCTGGCGTGAAACTCCCCTCTTCATGTTCAAACGGAGTGTGTGGCACCTGCAAATCAAAACTGGTGTCCGGATCCGTCGACATGAACCACAATGGCGGGATCCGCCAGCGAGAGATCGACGCCGGGTTATTCCTGCCGTGCTGTTCGAAGCCACTCAGTGACCTCGTGGTCGATCGGTAGGACTTAAAACAATTACAGGGATGACCGGAGAAACGATCGATCGCCTTGCCTCAGTGTTTCCGCTGGTCGGGTAAAAGTGCCCAGAATGCGAAGAGAGGCCCCTCGCCCGAGCGCATCGCGTGCCGGATTCCAGGTGGATTGTAAAAGGAGCCACCCATGCCGGGCGTGAACCAACCGGAATCGCCCTGCATGAATTCGCCATCCGACAGGACAAGATAGATTTCCTCCGGTGCATGATCGTGGTCCGGATACCGCACGTTCGGCGCAATCAGGGTCGCGCCGAGCCACACGTCCGAACGGTCCTCGAGGCCGCCCGGCCCGACGATCATGGTATTGGCGTGGCTCATCGGGAAATTTGCACTGGCCGAATTGTCATAGGTCGAGCGACAGTTCCATTCGAGCTTTGTCTCCAGCGCGGCGAAGCGGTGGAGCAAGATGTTCAACGAGGATTGCTCCGCCTTTGCAGCCAAGACACTCTGCAAATGAAACCCACAAACCGGAAGCCGCTTTGCGATATTCACCCGCTCCGGCCGCGATGTTTGCAGGTGCGCAAATATCTGCATGAGTGACTGCCGGGCCCGTGAATCCTTGGCAACCCGGTCGAACGCAACGAACGCGGCATTCAGAAAATCCTGCAAGGCTTCGCTGCGGGCCATTGCTCAAATATCCTTGGCAAGCCGCAATGCGTCATAGATCGCTGCATGCGTGTTGCGAGCAGCGACCGCGTCGCCAATCCGAAAGAGCTGGTAGGTGCCAGCGGGATTGCGCTCGGCCGTTTGCGGCACGCCGGAAATCAGCTGGTCGTAGGAAACTTCACCGAGATTCCTCGAGCCGAGCCTCATCTCGAAATAAAGGTCGTCCAATGGAATCGTACCGTGATTGACGACGATCTGGTCGACGGTCCGTTGCTTTTCAACACCGCCGTAGTCGCTGCCGACATGGGCAATGATCTGGTTGCCGCTCTTTTCGGCCGATTGCAACCGGTAGGTGACGGTGAAGGTCACGTCGAATTTCTGCAGCGAGCGCATGTAGGGAACAAGGTTCATCGCCATGACCTCCGGCGCGAAGGAACGGTCGGGCGTCATGATCTCGACCTTGGCGCCTGTCTTGGCGATGAATTCCGCGGCCTGCAAGCCGGCATGGTCGCCGGCATCGTCGAAGATGAGCACATTGGTGCCCGGCTTGACGTCACCCGAAATGATATCCCAGGAGGAGACGACGAGCTCATTTCCCTTCGATAGAACTTCGGTATGCGGCAATCCACCAGTTGCGATGATGACCACATCGGGCTCTTCAGCCGCGATCATATCGGCGTCCGCCCAGTTGTTGAAATGGAACGTGACACCAAGCTTCTCACATTGGCTCATCCGCCAGTCGATGATGCTGATCATCTCGCGGCGGCGTTCGCTCTGCGCGGTGAGGCGGATCTGTCCGCCAGGATTGTTGGCCGCCTCGAAAACCACGACCGCATGCCCCCGCTCGGCGGCCACGCGCGCCGCCTCGAGGCCAGCCGGCCCGGCTCCGACAATGACGACCTTCTTGCGGATGTCTGCTTTTGCAATGGTATGCGGCATGGTCTGCTCGCGACCCGTCGCGGCATTGTGGATGCAAAAGGCCATCCCGCCCTGGTAGATGCGGTCGAGACAATAATTCGCGCCGACGCAAGGGCGTATGTCCTCCTCACGCTTTTCGATAATTTTGCGAACGATGTGGGGATCCGTCATGTGGGCGCGGGTCATTCCGACCATGTCCACTTTGCCCGCGGCAATGGCGTGCCGTGCCGTCGCCACATCCGGGATTTTGGCCGCATGAAAGGTCGGAAATTGGGTTGCTGCACGGATTTCTCCGGCAAAATCGAGATGGGGCGAGTTCGCCATGCCCTGGATCGGAATGACGTCGGTCAGGCCGGCATCCGTATCGATGTGACCTCGGATCACGTTCAGATAGTCGATCAGGCCACTGTCGCGCAGCCGTCGCGAAATCTCGATGCCGTCAGCTTTTCCAGTACCTCCGGGGAGACATTCGTCGGCAGTGTAGCGAACGCCGAGGATGAAGTCGTCTCCGACGCGCGCTCGCATCGCCTTGAAGACGTCGAAACAGAAACGCATGCGATTTTCGAGCGAGCCCCCATATGGACCGTCCAGTTCGTTGGTGAGCGGCGAATTGAATTGATCGATCAGGTGACCGTATGCCTCCAACTCGACACCATCCATACCGCCCGCCTTCATGCGCTCGGCTGCGTCCGCGAAGTCTCTGATAATGCGCCCGATGTCCCAATCCTCCATCTTCTTCGGGAAGGAGCGGTGCGACGCTTCACGATGATGGGACGGCGCGACCACCGGCAACCAATCGCCCTTGTCCCAACGGGTGCGCCGGCCGAGATGGGTCAGCTGGATCATGATAGCTGCGCCCTCTTCGTGCACGGCATCGGTCATTTCCCGGATCCACGGAACGATTTCGTCCTTATAGGCAAGCAGGTTGTTGAAGACCGGCGGGCTGTCTTTCGACACCGCTGCCGATCCCGCCGTCATTGTCAGCGCCACGCCGCCCCTCGCTCGCTCGAGGGTATAGGCTCGGTAACGTTCCTTCGGCATGCCGTCCTCAGGATAGGCGGGCTCATGCGATGTAACGATGATACGGTTGCGTAGGGTCAGATGCTTCAGTGTGTAGGGCTGAAGGAGGGGATCGTTCGACATGCGACGGCTCCGGTTATGGCCTTTGCGCGTAAGGCTAAGCAGGAATGTACATGTGTGTCAATACTGAAAACATCAACGTACCTGCAGTCGACATTGATGTACATTTTACTTGAAGTGCGATTAGGAGTTTGTTAGGAAGTGTCTATGGAACAGGCGGTAAATGACAGCGGCTGGCGTGGTTCTCAGGAGGGCTGGCTTGAAGCCGCCTATGAAGCGCTGCTCGAATCCGGCGTAGATTCAGTAAAGATCCTGCCGCTTGCCAAGAAGCTGGGCCTGTCGCGGACAAGCTTCTATTGGTTCTTCAAGGATAGAGAAGAACTGCTGAGCGCGCTGATATTGCGCTGGAGGGACAAGAACACAGGCAACCTCGTGAAGCAGTCCGAAGCATATGCAGAATCCCTTGCGGAAGCGATGCTCAATGTCTTCGATTGCTGGCTCAACAAAGATCTCTTCGACTCCCAGTTCGAGTTTGCAATTCGCAGTTGGGCATTGCAATCGCCGGAGATCCAGGTTGAAGTTCAGCAGGCTGACCTGGCCCGAATAGGCGCTTTGAGCCGTATGTTCGTGCGGTTCGGCTTTGACGAAGAGCCTGCGGACGTGCGCGCGAGAACAACCTACCTGGTCCAGATCGGCTACATCTCCATGCAGTCCACCGAGGATATCGGACTGCGTATGAAGCGCATTCCCGAATATATCGCAATCTATACCGGTCAGATCCCGCAACAGCGGGAACTCGATCGCTTCTACGCGCGGCACGGCTATAAACAAGGGTGAGAGCAAGGTGGAAGCTGGCAGGGGTTGGAGAATTGGCGTGATCGGCGGCAACGGCTGGCTGGGCAGCGCCCTTGCCGGCGCGGTGCTGGATGCCGGCTTCGTCAAGCCACAGGACCTGTCGCTCTCTTATCGCAACCAGCGGCCGGATCGTTTCGACGAGGCTTTCTGGACATTGGACAATCAGGCCCTTGCCGACCGCTCGGATGTTGTCGTTCTCTGCGTCCGCCCTGCTGACTGGCGTGACCTCAACGTCGATATGAAAGGCAAGCTGCTGATTTCCGTCATGGCAGGCATTCCGTTGGACGCGCTGAGCGACCGTCATCGGACCGCTTATGTCGTTCGTTCGTTGCCGAATGCAGCGGTCGAGATCCGCCAATCCTACACGCCATGGATCGCGACGCCTGAGGTCAGCGAAGAAGAGCGTATATTTGTCAGAGCCCTGTTCGAGACCTGCGGTGTTCAGGATGAAGTGCACAGCGAAACCGATATGGACTATTTCACCGGCCTGTCCGGATCAGGCCCCGCCTTTCCGGCGCTTCTTGCCGACGCGATGATGCGAGATGCCCTGTCCCGGGGCATCCCCGTCGCGATGGCCAGGCGTGCCGTTAACACGCTTATCATCGGGGCGGGGCGTCTCATGGAAATGCGTAAGACCTGTCCCAGCGAAATCGTGCAGACCTTCCTCGATTACCGCGGCACCACGGCAGTCGCGATCGAGGCAATGCGTGCTGCGGGTTTCGAAACAGCCATTGCTTGCGGACTGACGGCAGCGCTCGAGAAATCGATGAGTTTGGGAGACGCTCCCAAGCAATTGTGAATCGGGCATCCGCGGCGCCCCGCATTCCACGTCCAGCCGCTAAAAAGGGAACAGTACTATGAATAAGCTTTTGGCTTCGGGTTGCGTGCTGGTCGGAGTGTTCGCCGGCGCATCGGCGGCAAGTGCTGCCGGGTGCGGCCGCGTCACGATCGCGAGCATGAATTGGCAAAGCGCGGAGGTCATCTCCAATCTGGACAAGTTCATTTTAAACGAAGGTTACGGCTGCCAAGCAGAGATCACGGTTGGAGACACCGTGCCGACCATCACCTCCATGGCGGAAAAGGGCCAGCCTGATATCGCTCCGGAGGCCTGGATCGACCTGCTTCCCGACCTGGTCGCGAAGGGCACGCAGGAGGGCCGGATCGTCAAGGTTGGATCTCCACTGCCGGACGGCGGCAATCAGGGCTGGTGGATCCCGAAATATGTCTCGGACGCGCATCCGGACATCAAGACCATTCCGGATTTGCTGAAGCATCCCGAACTCTTCCCAGGCGAGGAAGACCCAAGCAAAGGCGCAATCCTCAACGGCCCTCAGGGTTGGGGTGGCACCGTCGTGACAACCCAGCTGTTCAAGGCGTTCGGCGGGGAAAAGGCCAAGTTCACGCTGATCGACACCGGATCGGCAGCCGGTTTGGACGGTGCTATTGCAAAGGCATATGAGCGGAAGAAGAGCTTTGCTACCTACTACTGGGCGCCGACGGCGCTGCTCGGCAAATACCCGATGGTGAAACTTGATGCCGGCGAGAAAAACGATCCGGCTGAATGGAAGCGTTGCAACACCGTTGCCGATTGCCCGGATCCGAAGCCGAATGCTTGGCCGATCGACACGATCGTTACCCTGGTCGCCAAGCCCTTTTCGGAAAAAGCAGGACCCGAGGTGATGACCTATCTCGAAAAGCGGTCCTGGAGCAACCAGACCATCGGCAAACTGATGGCATGGATGACGGACAATCAGGCCAGCGGCGAGGATGGCGCCAAGCATTTTCTGAAGGAAAACAAAGATATCTGGACCAAGTGGGTTTCCAAGGACGCCGCCAAGAAAATCGAGGCAGCGCTCTAATAGGCCCTTGGGGCGATGTGCCGAACACGTCGCCCCTTCCGCTTGCCGTCAAGAGAAGAAAAAGACCTCACACGGCTCTTTCCAGAGAAAGGGAACCGAATGGAATGGTTTTATAAATTTCCCCATATGGATGACGACGCGCTTCGTAACTTGAAGAAAGCGATCGATGAGGGTTTTCGGGCTTTCACCCGCGCCTATGGCGATACGATCGAAAGCATGTTTTCGCCTCTGCAGAGTTTTCTGCTGGCGGCCGATCGCTTTATGACGCAGACACCGTGGCCGATCATCACGGCGATCATCCTCACCATTGCGTGGTTTGCGAGCCGAAGTGTCAAAATCGTGCTGAGCTGTCTGATCACGCTGCTGCTGATCGGTTATTTCGACATGTGGACCGACACGATGCGTACGGTCGCGATGATCTTTGTCTGCACCGTCCTGTCGATTGCCGTCGGTCTGCCGATAGGCATACTCATGGCGCGTTCGAATGGCGTCAAACGGGTCGTCAACCCGATCCTCGACGTGATGCAGACCATGCCGAGTTTCGTTTATCTCATTCCGGTCGTCATGCTGCTGGGCATCGGCCGCGTCCCGGGGCTCATCGCCGTGGTGATCTACGCCATACCGCCCATGATCCGGCTGACCGATCTTGGTATCCGCCTCGTCGACAAGGATGTCCTGGAGGCTGCCGACGCCTTCGGCACCTCGGAGACCCAGAAGCTTTTCAAGGTGCAACTGCCGCTTGCCCTGCCAACGATCATGGCGGGGATCAACCAGACGATCATGATGGCGCTGGCGATGGTGGTGGTCGCCTCGATGATCGGCGTTCAGGGGCTTGGCCAGCCGGTGCTGAAGGCAATCGCCAACCAGTATTTTACCCTCGGCATGTTCAACGGCCTCGCAATCGTTGGGATCGCCATAATCTTCGACCGGGTCAGCCAGGCCTATGGCAAGCGGCTCCAGAAACATCGGGAGATCGTCCATGGCTGAGCAAGGTTTGGGCGGCATCGCAGTCCGCAATCTCTACAAGATCTTCGGTGCCGATCCCGCCGCGTATGTCGATGCCGTTCGCAACGGTCTAACCAAGACAGAACTCAACGATGCGCATGGCCATGTGCTGGGGCTGCGCGATATCAATCTGGACATCAAGTCGGGCTGTATTCAGGTCATCATGGGCCTGTCCGGTTCGGGCAAATCCACGCTCATCCGCCATATCAACCGCTTGATCGATCCGACCGCGGGTGAAGTGCTGGTCGACGGGGTGGACGTTGTGAAGATGAACAAGGACGAACTGCGAAACTTTCGGCGTCATCAGACGGCAATGGTCTTTCAGAAGTTCGCCTTGCTGCCGCACCGGAGCGTGCTCGACAACACCGTCTTCGGCCTTGAGGTCCAAGGCATCGGCCGCTCCAAAGCGATCGACGTCGCAATGAGGTGGCTGGAGCGCGTTGGGCTGAAGGGGTTCGAGCATAGGTACCCCAACCAACTGTCTGGCGGGATGCAGCAGCGCGTCGGACTTGCCCGCGCATTGTCGAACGATGCGCCTGTCCTGCTGATGGACGAAGCCTATTCCGCACTCGACCCGCTCATCCGCATGGACATGCAGTCGGTTCTTCTCGATATTCAGAACGAGATCAAGAAAACGATCGTGTTCATCACACATGATCTCGACGAGGCTCTCCGGCTGGGAGACCAAATCGCCATCCTGCGCGACGGCGAGGTCATACAGCAAGGTACAAGCCAGGACATCGTCCTGAGGCCGGCGGATCAATATGTGGCCAATTTCGTCAAAGAAGTGAACCGCGGACGGGTCGTGCAGGTCGAAGCGATCATGGCTCCCTTGCGTTCCCGGACCGGGGGTGAGCAGCCCACCATTCCGGCAAATGTCACGATCGAAGAAGCGATACGGGCGCTGGTCTCTGCACCTGATGGCGACGTGACCGTTGTTGACCCGTCAGGCAAGCCGGTTGGAACCGTGAGCTTCCGGCTGCTGGCAGGGGCTATGGTCAATTCCCGTGAGGTCGAGCACCGGTCTTTCGACGCGCCGGCGATCGTCGCGTGACGGAAGAAGCTGGGAGGTCGATGGGGCTTTGCCACGATCAGCAGATCTGCCGCATCCGGCGCCAGGCGGCAGGCGTATCGCCGGCAATCTGCCTGAACGCCTTGGTCAAATGGGCCTGGTCGGTGAAGCCAAGCTGGGCCGCTATCTCCGCGACGGCCAGATCGCTTTCGACGAGCAGCCTTTTCGCCAGGTCGATGCGCCTGGCGAGTTGCCACTGCAGCGGCGTTTTACCGGTGGTCTGCTTGAATACGTTGGCAAACCAGCTTTCCGAAAGGCCGACGGTGGCAGCCATTTCGGCAACCGTCAGGCGGCAGTCGCTCAAGCCGTCGATGCGTGACACCAGCTTGTTCATCTGTGCCTGGGTCAGCCTGCCATTGGCTTTTTCGGTTTCATGGTCGGGTATGTCGAGAAGACCGGCGACGATGCTGCCCACGAGGCTTTCGCCATAGACCGCGTGCTTTGACGGACTGGATATCTCGTCGACCAGCAAACCCGCCAGCGTCTCGATGGCACCGACATCCTGAAGCTCCACCGGCCGGCGCACCGCGGCCAAGGCGGCGGAGGCCCCAACCGAGGGCGACAGGAACCGGAGCAACCGATCCCTGTGCATATGCAGGTTGAGGTGGGAAAAGCGGTGCTTGGTTTCGCTGCTGGTCCACATGGGAACGCCGGCGGGAACATAAACGGCGCGGGTCATCGGACGGGAGTGCTGCGATCCGTCTCGGTTCGACACGCGAATTCGAGACGATACGTCGTTGAAGAAAATCATGATGCGCGGGTCGTCCGCCAAATAATAGCCCGTGGCGCCAGACTGGCTTTCCGCTTCCCAGAAGACACTGACCAACCCGTCGAAACGACGCCACTTGACCGGAGCGACAACCCTTATCCCCTCCGTATGCCAAGCCATGGAATGCCAATAACTCAACGCCGGATTCCTTCACCATCTGCCATTAGAACATCATACCCGCCACCAAGGCGTCGCGACCAACTTGCTCAGGCAGTCTAATATGACAATCGGCGTCAGGTATATAAAGGCTCCGGGCAGATAGTAAAGGTCCGCACCGCAAAGCGCACTGCCCGCCACGGCGGCACCCTCCGTCTTGACAAAGGACATCATCCGGCCTCCACCTCACCCGGTCATAGGGGATAGATCTCACGATCGTGGTCAGCCAGCATCGCCGCGATCTGATCCAGCGCCTTGGTCCTCGTCACGATTATCTTATGGATACCCTTCCCGGTATTCAGGCCATGCGGGAGAAATTTCGATGAACGTCCGACATCCACTTTTCGATCTGAGTGGGCGCCATGCCGTCCTCACTGGTTCGAGCCGCGGCCTCGGCCTTGCCATGGCACGCGGACTCGCGTCCGCCGGATCCCGGGTCACGCTGAACGGGCGCGACGAGGCGACGCTTTCCGCGGCAGTGAACCAATTGAAGACGGAGGGGTACGAGGCCTCCGGGCTGGTCTGCGACATCACCGACGCCGACGAGACCGAGGCCGCGTTCGCCGGCATCGATGCGGTCGATATCCTCGTCAACAATGCCGGCATTCAGATCCGTGCACCCTTCCTCGAGCATAGCGCCGAAACCTGGCGGCGGATGTTCGACACCCACGTGATGGGCGCGGTGTTTCCCTCGCAAGCGGTTCTGCCTGGGATGATCGAGCGCGGTGGCGGCAAGATCATCAACATCTGCTCGCTGATGAGCGAGGTCGGCCGCAAGACCGTCGTGCCCTACACGACAATGAAGGGCGCGCTGAAGATGCTGACCCGCGGCATGGCGACGGAACTCGCCCGTCACAACATTCAGGTCAACGGCATCGGCCCTGGCTATTTCGCGACCGAGATGAACCGCGCGCTGATCGACGATCCGGCATTCGACGCCTTCGTGAAGAACCGCACGCCCGCCGCTCGCTGGGGCCAGCCGGAGGAACTTTCCGGTGCGGCGATCTTTCTGGCCTCTCCGGCATCGGATTTCGTCAACGGCCAGGTGCTCTATGTCGATGGCGGCATCCTGGCGGCTCTTTGAGCCGCCTCGCTTCCGCAATGTCCGGTGGGCGTTGAGGCCCCCAGGCATTAGTTCTTTGCGGGTTGGTAACCGAGCCCGGCGGAGGCGGTGAGCCCTGCCGTGCGCAGGAGATCGACATATTCGGATTTCCGGCTTTCATCGAAGCGGAACATCGGAAAGGAAATCGACAGCGCAGCAATCGGTTTTCCAAGGTAGTTGAAGATCGGCGCCGCCATGCATCGCACGCCCGCCTCGCTCTCCTCCACCTCTTCGGCAAAACCACGACTGCGGGCCATCCGCAGCTGGGCAAACAGTTCCTGCGGATCGGTGATGGTGCGCGGCGCGAGCTTGGTCAGTTCCATCTTGTTGATCCGCTCCCGGATTTCGTCGTCATCCCGCCAGGCAAGAAGCGCCTTCCCGAGCGAGGTGCTGTGCAGCGGATTACGCAGTCCGAGCGTCGATTTCATCGAGAGACTGTAGGCGGAATCGTATTTGTGAATGTAGACGACCTTCTGGTCGCGATCATCGAGAATGCCCAGATTGACGGACTCGCCAGTCACCCTGGAAAGCTTTCCCATCGCCTGGTCCGCCACACGCAGCAGATCCGTCTGCTCGGTCAGCGATCGCGCGCCGAGGCTGAACAGCTTCAGCGTCAGTCCGTATTTCTCCGTCTCCGCATCCTGCTCCACATAGCCGAGTTCAACCATGGTCTGCAGCAGCCGATGCGCCGTGGTCTTCGACGTCATGGCTCGTTGAGCGAGATCGGCCAGACTCACCTTCTTTCCCTCGACCAACGCCTCCATCACGGCGAAGACCTTGAGAACGGCGGCGACATTTTCGGTTTTTGGACTCAGCTCTGACATAGCATGTTCTATTTTTTTCGAAATCTCATTCTGGAATTTGCAGAAACCTGTGTCAAGATGAAGGATGGGCGTGGGCAGGCCCCGCCTCAGCGGAAGAATGCACAAAAAAACACAGTTGAAAAGCCGCAAGGAGTGTGATTTCCTAAAATCCGGAATAGCGTTCCGAATATTTTTGGGAGGACGGCGGCATGCATCCGCTGCTGCGGCAAAAGCAACACCTGATTGAGCGCAATGACGTGTGTGGTCTCATCGATCGGCTGATCGACAACCTTGTCCATATCGAGGATCGCACCGGCGAATTCCTCCTGCGCCTCGATGACGGCCGGGTTATCGACACCAAGGGC
>NZ_PVBJ01000014.1:0-150011 GCF_002968565.1 Neorhizobium sp. T25_27
CGCTATATCCTCGATCATCCGGAAACGGTCGCGGGCAAAAGTGTGCTCGATTTCGCCAGCGGCTCCGGCCTGGTAGCGATTGCCGCCCGGCTCGCCGGCGCCGCCGAGGTGCTGGCCGCGGATATCGATCCCTGGGCCGCGAGCGCCATAGCGCTGAATGCTGCGGAGAACGGGGTGGCGATGCGCTCGACCGCCGCCGACCAGATCGGCAAGGCTGTCGAGGCGGATGTCATTCTTGCCGGCGATGTCTTCTACGACCGCGATTTCGCGGCTGCCTTGATCCCCTGGTTGACGCGGCTTGCGAGCGAGGGAAAGCTGGTTCTGGTCGGCGATCCCGGCCGCAGCTACCTTCCGAAGGACAGGCTCAAGTCGCTGGCGGTCTATCAGGTGCCGGTCACCCGGGCGCTGGAAGACAGCGAGGTGAAGGAAACGACCGTCTGGCGGTTTGGGTAGTTGGTGCGGAGCTTGTGCTGCCGATTTGCTTTATCGCCGGGTGATCAGGCCAATCCCTCCTCGGCGAACGCCTGGATCACGGAGGGGCGCACCTTCATATGCGCGAAGCAGTTGCGCAGGCGAGCCGGCAGTTCGACGCCGCTCCTGGGCGCAACCATCAGAACCCAGAACAAATAGCAGTCGGCAATCGTCATCTCGTCGCTGATCAGGAATTTCCTGTCGCCCATCTGGTCGGCAAGGATGGTGAAGGCTTTCGCAAGCTTTTCGCGGGCACGCACCTTCTCCGGTTCCGGGAAGTCCTTGAAGAAGGGGACATAGTTCGCATGGATTTCGGACGACATGAAGGCGAGTGCCTCCAGCGTCCGCCACCGGGCAATGCCGCCCTCCGGCAGAAGCTTGCCGCTCCGTTCGGCAATATAGTTCAGGATGACCTGGTTTTCCGTCAGGATCGTTCCGTCATCGAGCTCAAGGGTCGGGATGTAGCCCTTCGGGTTGATCGACAAGAAATCTCGGCCGTCCTCGGTCTTCTTTTCACGGTTTATGCTGAGGAGCTTGTAGGCAGTTCCGGTCTCGATGAGGGCGATATGATCGGCCAGGCTGCAGGCCGCAGGGTAGTAGAAAAGGTTCATGGTGGTCTCCTTGCGATAGGCCTGCCTCAGCAATGATTTAGCGAGGAAGGTCTACAATGTTGACCACCGCCATTTATGGGACCAAATAATACCCGTCAAAAGCATATTTTTAGGAGCTGGTCAGATGGATGTGACCACCAAGCCGGCAGGAGCCGACTGCAAAGCTGTCAGCGAGATTCTAAGCCGGGTGGGTGACAAATGGACGATCCAGGTCGTCGTTGCATTGATGTCGGGTTCACGACGTTTCAACGGGATCAAGCGGTATGTCAGCGGTATTTCACAGCAGATGCTGACGCGGACACTCAAGACGCTCGAGCGCGACGGTATGGTCGAACGTACCGTTCACCACAGCACTCCGCCGCAGGTCGAATACACTTTGACGCCGCTCGGGCACTCGCTGGCGGAGACCGCGCATCAGCTTGCCCATTGGGCGGCAGCCCATCAGCTGGAAATCGAAGGCAATCGCCTTCAATATGACGTCCGTACATCGTGAAACGATTTGTGGTGGCTCATGCTGCGATGACGCCGCTGAACTCGTCTCAGCCCCTCAGTTTCCGCCACGGATGACGCAGACGCCGGCTTCGTAGGAGCAGGCGTTTCCGAAGCCCCGCAGACCGCTGTCGACATCGATGATCTTGGCCTTGGGCGCGAGCACCACGCGGCCTTGCTGCGCCCACCAGTAGTCTTCCGAAAAATAGCGCGCAAAATGGACGCCGAAGTCGGGGATCGGGGGAGCCTGCAGCGGTCCGCTGAAAATGCCGAGCCGGCGGACGAAGGATGCCGTGCCGGTATAGAAGACGCGGAAGCTTTCCACGTCCGACGCGCGGTCCTCCCGCTCCGTCCAGCGATTGCTTGCCAGGCGGTAGACGCTGCCGTCGGGATCGCTCCGGCCGTCGCGGGCGTTCGTGGCGGATGCGAGCGACGCAAAAAGGGCCGCGGCGACCAGGACAGGCTTGATGCGATTCGCGATCATGGCGAAACTCCGGAGGATATGATTAACGAAACGTTATCATAAATCGGCTCCTCCCGTCCCGACGGCAACGAAATCTTTCGAAATCCTGGTTAATGTGACAGCCGGGTTTGCACCGCGCCAGCCCCGAGAAAGCCACAATCGATTAAATTGGAAATCCGTTTGAATTGTTCTTGTCGTCCGACATTCGTACGATTAAACCACGCCAATGATGCAATGCACATTTCTTCGGCATCGCGTGCATTGCCGGGCACCCGCTCTTGATACCGCATACGACGCCGCGAGGTTCTGATGGCGAATGTGACAAATAACCGGCCCCTGTCGCCGCATCTTCAAATCTACAAATTTATTCCCACCATGGCGATGTCGATCGTTCACCGCATTACCGGTGCGGCGCTCTACTTCGGCACGCTGCTGGTCGCCGCCTGGCTGATCGCGGCCGCGTCCGGCGAGGAATATTTCAACCAGGTCAACTGGCTGTTCGGCTCGATCATCGGCCAGATCGTCCTGTTCGGTTATACCTGGGCCCTTCTTCACCATCTGCTCGGCGGTCTGCGCCACATCATGTGGGATATCGGCTACGGGTTTGAGAAGGAATTCTCGACCATGCTCGCCAAGGCCAATCTCGTGGCATCCATCGCGCTGACCGTTCTGGTCTGGGCGATCGTGCTCATCGTTCGCTGAGAGGATCGATCATGGATATGCGCACTCCTCTCGGAAAAGTTCGCGGCCTCGGCTCGGCCAAGAGCGGCACGGAGCATTTCTGGCGTGTTCGGACCACGTCGCTCGCCCTCGTCCCGCTTCTCCTCTTCTATGTCGTCTTCCTGATCGCCTATGGCGGCAGGCCTTATGCCGAAGTGGTCGGCGCGCTCGCCAATCCCTTCGTCGCGACGATCAACGGGCTGACCGTCATCGCCAGCATCATCCACATGCGTCTCGGCATGGAAGAGATCATCCAGGACTATATCCATTCCGAAATCACGAAGATCGTTCTTCTGATCCTCAACGCCTTCTTTTCCCTCGCGGTGGGCGGCCTCTGTCTTTTCGCCGTCCTGAAAATCGCATTTGCAGGATAACCCCGTCATGGCATCCGTCACACCCATCGCCCAGAACGGCAAGGCCTATACCTATGTCGACCATTCCTATGACGTGATCGTCGTCGGCGCCGGCGGTGCTGGCCTGCGCGCCACGCTCGGCATGGCCGAACAGGGTTTCAAGACCGCCTGCATCACCAAGGTCTTCCCGACCCGCTCGCACACCGTGGCCGCCCAGGGCGGCATCGCCGCCTCGCTGCAGAACATGACGCCGGATAGCTGGCAGTGGCACCTTTACGACACCGTCAAGGGTTCCGACTGGCTCGGCGACGTCGATGCCATGCAGTACATGGTCATGGAAGCGCCGAAGGCCGTCTACGAACTCGAGCATTACGGCGTGCCTTTCTCCCGTAACGAAGAAGGCAAGATCTACCAGCGCCCGTTCGGCGGCCACATGCAGAACTTTGGCGCCGGCCCTCCGGTGCAGCGCACCTGCGCCGCGGCGGACCGTACCGGCCACGCCATCCTGCACACGCTTTACGGCCAGTCGCTGAAGAACAACGCGGAATTCTTCATCGAATATTTCGCGCTCGACCTGATCATGTCGGATGACGGCCGCTGCACCGGCGTCGTCGCCTGGAACCTCGACGACGGCACCATCCATCGCTTCGCTGCCAAGATGGTGGTGCTGGCGACCGGCGGTTACGGCCGCGCCTATTTCTCGGCGACATCAGCCCATACCTGCACCGGCGACGGCGGCGGCATGGTGGCTCGCGCCGGCCTGCCTCTGCAGGACATGGAATTCGTGCAGTTCCACCCGACCGGCATCTATGGCTCCGGCTGTCTGATCACCGAAGGCGCACGCGGCGAAGGCGGTTACCTCGTCAATTCCGAGGGCGAGCGCTTCATGGAGCGTTACGCGCCGTCGGCGAAGGACCTCGCTTCCCGCGACGTCGTCTCGCGCTGCATGACGCTGGAAATCCGCGAAGGCCGCGGCGTCGGCAAGAACAAGGACCACATCTTCCTGCATCTCGACCATCTCGATCCGGCCGTTCTGCACGAACGTCTGCCGGGCATTTCCGAGAGCGCCAAGATTTTCGCAGGCGTGGATGTGACCCGCGAGCCGATCCCGGTTCTTCCGACCGTCCACTACAACATGGGCGGCATCCCGACCAATTTCTGGGGTGAAGTGCTCAACGCCGACAGCAACAATCCGGAGCGCCTGCTGCCGGGCCTGATGGCCGTCGGCGAAGCGGGCTGCGCCTCGGTTCACGGCGCCAACCGCCTCGGCTCCAACTCGCTGATCGACCTCGTGGTCTTCGGCCGCGCTGCGGCGATCCGCGCCGGCGAGGTGATCAACAAGGCCGAGCCGATCCCGGCGCTCAACATCGCCGCCTGCGACAAGATCATGGAGCGTTTCGACCGCCTGCGGAACGCCAATGGCGGCACGCCGACCGCGGTGCTGCGCGACAAGATGCAGCGCACCATGCAGGACGACGCCGCCGTGTTCCGCACGCAGGAATCGCTGGAATCGGGCTGCAAGCGCATGTCGGCGATCTGGGGCGAGCTGAAGGACATCAAGGTCACCGACCGTTCGATGATCTGGAATTCGGACCTGGTCGAGACGCTGGAACTCGAAAACCTGATGGCGAACGCGATCGCCACGGTGGTCGGCGCGGAAGCCCGCAAGGAAAGCCGCGGCTCCCACGCCCGCGAGGACTACACATCCGGCCCGTTCGGCGGCCGCGACGACGAGAACTGGCGCAAGCACACGCTCGCCTGGGTCAGCGACAACGGCGACGTCAAGCTCGACTATCGCCCGGTTCACACCGAGCTCATCGCCGAAGGCATCGATCCACACAAGATCGAGCCGAAAGCGCGAGTGTACTAGAATGAAAAAAACGGTCTTTCTGTCGGTCGTCGCGATTACTCTAACGGTGGCGTCTTCTGCCCTGACGGCCGATCGCTACAAGTTGCGCGCTCCGGGTAGCACCACGGCGGCCAGTTTCAACGATGTTGGAGTTTGGAATTCGGCCAAGGCGGCCAAAGCCGCGCATAGTTCCCTGGCTGTTGGCAATCAGTTCATGTCCAAGGACCTCGCTTGCATAGTCGATCCGGGCACTCGGGCGGAAGTACTGGAGCGATCTGGAGCAGTGGCTTTCGTCCGCGCGAGCAACGCTCTGTTCGGTGGTTGCAAGGGTTATGTGAAGACAGAATTCCTGTCGGCAAACTAGGATCTTACCATGGTTGAACTCGCTCTTCCCAAGAACTCTCAGATGACCGAAGGCAAGACCTGGCCGAAGCCGGCCGGCGCCAAGAACGTCCGGGAATTCCGCATCTACCGCTGGAACCCGGATGACGGCCAGAACCCGCGCATCGACACCTATTACATCGATGTCGACGATTGCGGCCCGATGGTTCTCGACGGTCTGCTCTACATCAAGAACAATATCGATCCGACGCTGACGCTGCGCCGCTCCTGTCGCGAGGGCATCTGCGGCTCCTGCGCCATGAACATCGACGGCACCAACACGCTCGCCTGCACCAAGGGCATGGACGACGTGAAGGGCACCGTGAAGGTCTATCCGCTGCCGCATATGCCTGTGGTCAAGGACCTGGTTCCGGACCTCACCAACTTCTACGCCCAGCACCGCTCGATCGAGCCCTGGCTGAAGACGGTTTCGCCGCCGCCGGCCAAGGAATGGAAGCAGAGCCACGAAGACCGCCAGAAGCTCGACGGCCTCTACGAGTGCATCCTGTGCGCCTGCTGCTCGACCTCCTGTCCGAGCTACTGGTGGAACGGCGACCGTTATCTCGGCCCGGCCACCCTGCTGCAGGCCTATCGCTGGCTGATCGATAGCCGCGACGAAGCCAAGGGCGAGCGCCTCGACAATCTTGAGGATCCGTTCCGGCTCTATCGCTGCCACACGATCATGAACTGCGCCCAGACCTGCCCCAAGGGCCTGAACCCGGCCAAGGCGATCGCCGAAATCAAGAAGATGATGGTCGAGCGTCGCGTCTGAGGCGTTCTCGACATTTGATGCCTCATCCGGTCCCCGCGTCGGCGGGACCGGATGCATTGCAGCATTCTTCTTGATCAGCCATGCCGAATTGTTCCAATACGACTTGATTAACCAAGGTGGTTTACGATAATTCGGTCTCAATTCAGTGGCATCGGTGGCGGGTCAAGCTGAAAGCAGGAGTTAGATGATGCAGTTCAGATACGTGGCGACGGGACTTGTTCTTGCCTTGGCACTGGCCGGTTGCCAGCGCACATCCTATAGCCCTTATAGCGATCTGCCCGCCCAACCCTCTCAGCCAGCGCCGCTTCAGGCGCAGCCCGTGCCGTCCGTTCAGGGCGGGCAGCTGCCGCCGCCTCCCGGCACTGCCGGTTCCTCCCAGTTCCCGAGCGCGCCCGGCGCAAATCCTGCCATGGCGTCGGCCAATGCAGCACCGCCTGCGACTGCGCTCGACATCAAGAAGGAAGCGATGGTCGGCAATTGGCGTGTGTCCAATTCCGGTTCGTCCTGCGACATGTTCCTGACACTCACCAATCTCGGCGGCGGTTCGCGCGGCGGTACCCGCGGCTGTGCCGGCGAACTGACGGCGATGGGTTCCTGGGACGTGTCGGGCAAGATGGTTCAGTTCAAGAACCGGGCCGGCGACGTGATCGGACGCGTCTACAAGAGCGCCGAGAACCGCTTCGACGGTACGATGAACTCCGGCCAGCCGGTCAGCCTCAGCCGCTAAGCGGTTCCCCGCAGTATCGAGGGCGTCCGGTTGGAACCCATTCCCGAATACACGACGAGCGTCGGCGAGGAGCTGAAGGCTTTGACTGTGTCGGGTGTGCTGACCGCTGACGCAGCCCAGCTGGCGGTTGCCGCCAAGCTCGACCATCTGCTGACCTGCCTTCGCGAGACGGGACCTGCGAAGAAGAAGAGTGCGCTCGGCTGGCTTTTCGCCAAGGGCGGCGGGCGGCCGCGCGAAATCCGCGGGCTTTACGTGCATGGCAGCGTCGGGCGCGGCAAGACCATGCTGATGGACATGTTCTTCAAGAAGGCGCCGACGACAAAGAAGCGCCGGGCGCATTTCCACGAGTTCATGGCGGATGTGCATAATCGCATTCACGACCATCGCCAGAAGCTGAAGCGCGGCGAGACCAAGCAGGCCGATCCGGTGCCGCCGGTCGCTGCCGCTCTCTTTGCGGAAGCCGAGCTTCTCTGCTTCGACGAATTCTCGGTCACCGACATCACCGATGCGATGATCCTGGCGCGGCTGTTCACGGAGCTGTTCGGGCTCGGCTGCGTGCTGGTCGCGACCTCCAACGTGGCCCCCGGCGATCTCTACAGGGACGGGCTGAACCGCGGGCTGTTCCTGCCGTTCATCGCGCTTCTCAACCGCTACGTGGACGTGGTCACCCTCGACTCGCCCAACGACTACCGCATGCAGAAGCAAGCAAGCCTGCCGGTCTACGTGACGCCGCTTGATGCGCGCGCCGACGCCGCGATGGAATCCGCCTGGCACCAGGTGACTGAAGGCAAGAAGGCGGCGCCTGCCGAGATCCCCATGAAGGGCCGCAGCATCCACGTGCCCTCCGCCGTCGGACGGGCGGCGCGCTTCGATTTCAAGGACATCTGCGGCAAGCCGCTTGGGGCGTCGGACTATCTGGCGCTCGCCGATCGCTTCGACGCGATCTTCGTCGAGCGCGTTCCGCAACTCGGGCCGGAGAAGCGCAATGAAACCAAGCGGCTGATCAACCTCGTCGATGCGCTCTACGACCACGCGGTCCGGCTCTATATTTCCGCCGCGACCGCGCCGGAACATATCCTCCTGGAGCGAAAAGGCACAGAAGGCTTCGAGTTCGACCGCACCGTCTCGCGTCTTTTTGAGATGCGCAGCCCGGGCTATCTTGCACTGCACCAGGAAAAGCGCCGCCGACTTTAACGGTTTGGTGACAGAAACTCTTACGTTTACGTAAGAGTTTTAACATCTAACCGATTGAAAAAGTTGGGCCGGAAATAATCGATTGCCATTTCGGGCGGATGGCGGTATGCGGTCTGGCACGTTGGTAGGCGAGCCGTAGTCTGCCATGGATTCGGATCTCGAAAGGAAGCTTTTCGATGGCGCGCAAGAAGATCGCACTTATTGGTTCTGGCATGATCGGTGGAACGCTGGCACATCTCGCCAGCCTGAAGGAATTGGGCGACATCGTCCTCTTCGACATCGCTGACGGCATCCCGCAGGGCAAGGGCCTCGATATCGCCCAGTCCGGCCCGGTCGAGGGCTTCAATGCCAAGCTTTCCGGCGCCAGCGACTATGCGGCTATCGAAGGCGCCGATGTCTGCATCGTCACCGCCGGCGTCGCCCGCAAGCCGGGCATGAGCCGCGACGACCTGCTCGGCATCAACTTGAAGGTCATGGAACAGGTCGGCGCCGGCATCAAGAAATATGCCCCGAACGCCTTCGTGATCTGCATCACCAACCCGCTCGACGCGATGGTCTGGGCTCTTCAGAAGTTCTCGGGCCTGCCGAAGAACATGGTCGTCGGCATGGCCGGCGTGCTCGACAGCGCCCGCTTCCGCCTCTTCCTTTCCGAAGAATTCAACGTTTCCGTCCAGGACGTCACCGCCTTCGTTCTCGGCGGTCATGGCGACACGATGGTGCCGCTCGCCCGTTACTCGACCGTCGGCGGCGTGCCGCTCACCGACCTCGTCAAGATGGGCTGGGTCACCAAGGAACGTCTCGAAGAAATCATCCAGCGCACCCGTGACGGCGGCGCCGAAATCGTCGGCCTGCTGAAGACCGGTTCGGCCTATTACGCGCCGGCCGCCTCGGCGATCGAAATGGCCGAATCCTTCCTCAAGGACAAGAAGCGCGTTCTGCCGGCTGCCGCCTATCTCTCCGGCCAGTACGGCGTGAAGGACATGTATGTCGGCGTTCCGACGATCATCGGCGCCGGTGGTGTCGAGCGCATCATCGAGGTCGAGTTCAACAAGGACGAAGAAGCTGCCTTCCAGAAGTCCGTCGGCGCCGTTGCCGGCCTCTGCGAAGCCTGCATCAACATCGCCCCGGCTCTCAAGTAATTGACGCGCTGAAGTCATCGAAACAGGGACAAACCCATGAACATTCATGAATATCAGGCCAAGGCTCTGCTGAAGGGCTATGGCGCGCCGGTTGCGGAAGGTGTTGCGATCCTCAAGGCTGACGAGGCCGAGGCTGCTGCGAAGTCGCTGCCGGGTCCGCTTTACGTCGTCAAGAGCCAGATCCATGCGGGCGGCCGCGGCAAGGGCAAGTTCAAGGAACTCGGCCCCGACGCCAAGGGCGGCGTTCGCCTGGCCTTCTCGATCGAGGAAGCCAAGGCGCATGCCAAGGAAATGCTCGGCAACACGCTGGTGACCGCGCAGACCGGCGAAGCAGGCAAGCAGGTCAACCGCCTCTATATCGAAGACGGCGCCGACATTGCCCGCGAACTCTATTGCTCGCTGCTGGTGGACCGCTCGGTCGGCCGCGTCGCATTCGTGGTTTCGACCGAAGGCGGCATGGACATCGAAGCCGTTGCCCACGACACGCCTGAAAAGATCCAGACGATCGCCATCGACCCGGAAGCCGGCGTGACGGCTGCGGATATCGCCGCGATCTCCAAGGCTCTGGAACTCGACGGCGCTGCCGGCGAAGATGCCAAGTCGCTCTTCCCGCTGCTCTACAAGGCCTTCAACGAGAAGGACATGGCCCTTCTCGAGATCAATCCGCTGATCGTCATGAAGAACGGCCACCTGCGCGTTCTCGACGCGAAGATGTCGTTCGACGGCAACGCGCTCTTCCGCCACGACGACGTCAAGGCGCTGCGCGACGAGACCGAAGAAGACGCCAAGGAAATCGAAGCCTCCAAGTGGGACCTCGCCTATGTCGCGCTCGACGGCAATATCGGCTGCATGGTCAACGGTGCCGGTCTCGCCATGGCGACGATGGACATCATCAAGCTCTACGGCAAGGAGCCTGCCAACTTCTGCGACGTCGGCGGCGGCGCCGGCAAGGAGAAGGTGGCTGCGGCCTTCAAGATCATCACCGCGGACCCGAAGGTCGAGGGCATCCTCGTCAACATCTTCGGCGGCATCATGCGCTGCGACGTCATCGCCGAAGGCGTTGTCGCTGCGGTTCAGGAAGTCGGCTTGAAGGTTCCGCTGGTGGTGCGCCTCGAAGGCACCAATGTCGAACTCGGCAAGAAAATCCTCAACGAGTCCGGTCTCGCGATCACTGCGGCTGACGATCTTGACGACGCGGCGAAGAAGATCGTCGCGGCGATCGAAGCCTAACCTGGAAGGACCGGAATCAATGTCTATTCTCGTTAACAAAGACACGAAGGTCATCGTCCAGGGCCTGACCGGGAAGACCGGCACCTTCCACACGGAACAGGCGCTCGGCTACTACGGCACCAAGATGGTGGGCGGCGTTCATCCCAAGAAGGGTGGCGAATCGTGGTCGTCCGGCGTCGACGGTACGGCGCTGCCGATCTTCACCTCGGTTGCTGAAGCCAGAGAACGGACCGGCGCCGACGCGACCGTGATCTACGTTCCGCCGGCAGGCGCCGCGGACGCGATCATCGAAGCGATCGAAGCCGAAGTTCCCTTCATCACCTGCATCACCGAAGGCATCCCGGTCATGGACATGGTCCGCGTCAAGGCTCGCCTCGACCGCTCCAAGTCGCGACTGCTCGGCCCCAACTGCCCGGGCATCCTGACCCCGGAAGAATGCAAGATCGGCATCATGCCGGGCTCGATCTTCCGCAAGGGCTCGGTCGGCATCGTTTCCCGCTCGGGCACGCTGACCTATGAAGCCGTGTTCCAGACCTCGAACGAAGGCCTCGGCCAGACCACCGCTGTCGGCATCGGCGGCGACCCGGTCAAGGGCACAGAGTTCATTGACGTGCTGGAAATGTTCCTCGCTGACGAAGCCACGACCTCGATCATCATGATCGGCGAAATCGGCGGTTCGGCGGAAGAAGACGCGGCGCAGTTCCTGAAGGACGAAGCCAAGAAGGGCCGCAGCAAGCCGATGGCCGGCTTCATCGCGGGCCGCACCGCTCCGAAGGGCCGCACGATGGGCCATGCCGGTGCAGTGGTTTCCGGCGGCAAGGGCGACGCAGAATCGAAGATCGCGGCAATGGAATCGGCAGGCATCAAGGTGTCGCCGTCCCCGGCCCGTCTCGGCAAGACCTTGGTTGAAGTCCTCAAGGGCTGACGCCACATAAAGGACACTCGCCGCCTAGATAGATAGGTGGCGATTGATCCGACAAGCTTCGGACAGGCGAAGCGCCACATTGTTTCGCCTGTCCATGTTTTGCGTGTCTCAATTTCTGGAGACGCGTGACCGCCAAGCGCGGTTCGGTACCAAGACGAAGACCAAGAAAATGCGGAGGCCGGAGATATATTTCGGTTCCGATTACGTCAGGAGGCGGGCGCGGCGCCCGCAGATAACCATGGCACGGCAAGAAGCCAACGAGCAGTTCCTCATCACCTCTTTCCTCGACGGACAGAACGCGGCCTATATCGAGCAGCTTCATGCTCGTTACGAGGACGACCCGACATCCGTCGCGCCGGAATGGCAGGCCTTCTTCAAGGCACTCGCCGACAATCCGGACGATGTGAAGGCGGCGGCGAAGGGTGCCTCCTGGCAGCGCAAGAACTGGCCGATCACGGCCAACGGTGAGCTGGTCTCGGCGCTCGACGGCAACTGGCCGATCGTCGAAAAGGCGATCGAAACCAAGGTGAAGGCAAAGGCGGAAGCGACTGCCGCCGCGACCGGCAAGCCGGTCAACGAAACCGATGTGCTGCAGGCGACGCGGGATTCCGTGCGCGCTATCATGATGATCCGCGCCTATCGCATGCGGGGTCACCTGCATGCCAAGCTCGATCCGCTCGGCATTGCCAGCGCGGTCGAGGATTATAACGAGCTTTCGCCGACGGCTTACGGCTTCACGGAAGCGGACTACGACCGCAAGATCTTCATCGACAACGTGCTCGGCCTCGAATACGCGACGCTCCGCGAGATGATCGAGATCCTCGAGCGCACCTATTGCTCGACGCTCGGCGTCGAATTCATGCATATCTCCAATCCGGAAGAGAAATCCTGGATCCAGGAGCGCATCGAGGGTCCCGGCAAGGGCGTCGAATTCACCGCCAACGGCAAGAAGGCGATCCTTCAGAAGCTGGTGGAAGCGGAAGGTTACGAACAGTTCCTGGACGTACGCTTCAAGGGCACCAAGCGCTTCGGCCTTGACGGCGGCGAATCGCTGATCCCGGCGCTCGAACAGATCATCAAGCGCGGCGGCCAGGACGGTCTGGAAGAAGTCATCGTCGGCATGGCCCACCGCGGCCGCCTGAACGTTCTGACCAACGTCATGGGCAAGCCGCACCGCGCAGTGTTCCACGAGTTCAAGGGCGGTTCGTTCAAGCCCGACGAAGTCGAAGGCTCGGGCGACGTGAAGTACCATCTCGGCGCTTCTTCTGACCGCGAATTCGACGGCAACACCGTGCACCTGTCGCTTACGGCCAACCCTTCGCATCTGGAAATCGTCAACCCGGTCGTCATGGGCAAGGCGCGCGCCAAGCAGGACATGCGTGCCAAGGTCTGGGAAGGCGACATCATCCCCCTCAAGGAGCGTTCCAAGGTTCTGCCGCTGCTGTTGCACGGCGATGCGGCCTTCGCCGGCCAGGGCGTTGTGGCTGAAATCCTCGGCCTTTCGGGCCTGCGCGGTCATCGCGTCGCCGGCACGATGCACGTCATCATCAACAACCAGATCGGTTTCACCACCAATCCGGCCTTCTCGCGTTCGTCGCCCTACCCGTCCGACGTCGCCAAGATGATCGAGGCGCCGATCTTCCACGTCAACGGCGACGATCCGGAAGCGGTCGTCTATGCCGCCAAGATCGCGACCGAATACCGGATGAAGTTCCACAAGCCGGTGGTCATCGACATGTTCTGCTACCGCCGCTTCGGCCATAACGAAGGCGACGAGCCGGCGTTCACGCAGCCGAAGATGTACAAGGTCATCCGCGCCCACAAGACGGTCGCGCAGATCTATGCCGACCGCCTGATCGCCGAAGGTCTCCTCACCGACGGCGAGTTCGAGAAGATGAAGGCCGACTGGCGCGCCAATCTCGAAACCGAGTTCGAGGCCGGCCAGAGCTACAAGCCGAACAAGGCCGACTGGCTGGACGGCCAGTGGTCGGGCCTGCGTTCGGCCGACAACGCCGACGAACAGCGCCGCGGTAAGACCGCGATGCCGATGAAGGAACTGCGCGAGATCGGCCGCAAGCTGTCGACTATTCCGGAAGGCTTCAACGCGCACCGCACCATCAAGCGGTTCATGGAAAATCGCGCTCAGATGGTTGAGACCGGCGAAGGCATCGACTGGGCCATGGCGGAAGCCCTGGCATTCGGTTCGCTCGCCGTCGAAGGCACCAAGATCCGCCTGTCGGGCCAGGATTGCGAACGCGGCACGTTCTCGCAGCGCCACTCGGTTCTCTACGATCAGGATACCGAAGAGCGCTACATTCCGCTCGCCAACCTGGCGCCGACCCAGGCCCGTTACGAAGTCATTAACTCGATGCTTTCGGAAGAGGCGGTCCTCGGCTTCGAATACGGCTATTCGCTTGCCCGCCCGAATGCGCTGACCCTCTGGGAAGCCCAGTTCGGCGACTTTGCCAACGGTGCGCAGGTCGTGTTCGACCAGTTCATCTCGTCGGGCGAACGCAAGTGGCTGCGCATGTCCGGCCTCGTCTGCCTGCTGCCGCACGGTTATGAAGGACAGGGTCCGGAACACTCCTCGGCACGCTTGGAGCGCTGGCTGCAGATGTGCGCCGAAGACAACATGCAGGTGGCCAACGTCACGACGCCGGCCAACTATTTCCACATCCTGCGCCGGCAGACGAAGCGCGACTTCCGCAAGCCGCTGATCCTGATGACGCCGAAGTCCCTGCTGCGCCACAAGCGGGCTACCTCGACGCTTGCCGAAATGGCCGGCGAATCCTCGTTCCATCGCCTGCTCTGGGACGATGCGGAGGTCATCAAGGACGGCCCGATCAAGCTGCAGAAGGATGCCAAGATCCGTCGCGTCGTGCTCTGCACCGGCAAGGTCTATTACGACCTTCTCGAGGAGCGCGAAAAGCGCGGCATCGACGACATCTACCTGCTGCGCATCGAACAGCTTTATCCGTTCCCGGCCAAGGCCCTGATCAACGAGCTCTCCCGCTTCCGCAACGCGGAAATGGTCTGGTGCCAGGAAGAGCCGAAGAACATGGGTGCGTGGTCGTTCATCGACCCGTATCTGGAATGGGTTCTGGCGCATATCGATGCGAAGTATCAGCGCGTTCGTTACACGGGCCGGCCGGCAGCGGCTTCGCCTGCGACGGGCCAGATGTCGAAGCATCTCGCACAGCTGGAAGCCTTCCTCGAAGACGCGCTCGGCGGCTGATTCCCAGCCGCTTCTCCACTTTTCACAGACACAACCTGACAAACACGGAAACAGATCATGGCCACCGAAATCCGCGTCCCCACTCTGGGAGAATCCGTCAGCGAGGCAACCGTCGGCACCTGGTTCAAGAAGGTCGGCGATACGGTCAAGGCCGACGAGCCGCTCCTCGAGCTCGAAACGGACAAGGTGACCGTTGAGGTTCCGTCGCCGGCTGCAGGCGTTCTCACCGAAATCGTCGCCGCCAACGGCGAGACCGTCGGCCTCGGCGCCCTGCTCGGCCAGATCGATGCGGCTGCTGCCGGCACCGCGACCGCCGCTCCGGCTGCAAAGCCCGCCGAAGCCGCACCGGCCAAGGCTGCCGAGCCGGCTGCTCCGGCTCCGGTCGCTGCCGCCGCCACCGCCTCTGCTGCCGCCACCTCGATGCCGCCGGCTCCGGCTGCCGCAAAGATCGCTGCCGACAACAACATCTCGACGGCCGATATCGATGGTTCGGGCAAGCGTGGCCAGGTTCTGAAGGGCGACGTGATCGCCGCCGTCGCCAAGGGCATTTCCGCTCCGGCCCAGGCGCCTGCTGCTCCGGCGGCACCGCGTCCGGTTTCCTCGGCCGACGACGCATCCCGCGAAGAGCGCGTGAAGATGACGCGCCTGCGCCAGACGATCGCCCGCCGCCTCAAGGACGCGCAGAACACCGCCGCCATGCTGACCACCTATAACGAGGTGGACATGAAGGCGGTGATGGACCTGCGCAACCGCTACAAGGACGTGTTCGAGAAGAAGCATGGCGTCAAGCTCGGCTTCATGGGCTTCTTCACCAAGGCCGTGACCCACGCGCTGAAGGAACTGCCGGCCGTCAACGCCGAGATCGACGGCACCGACATCATCTACAAGCAGTATTGCCATGTCGGCGTCGCCGTCGGCACCGACAAGGGCCTGGTGGTTCCGGTCGTGCGCAATGCCGACCAGATGTCGATCGCCGAAATCGAGAAGGATATCGGCCGCCTCGGCAAGCTCGCCCGCGACGGCCAGCTCTCCATGGCAGACATGCAGGGCGGCACGTTCACCATCTCCAACGGCGGCGTCTACGGTTCGCTGATGTCCTCGCCGATCCTCAACGCTCCGCAGTCCGGCATTCTCGGCATGCACAAGATCCAGGACCGCCCGGTCGTCGTCGGCGGCCAGATCGTCATCCGCCCGATGATGTATCTCGCGCTCTCCTACGACCACCGCATGGTGGACGGCAAGGAAGCCGTGACCTTCCTCGTGCGCGTCAAGGAAAGCCTCGAGGATCCGGAACGCCTGGTTCTCGATCTCTAAGACGGGAATGGACCCATGGAAACGCTCGGGGTTACCGCAACGCCATACATGACGCTGCTGGCCTTGAGCGTTGTCCTTCTGGTGTTCCACATTCTGCTGCAGGGTACGCTTTCCACCCGCGAACTTGGTAGTGAATGGAACGCCGGCCCGCGGGACCAGGGACTGGCGCCGAGGGGCCGGTTCGCGGGGCGTGCCGAACGCTCCTCGAAGAATTTCCAGGAGACCTATCCGGCGTTCGTCGGCCTGCTGCTCGGCGTTGCCTTTGCGGGTGATGACGCATCCGGCTGGGGGCTGATTGGCGGCTGGATCTGGCTGGTCTCCCGGGTCGTCTATATCCCGCTCTACATGGGCGGCGTGCCCTATATCCGGTCCCTCGTCTGGACGGTGAGCCTGATCGGGCTTCTGGCCATGACCATCGCGCTCTTCCGGTGACGCCATGATCGCATCCTTGAAAACATGGCTTCCGATACTGTGCCTGGTGCCGGGCGTGGCAGCGGCTGCCGAGCGGTGCGCGATAGAGAAGGCGGTGTTCGTCGAGGCGACTGCCGGAACCGTGCTTGCGTTCAAGTCGGTCGGTTCGGACGCTGCGGTGGTCAGCCATCTCTTCACCATCACCGGGGGCAAGCTGAAACTCGACGGCAACGTCATGTATGACGACGAGTCCAAGCGTCCCGGCGGCATGGTGACGAACAACTGCCCGCAGGGCGATGCGACGGGCGCGGAACTCCGGGCCTGCACCGTCTGGACCGGCGTGCCCTATGCCCTTGATGTGGCGACTGGCCATATCGACATATTGGGCGCGGCCGATGCCCAGGCGCCGGACGCGATCCTGATGCCGGGCTTCGGCCCGGCGGTCCGCCATTCGACGCTATGGGGCAAGAGCGGCCTGAAACAGGTCCCCTGGGACCTGTACGAGTTCAAGGAATGCAAGGCATGAGCGAAAACCCTGTTCTCCTGGTGACCGGCGGAAGCCGCGGCATCGGTGCGGCGGTCTCGCTCATGGCCGCCAGCCGTGGCTGGCGCGTAGCGGTGAACTACGCCTCCAATCAGGAGGCTGCAGAAAAGGTGGTTTCGGAAATCGAGGCAGCCGGCGGCGAGGCGATCGCGGTCCAGGCGGATGTCGGCAATGCGGCCGAGATCGTCGCGATGTTTCAGGCGGTCGACCGACATTTCGGGCGGCTGGACGGGCTGGTCAACAATGCCGGGATCGTCGACATGCCGCAGCGCATCGACGAGATGAGCGCGGAACGCATCGAGCGGATGATGCGGATCAATGTCACCGGTTCGATCCTCTGTGCCGGGGAAGCGGTGCGCCGCATGTCGACGAGACATGGCGGCAAGGGTGGCGCAATCGTCAATATCTCGTCGATGGCCGCCAAGCTTGGTTCTCCGGGGCAATATGTCGATTACGCTGCTTCGAAGGCGGCGATCGATACGCTGACCATCGGCCTGGCGCGCGAAGTCGCGATGGAAGGCGTGCGCGTCAACGCGATCCGCCCGGGTATTATCGACACGGATATCCACGCGTCCGGCGGCCTGCCGGACCGGGCGCGCGATATGGCGCCCAGCGTTCCCATGCAACGGCCGGGCAGGGCGGAAGAGGTGGCGGGTGCCGTCCTCTATTTTCTGTCGCCAGCGGCTTCCTACGTAACCGGCGCCATACTCGACGTGAGCGGCGGGCGCTAAGAGATGAAGAGAAGGAAAAAGTACTATGGCATATGATCTCGTCGTCATCGGAAGCGGCCCCGGCGGTTACGTCTGCGCGGTGAAGGCTGCCCAGCTCGGCCTCAAGGTCGCGGTCGTGGAAAAGCGTGCCACCTATGGCGGGACCTGCCTCAACATCGGCTGCATCCCTTCCAAGGCGCTGCTGCACGCTTCCGAAATGTTCGCCCACGCCGCCCATGGCATGGATGCGCTCGGCGTCGAGGTCTCGGCTCCGAAACTCAATCTTGAAAAGATGATGGCCCACAAGGACGCGACCGTTAAGTCGAACGTCGACGGCGTCTCCTTTCTCTTCAAGAAGAACAAGATCGACGGCTTGATCGGCACCGGCAAGATCGTCTCGGCCGGCAAGGTCTCCGTGACCGGCGACGACGGCAAGGTGCAGGAACTGGAAACCAAGAACATCGTCATCGCCACCGGCTCCGACGTTGCCGGCATTCCGGGCGTCAATGTCGAGATCGACGAGAAGGTGATCATCTCGTCGACCGGCGGCATCGCGCTCGAAAAGGTGCCGGCGCACCTGATCGTGGTCGGCGGCGGCGTCATCGGCATGGAGCTCGGTTCGGTCTGGTCGCGCCTCGGTGCCAAGGTGACCGTCGTCGAATATCTCGACAAGCTGCTCGGCGGCATGGACGGCGACGTTTCCAAGCAGTTCCAGCGCATGATGGCGAAGCAGGGCATGGACATCCGTACGGATGCCAAGGTCACCGGTGTCGAAAAGACCGCCAATGGCGCCAAGGTCACCTATGAGCCGGTCAAGGGCGGCGACGCCCAGACGCTCGAAGCCGACGTCGTGCTGATCGCCACCGGCCGCAAGCCCTACACGGCGGGTCTCGGTCTGGAAGAAGCGGGCGTCAAGCTCGACAACCGCGGCCGCGTCGAGATCGACGGCCACTTCAAGACCAATGTCGAAGGCATCTACGCGATCGGCGACGTCGTTCGCGGCCCGATGCTCGCCCACAAGGCGGAAGACGAAGGCGTTGCGATCGCCGAGATCATCGCCGGCCAGCATGGCCATGTGAACTACGACGTCATCCCCGGCGTCGTCTACACCCAGCCGGAAGTGGCCTCCGTCGGCAAGACTGAGGAAGAGCTGAAGGCTGCGGGCATCGCCTACAAGGTCGGCAAGTTCCCGTTCACCGCCAACGGCCGCGCCCGCGCGATGCTGGCGACGGACGGCTTCGTGAAGATCCTCGCCGACAAGGATACCGACCGGGTTCTCGGCGGCCATATCGTCGGTTTCGGCGCCGGCGAAATGATCCACGAGATCGCCGTGCTGATGGAATTCGGCGGTTCGTCGGAAGACCTCGGCCGCACCTGCCATGCCCACCCGACCATGTCGGAAGCGGTCAAGGAAGCCGCGCTCGCGACCTTCTTCAAGCCGATCCATATGTGAGCGCGTCCAGCGCTTCCATGCCGGTACGATCAGAAAGGGTGGGACATTGTCCTGCCCTTTTCACTGTCTGCGCTCCCTATCCCTCGAAGCGACCCGTGGCGTCGCGGTCGCGCTCGTATCGTCTCGCGAGCGGAAACGGCGGCAACCAGGACTCGCGGCGGATGATCCAGCTTTCGTAGGTCGGCGTCAGCTGGTCTGGTGCATCCAGGGATCCGAGGTTGACTTCGATCTCGTCCGCCGTGCGTGCGAAAACCGAGGAACCACAGCGGGGACAGAAAAACCGCCCGGCGTACTCGCGTGTCTCACCATCGACCGTCACCGCATCCTGCGGAAATATCGCGGAAGCGTGGAAAAGCGCTCCATGGTGCTTGCGGCAGTCGAGACAGTGACAGAGGCCGACCCGGTACGGCAGTCCCGACGCCACAAATCGCACGTTGCCGCACAGGCAACCGCCGGTAAATCGATCCATGTTGCATCTCCTCCAAGGTCAAACGGCCGGAATTTTTACACCGATCAGCGCCTTCGGCGCAATTGTCCCCAGCGGACGATAGTGGTCATCGCTACCAGCCGAACACATGGTTTGGAATTACGATTGGTCAATTCCAGGATTAAATCTTGGACAGGCTTGCCGCTTTCGCTTGAGCCTCCGGGAAACGGCCATAGACTGGATTCCATTGTTCCAACGTTCTGAAAAGGCCGAGAAATGGCTCTCTCGTTCACCTTGCCGCAGCGTATCCTGCATTGGCTGATGGCGGCGCTGATCCTCTTCAACCTGCTTTTCACCGATGCGATGGAGACTGCCGCGCGGCTGATGTTCCGCGGCCAGACGCTGACGCCGGAACAGGTGAGTGCGGCCAACATCCACGCCTATGTCGGTATCAGCGTGCTGGTTCTCGGCCTGATCCGGCTCTGTCTGCGGCTGGTGCAAGGCGTGCCGCCGGAGCCGAGGCAAGAGCCGCCGTTTCTGCGGGTGGTGGCGAAGATCAGCCACTGGGCTTTTTACGCGCTTTTTGTCGCCATGCCGCTCGCCGGCATCAGCGCCTGGTTCTTCGCCAACGCGACAGCCGGCTTCGCCCATGCGGGACCGCTGAAACTTTTGATGTGGGCGTTGATCGTCGCCCATATCGGCGGCGCTCTGGTGCATCAGTTCTACTGGAAGACCGATGTGCTGAAGCGGATGACGAGTGGTCGATGAAGGATGGGCGGCGTCAATTGACCGCCGTCACCTTGAAGCCCTTCTTCCGGAAGAGCTCGACAAGGCCTTCCTCGCCCGGCAGGTGAAGGGCGCCAACAGCCATGAAGGCACCGCCCTGATCGAGGATCGGAGCTGCCCGATCGGCCATGACATGGTTGCGCTTGCTGACCACCAGGTTTTCGAAGTCGCCATAACCGGCCTCGTCCTCGGTTCCGTCGGGTGCCACGGCTTTCAGCATCGGCATGGCAAGGCCGATCTCACCGGAAAGATAGACTTCCGTCAGCGTCTCAAAGACATCGTCGACGCGCTTGCCGAGCTTGATGGTTTCGATCAGCGACTTGAGGTGCAGATCGATCGGGATGGCATTCAGCGCCGCCGCCTGCTCTTCGAGCGTTTCCAGGCCCTTGACGGGCTTGCCCTCGGCGGTTGCCTGTTCGGCGATCTTCTTGTCGAGGAAGGCGACGTTCTGGGCCTTGCGGGCAAGCTCGCAGGCCGGCACGGAAACGAGCGCCATCAGCATCCAGGGCCGCATGCGCGAGACGGCCGAGAGCGGCACTCCGCGGGCCTTCAGGCCGGTTTCGAGCAGCACCACATCGTCCTTCGGCAAGAGCGAATCGATCGTGCTGCCGTCCGTCAGCATCATCAGTTCCGGTTTGGCGAGCATCTTGGCCATCGCCTTCTTCTCGTCGATGACCTCGTCGGATTCGATGATGATGGTCTTCGCCTTGGAATGGGCTTCGGCGGCGCCGAGCGGCATTTTCAGAACCCGCGGATCGGACACATGCATGGTGCCGAGCAGATAGGATGGTGCCAGCCCGCCCTTCTCGATCTTCCAGAAAATGCCCTTGCCGTTCGGCACTTTGGCGGCTTCAGTGACGATCTGGTCGTAGAGCGCCGACTTTTCGGCCTTCATCTCTTCGAGAAGGTTCCGGCCGTCGCAGGCGGGCGTTTCCGCCCGTGCCGGGGACAGCGAGCCGAGGACGAGAAGGAGAGAGGCAAGCGCCACGACGTGGGCAGCCGCGATCAGCCACAGCACGAAACCTTGGGCGCGCTTGATCAAAGCGCCGGTGGGGGAGGCAAAGGCGGGAGTCATCATGTCATCCGTCTGAAAGTTGCCGGCATGTTAGCGATGGCGGCTGCACAAGCGCTTAACGCAGTTGGTTAAAACTTCGTTCAGGCAGATTTAGGGGCTAAGCACGGGGGTGGGCGCGGTCGTAAACTTCCAGCAGCCTTGAGGAATCGACGCCGGTATAGACCTGGGTCGTCGAAAGGCTGGCATGGCCGAGCAGTTCCTGGATGGTGCGCAGGTCGCCGCCGCCGGCGAGCAGATGGGTGGCGAAGGAATGCCGCAGCGCATGCGGGGTTGCCGTCTCCGGCAGCCCGAAGGCGCTTCTTAGTTTCTGCATTTCTCGCTGGATGATCGCCGGCTGCAGCGGCCCGCCGCGGGCGCCGCGAAACAGCGGCTTTTCGGCTTCCAGATGGTAGGGGCAAAGTTTCCTGTAGGTGGCGACGGCATCGAACACGGCCTGCAGCAGCGGTACGAGGCGGGTCTTGCCGCCCTTGCCGGTGATCCGCAGGGTTGTCGCGCCCGGCGTCAGATCCGTTGGTCTGAGACCCAGGGCCTCGGAGATGCGCAGGCCGCAGCCGTAGAGCAGCGCCAGCACGGCGGCATCCCGCGCGGCGATCCACGGCTCTTCCTGCAGCTGGGCACCTGTCGTGACGAGGTTGAGCGCCTGACGGTCGGTCAGCGGTTTCGGCAGGGACTTCGGCTGCTTCGGCGCCCGGATGGCGCCGGCGGCTGCAGCGTTCACCAAGCCCTTTCGCTCGAGATAACGAAGAAATGAACGGAGCCCCGCAAGATGCCGGCCGAGCGACCTTGCTCCGGAACCGTCTCGGCGGCGGGCAGCCAGGAAAGCACGCAGGTCGGCCGGGCGCAGGGTGTGGATATCGGAAATTTTCGCCGGACCTGCCAGATGTCGGGTCAGAAACGTCAAAAACTGCCGCGTATCGCGTTCATAGGCATCGAGCGTGTTGTCCGAAAGCCGGCGTTCGTTTGCCAGGCTCTCCAGCCATTCGCGACGTTTTTCCATAAGATCGGGTGCGGCGATAATCAGCAGCTCATTCACTGTCGGCCCCGTTGAATTTGGATTGGTTGCGCCCCAGATTGCTCTGGACGGCGTTACAAAATCCCTAAGACTGCCTTAGTCGTGGGTAACGATGTCATCGTTCGATCATACGGGGCTGCCATACCAAGCAGGTCCTGCCTGCGGGAGTTTCTATGGCGCGCCGTGATTCTACGACCACTTTTGGACAGTTCGCGGAAACAATCGCCCTCGTTTCACAAGGCAGACCCGGTCACATCGTCGACACATTGATTGCCGAGCGCGGCCAGCGGATCGTCCAGAATCCGCTCTGGCCGGTGATGCGGCCATTTCTCTACACGCTGCTGCGTTATGGACGGGCGATCAGGTTCGCCAACGACATCTCGACGCTCAGCGGCTTCCAGTGCTTCGAATACATGAGCGACCTCCTGAAGCTGGACGTGACGGTCGCCAATGCCGAGCGCATTCCCGAAAAGGGCGGCTTCATTCTCGTCAGCAACCATCCGACCGGGATCGCCGACGGGGTTGCCGTGTTCGACCTCCTGAAGTCGCGCCGTCCGGACATGATGGTGTTCGCCAACCGTGACGCGGTGCGCGTCAATCCCTGTTTTTCCGAGATGATCATCCCCGTCGAATGGCGGGAGGAATACAAGACCAAGCTGAAGGCGCGCGAGACGCTGGTTCTGACCAACAAGACCATCGAGGACGGCAAGGTCATGGTGCTGTTTCCCTCGGGGCGCATCGCCTACTGGGCGGAGGGCAAGCTCAACGAACGGCCGTGGAAAACTTCCGCCGTCAGTCTCGCCCGCAAGTACAATCTGCCGATCCTGCCGATCCACATGCGGGCGCGCAATTCCGGCCTGTTCTACTGGTTCGCCAAATGGTCGACGGAACTGCGCGACATGACGGTGTTCTACGAGCTCCTGAACAAGAAGGGCGACCATTTCGATTTCACCGTCGGCCAGATGATCCCGCCGAGCGCGCTGGATGGCGATATGACGGAGGTCACCAAGGCACTGGAACAGCACACGGTGTTCGAACTTGCCGCGGATGGCGATGCGACGTTCAAGGCCGTGGAGAAATCACAGACAGCTTCGGCGGCGTGAAAGAGATGCGTCCCGTGGATATAGCCCCCTTCGGTATGGGTGTGGTGATTGCTCCGCTCGGGGACCCGCTGGCCGGGGGCGTCATGCTGCTCGCCGAGGCCGCCAAGCAGGAAGGTTATAGTCACATCCTGCGCATCGCCGAGGAATGGTCTTCCGGAATCAATCGCTTCGAGCGACGCGGCGAAAGCCTGCTCGGCGCCCATGATCAGGGACAGTTGATCGCCGTCGGTGGGATGACGCTCGAGCCAACGCGGCCCGACTGGCTGCGGATGCGTCGCTTTTATGTATCGCGGCAATACCGAGGTAGGGGCATCGGCAGGCGCCTTGCCGAACACCTGCTCGAACACGCCCGCTCTTGCACATCGGTCGTCACGGTCCATGCCGGCAGCGACGATGCCATCAGTTTCTGGCAGGCCATGGGCTTTCAGCCGCTGACGGGCGAGAGTTATACGCATACTTTGCGCCTGACCTGAGCAGCATTTTTTTCATCCCGTTGTTCGGCTAGGAATGGAAAATGCTGCTTCGCTCGATGTTTGCCGCCAATTATCGCTCGCTGCGCTCGATCCGCATGGATCTGGCCGGTGTTAACCTGTTCATCGGCGAGAACGGTGTCGGAAAGTCCAACCTTTACCGCGCCCTGCAGCTGGTGCAGGCGGCGGTTCGCGGCAATCTGGCCTATGAGATCGCGGCCGAAGGCGGGATGGCCTCGGCGCTCTGGTCCGGCCAGCGCCGGCAGGAGAAGAATTTCCGCATCAAGCTCGAGGTCGAGGTTCTTGATGAAGAGCGGGCGGTGACGTTCCGCTACCGCGTCGAGGCGGGGCTTCGTCCGCCTATCGATGCGGCGGGCTTTGCCTTCGAGCCGCAGGTGAAGGAGGAGGA
Source organism: Neorhizobium sp. T25_27 (assembly GCF_002968565.1). Lineage (NCBI taxonomy): Bacteria > Pseudomonadati > Pseudomonadota > Alphaproteobacteria > Hyphomicrobiales > Rhizobiaceae > Neorhizobium > Neorhizobium sp. T25_27. Next base: position 24,274 of record NZ_PVBJ01000014.1, read on the forward strand.
GCTTGTCGTTGAAACCGGTTCGCGGCCCGTGACAATGATAAAACGCACCGGGCCTGGGATCATGGTGCGCGGGACAAGCGGTCGCATGGAGGAGTATCCCGAAAAGGCGATGACCTCGGAAACGGCAATCGCGCTGCTCGGCGATGCCGGCCACTACCCGGAAGCCGGGGCTTTTCGACGATTGATCGATGGCTGGCGGTTCTTCCATGGTTTTCGAACGGATCGGGATTCCACCCTGCGGCAGCCCTGCCTTGCCGTTACCTCGCCGCTGCTGGATCAGGACGGCGGTAACATGGCGGCGGTGTTCGCGACGCTCGTCCACACCCGCGGGGATACGGTGGAGCTCGACCGGGCCGTTGCTGCGGCCCTTGGCGGGGCGAAACTGCATGTGCCTGAGCCCGGCGAATATGCGGAATTCGGCCTGACCTTCCCGGATTTTCCCAAACGGGTGTTTCAGCCGCGTGAGCTTTCCGATGGGCAGATCCGCTTCCTGGGGCTCGCTGCGGCGCTGTTGTCCTATCGCCAGCCGCCGCTGATCGCGCTCAACGAGCCGGAGGCGAGCCTGCATCCGGATATGCTGGCGCCGCTGGCAGACATGATCGCCCAGGCCGCTCGCCACAGCCAGATCTGGATCGTTACCCATTCGGAACCGCTTGCTTCCGCTGTCGAGGAGCGTTGCGGCACGCGGCCGCGGCGGGTGATACGAAAGGAGGGCGCGACCTGGATCCAGGGCATGCGGCTGACCGGCGCCATCGATGACGAAGATGACTAATCCTGTTTAGGGTTCACTTTTGTTCCGCGTTTGGGCATGGTCCCGCCCATGGGCATAGATTCGTCCGATCTCTTCGGTTCACTGTTTGAAGCGCCGTCATTGGCAAGGGTGGTGCCGGTCCTGGTGCCGCTGCCGGTGCCGGGCGCGTATAGCTATGCCGTGCCGGAAGGGGTGCATGTGGAACCCGGTTCGGTGGTCCAGGTGCCGGTCGGTCCGCGGCAGCTGATCGGCGTCGTCTGGGACGGGGACAACGACGACAAGCTCGATCCCAAGAAGCTGAGGCCGATCAAGCTGGTCTTCGATTGCCCGCCGCTTTCCAAGGAGATGCGCGATTTCGTCGACTGGGTGGCGAGCTATACGCTGTCGCCGCCGGGCCTCGTGGCGCGCATGGCGATCCGCGCGCCGGCAGCGCTCGATCCCGAGCCGATGGTCGAGGGATTGCGGTATCTCGGCGGCCAGCCGGAGCGGCTGACGCCGGCGCGCGCCCGGGTGCTCGATCTCGCCGGCGAGGAGGAAATCCCGTGGACGCGCAGCGGGCTGGCGCATGCCGCCGGCGTCTCGATGAGCGTTGTCGACGGGCTGACGGCGCAAGGGATTTTCGAGACAGTCTTCCTGCCTCCGCCGCCGGTCGTCGCCCGGCCCGATCCGGATTATATCAGCCCGCGCATCGAGGGGCCGCAGAACCAGGCGTCAGTGGACATCCTGGAATCGATCCGGGCCGGCGGGTTCTCCGCCTCGCTGATCGACGGCGTCACCGGTTCGGGCAAGACGGAAGTCTATTTCGAGGCGATCGCCGAAACCCTGAGGCGCGGAAAGCAGGTGCTGATCCTGCTACCCGAAATCGCGCTGACCTCGAGCTTCCTCGAGCGCTTTCAGGAGCGGTTCGGCGCCAAGCCCGGCGAATGGCATTCGGATCTAGCCCCCCGCATGCGCGAAAAGGTCTGGCGCGGCGTGGTGACCGGCGAGGTGAAGGTGGTCGCCGGCGCGCGCTCGGCGCTGTTCCTGCCCTTCGAAGACCTCGGCCTGATCATCGTCGACGAAGAGCACGACCCGGCTTACAAGCAGGAAGACCGGGTCTTCTACAATGCCCGCGACATGGCGGTTGTGCGGGCCCGGATCGGCGATTTCCCGATCGTGCTCGTTTCCGCGACCCCCTCGGTGGAGAGCCAGGTCAACGGCTTGGCTGGCCGCTACAACACCGTGCACCTGCCGACCCGTTTCGGCGATGCGGCGATGCCGGACCTGCACCTGATCGACATGCGGCGCCACCCGCCGGAGCGCGGCGGCTTCCTGTCGCCGGTGCTTTTGCGCGCCATGAAGAAAACCCTTGAACGGAAGGAGCAGTCGCTGCTGTTCCTCAACCGGCGTGGGTATGCGCCGCTGACGCTCTGCCGCGTCTGCGGCCACCGGTTCCAATGCCCGCAATGTTCGAGCTGGCTGGTGGAGCACCGGTTCAAGAGCCAGATCCAGTGCCATCAATGCGGCTATTCGGAGCGCACCCCGGAAGCGTGTCCCGAATGCGGCACGTTCGACCACCTCGTCGCCTGCGGGCCGGGGGTGGAGCGGATCGCCGAAGAGGTCGAAAAACATTTTCCGGAGGCGCGGACGATCGTGATGTCGTCGGACCTGCTCGGCGGCGTCAAGCGCATGCGGCTGGAGCTTGAGGCGATCGCCAAGGGCGAGGCGGATATCGTCATCGGCACGCAGTTGGTCGCCAAGGGCCATAACTTTCCGCTGATGACGCTGGTCGGCATCGTCGATTCCGACCTCGGGCTTTCGAATGGCGATCCGCGCGCCGCCGAGCGCACCTTCCAGCTTCTGAGCCAGGTCACCGGCCGCGCCGGACGAACCGGCCTCAAGAGTCACGGCCTGCTGCAGACCTTCCAGCCGCAACATCCGGTGATGCAGGCGATCGTCTCCGGTGATGCCGGCGCTTTCTACGAGCGGGAGATCGCCGAGCGCGAAAAGGCGATCCTTCCGCCATTCGGCCGGCTGGCCTCGCTGATCGTCTCCGCCGATACCCGGGCGGACGCGGAAACCCATGCACGAGGCCTCAGGGCCGCCGCGCCGAAAGTCACCGGCATTTCTGTGCTGGGTCCCGCGGAAGCGCCGCTGGCTCTGGTACGCGGCAGGCATCGCTTCCGGCTGCTGGTACATGGACGGCGTAATTCCGACATGCAGGCGTTTCTGCGGGCGATGATGGAGAACGGCCCGAAACAGCGCGGCTCGGTGCAGATCCAGCTCGACATCGACCCGCAGAGCTTTCTTTGATCGCCGTTCTTTGCGACTTGTTTACCGCTTGCGTTAGAATCTTGCGATTCGAACGATGCGAGGCGACATGGAACTCTATTTTCCCACTGAACTCGGCGAGCAGGTGGCTTTCGTCTGTGCGGCGGCAACGGCTGCGCTCGGTCTCCTCGTCTTCCTGTTTCCCGCCGTCGTCCTGCGCCTGACCGCATTCCAGATCGGCGAGGTGCGGCCGGAAGGATATGCCGCGGTCCGCTCCGCCGGTGCCCATCATCTCGGCTTCGGTCTGGCGGCGATCATGCTGGCCCAGGACTGGATCTACATGACGCTCAGCATCGCGCTCGGATTTGCCGCTCTGGGCCGGCTGCTGTCCTGTGCCCTCGACCGAGGCTTCACTCCCAGAAACATGGCATTTTCCCTACTTCAGGTTGTGCTTGCCGGCGGGCCGCTCGCCTATGTCTTCGGCTATATCTGACGCATAATTCGAAGATTGCAGGCGGTTGCCTGCCGAAAATCCTTCCGCTTCCGGTATAAAATCGCTCTCAGCCCTTGCGTGTCCGGCTTTTTCCGTTATCAGGCGTGTTGCGAGTCCTTACAGCCTATGCTAGACGGACCGCGAAAGTCGGAAAGGGTAGGGCGCAAGCTCTGCAGGTTCTGAGAAAAAATCAAACGATTTCAAGCTCTTGCTTCACCTCTCCCGTAGGGTCTGGCGCTTGGATGGCAATACAGGGAAACTGTGCCCGTGGCTGACACGTCCCAGCTTATTTCCGGTGTAGCGGAGCGTTATGCTTCCTCGCTTTTCGAACTGTCCGTCGAGGCTGGTTCGATCGACAAGGTCGGTGCCGATCTTGATCGTTTTCAGGCGCTGCTGGATGAGAGTGAAGACCTGCGACGCCTGGTCGCAAGCCCGGTATTTTCCGCCGAAGATCAGCAGAAGGCCGTGCTCGCCGTTGCCGAGCGAGCTGGCATTTCCGGTCTCGTCGCCAATTTCCTGAAGGTGGTCGCCGGCAATCGTCGTCTTTTCGCGATGCCCGGCATGATCCGCGCCTTCCGCCAGATCGCCGCAGAGCATCGCGGTGAAATCACTGCCGAGGTCACCTCGGCGCATGCGCTTTCCCAGGCGCAGGAAAACGAACTCAAGTCGGCGCTGAAGGGCGTAACCGGCAAGGACGTGACAATCGCCGTGACCATCGACCCGTCGATCCTCGGCGGCCTGATCGTCAAGGTCGGTTCTCGTCAGATCGATACTTCCCTTCGCACCAAACTTTCCACCCTTAAGCTTGCACTGAAAGAGGTTGGCTGATGGATATCCGCGCCGCGGAAATTTCCGCAATTCTGAAAGACCAGATCAAGAACTTCGGCCAGGAGGCTGAGGTTTCCGAAGTCGGACAGGTTCTGTCCGTCGGCGACGGCATTGCCCGCGTCTACGGTCTGGACAACGTCCAGGCCGGTGAGATGGTCGAATTCCCGGGCGGCATCCGTGGTATGGCGCTGAACCTCGAAGCCGACAATGTCGGCGTCGTCATCTTCGGTTCCGACCGTGCGATCAAGGAAGGCGACACCGTCAAGCGGACCGGCGCCATCGTCGACGTTCCGGTTGGTCCGGAACTGCTCGGCCGCGTCGTCGACGCGCTCGGCAACCCGATCGACGGCAAGGGCCCGATCAATGCGACCCGCCGTTCGCGCGTCGACGTCAAGGCTCCGGGCATCATTCCGCGCAAGTCGGTTCATGAGCCGATGTCGACCGGCCTCAAGGCCATCGATGCGCTCATCCCGGTCGGCCGCGGCCAGCGCGAGCTGGTCATCGGCGACCGCCAGACCGGCAAGACCGCGATCATTCTCGACACGATCCTCAACCAGAAGGCCATTCACGACAACGGCCCGGAGTCGGAAAAGCTGTTCTGCGTCTACGTCGCTATCGGCCAGAAGCGTTCGACAGTTGCCCAGTTCGTGAAGGTTCTCGAAGAGCGCGGCGCCCTGCCGTACTCGATCATCGTTGCTGCGACCGCTTCCGATCCGGCTCCGATGCAGTATCTCGCACCGTTCGCCGGTTGCGCCATGGGCGAATACTTCCGCGATAACGGCATGCATGCCCTGATCGGTTACGACGACCTTTCCAAGCAGGCCGTCGCCTACCGCCAGATGTCGCTTCTGCTGCGCCGCCCGCCGGGCCGCGAAGCCTATCCGGGCGACGTTTTCTACCTGCATTCCCGTCTTCTGGAGCGCGCTGCAAAGCTCTCCGACGAGCGCGGCAATGGTTCGCTGACGGCTCTGCCGGTCATCGAAACCCAGGGCAACGACGTTTCGGCCTTCATTCCGACCAACGTGATCTCGATCACCGACGGCCAGATCTTCCTTGAAACCGACCTGTTCTACCAGGGTATCCGCCCGGCCGTTAACGTCGGTCTGTCGGTTTCCCGCGTCGGCTCGGCCGCGCAGGTCAAGGCGATGAAGCAGGTTGCCGGCTCGATCAAGGGCGAACTCGCCCAGTATCGCGAAATGGCCGCCTTCGCCCAGTTCGGCTCCGACCTCGACGCCTCGACGCAGCGCCTTTTGAACCGTGGTGCACGCCTGACGGAACTCCTGAAGCAGCCGCAGTTCGCGCCGCTGAAGACGGAAGAGCAGGTTGCTGTGATCTTCGCCGGCGTCAACGGCTACCTCGACAGAATAGCGGTTGCCCAGGTCGGCAAGTTCGAGCAGGGCTTCCTGTCGTACCTCCGCTCCGAAGGCAAGGCTATCCTCGATGCGATCCGCACCGACAAGCAGCTTTCCGACGACACCCGCGCGAAGCTCAAGGCCGCTCTCGACAGCTACGCCAAGTCTTTCGCCTGAGAACGGATCAATCTCGAGGACCGATAACGGATGCCTTCACTTAAGGATCTGAAAAACCGGATCGCCTCCGTCAAGGCGACGCAGAAGATCACCAAGGCGATGAAAATGGTCGCCGCGGCGAAGCTGCGCCGTGCTCAGGAGGCGGCCGAGGCCGCCCGTCCTTACGCGGAACGCATGACCAAGGTGCTGGCAGGGCTTTCGGCCGCCAATGCCGGGAACGCCGAAGCGCCGCTCCTGCTTTCGGGCACGGGCAAGGATCAGGTTCATCTCTTGATCGTCGCGACCGGCGAACGCGGTCTGGCCGGGGGCTTCAATTCCTCGATCATCCGTCTCGCCCGCGATCACGCGCTGAAGCTGCTTGCCCAGGGCAAGACGGTGAAGATCCTCACCGTCGGCCGCAAGGGCAACGACATCCTGCGCCGCACGTTCCGCGAAAACATCGTCGACTACGTGACGTTCCGCGAAGTCAAGCAACTTGGTTTCGCCCAGGCGGACGAGGTGGCACACAAGGTGCTCGCGCTCTACAATGCCGGCGAATTCGACATCGCGACGCTGTTCTACGCACGCTTCCAGTCGGTGATCTCGCAGGTGGCGACCGCCTCGCAGATCATCCCGGCCAAGTTCGATGCGACGCAGGCTGCGGATGCCTCCTCGGCGCTCTACGAATACGAGCCGAGCGAAGAGGAAATCCTCGAAGACCTGCTGCCGAAGAACGTCGCTGTGCAGATCTTCCGGGCGCTGCTCGAAAACAACGCTTCCTTCTATGGCGCGCAGATGTCCGCAATGGACAACGCGACGCGCAATGCCGGTGACATGATCAACAAGCTGACGCTCTCCTACAACCGTCAGCGTCAGGCGCAGATCACCAAGGAACTCATCGAAATCATTTCGGGCGCGGAAGCGCTCTGAGGTAAAGAAAGAGGGTAAGAATCATGGCTACCGCAACGGGCACGTCCCTCGGCAAGGTGACCCAGGTTATCGGCGCTGTCGTCGACGTCGCTTTCGACGGCGAACTGCCGGCGATTTTGAACGCGCTTGAAACCGACAACAACGGCAACCGCCTCGTTCTCGAAGTCGCGCAGCACCTCGGCGAAAGCGCCGTCCGCACCATCGCGATGGACTCGACCGAAGGTCTGGTTCGTGGTCAGCGGGTCACCGATACCGGCGCTCCGATCACCGTTCCGGTCGGTCCGGAAACGCTCGGCCGCATCATGAACGTCATCGGCGAGCCGGTCGACGAAGCAGGTCCGCTCGTCACCTCCGGCAAGCGCGCCATCCACCAGGAAGCACCAGCCTATGTCGAGCAGTCGACAGAAGGCCAGATCCTGGTCACCGGCATCAAGGTCGTCGACCTTCTCGCGCCTTACGCAAAGGGCGGCAAGATCGGCCTCTTCGGCGGTGCAGGCGTCGGCAAGACGGTTCTGATCATGGAACTCATCAACAACGTCGCGAAGGCACACGGCGGTTATTCCGTGTTCGCAGGCGTCGGTGAGCGTACCCGCGAAGGTAACGACCTTTACCACGAAATGATCGAATCGGGCGTCAACAAGCATGGCGGCGGCGAAGGCTCCAAGGCCGCGCTCGTCTACGGCCAGATGAACGAACCGCCGGGCGCCCGCGCTCGCGTCGCTCTGACCGGTCTCACCATCGCTGAAGACTTCCGCGACAAGGGCCAGGACGTTCTGTTCTTCGTCGACAACATCTTCCGCTTTACCCAGGCAGGTTCGGAAGTGTCGGCTCTGCTCGGCCGTATTCCTTCGGCCGTGGGCTATCAGCCGACGCTCGCCACCGACATGGGCCAGATGCAGGAACGCATCACCACCACGACCAAGGGCTCGATCACCTCGGTTCAGGCCATCTACGTTCCCGCCGACGACTTGACCGACCCGGCACCGGCTACCTCGTTCGCCCACTTGGACGCAACGACGGTTCTGTCGCGTTCGATCGCCGAAAAGGGCATCTACCCGGCCGTCGACCCGCTCGACTCCACCTCGCGCATGCTCGACCCGCTGGTCGTCGGCGAAGAGCACTATGATATCGCCCGCAAGGTGCAGACGACCCTGCAGCGCTACAAGTCTCTCCAGGACATCATCGCCATCCTCGGCATGGACGAACTGTCCGAAGAGGACAAGATGACCGTCCAGCGCGCCCGCAAGATCGAGCGCTTCCTGTCCCAGCCGTTCTTCGTCGCAGAAGTCTTCACCGGTTCGCCGGGTAAGCTGGTTGCACTCGAAGACACGATCAAGGGCTTCAAGGGCCTCGTCAACGGCGACTACGACCATCTTCCGGAAGCTGCCTTCTACATGGTCGGCTCGATCGAAGAAGCCGTCGAAAAGGCCAAGAAGCTGGCCGAAGCCGCCTGATCCTGAACGAGATGGCGCGCGGGAACTTATCCAGCGCGCCTTTCCCGCATAAAACACGCGGGCTTTTCGGCAAGGAATTGCCTCGATGCCCTGGTGATTTAGTTTTTCGCAATCCCGGACGCAAAACCGCTCTGCACTTTTGCTGGAATTGCTTTGAGGAAGTGGACCTTCATGGCCGAGGCTTTCAACTTTGAACTGGTTTCGCCCGAGCGCCTGCTCGTCTCGGAAAAGGTCACCGAAGTGGTGATCCCGGCGACGCTTGGCGAAATGACGGTGCTTGCCAATCACGCGCCGACGATGACGACCATCAAGCCGGGTGTGGTTTCGGTGAAGCTTGCCTCGGGCCAGGTCACCAAATACGTGGTTTTCGGTGGCTTCGCCGACATCCTGCCGACCGGCTGCACGCTGCTTGCCGAATCTGCGGTTCCGGCGAGCGAGCTGACCCACGCGACGCTGCAGAAGCGGATCGAGACGACGCAGGCCGAGATCAACCATGCGCAGAACGACGAGCACAAGACCAAGCTCGAGCAGTTCCTGGCGGAATTGACCCATCTCAACGGCGTCGTCAATCCGGCCTGACACTTCAAAATTCTCTGCGAAAAGATCGAGGCGGTCCGAAAGGCCGCCTTTTTCTTTGGGCGATGGTCGGCTCACCGTCGCGGCTATCGTCGTGACCGGATGCCGGCTTGTATGTGCCGCGCCATCTTGTTAGCCCTTGTCGGCGGAGGAACGCGATGATCGACAAGCTGGAATTTTTCATTGCCCTGGCGCGAGAAGGCCACTTCGGCCGGGCGGCGGAGGAATGCGGCATCTCGCAGCCATCGCTTTCGGCCGCCATCCGCCAGCTCGAGGAGAGCCTCGGCGTGCAACTGGTGGTGCGCGGCTCGCGCTACCAGGGCCTGACGCCGGAGGGCCAGCGGGTGCTGGAATGGGCAAAACGCATCGTCGGCGATGCGCGCACCATGCGCGAGGAAATGCGCGCCGCTCGCAAGGGTCTTGTCGGCCATATCCGGCTGGCGTCGATCCCGACGGCGCTGGCGATGATCCCCAGGCTGACGGAACCCTTCCAGGCGAAGCATCCGGAAGTCACCTTTTCCGTTGTTTCCCGCAATTCGCTGCAGGTGCTTTCGCAGCTCGACAATTTCGAAATCGACGCCGGCATCACCTATCTCGACAACGAGCCGCTGGGGCGGGTGACGAGCGTGCCGCTGTATGCGGAGCGCTACAATCTGGTGACCGCCGAAGGGGCGCCCTATGCGGATCGGGAAAGCGTCACATGGAAGGAGATGGCCGATCTTAGGCTCTGCCTATTGACGCCGGACATGCAGAATCGCCGAATCATCAACCAGCACCTCGCGGAAGCGGGGGTGACGGTGAAGCCGATGCTCGAATCGAACTCCATGGTGGTGCTTCTCTCGCATGTGGGGACAGGGCGCTGGGCGAGCATCATGCCGCGCAACGTGGCGCGTTCATTCGGCTTTACAAAGGAAATCAGGACGATCCCGATCGTTGATCCGGAAGCCACACATATCGTCGGGCTTGTTGCGACACACCGCGAGCCGTTTACGCCGCTGGTGTCGGCCCTGCTGCACGAGGCTCGCAGCCTCACTCCCGCTGCCATGGCTTGATAGCTTTTTTCTATCGCGTAACCGATCTCCTTTATTGACGGTTGCGGCACCGGTTGCGACATTCCATTCCCAGTAGGCGAAGTACGATTGTCGGACAACTTCGTCGGCTTTCTGATCCCAATACGGCCGTAGCGGCGTCGATGCCCCGAAAACGGAAACGGATCAGCTGGGAGGCTACAGACTATGAATATGCGAATTTCCGCCGGTGAGCTCACCGAGCGGTCGCTTCAGATCATCAGGGATCTGAAGCATCTGGAAGGCCCGATGCTGCCGATCCTGCATGCGATCCAGGCGGAGTTCGGTTATGTGCCGGAAGAGGTGAAGCCGGTCATCGCCAGCGAACTCAACCTGTCGCGCGCCGAAGTGCATGGCGTCGTCACCTTCTATCACGAATTCCGCGACCACCCGGCCGGCCGGCATGTGCTAAAACTCTGTCGCGCCGAAGCCTGCCAGTCGATGGGCAGCGACCGCATTGCGGATCGCGCCCGGCAGCTTCTCGGGATCGACTTCCACCAGACGACGCTCGATGGTTCGGTGACGCTGGAAGCCGTGTACTGTCTCGGGCTCTGTGCCTGCGCGCCTGCCGCGATGGTTGACGGCGAAGTCTACGGCCGCGTCGACGAACACTGTCTTTCCGAAATCGTTGCGGGGCTAAGCCGATGACGGTGACGATCTACGTGCCGCGCGATGCCGCAGCGCTCGCTCTCGGAGCCGAAAAGGTGGCAAACGCGATTACCCAGGAGATCGCAGCCCGCGGCCTCGATGCGAAAGTCGTGCGCAACGGCTCGCGCGGCATGTTCTGGCTGGAGCCATTGGTCGAGGTGAGTACCGAACACGGGCGTATCGCCTATGGGCCGGTCAAGGCCGGCGACGTGAAGGGATTGTTCGATGCCGGCTTTGTAGACGGTGGACAGCATGCTTTGCATCTCGGGCCGACCGAGGACATTCCATTCCTGCGCCAGCAGACGCGGCTGACCTTCTCCCGTTGCGGCGTCACCGATCCGCTGTCGCTCGACGACTATCGCCACCATCAGGGTCTGAAGGGTCTTGAGAACGCGATCGCCATGAGCCGGGCCGAGATCGTCGCTCAGGTCACCGACAGTGGTCTTCGCGGCCGCGGCGGCGCCGGCTTCCCGACCGGCATCAAGTGGAAGACGGTGATGGATGCGGCGGGGCCGCAGAAATACATCGTCTGCAATGCGGATGAGGGCGACAGCGCCACCTTCGCAGACCGGATGATCATGGAGGGCGATCCCTTCGTGCTGATCGAAGGCATGATCATTGCCGGCATCGCGACGGGCGCCACCAAGGGTTATGTCTATACCCGCTCGGAATATCCGCACGCCATCGCGACGATGAGGGAAGCCGTCGAGATCGCCCGCGCCGCCGGCATCCTCGGGCCGTCGGTGTTGGGCTCGGCGCATGCCTTCGACATGGAGATTCGCTCCGGCGCCGGCGCCTATGTCTGCGGCGAGGAGACCTCGCTGCTGAATTCGCTCGAAGGCAAGCGCGGCATCGTGCGCGCCAAGCCGCCGCTGCCGGCGCTGCAGGGTTTTCTCGGCCGCCCGACGGTCGTCAACAACGTCATCTCGCTTGCATCCGTGCCTGTGATCATGGATCGCGGCGCCGAGTTCTACAAAAACTTCGGCATGGGCCGGTCGCGGGGGACGATCCCGATCCAGATCGCCGGCAATGTCAAATACGGCGGGCTGTACGAGACGGCCTTCGGCCTGTCGCTCGGCGTGATCGTCGACGAAATCGGCGGCGGCACGGCAACCGGCCGGCCGGTGAAGGCGGTTCAGGTGGGCGGGCCGCTCGGCGCCTATTTCCCGCGCGCGCTGTTCGATACGCCGTTCGACTACGAAGCCTTCGCGGCCCGGGACGGTCTGATCGGCCATGCTGGCATCACCGTGTTCGACGATAGCGCCGACATGCTGAAGCAGGCGCGGTTCGCGATGGAATTCTGCGCCATCGAGAGCTGCGGCAAGTGCACGCCGTGCCGCATCGGCTCGACGCGCGGCGTCGAAACGGCCGACAAGATCTTGGCTGGGATCGAGCCGGAAAAGAACAAGGCGCTGCTCGCCGACCTCTGCAACACGATGAAGTTCGGCTCCCTCTGTGCGCTCGGCGGGTTCACGCCCTATCCGGTGATGAGCGCGATGAACCACTTTCCGGAGGACTTCTCTCCGGCACCCCTTATCGAAGCGGCGGAGTAACATCATGTCCCTCGTTCATGAACTCGACTACGGCACGCTGGCCTCGCGCTCCGAAGCCCAGGTGACACTCACCATCGACGGTCGCGCGATCACCGTGCCGGAAGGCACCTCGATCATGCGCGCCTCGATGGAGGCCGGCATCAAGGTTCCGAAACTCTGCGCCACCGACATGGTCGACGCCTTCGGCTCCTGCCGCCTGTGTCTCGTGGAGATCGAAGGTCGCAATGGAACGCCTGCCTCGTGCACCACGCCGGTCATGCCGGGCATGGTCGTGCACACGCAGACCGGCCGGCTGAAGGACATCCGCCGCGGCGTTATGGAGCTCTATATTTCCGACCACCCGCTCGACTGTCTCACCTGCGCCGCCAACGGGGACTGCGAATTGCAGGACATGGCCGGCGCGGTCGGCCTTCGCGATGTGCGTTACGGCTACGAGGGCGACAATCACGTCAAGGCTCGCAATGACGGTGCGATCAACGCCAAGTGGATGCCGAAGGACGAGTCGAACCCCTATTTCACCTACGACCCGTCGAAATGCATCGTCTGCTCGCGCTGCGTCCGTGCCTGCGAAGAAGTGCAGGGCACGTTCGCGCTGACGATCGAGGGCCGCGGGTTCGAAAGCCGCGTTTCGCCCGGTGCCCATGAACTTTTCCTCGATTCCGAATGCGTTTCCTGCGGCGCCTGCGTGCAGGCCTGCCCGACGGCGACGCTCACCGAAAAGTCGGTGATCGCGATCGGCCAGCCGGAACATTCGGAAGTCACCACCTGCGCCTATTGCGGCGTCGGCTGCTCCTTCAAGGCGGAAATGCGCGGCGAAGAGCTTGTCCGCATGGTGCCATGGAAGGATGGTCAGGCGAACCGTGGCCATTCCTGCGTCAAGGGCCGCTTTGCCTATGGTTATGCGACCCACAAGGACCGCATCCTCAACCCGATGATCCGGGAGAATATCTCCGATCCGTGGCGGGAGGTGACCTGGGAAGAAGCCTTTTCGTACGTTGCTTCCGAGTTCCGCCGCATCCAGTATCAGTACGGCCGGGAATCGATCGGCGGCATCACCTCGTCGCGCTGCACCAATGAAGAAACATTCCTGGTCCAGAAGCTGATCCGCGCCGGTTTCGGCAACAACAATGTCGATACCTGCGCCCGCGTCTGCCACTCGCCGACCGGTTACGGCCTCGGCCAGGCCTTCGGCACCTCGGCCGGCACCCAGAATTTCGACTCGGTCGAGCATACGGATGTTGTCATCGTCATCGGCGCCAACCCGACCGACGGCCATCCGGTGTTCGGTTCGCGCTTGAAGAAGCGCTTGCGCCAGGGTGCAAAACTGATCGTCATCGATCCGCGCCGTATCGATCTGGTGCGCACGCCGCATGTGGAGGCCGATTATCACCTGCCGCTGCAGCCAGGCACCAACGTGGCCGTGCTGACGGCGCTCGCCCATGTCATCGTCACCGAAGGCCTGTTCGACGAAAAGTTCATCCGCGAGCGCTGCGACTGGTCCGAATTCGAGGACTGGGCCGGTTTCGTTTCGGAAAACGCACACAGCCCCGAGGCGACCGAGAAATATACCGGCGTGCCGGCGGATCTCGTGCGCGGTGCTGCCCGGCTTTACGCCAAGGGTGGCAACGGGGCGATCTATTACGGTCTCGGCGTCACCGAGCACAGCCAGGGTTCGACCACGGTCATGGCGATCGCCAACCTTGCGATGGTGACCGGCAATCTCGGTCGTCCGGGCGTTGGCGTGAACCCGCTGCGCGGTCAGAACAATGTCCAGGGCGCCTGCGACATGGGTTCGTTCCCGCACGAACTGCCGGGCTATCGCCATATCTCGGACGATGCGACCCGCGACACGTTCGAAAAACTGTGGGGTGTGACGCTCAACAACGAACCGGGCCTGCGCATCCCGAACATGCTGGATGCGGCCGTCGAGGGCACGTTCAAGGGCATCTACATCCAGGGCGAGGATATTCTCCAGTCCGACCCGGACACCAAGCATGTTTCTGCCGGCCTCGCTGCGATGGAATGCGTCGTCGTCCACGATCTCTTCCTGAACGAAACTGCCAATTACGCGCATGTCTTCCTGCCGGGTTCGACTTTCCTCGAAAAGGACGGCACGTTCACCAATGCCGAGCGCCGCATCAACCGCGTCCGCAAGGTGATGAGCCCGAAGAACGGTTATGCCGACTGGGAAGTCACCCAGAAGCTCGCCCAGGCGATGGGGCTTGCCTGGAACTATGCGCATCCATCTCAGATCATGGATGAGATCGCCGTGTCGACGCCGAGCTTCGCTCTGGTTTCCTACGACTATCTCGACAAGATGGGTTCGGTTCAGTGGCCTTGCAACGAGGCGCATCCGGTGGGCTCGCCGATCATGCATGTCGACGGTTTCGTGCGCGGCAAGGGCAAGTTCATCCGCACCGAATATGTCGCGACCGACGAACGCACCGGCCCGCGGTTCCCGCTATTGCTCACCACCGGCCGCATCCTTTCCCAATACAATGTCGGTGCCCAGACGCGGCGTACCGAGAACGTCACATGGCATGCGGAAGACCGGCTGGAAATCCATCCGCACGATGCCGAACAGCGCGGCATCAAGGAAGGCGACTGGATCAAGCTCGCCAGCCGTTCGGGCGATACGACGCTGCGCGCGCTGATCACCGATCGCGTCGCGCCGGGCGTGGTCTATACGACCTTCCACCACCCGAACACGCAGGCGAACGTCATCACCACCGACTTCTCCGACTGGGCGACCAACTGCCCGGAATACAAGGTGACGGCGGTGCAGGTATCGCCCTCCAACGGCCCGACCGAGTGGCAGAGCGACTATGACGAACTGTCGCGACGGTCTCGGCGGATTGCGGGGAAGCTGGAGGCGGCTGAGTGATGCAATTGCCTGGCGTGCTTCGCGTTACCCCCCTCTGCCTGCCGGCATCTCCCCCACAAGGGGGGAGATCGGCAAGACGCGCCGCCGGTATTCTTCAGCATTGGAAATACGTTTGCTCACTCGATTACGTTGATGGTGGGCTGGGCATCGCCACATCCGATCTCCCCCCTTGTGGGGGAGATGCCCGGCAGGGCAGAGGGGGGTGTTCCTGCCCCGACGTCCGATGACCTTATTCAACACCACCGCCACAGCCCCCGAGATCGCCCGCCGCAACGGCGTGGTCCGCGCCGGCTCGCGGGTGGTGCCGGAGGAGGTGCCGATCGCCTTTTCCTATGGCGGTTCCACTCATGCGGTGATGATGGGCACGCCCGCCGATCTCGAGGATTTCGCGGTCGGCTTCAGCCTGACCGAAGGCATCATAACCTCGATGGTGGAGATCGAGAGTATCGCCGTCGTCGAGGAGGGTGCCGGTCTCGATGTGCAGGTGACGCTTGCCGAGGATAAGGAAGATGCGTTGCGCGCCCGCCGGCGGCATATGGCGGGGCCGGTCGGCTGCGGGCTTTGCGGAATCGAGTCGATCGAGCAGGCCATGCGCCCGGTGCCGGATGTTTCCGCGGTGACGATGGCTCTCAGCGCCAAAGAAGTGAGTGAAGCCGTCGCGGCGCTCAACAGTGCGCAGCCGCTGCATCGGCAAACTCATGCGGTTCACGGCGCCGGCTTCGTCGTGCCGGGCAGGGGGCTGGTTGCGGTCCGCGAGGATGTCGGCCGCCACAATGCGCTCGACAAGCTCGCCGGAGCGGTCATCGCCAAGGGCCTCAAGGGATCTGAGGGCGTCGTGGTCGTCACCAGCCGCATCTCGGTCGAGATGGTGCAGAAGACGGCGATCCTCGGAAGTTCAGTGCTGATCGCCATTTCCGCGCCGACAGCACTTGCCATCCGCACGGCGGAAGCGGCCGGCATGACCTTGATCGCGCTGACCCGCGGCGAGGATTTCGAAATCTTTACGCGTACCGATCGCATTACCACTGGAGTTGTCGCCGATGTCGCATGACCAAAGCCCCGAGCAACTCGTGCTCGACAAACTGGTCCGGATGGCCAACCAGATCGCCACCTTCTTCCTGTCGCAGCCGGAAAAGGTGCGCGCCGAGGGCGTCGCGACGCATATCAACAAGTTCTGGGAGCCCCGCATGCGCCGGCACCTTTTCGAGCATCTCGACAATGGCGGGGCGGGGCTGCTGCCGCTCGTCATCGAGGCTTCGACGCTGATCCGCCGGCCGGAGGCCAAGGTCGGATCGGGCGTTGGTGTGGGCGAGGATGCGAGGCAGGGGGCGCCGGGCGGCAAAGGTCCCGCCGAAGGAGAATCGTTGTCGGAACCGAGCGTTCCGGAGAGCGCCGCATGAATTCATCCATCCGGCAGTGAGGGGCTGGAGGAGGAATAGAGCCTAGCCATCATCCGAGGGAGGATATTTTAAATGGCAATTGCAGGAACGACGGACGAGGGCCTGACAGGCAATGTCGGGCTCCTCGACAGGGAACGTATTATCGCAAAACCAGGTTTCAATCGCTGGCTCGTGCCGCCGGCAGCTTTGGCCATTCATCTTTGCATCGGCATGGCTTACGGCTTCAGCGTCTTCTGGCTGCCGCTGTCCCGCGCCTTGGGTACCACGCAGGACCCGTCCTGCACCAGCCTCAACCTCATCTCGGCCCTGTTCACGACAAGCTGCAACTGGCGTGTCGCGGATCTCGGCTGGATCTATACGTTGTTTTTCGTACTGCTTGGTTGCTCGGCGGCGATCTGGGGCGGCTGGCTGGAACGGGTCGGCCCGCGCAAGGCCGGTTTCGTCTCGGCCTGCTGCTGGTGCGGCGGCATTATCGTCGCGGCGATCGGCGTCATGACCCATCAGCTGTGGCTGATGTGGATCGGCGCCGGCGTGATCGGTGGCGTCGGCCTCGGTCTCGGCTATATTTCGCCGGTCTCGACGCTGATCAAGTGGTTCCCCGACCGCCGCGGCATGGCGACGGGCATGGCCATCATGGGCTTCGGCGGCGGTGCGATGATCGGTGCCCCGCTCGCCAACCTCCTGATGAACTATTTCAAGACCGATGCTTCGGTCGGCGTGTGGCAGACCTTCATCTGCATGGCGGTGATCTATTTCGGCTTCATGATGGGCGGCGCCTTCGGTTACCGCATCCCGCCGGCCGGCTGGCGTCCGGAAGGCTGGACCCCTCCGGTCTCCAAGACGACGATGATCACCACCAAGCACGTCCATCTGCGCGATGCCCACAAGACCAAGCAGTTCTGGCTGATCTGGGCGGTGCTTTGCCTGAACGTTTCGGCTGGCATCGGGGTTATCGGCATGGCCTCGCCGATGCTGCAGGAAATCTTCGCCGGATCGCTGATCGGCCTGCCGAACCTGACCTTCTCGCAGCTTGATGCGGGTCAGAAGGGGCAGATCGCCACGATCGCCGCCGGTTTTGCGGGTCTCCTGTCGCTCTTCAATATCGGCGGGCGCTTCTTCTGGGCGTCGCTCTCCGACAAGATCGGCCGCAAGAACACCTATTATACGTTCTTTGTGCTCGGCATCGTGCTCTACGCACTCGCTCCGACGCTGGCCGACATGGGCAACAAGGCGCTCTTCGTGCTCGCCTTCGGCATCATCCTGTCCATGTATGGCGGTGGTTTTGCGACCATTCCTGCCTATCTCGCGGATATCTTCGGCACCCAGTTCGTCGGCGCCATTCACGGTCGTCTTCTGACGGCCTGGGCGACGGCCGGCATTCTCGGTCCCGTCGTGGTCAATTATATCCGCGAAGCCCAGCTCACCGCCGGCGTGCCGGCCGGGCCGGCGCTCTATACGGGCACGATGTACATCCTCGCCGGCATGCTGGTGCTGGGTCTGATCGCCAACGCGCTGGTGCGTCCGCTTGCCGACAAATGGTTCATGTCGGACCAGGAAGTCGCTTCGCTGCAGGCAAAGACCGCCGCCGCGAATGCTGGTCCGACGGGGTCCTTCGGCATCGGCACGGGCGGTCTCGACGCCAAGGCGGCGGTCGCCTGGGCCGTGGTCGGCATCCCGCTTCTCTGGGGCGTCTGGGTGACGTTGCGGAGCAGTCTGGTTCTGTTCGGCTGACATTCGTCGACAGGAATGACCAAGAAAGGGCGGCCTGTGCCGCCCTTTTTTCGTCTCGCACGAAAATGTGAGGATAAAAACGGAGGCGGCTCCGATTGACGTCTTGGGAATCCGGACTAGATTGCGTTGCGGAGCCCGAAGCCGCTTTCTCTTGCGGGACGCACGCGCCCGCGTGCCCGATCCGGCTCCGAACGACTGCTTATATCGCTTCATATCTTCAGTGCACACGGGAGCTCTCCATGCGCTACAATCAATTGGGCAATACCGGTCTTTTCGTCTCCGAACTCTGCCTCGGCACGATGACCTTCGGCGAGAACCAGACGGGCGCCGTCTGGAGTGCCGTCGCCGGTCTCGATCAGGACGCCGCCGACAAGATCGTCGAGCGCTCGCTGGCCGCGGGTGTCAATTTCATAGATACCGCCAATGTCTATTCCGAGGGTAGATCCGAGCGCATCCTCGGCCAGGCGATCAAGAATGTCGGCGTGCCGCGCAAGGACGTGGTCATCGCCACGAAATTTTATGGCCAGATGGGCGACAAGCCGAACGACCGCGGCGCCTCCCGCGGCCACATCATGGATTCCGTCGAGCAGAGCCTCGAACGACTGCAGATGGACCATATCGATCTCTACCAGATCCATGGCACCGACACGGTAACGCCGATCGACGAGACGTTGCGGGCGCTCGACGATCTCGTATCGCGCGGCCTGGTGCGTTACATCGGGCTCTCCAACTGGGCTGCCTGGCGGATGGCGAAAGCGCTCGGGATTTCCGAACGCAAGGGTTATGCCCGCTTCGAGACGGTGCAGGCCTATTATTCGATCGCCGGCCGCGATCTGGAGCGCGATATCGTGCCGCTGATGCAGGAAGAGAAGCTCGGGCTGATGGTCTGGTCGCCGCTCGCCGGCGGGCTGCTTTCCGGCAAATACGGTCCGGGCGCTCCGGGCAACGGGGAAGGCCGCCGCGCCAGCTTCGATTTCCCGCCGGTCGACAAGGATCGCGCCTGGGCCTGCGTCGCGGCCATGCGCGAGGTCGGCGCCAGGCACGGTGCGAGCGTCGCGGAAGTGGCGCTGGCTTATATCCTGGCCAAACCGTTCGTGACGAGCGTCATCATCGGCGCCAAGCGGCTGGAGCAACTCGAGGAAAATCTGAAGGCCGTGAAGCTGAAGCTGGACACCGAGGACATGACAAAACTCGACGAGGTCAGCGCGCTTGCTCCGGAATATCCGGGCTGGATGCTGGCCCGCCAGGGTGCCGGGCGCCGTCCGGCTCCGTTCGAGCCAAAGGAATAGTCATGAAAAAAGCCCGCGGCGGTTCAACGCTGCGGGCTTCATAATCGAATAGCGGCTTAGTGGTCTTTCCAGCCAGCCGCCTTGGCCTTGAGGTCGGATGCGCAGGCCTTTCTTGGCCTCCGCTATCGCAAATCAGGCAGCCAGCTCGTCGGCTTCGGTGCCCTTGAACATCTTGGCGAGGTTCAGGAAGCAGATCATGCCGTTCTCGTTGGCGATGATGCCTTCGGAGAACGACTTGTCGAAGGAGGCGGAGATTTCCGGAACCGGCTGAACCTGGCTCGAGGGAATCGTCAGGATGTCCGAGACGCGGTCGACGAGCATGCCGATGACCATGTTGTGGACTTCGGCGACGACGATGGCACTGCGCTCGTTGGCAACCGTGCTCTTCATGCCGAGCTTGTAGGCAAGGTCGATGATCGGGATTACCGAACCGCGAAGGTTCATGACGCCGATGACGTCAGCCGGGGCGTGCGGGATCGGCGTCGAAGGCGCCCATCCGCGGATTTCGCGGATCGTCGTTGTCTTGACGCAGAACTCCTGGTCATGGAGACGGAAGGCGATGATTTCCAGCGTTTCGCCGCTGTAGCTTGTGGAGTTGATCGTCGTAGCCATCAGAATTCTTCCCAACTATCCGTTGCCTGAGCGGCAGCGGCGGCACCCGTTGTGGTCCGCGCGACCGTTGCCATGAGTTTGCGTGCCGGCGATGCAACGGGTCGTGCATCAGGTCGCGCTATTGCAATCTTATGCGAAGAATGTTGCGCAAATCTAAATCGTGACAGGAGATCGCGCAGTGTTTCGGCTTCGCGTGCCAGGTTGTGGCTGGCGGCGCTTGTTTCCTCGACCATCGCAGCATTCTGCTGCGTGTTCTGGTCCATCGAGTTCACGGCCTTGCTGATCTCCTTGATGCCCGTGGACTGTTCGCGGGCGGCCTCGACGATCGCTGCGACATTGCCGTTGATCTCGTCTACCTGGGACATGATCTCATCGAGCGCCTTGCCGGTTTCGCCGACGAGCGCGACGCCACGCTTGACCTGTTCGGAGGAGGTCGAGATCAGCGTCTTGATCTCCTTGGCCGCACTGGCGGAACGTTGCGCCAGTTCGCGGACTTCCTGGGCAACGACCGCAAAGCCCTTGCCCGCTTCGCCGGCGCGTGCCGCCTCGACACCCGCATTCAGCGCCAGCAGGTTCGTCTGGAAGGCGATCTCGTCGATCACGCCGATGATGTTGGAGATTTCCCTGGACGACGTCTCGATCTGGCCCATCGCGTTTACCGCGTTGCGGACCACGGCACCGGAATGTTCGGCGCTCTTTTTCGCATGCGAGACCAGGCCGCCGGCTTCTTCCGCGCGCTTGGCGCTGTCGATGACGGTGCGGCTGATTTCTTCAAGCGCCGCCGCGGTCTCCTCGACTGCCGCTGCCTGCTGCTCGGTGCGTTTGGCAAGGCTGTCGGAAGCCTGGCGGATCTCGTTGGAGCCTCCCGCAATCCCCTCGGCGTTCTCGCCGACGGTGCGCATGGCCCCGGCCAGCTTTCCGATGGCTTCGTTGAAATCGACGCGGATCTGTTCGAGTGTCGAAATGAAGGGCACTTCGATCCGGAACGTCAGGTCGCCGTTCGAAAGAGACGTCAGGCCATCGGCGATGTCATCGACGGCGCGGACACGTTCGGTGATGTCGGTTGCAAACTTGACCACCTTGAAGACCCGGCCGTCGGCGTCGAAGATCGGATTGTAGGAGGCCTGGATCCAGACTGCCTTGCCGCCCTTGCCGATGCGCTTGAACTCGGCGGCAATCGCTTCGCCGCCGGCGAGCTTCTTCCAGAATTGCGGGTATTCGGCGCTGTCACGGAACGACGGCTCGCAGAACATGCTGTGATGTTTTCCGGTGATTTCCGAAAGCTGATAGCCGAGGCAGGCGAGGAAGTTTTCGTTGGCGGTCAGGACGTCGCCACCGGGCGTGAACTCGATGATGGCCTGGGTGCGCGAGATGGCGTTGATCTTGCCTTCGTCATCGGCGGATTTGAGCTTCGCGGCAGTGATGTCGGTTGCGAACTTGACCACCTTGTAAGGCTTGCCGCCTGAAGTCACCGGATTGTAGGAGGCCTGGATCCAGATCTCGCGGCCACCCTTGCCAATGCGCTTGTAGGCCGCAGCATCAAATTTGCCGCTGCCGAGGTTCGCCCAGAAATCCCTGTAAGCCTGCGATTTCACGTAATCCGGGTCGCAAAACATGCTGTGATGCTTGCCGACGATTTCGGAAAGTGTGTAGCCAAGCGTCTTGCAGAAGTTCTCGTTGGCCGTGAGAACCTTTCCGGATAAATCAAACTCGATAATGGCCTGCGACTTGCTGAGTGCAGCAAGTACTGCTTTCGCGTCAGCGCCTGGAAGTGAAAGTATGGACATCTGGCTTGCGTGCCCCCGTCTGTAGGTTCCCGAACTGGCTCAATTTGCCAACAGCCTAACGAGATAACCATCTCGCCGCCGGGACACTGAGTCTTGCTAAAAATAGCATTGAGGAATTAACGGAAGGTCAATAGTTCTGTTCTCGCAAAATTGTGGAAAATACGTATCCACTTGTCTATTGTCAAATTTCTGAGCGATAAGTAGATCTTCGTTTATTTTCTATACTAAAAACTTATATTGAGATTTGTCGCGAGTAACTGACTGATTTATTTTAGATGTAGACTTGCCTCTGATTATGCAGAGCGGGTTGGCCGATCAAGAACGCGCCGGCCGAAAAGGCTTGCCGCCAGTTCCACCATGATCCGGGCGCTCTTGCCGCGATCGTCGAGGAACGGATTAAGCTCGACGAGATCGAGCGACGCGACGAGCCCGGTATCGTGGAGCATTTCCATGATCAGGTGCGCCTCGCGGAAGGTCGCGCCGCCGGGCACGGTGGTACCGACGCCCGGCGCTATGTCCGGGTCCAGGAAATCGACGTCGAGGCTCACATGCAGTAGACCGTTGGCGGCGTTCACCGCCGCGATCACCTGGCGCATGATGGCGGCGATCCCGTGCTCGTCGATGGCGCGCATGTCGAAGACGTTGACGCCGTGATCGGCGATGAGCTTCCGCTCGATCTCGTCGACGGAGCGGATGCCGATCTGGAAGACGTTTTTGGGATCGACCTTGGGTCGGGCGCTGTCGAGGATAGGTGCAAACTCCGCCTGGCCGGTAAAGAAGGCGACCGGCATGCCATGGATGTTGCCGGAGGGCGATGTCTCGGGCGTGTTGAAATCCGTATGGGCATCGAGCCAGAGAACGAAGAGCGGCCGGCCGATCTCGGCAGCGTAACGCGCCATGCCAGGCACGCTGCCCATGGAAAGGGCGTGGTCGCCGCCCATGATCACCGGAATGGTGCCGGCCTTGGCCATTTCATAGGTCCGGGTTTCGAGAGCGCGCGTGAACGCAGCGACGATCGGCAGGTTCTTCGCGTCGTTTCTCTCCGGCAGGTCAGATGCCGGTTCCGGGCGCAGGTCGCCATTGTCGACGACCCGGAAACCGAGGCCCTCCAGCGCCTTGACGATGCCGGCAAGCCTGAAGGCCGCCGGACCCATCGCGCAGCCGCCGCGACCGGAGCCCTCTTCCAGAGGAACGCCGATCAATGTGATGTCTTTGGAGGTCATGCTTTTTCTCCCGAGCAAGCAGGAATGAAACGAAATATGCGAGATCAGTATTCGCGCTCATAAAAGATGCCGGCTTTGCCACCTTCGGTGCCGGCGCCGGCCTTGAGCTTCACACCGCGGCCGACATCGAGGTTGATCGTCGCTTCCGCGCCGCTCTCGCCGCCCTGCTCGACCTGGATATAGGTGCGGTTGTTGATGTAGCGCCCGACCGACACGGTGGTCTGGCCGGTCGCATCGGTGTTGATGTCGAGATCGTCGACACCGAGATTGTTGCGCAGCGTTTCGAGCAGTGATGTGGAGCCCCCGCCTGCCAGCTGCCCGACGGCATCTGCCAGCTGGGCGATCTGCAGCGGCGACAGCCGCGACATCGACTGGCCGAAGATCAGCCGCGCCAGAACCTCGTCCTGGGGCAGGGCGGGCGAGGAGGAGAAGGCGATCGTCGGATCGTTGGCGACGCCGGTGACTTTCACCGTGATCGTCGTCGAGGCGGAGGTCGTGTTCGCCTCCATGTTGAGAACCGGGATCAGGCCGCCGCCGAAGGTTATGTCGCCATCGGTGAAATCCATCCGTTTGGCGAGGATCACGATACGGCCGCGGCGCATCTCGAAGCCGCCGGCGACGACCGGTGCGATCGCCGTGCCCGTCACGGTCAGCTCGCCGCCAAGTTCGGCGTCGATGCCTCGCCCGCGAACGAAGATGCCGTTCGGTGCGCTGATCTGAAGGTTCAGCGCGATCGGGTTCGAGGCGCCGCTGGCGCTCTTCGGCCGCATCTTTTCCATCTGGCGCAGCACGCCGGGCGGTGCGTTGCGGTGGCGGATATCGATGGCCGAAAGCGAGGTCGGCAGGCGGGCGGGCACGGTGATTGCCGCCTTGGTCAGTGTTACGCGACCTCCGAGGACGGGGCCTGAGGTCAGAGGGCCGGTGATGGTCAGGGCGCCGTCGGCGGTGGCGGCGAAAAGCGCGCCATCGGCATAGGCCGCCTGAGCCAGAGTGATCCTGAGGTCGGCCGGGAAGCCGGAGCCCGGCGTGATGCCGACCGAACCCTGGACCGAAACCGTGCCGCCGCCCGAGAGCTTGCCCGTGAGCCTGGAGATATTGGCGCTTTTGCCATCGAAGGCGACATTGGCGGCAAGATCCGTCAGGGCAAGGTTACGCCGGACATCCACCAGTCTTGCGCCGGACGAGGATGCCGTGCCGGTGATCGCCGGCGCCGCCGCCGTGCCGGCTATCGCGAGGTCGACATTGCCGGTGCCTTCCAGAACGAAGCCTTGCGCGGCCATCTGTCCGGCGAGGATCGAGAAGGGCAGTTTCCCGCTGAATTTCAGATTGAGCGGCTTTTCGCCTGCAAGCGAGATGGAGCCGCCGCCGGACAACGAGACGCCGCCGCCGCCCGAAAGGCGGGTGTCGAGGGTGACGGTGCCGTTCTGAAACGTGCCGCCGGCGGTGATGTTGAAAGCCGCGACCCCGGCGGACGTCGTCTGCGCAACGCCGGCATCGGCCCAGCGCAGATCATAACGGACAGCGGGGGCTTGCGGCGTTCCCGTCGCGGTAACCGTGCCGGAAATCGTGCCGCGGGCGCCGAGGCTCGGCGCAAACGCGTTGACCAGGCTGGCGGGCACGGCATTGGCGCGGGCGTTGATGTCGAGTGCGGGAATGCCGTCCTTCAGGATGACCTTGCCGGCAGCCGAGAGATCGAGGCCGCCGGAGCCCGTCAGGCGGGTCTTGTCTAACGTGACTGTTCCGTTGGCGAAGCTGCCGCTTGCTTGGACTCGAAACGGACTGATGCCAGCATCGCGCGACTGGCGAAGCTGTGCATCACTCCATTCTAAATCGTAACGTATGGCAGGGGCAGACGCGGCGCCGGTGGCGTTGATCGTGCCGGATATCATGCCGGCAGCGTTGATCGCGGGGACGAACGCGTTGATGAGATTGGCGGGCAGCGCCCTGATATTGGCGGTCAAGTCCAGCGCCGAGCCAGCCGTGCCGTTGACGGTTACGCTGCCGGACCCGGTTGCGATGGTGAGGTCGGCAAGACGCGCACCGCCATTGGCGACCGCGACGCGGGTCGGGGCAGCAAGCCGGACCGGGATGCTGCGCGGTGCCGCTGCGAAGCTCTCGATGCCGACCGAGATATCGGCGCCGGCCTGGATATCGCCGACCGCAGTGAGGGGGGCGTTGTCATACTGGGCGGCGAGATTGAAGTTGGTCCGGTTGCCGCCCTGGCTGACGCCGAGGTTGACGTCGTTGATGCCGACCGAGCCGGCGCCGATGCGCGTGGCGCGGACCGTGCCCTCGGCCGCAATCGCCTTGATGTCGGCAATGGCGAGATCGATATTCGGCTGGGCGATCTCGATCGTGCCGCGGCGAAGCGCCTTTCCGGAAGCCCGGATCACGGCGCCGGCCTTGCCGCCGGTATTGCTGAACATCACGGTTCCCTTCAGGTCGCCCTGGGCCTGCTGGGCCGCAAGTGCTGCAAGCAGCGAGACATCCGGGAAATCGAAGGTGAGCTGGCCTTCGGGCAGGAAGGCGGGAGAAAAGTTCAAGGCGCCGGTCAGCTTGTTCGGGCCGATCTGGGCGGTAATTGCCGGCGCGCTGGTGCGGCCCTGGACGGAGGCGACGTCGGCATTGACGCGGATCGGCTGGCCGTCGAGCGAACCCGTGCCGGTCAGCTTGCCCTTGGGTGCGTTCGGATCGGCGGTGCCTTCCAGGATGAAGCTCATGTCCTGGAGCTTGCGGCCGACCAGCCGCGCGTCGGCGGAATTGACCACCGCCCTGACGCCCATTGCGGTCAACGGGCCCTTGGCGGAGATGTCGAAACCGGCAGCGCCCTCGGCCTCCGGCAGCCAACGCTTCAGATCAGGGACGCGACCGGCGAGGCGCCCGGTGACAGTCCGATTGTCGAGCAGCATGTTTCCGTGCGCTTCGATGGCGTTCGAGCGCATCACGAAGTTCTCGAGGCTGATGCGACCGCCGTTCACCATGTTGACGTAGCCTTCGGCGGAAAGCTTGCCCTCGAACTTCGAAACCAGTCCCGGCGGCAGGACGGCGGGATTGGCGAAAACCCGGAAATTGCCGGTGACCGCCTGTTTCGACATGTCATAGGCGCCGGAAAGCGTACCGTTGACGTTGCCGCTGTCGAAGGTCGCCGCATCCAGGCCGATCGCCGGTGGTGCGAGCCTGAGCGGCGCATCCAAGGTCACCGGCCCGCGGATCACCCGGTCGAGATCGTCATTGGCGAAATCGGTGCGGGCGACGGTGAAACGGCTGCGGATGCTGCCCGAGCGGCTGATGAGGTTGAGGTCCTCGCTTTCGGCCTGCAGGCGGATCTGGCCGAAGCGCCCCTGCGGCAGTTCGGCGGCGCTGAGTGCCGCCGTCGCGTTGAAGCGCGCCGAGGTGGATGCTCCGCTCAGCGTGAAATTGATGCTTTCGAAGGAGAAACGGCTCTCCTGACCGCTGATCGGCCAGACGAAGTCGACCGGGCCCTTCACGCCGTTGAGGCTGGCGGTGAGGCTGTTGTCGCCCGTCGGGTCCCAGGCCCCCTTGGCGGCAATCTTCACGGCGCCGGAGGTGAGATCGCCGCGTTCGATATCCACCCGGCCGGAGGGCGCATAGATCGCAGCGATGTTGATATCGGTCGTGCCGCCGAACAGCGGACGAAAGGCGGGCGGCAGAAGCGTCGACAGCTGGCCGCCGCCGGTCACCTCCACCCTGTGCCTGCCGTTTTCGACCAGAACATGTTTGCCGTCGACCGCGATGACGGGCGTGCCGCCGACGCTGCCCTGCAACTTGCCGGCCCAGTCGGAAAGAGGTCCTTCGCCATCGAGCGCCAGTTCGACCGCCGGCGTGCCGGGCAGACGCAGAAGGCGGGCGAGCAGGCCGCCCTGCGGCTCGGACACGGCAGCCTTGAGGGTCAGGCGATTTTCGGACGGCGCGTAGACCACGTCGGCAGATGCCCTGGCGTCCGGCTCGTCCTTGCGGGTTGCCTGCAGGTCGAGCGAAATGTCGGGCCCGGTCGCGTCGATCGATCCCTTCACCGAAAGGGAGAAGTCCCGTCCCGAAAATGCCTGGGAGAGATTGATATCCGGCAGGTCGATCTGTGCCACGCGGATGCCGACCGGCAAGGGCGAGCCGGAGGAGCCCGTCGATGCCGTCTGTGTCGGGGCGGGCGCTTTCGGCGGCCGCGGCGCACGGATGAAATTGACGGTATCGGCCGAAATGTGCTCGGCGCGGAAGACCCCGGTCACCAGGGATGTCGGCGACCAGTCGATCTTGATTCCGCCGATCTGGGCATAGGGGCCTGCGTCGTCGGACAGCGTAAGGGCATCGATACGCAGGTCGCCGGTCAGAAGGCCTTCCGGGCGCGTGAAGGAAATGCTGCGGTCAGGCGTGGAAACGATGGCGGAAATGCGGTCCGCGGCGACGCGTCCGCCGACCGGGGTGAGGGCGACGAAAAGGAAGACGCCCAAGGCCATGACGAACAGGATCGCGACCACGCCAAGCGCAGCCTTCAAGACCCATTTCAACAGGCGTACCATCAGCATCATGCCTTAAACGCTACCCTTCACTGCCTTTCAGAATGCCTGTCCTATGCCCGCATAGATACCGTACTGGCTACCGCCGTCATAGCGCTGCAACGGAATTGCAACGTCCAATCTCAGCGGTCCAAAAGGCGTGGCATATCGCACGCCAATCCCTGCACCAGCACGTATATCAGAAAAATCGGGCACGATTCCGGTCGATACCGTACCAATGTCGACGAAAGGTACAATGCCTATGTTTTCTGACACTTTTACCCTCACTTCGAAAGATCCCAGCGTATAGGACCGCCCGCCCGTGGCTTCATCGGCGCTGTTATAGGGCGAGATTTCCCGATAGGCGTAACCGCGCACCGATCCGCCGCCGCCGGCGAAGAATCTGCGTGTCGCCGGGATTCTTTCAAGGTCGCTTCCGCCGACCAGCGTTCCGGCGGCCAGGCGGGCGGCGAGCACGATGTTGTCCTCCTGCCCGAGCCCGAGATAGCCCGAGATCGAGCCCTCGAACGACGAGAAGATCGTGCCGTCCATCAGCTCGTAACTCGGCTTGGCGGAGAGGGTCGCGTAATATCCCTTGGTCGGGTCGAGCTTGTTGTCCCGCGCATCGCGCTCGAAGCTGATCGGCAAGCTGAGCGTGAGGTACTGGTTGTTGCCGAACGCATCGTCGGCGTCGATATAGGCAATCTCGCCGCCGCCCTTGAGCTTGTCGGTCTCGTTCAGCTCGTAGGTGATGCCGGCCGAATAGATGATGGTCTGCGCCTCGTAGACATCAGGCGTTTCACTCTTGGCTTCCAGCCGGGATTCGAAGGTCGCTTCGGGCACGAAAGCGCCAGGCTTGGTGAAGATGATCCCGGCGGAATAATCGAAGGTGGTGACATCGGTGGTGGCGCCGATGCCGGACACCTTGCCTTCGATGCGAAGCGATTCGGCTTCTCCGAAGAGGTTGCGGTGGCCCCAGTATCCCTCGAGGCCGGCGCCGTCGATCGAGGAATATTCGGCGCCGAAGCCGAAATAGCGATGCTTGCCTTCCGACACCTCGATCGTCAGCGGCAACGAACCGTCCGGTGCCAGCTTGTCCGCCTCGTGGATCGTCACGCTCGAGAAGACCCCGAGTTCGCGCAGGCGGTCGTTCGCCTTCTTCAATTGTCCGGGCGAATATTGTCCATGTTTGTCGAGCCGCGAATAACGGCTGATGAAGGTGGCATCGACGGTGCGCGATCCCTTCACCGCGACAGCTCCGAACGGGGCAACAGGGCCGCCGATCGCACCGAGCACCACGTTGATCGTGTTGGTGCGGTGATCGGCCGTCACCTGCCGCTCCGTCAGCTTTGCGAGCGGGCGGCCCTCGTCTGTCAAATCGACGAGAAGCTGCTGGCTGGCCTTCAGGATCAGCCGCGAACCCGCCGCGCCGCCGGCGACGAGATCGTATCTTTCCGGATCGCGGCCGACGGCGTCCCCCTCGAAACGGACCGAGCCGAGTTTGAAAACCGGACCGGGATCGACGCGGACCGTGACCGGCACGGGTGCCGCGTGGTCGAATGCAGGGTTGGGCGGCAGGCGGTCGATATCGGTTCCGGCGACGGAGATATGCACGGTGCCGCCGTAACGGGCCTCTTCGTAGAGCACGGCGACGAGCCGGTCGCGGTCTTCGCGCGCCTTTATGATGACGCCGAGATCGCCGGAGACCGGCTGCTTTTCGTCGGTGATCAGGGAGGCTGCGGATTCGAGACGCTTCTTGAGGTCCTTGTCCGCATTGCCGGCTTCGAGCGTCGCGTCGTAACGGACGGGATCGATGACCTCGACCTTGTCTTCGTCGCCGCCGAACAGGGTAATGCCGAAGAGTTTGAAAGCGTAGGCGTTGCCGGAAAGCGGCGGGGAAACGAGAAGTGCAGCGGCGAGCATCGTGGCCGTGCCTGCCCCCCTCAACCTCCGCTTTTCTGTCCGCCCAGTGTTTTCGTTCCGCATACGCAAACTGCTGTGGATCCCCCGGCTGGAAGCCTTCATAGCATCCGACGAAGCGGACTATCTAACTGCAAAAGACGAAGC
Source organism: Neorhizobium sp. T25_27 (assembly GCF_002968565.1). Taxonomy (NCBI): domain Bacteria; kingdom Pseudomonadati; phylum Pseudomonadota; class Alphaproteobacteria; order Hyphomicrobiales; family Rhizobiaceae; genus Neorhizobium; species Neorhizobium sp. T25_27. The sequence goes on from NZ_PVBJ01000014.1 coordinate 53,836, forward strand.
CGGGTACCCCTTCGTGATGATTTCATGAAAGAAAAAGCCCCGGAGTGTGCTCCGGGGCCACAGTTTTTCCCTGCAATCCACGCGTTTATCAGTAACGGCGCGGGCAGCTGTCGATATAGCGGCGGCCATAACGGTCGCGGTAGTAGCACTGTCCCGGCTGTTCGGCGACGGAGCCGATCAAGGCACCGGAAACGCCGCCGATCGCAGCACCCACGGCCGCGCCGCGGACGTTGCCGGTAGCCAGGCCGCCGATCACGGCGCCGGATGCTGCGCCGATGCCGGCGCCCTGTTCAGTTGCCGTGCAGCTCGCGAGCGAAGCGCCGACGATCAAAAGCACCAAGGCCTTCTTCATGAGATCCTCCTATTTGTTCTTCATCTTGCCCGGCTGTCTCGCAGACTCCGAACGTTTCCGCGGGTCAATTCAACAGCCATCAATGGGAACAATAGGTCGCGGCGAACAAGAGTCCATATGAACTCAATATTTTGCGCACCGATTTTTGTTTTGGTTTGCCGATAGTTACTCGGTATTCGACGGAAGCGAAGGGCGGCCGCTCGTCTGGCTGCCGACCAAAATATTGCCGTTTCCCTAGAAAGTAGCGGTTGATCCCTTAGGTAAAAAAGCAAATGATGATGGGCGTGTCCGGGAGGGATACGAGGAGGATCATATGACGAAAGTGACGCTGACCGTGAACGGCCGCGCTATGAGCGGCGAGTGCGAGGACCGCACCCTGCTCGTGCATTTCATCCGCGAAAAACTTGGTCTGACGGGAACGCATGTGGGCTGCGATACGACCCAGTGCGGCGCCTGCGTCGTTCATATGGACGGCCATTCGGTGAAGAGCTGTTCGATCCTGGCGGTGCAGGCATCCGGTTCGTCGATCACGACGATCGAGGGCCTCGCCGGCCAGGGCGAATTGCATCCGGTTCAAGCCGCATTCAAGGAGCATCATGGCCTGCAATGCGGCTTCTGTACGCCCGGCATGGTGATGACGGCAGTCGACCTGATCAACCGCGAAGGCGGGACGCTCACCGAAGAGACAGTCCGCGCCGGGCTCGAAGGCAATATCTGTCGGTGCACCGGCTACCACAACATCGTCAAGGCGATCCTTGCCGCCGATGCCGAAATGGCAACGGGGCGTCAGGCCGCTGAATAGGTGAGTAGTGAGTAGTCGTTAGTGAGCAGTGGTTCACGCGCCGCTTTGGTTTTGAACTCCTTACTACCGACTAATTCCTAATCACTACTCACTTAATCACCATCTCGGGAGGAGATGAACATGGGTGTTGAAGGAATCGGTGCACGCGTTACCCGCAAGGAAGACAAACGCTTCTTGACCGGCAAGGGCCGTTACACGGACGACATGACCGTACCGGGCATGAAATATGCCTGTTTCGTCCGCAGTCCCTATGCGCATGCGAAGATCAGCAATATTGATGCGACCGCGGCGAAGGCCATGCCCGGCGTCATCGACGTGCTCGACGGCAAGCAGCTTCAGGCGGACGGCATCGGCAATCTCATCTGCGGCTGGATGATCCATTCGAAGGACGGGTCGCCGATGAAGATGGGCGCCTGGCATCCTCTCGCGGTCGATACCGTGCGTTATGTGGGCGACGCGATCGCCATCGTTGTCGCCGACACCTCGGGCGAGGCCCGCGATGCTGCGGAAGCCGTGGTCATCGATTACGAACAGCTCCCGGTGGTGACCGAGGCCGTCGCAGCACTCGCCTCCGGCGCGCCGCAGATCCATCCGGAAGCGCCGGGCAACCTGATCTTCGACTGGCAGATCGGCGAACCCGATGCTGTCGACAAGGCGATTGCGGCGGCAGCGCATGTCACCGAAATCGAGATCCTCAACAACCGCCTGTCGCCGAACCCGATGGAGCCGCGCGCCACGCTCGGCATCTACGATACGGCGGAAGATCACTATACCTGCTACACGACCAGCCAGAACCCGCATGTGGCGCGGCTGGTGATGAGCGCATTCTATAATGTCGCGCCGGAAAACAAGCTGCGCGTCATCGCGCCTGATGTCGGCGGTGGCTTCGGCTCGAAAATCTATATCTACCCGGAAGAGATCATCTGTCTCTGGGCCTCGAAGAAGACCGGCGTGCCGGTGAAATGGACATCGGACCGCACGGAGGCCTTCCTCACCGACGCGCATGGCCGCGACCACGTCTCGAAGGTGAAGATGGCCTTCGACGCGAACAACCGGATCACGGCGCTGAAGGTCGATACGATCGCCAATCTCGGCGCCTATATGTCGCTGTTCTCCTCGGCCGTGCCGACCTATCTCTACGCGACACTGCTGTCCGGCCAGTATGCGATCCCGGCGATCCACGCCAATGTCCGCACCGTCTATACCAATACGGTGCCGGTCGACGCCTATCGCGGCGCCGGCCGACCGGAAGCGACCTATCTGCTGGAACGGACAATGGAGACGGCGGCCCGCGAACTCGGCGTCTCGCCGGCGGAACTGCGCCGGACGAACTTCATCCGCTCCTTCCCCTACCAGACGCCCGTCATCATGAACTACGACGCGGGCGACTACGAAGCTTCGCTGAATGCGGCGATGCAGGCCGCCGACTGGGCAGGTTTTGCCGCCCGGCGGTCGCAATCCGAAGCCAAAGGCAAGAAACGCGGCATCGGCATGAGCTGCTATATCGAGGCCTGCGGTATCGCGCCGTCGGCTGCGGTCGGTTCGCTTGGCGCCGGCGTCGGCCTCTGGGAATCCGCCGAAGTGCGGGTCAACGCGGTCGGGACGATCGAAGTGCTGACCGGCTCGCACAGCCATGGCCAGGGCCATGAAACGACCTTCGCGCAGCTTGTCGCCGGTCGTCTCGGCGTGCCGATCGAGAGTATCAGCATTGTCCATGGCGATACCGACAAGGTGCAGATGGGCATGGGCACCTACGGCTCGCGTTCCGGCGCGGTAGGCATGTCGGCGGTCGTCAAGGCGCTCGACAAGGTCGAGGCCAAGGCGAAGAAGATCGCCGCGCATCTGATGGAAGCCTCCGAGGAGGATATCGTCATCGAGAACGGCGAGCTGAAGGTCGCAGGCACCGACAAGTCGGTGCCGTGGTTCCAGGTGGCGCTTGCCTCCTACACCGCCCATAACCTGCCTTCGGGCATGGAGCCGGGCCTGAAGGAAACGGCCTTCTACGATCCCTCCAACTTCACCTTCCCGGCCGGCTGCTACATTGCCGAGGTGGAGATCGATCCGGATACCGGCGAGACGGACATCGTCCAGTTTGTCGCGGCGGACGATTTCGGCAACATCATCAACCCGATGATCGTCGAGGGCCAGGTGCATGGCGGCATCGCCCAGGGCATCGGCCAGGCGCTGCTCGAGAACGTGCAGTATGATGCGAACGGCCAGCTGCTGACGGCAAGTTACATGGACTATGCCATGCCGCGCGCCGACGACCTGCCTTCGTTTAAGCTGTCGCATCAGAACACGCCTTGCCCGAGCAATCCGCTCGGGATCAAGGGCTGCGGCGAGGCGGGCGCCATCGGTTCGCCGCCGGCGCTCATCAACGCCATCACCGATGCGATCGGCCATAACAAGCTCACCATGCCGGCGACCCCGATGAAGGTCTGGCAGGCATTGCACGCGGCTCACTGAGGAGAAAAGACATGTATGCTACCAGCTATCATCGTGCATCCTCGGTGGAAGATGCCGTCAAGCTCAAGTCCGCCAACGAGGAGGGCAAATACCTTTCCGGCGGCATGACCTTGATCGCGACCATGAAACAGCGGCTTGCCGCACCGAGCGATCTGATCGACCTTCGTCATATCCCGACGCTGCGCGGGATTTCGATCGACGGCCGCAAGGTGACGATCGGGGCTGCCACGCCGCATGCGGATGTGGCGGCTTCGCGGGAGCTTGCCGCCATCTGTCCGGCGATCTGCAAGCTCGCGGGACATATCGGCGACCCGCATGTGCGCCACATGGGCACGATCGGCGGTTCGATCGCCAATAACGACCCGGCGGCGGACTATCCCGCCGGCCTGCTCGGGCTCGGCGCGACCATCGTCACCGACCGGCGTTCGATCCCGGCGGACGATTTCTTCACCGGTCTTTTCGACACCGCGCTGGAGGAGGGCGAGATGGTGACGTCAGTCACCTTCGAGGCGCCGGAAAAGGCGGGCTATGCCAAGTTCAACAACCCGGCCTCGCGCTTTGCGATGACCGGCGTGTTCGTGGCCAAGACCACCGGCGGCGTGCGGGTGGCAGTGACCGGCGCCGGCTCGTCAGGCGTCTTCCGCCATCCCGGCTTCGAGCAGGCGCTGGCCTCCAACTGGTCGGCGGATGCGCTGGGCAGTGTCGCCGTCGATGCCTCCAACCTGATGTCGGACATGCATGCAAACGCGGAATACCGCGCCAATCTGGTCAAGGTCATGGCGAAAAGGGCGGTCATCTCCGCGGGCTGAGACGAATCGGGATCACCGGAAAAGGCCGGGAAGAGCGGCGAGGACCGCTCTTCTTTTCCTGCTGCTTGACTTGGATCAATTCTCACATTTTCGATATCGCTTACCTTTTTATTGGAATAATTCAAAAAAAGGGGGCCTTTTGCCGCAGGTTGGTTCTATTCGCTTTGTCCGGGGTTGACGAAAAGCGCGGCTGAAATCAAAACCAAGGCAGGTTCTGGAGTGTGAGCATGGACTTCGAGGCATTTTTCAAGAGCGAACTGGACGGCCTTCACGGCGAAGGCCGTTACCGGGTGTTCGCCGATCTCGAGAGACATCGCGGCAATTTTCCCCGCGCCACGCGCCATACTCCCGATGGTCCGAAGGAAGTGACCGTCTGGTGTTCCAACGATTATCTCGGCATGGGCCAGCACCCCGCCGTGATCGAGGCGATGAAAGAAGCCATCGATCACTGTGGCGCGGGTGCGGGAGGCACCCGGAATATTTCTGGCACGACGCACTACCACGTGGTTCTCGAGCAGGAACTCGCGGACCTGCACGGCAAGGAAGCGGCGCTGATCTTCAATTCCGGCTATATGTCGAACTGGGCAACGCTTGGCACGCTCGGCCAGAAGATTCCCGGCCTGATCATTTTCTCCGACGCGCTGAACCACGCCTCGATGATCGAGGGCATTCGTTATGCCAAGTGCGAACGGGTGATCTGGAAGCACAACGACCTCAACGACCTCGAGGCAAAGCTGGCGGCAGCCGATCCGAACGCGCCGAAGCTGATCGCCTTCGAAAGCATTTATTCGATGGATGGCGACATCTCACCGATCAAGGAAATCTGCGACCTCGCCGACAAATACGGCGCGATGACCTATCTCGACGAAGTGCATGCGGTCGGCATGTACGGCCCGCGCGGCGGCGGCATCGCCGAACGCGAAGGCCTGATGGACCGCCTGACGATCATCGAAGGCACGCTCGGCAAGTCCTTCGGCGTGATGGGAGGTTATATCGCCGCTTCGACGGCGCTCTGTGATTTCATCCGTTCCTTTGCCTCGGGCTTCATCTTCACGACGGCACTGCCGCCGACGCTGGCAGCCGGGGCGATCGCCTCGATCCGGCACCTGAAGGCAAGCCCTTTCGAGCGGGTCCGCCATCAGGACCGTGTCCGCAAGCTGCGCACGATGCTGGATCAACAGGGTATTCCGCACATGCACAACCCGAGCCATATCGTGCCGGTCATGGTCGGCGATGCGGCCAAGTGCAAATGGATCTCGGACATCCTGCTCGATACCTGCGGCGTCTATGTGCAGCCGATCAACTATCCGACCGTGCCGCGCAAGACCGAACGCCTGCGTATCACCCCGACGCCGCTGCATAGCGATGCGGACATCGAACACCTAGTCGGCTCGCTGCACCAGCTCTGGTCGCGCTGCGCGCTGGCGCGGCACGTGGCTTGACGACGGCTTGCCCCATCACCTGAAGAGGCGGCCTACCCCCTCACCAACAAAATCTACGACTTAGCTTCACTAAGATCGTGATTTTGTAACCTCTCCCGCAAGGGGAGAGGCAGGCTGCGGCGGCGCGGCACCCTTATCTCTCCCCCTGCGGGAGAGAAAGTGATTTCAACATCTTAGCGAAGCTAAGTGTTAGAAATCGCAAGTGAGGGGATGTTCGTGGGCAACCAAGCCCAATACCGCCCTAAGCAGCCATTTCCCTCTGAGCAATAATCTCTCCGGCACGACGCCTTGCCTCGGCATCCGCCGCGAAAACCTCATCCATCGTCGCTGCGGGCGGATGGCCCGCCATGTCGTCCATCACCTGTTCGGCGACATCCGCCATGTTGAGAAAACCGATGCGGCCGGCGCAGAAGGCGTGGAAGGCGATCTCTTCGGCAGCGTTCATCACCGCGCCCTGTACGCCACCGCGTTCCAGAGCCGTGCGCGCCAGTCTCAGCGCGGGGAAACGAACCTCGTCCGGTGCCTCGAAATCCAGCCTTGCGAGCCTGGCGAAATCCAGCCGCTCGACATCGAGCTCCGGACGGTTCGGGTAGGCGAGCGCATAACCGATCGCGGTGCGCATGTCCGGACAGCCGAGCTGCGCCAGCACCGACCCGTCCCTGTATCCGACCATCGAATGAATGACCGATTGCGGATGGACGATCACCTCGATCTGGTCCGGCCGCAGATCGAAGAGATGTTTCGCCTCGATCATCTCCAGCGCCTTGTTGAACATCGAGGCGCTGCCGATCGAGATTTTCAGGCCCATCGACCAATTGGGATGGGCGCGGGCGATATCAGCGGTAACGCCGGCCATCTGTTCGCGGCCCCAGGTGCGGAAAGGCCCACCCGAGGCGGTGAGCACGATGCGCTCGACCGCGTGATGCTGGTCGTCTTCCAGCGACTGGAAGATGGCGCTGTGTTCGCTGTCGACCGGGATCAACCGCCCGCCGCCCTCAGTGACCGCCCTGACGAACAGTTCGCCGGCGGAGACCAGACATTCCTTGTTGGCGAGCGCGATATCGGCGCCACGTTCGGCGGCGGCCAGCGTCGGGGCAAGCCCAGCGGTGCCGACGATTGCCGCCATGACCCAGTCGGACGGACGCGCCCCCGCCTCGATCAGCGCCTCGCGGCCGGCGGCGACCTCGATGCCGCTGCCAGCAAGCGCGTCCTTCAGTGCCGCATACTGGCGGTCATCGGCAGTGACGGCCAGTTTTGCACCACATGCCTTCGCCTGATCTGCCAGAAGCGCGATATTGCTGTTGCCGGTGATGGCGACGACCTCAAAGGCCTCGCGGCCGCCGAGCTGGTTCACCACATCCAACGTATTGACGCCGATCGAGCCGGTGGAACCGAGGATGCTGATGCGGCGCTTGCCGGTTTCGGCCATGCTGTCTTCCATTTCCTAAAGCTGCCGTTGGTCTACAAGCGAAAGCCACGGCTCACAAGAGCGGGCTTGAATTCGGCCCGGCTGCGACCAAGTGCAGCTTGCACGACGGGTACTCTTTGCGCGAAGTGGGGCGATGAGCGAACACCGTGAAATCCAGACGACTTGCGTGATCGCCGGCGCCGGCCCGGCGGGGCTGATGCTCGGTCTCCTGCTGGCGCGGGCCGGCGTCGATGTCACGGTCGTCGAAAAGCACGCCGATTTCCTGCGCGATTTTCGTGGCGACACGATCCATCCCTCGACGCTGGAGGTGATGCACGAACTCGGCCTGGTCGACGAATTCCTCAAATTGCCTCACACGCGAGCACCGAAGCTTTCGGCCGAAATGGGCGGCAAGACGATCACCATCGCGGATTTTTCGCGGCTGCCGGTCAGGAACCGCTTCATCGCCTTCATGCCGCAATGGGATTTTCTGAGTTTTCTTGCCGAGAAGGCGCAAAATTATCCGAACTTCCGGCTGATCATGCAGGCGCAGGTGGTGGACGTGCTGGAGGACCGAGGCGCAATTTCGGGCCTCATCCTGGAGACGCCGGAAGGAGAACTCACCATCCGCTCGACGCTTGTCGTCGGCGCCGATGGCCGCAATTCGGTCGTGCGGGAAAAGGCGGGGCTCGATGTCGAGAGTTTCGGCATGCCGAGCGAAGTCGTCTGGATGAAGCTGTCGAAACAGAAGGGTGATCCGAACGAGGTGATGGGCCATGCCGGACCGCGCCAGGGTTTCGTGCTGATCGACCGCGGCGACTATTGGCAATGCGGGTATGTGATCCGCCGCACCACGTTCGCCGACATCCGCGGGAAGGGCATCGAGCCTTTTCGGCAGATGGTGATCGACGTTTCACCGCTGCCGGCCGAGCGGATGCAGGAGGTCCGCAGTTTCGACGACACCAACCTGCTGACGGTGCGCATCGACCGGCTGAAGCAGTGGTGGCGGACGGGGTTGATCTGCATCGGCGACGCGGCGCATGCGATGTCGCCGATCGGCGGCGTCGGCGTCAATCTGGCGATCCAGGATGCGGTGGCGGCTGCCAATATCCTGGCCGCACCGCTGCGCGAGGGGGGCCTTGCCGATGCCGATCTCGCCGCCGTCGAAAAGCGCCGCGGGTTTCCGACCAGGGCGACGCAGAAGCTGCAGCTGATGATGAGGAGCAGCCGGCGCACCGATAAGGGAGACGACCGGAAGCGCAAGGGCCCGCCGGCCTTCATCCGGGGCATTGCCCGCTTTCCGCTGCTCGCCCATCTGGCCGGCCGGCTGATCGGGCTCGGTTTCCGCATGGAGCACGTGCGGGTAAAACAAGGCAACCTTTGACGGCCCGGCGTCGTTGATCGGCAAAACAATCGAGGCTTTGCCATGCTCATGCTCGGAAGAATGCTGACGATGGCGATGGCGCTGCTGGGCGGGGTCTTCTTTTCCCAGGCGCCGGAATTCGCCCAGCAATACCGTCAGCGGATCGGCGGCGCGCTCGACGAGCTCAAGATCATGATCTCGGAATTCGACGCCCAGGCCAACCACAACGGCCTCGACCGCCAGGAGGCGCTCAACATCTATTCCGCCTCGCCGCAGCCCTTCCTGCGCAATCAGGGCGAAGCGATGCGGCGGACCTTTTCGCGTTACGAGATGCTCGCCGAGCAACAGAAGGAGCTGACCCTGGCGCCGCCTTTCACCAAGCCGTTCGTGGTGATGCGCAATCCCGATTCGACGACGTTTGCAAATGCTTGGCGGGATTTCGTGCCCGCCGTGCCGGTGGATTTCGCAGGCCTCACCTGGGCGGCGGGCGGATTGTTCTGCGGCTGGCTGAGCGCGGCACTTCTCGGCGCCGCCCGCCGCGGCGCCTTTCGCTTGGTAAGGCGGCCGAAACGGATGGACCAGACGTCGACGATTGCCTGATAAACGAGGCTGGTGATCCCAGATGGATTCGAACCATCGGCCTCAGGATTAGGAATCCTGCGCTCTATCCTGCTGAGCTATGGGACCACGTTAGGAATTCCATACAAAAGGCGAGGCGTTTAGCCAAGCCTTTTCCTTTCCCTCATTCCGTCAACCGCTGTTCGGCGAGCCGAACCCAGTAGGAAATGCCGTAGGAAATCGCCTCGTCGTCGAAATCGTAATGCGGGTTGTGCAGCGCTGCCGTGTCGCCGTTGCCGATGAAGATGAAGGCGCCGGGGCGGCGTTTCAGCATGAAGGCGAAATCCTCGCCGGCCATGGTCGGATCGACATTGGTGTCGACGTTGGAGGCGCCGACCACTTCCGTCGCGACGCCGATCGCGTGGTCGGTCTCCAGGTCGTGGTTGAAGGTGACCGGACACTGGCGGTAATAATCGATCTCGGCCTCGGCGCCGTGGGCGCTGACGATGCCTTCGACGATCTGGCGGATGCGGTTTTCGGCAAGATCGCGGTTCTCCTCGCTGAGCGTCCGGACCGTGCCCCAGAGCGTCGCCTGGTCGGGGATGATGTTATAGGCGGTGCCGGCGTCGAAACGGGTCACCGAAATGACGACCGAGCGGACCGGGTCCGCGTTACGGGCGGCGATCGCCTGCAGGCTGCCGACCAGCTGCGAGCCGATGAAGATCGGGTCGATGGTCCTGTGCGGCTGGGCCGCGTGGCCGCCGCGGCCCTTGATGGTGATGGTAAAGCGGTCGGGGGCTGCCATGATGCCGCCCTTGCGGATGGCGAACTGGCCGAGCGGAATGCCGGGCATGTTGTGCATGCCGTAGACTTCCTCGATGCCGAAACGCTCCATCATGCCGTCGTCGACCATCGCCAGCGCACCGGCGCCGCCCTCTTCGGCGGGCTGGAAGATCAGCGCCACGGTACCGTTGAAATTGCGGGTTTCGGCGAGGTATTTCGCCGCACCCAGGAGCATCGACGTGTGCCCGTCATGGCCGCAGGCGTGCATCTTGCCGGGGACCTTCGAAGCCCAGGGTTTGCCGGTGATTTCGGTGAGCGGCAGCGCGTCCATATCGGCGCGCAGCCCGATCGTGCGGCCGCCCGGCCCCTTTCCGCGAATGATGCCGACGACGCCGGTACGGCCGATGCCCGGTACGACTTCGTCGACGCCGAATTCCTTCAGCTTCTGTTCCACAAAGGAGGCGGTGTTCTCGACCTCGTAAAGAATCTCGGGATTTTCATGAAGATATCGTCGCCACTCGCTGACTTCGCCCTGAAGTTCGGCGGCTCGGTTCAAAATCGGCATAATGTTCCCTGTTGCTGGCTGGTCACGCGGTTATGACAAGTCCTCCCGCCCGGAGTGTGCCTGTCATGATTGACGTAATCAATCTTCTTTGCCATTGCTTGGCCACATAGGCCGCATATGCGCCACACTCGTTAAAGCCGCAACAACGAGGGACACCCTTGCCGACTTCAAGCCTCCGATCCGTGTCCGCCACCCGGCTGATTTCTGCCGTTACGGCCATTGGGCTTTTCGTATCCGCAGGAAGCGCCGCGGCCAATCCCAAGATGGTGATCGACGCCCGGACCGGTAAGGTGATCGCCCATGAGGACGCGTTTCTGAAATGGTATCCGGCCTCGCTGACCAAGCTGATGACCGCATACGTCACCTTCAAGGCGTTGAAGTCCGGCAGGCTTACGCTCGATACGCCCATCGTGATGAGCAAGAAGGCGACCGATCAGCCGGCGAGCAAGATGTATTTCAAGCCGGGCTCCAAGCTCACCATGGACAGCGCCTTGAAAATCCTGCTCGTCAAGTCGGCCAACGACGTGGCGGTCGCGGTCGCCGAGACGGTCGGCGGTTCGCTCGACCAGTTCGTGGCGATGATGAACAGCCAGGCCCAGGCGCTCGGGATGACCTCGACGCGCTATATCAACCCCCATGGCCTGCCCGGCAAGGGCCAGTATTCGACAGCGCGCGATCTTGCGCTGCTGACGCTGCGCCTGAAGCAGGATTTTCCGGAATATCAGAGCTATTTTTCGCTCGAGGGCATCGATACCGGCGCCAAGCAATATCCGAACTTCAATACGCTGATCGGCCGTTTCGATGGCGCCGACGGAATGAAGACCGGTTTCATCTGCGCCTCCGGCTTCAATCAGGTCGGTTCGGCGACGCGCGACGGCCGCACGGTGATCTCCGTGGTGCTGGGGTCCGACAGCCTTGCCGGCCGCGCTGACGACACCGCCAACCTTCTGCAGCAGGGATTGACCTCGCCGTCGAGCCAGGGCGTGCCGCTGACATCGCTGCAGCCCTATGGAGACATGGCCGAGGTCAACGACGTCAGCGCCACGATCTGCAATCCGCAGGCGGCCAAGGTGCGCAGCGAAACCCGTGACGATGCCGGCCGGACGGTCCAGCATTCGCCCTATATCCATGAGATGGACCGCCCGCCCGTCTACAGCTTCGCCGGTCTTATTCCCGGCAGCGAACAGATCGCTTCAACCAAGGGCAAGAACGAGATCGCCAACGTGCCGATCCCGCAGCCGCGCCCGACATTCTGAACGAGAACAGGTCATGTCTTCTGCCCGCAGCCGGATTCCCGTCTCCATCCTCACCGGGTTTCTCGGCGCTGGAAAATCGACGCTGCTGAACCGTATCCTCAAGGATCCGGGCACCAGCGATACGGCCGTGATCATCAACGAGTTCGGCGAAGTCGGGATCGACAATTTTCTGGTCGAAGCTTCGGGCGACGCGTTGCTGGAGATCGCCAATGGCTGCCTCTGCTGCACGGTGCGCGGCGAGCTGGTGGATTCGCTCGCTTCGATCATGGACGGCATCCAGACGGGCCGGCTGAGGCCGATCCGCCGCGTCGTGATCGAAACGACGGGCCTTGCGGACCCGGCGCCGGTCATGCAGTCGGTGATGGGCAATCCGGTCATCGCGCAGAATTTCGAGCTCGACGGCGTCATCACCGTCGTCGATGCGGTGAACGGCGTGTCGACGCTGGACCGTCATCAGGAGGCCGTGAAGCAGGTGGCGGTGGCCGACCGGCTGATCATCTCAAAACTGTCGATGGCGGATCACTCCCAGCTGGCCGCGCTGAAAAGCCGGCTTGCGGCGCTCAACCCGCGGGCGCCGATTGTCGATGGCGACAGCGAAGCGGCCGGCACGGCGGCCATTCTGGTGAACGGCCTCTACGATCCGGCGACGAAGATCGCCGATGTCGATCGCTGGCTGCACGACGAGCTGGCGAACGATGCCGAGGCGCATCATAACCAGGATCACGGTCATGATCACCACGATGATCATCGTCACGGCCATGAACATAACCATGACCACCACGGGCATGGCCATCACCACCATCATCATGACGTGAACCGCCATGGCGACGACATTCGCTCCTTCTCGATCATCCACGACAAGCCGATCGATCCGATGGCGATCGAGATGTTCATCGACCTCCTGCGCTCAGCGCATGGCGAGAAACTGCTCCGGATGAAGGCGATCGTGGCGCTTTCCGACAATCCGGAACGGCCGCTGGTGCTGCATGGGGTACAGAGCGTCTTCCATCCGCCGCAGCGCCTGCCGAAGTGGCCCGACGGCTCGGACCGGCGCACGCGCATGGTGCTGATCACCCAAGGGCTTGAAGAAACCTTCGTCTCGGATCTTTTCGCGGCATTTACAGGCCAGCCCCGCGTCGACCGGCCGGACCGCGCTGCGCTGGAAGACAATCCGCTTGCCGTTCCCGGCCTGCGGATGTAGGCCCGCTCAACCCTTGCGGATCAGAAAACGGTGCCCCGTCTCGGTCTTTTCCGAGCGGACCAGTTGGTGGCCTTCCTGGTTGCAGAAATGCGGGATGTCGATGCCGGCCAGGGGATCGGTGGTTTCGATCACAAGCTCCGTGCCGCTCTCCATGCCTTTCAGCCGGCGGCGCGTCTTCAGGACGGGCAGCGGACACTTCAGGCCTCTCAGATCGTAGAGGCCTGCGGTCTCAAAGCTCATTCCTGGCTCCAGAACTTCCAGAACGGCTTCTTCTTTTCCTCGCTGATCGGCGGTGCCGCGTAGGCGAGCGGGTTCTGGGCCGGGATCGGAACCGTGGTCGTCGTGCCCTGCGCCGTTGTGACAGTGGGGACCGTACCGGTGCTCTGCGCGGCATTGCTCTGGGCGATCGGGCCGGCTCCCGGCAGGCGGTCCTGCTTCATGCGATCGGCGGCGGTGCCGGGACGAAACGTGACGGGCGCGGCGGAGGCAAGCATGGTATTGGCCGGCTTGTTCTGGGAGGCCATCCGCTTTTCCATCATATCGCGGAATTCGGACTGGCTCAGCAGCTTGCCGGCTTCCAGCGAGGTTCCGGTCGGCGCATAGGCGATGTCGCGGCCCTTGCGCTTGCCGGCAACCACGGCCTTGCGCTCGGCTTCGGTCGGCTCATACCAGACCTTGCCGTCGAAATTCTCGAGCGCCTTGGCGTAGGCGACCTGGTAGGTCTTTTCGTAGGAGGTCAGCGCAGCCGAGAGGGCCGGCGGCGTGGACATGGGCGGGCAGGCTGTGGCAGGCGCAAATGTGCCGTTGCTGTCGACCTGCTGGTTGAAGACATACTTCTTTTCGCAGACGTTGACTTCCGGCGGGCGCTTGGTGACTTCGAAATGATCGAAGCCGGTCTTCAGCATTTTCCAGAAATCATAATTCTGGCTGTCGCGGTGGCGCGCCATGTTCTCCGCGTTCATCCGGAAGGGGAGAGCCTGGAGCTGCACGGAGGTCTGGCCGCCCTTGAAGGCGTCGCGGGCGAAGGCGTAGATTTCCAGAACCTGCTCGTCGGTCATCGAATAACAGCCGGACGACGAGCAGGCGCCGTGGATCATCAGGTTCGATCCGCTGCGGCCGTTGGCGGCATCGTAGCGGTTCGGGAAGCCGGTATTGATGGCGAGGTAATATTTCGAATTCGGGTTCAGGTGCGCCGGCGTCAGGTTATAGAAGCCTTCCGGAGCCTGGCGGTCGCCTTCCTTGACTTTCGGGCCGAGCTTTCCGGACCAGGCGCAGATGTCGTAGCTCTTGATCACCTCGAAGCGGTTGTCGGCCCTTGCCTTCCATACTTCCAGCTTGCCCTCTTCCTTGAGGATGCGGACCATGATCGGCGAATTGCGCGGCATGTTCTTCTTCTGCATCTCGGTGAGAATGCTCGAAGGCAGGGGCTGCTCGACCTTGTTCTTGACGCTCTTCAGGTCGATGCTCGCGGAATCGAGCGTGTCGTTGCAGCCCGTCAGGGCGGTTGCCACGAGGAGAGCAAAAGCGATGTGTTTCAGGCGCATCGGTACGGACCACATAGACTTGGAACGACGAACGAATTCGGTACAGGACTTCTATGAATAAAGCGGTAATCTTTACATATTCTTAACCGCTTGCGCCGGCCTGTCCAGCAAAACCGCCCAGGCCCCAATGTTATCAGCAATATGGCCAAATTTGGCTATTGGCGTGACGGAGACCGGAAGATCAGAGATTGCGGCCGATATCGAGGAATTTCTGCCGGCGTGCAGCCCGCACTTCTTCGCCCGAGAGCCTTCCGAGATCTTCCAGGGCCGAAGCGATGATCTTGCCCGTCGCGCTGATGACGGTTTCGGGTTCGCGATGCGCGCCGCCGACCGGTTCGGGGATGATGTCGTCGATAATGCCGAGGCCCTTCAGGTCTTCGGCGGTGATCTTCATGTTGGTCGCCGCCTCGCGGGCGCGGGTCGAATCGCGCCACAGGATGGAGGCCGCGCCTTCGGGGGAGATGACCGAATAGATCGAATGCTCGAGCATGTAGACGCGGTTGCCGGTGGCGATCGCGATTGCTCCGCCGGAGCCGCCTTCGCCGATCACGACCGAAACCATCGGCACTTTCAGGCCCAGGCACATTTCGGTCGAGCGGGCGATGGCTTCCGCCTGGCCGCGTTCCTCGGCGCCGACGCCCGGATAGGCGCCTGCCGTATCGATGAGGGTGATGACGGGCAGGTGGAAACGATCGGCCATCTCCATGATCCGGATCGCCTTGCGATAGCCTTCCGGACGCGGGCTGCCGAAATTGTGCTTCAGGCGGGTCTTGGTGTCATGGCCCTTTTCCTGGCCGATGACGGCGACGGGCATGCCGTTGAAGCGGGCAAGGCCTGCCTGGATGGCGGCATCCTCGCCGAAATTGCGATCGCCGGCGAGCGGCGTGAAATCGGTGAACAGATGGGCGGAGTAATCGACGAAATGCGGACGCTGCGGATGGCGCGCGACCTGCGTTTTCTCCCAGGCGCCGAGCTTGGAATAGATTTCCCGGGTCGCTTCCCTGACGCGGGTCTCCAACCTGCCGATTTCCTCGGACGTATCGATGCTTTCGTCCTCGGAGGCGAGCTTTTTGAGCTCGTGGATCTTGCCCTCGAGGTCCGAGATGGGCTTTTCGAAATCGAGATAAGTCTGCATGAGAGCCGGTTTCCGGTTGTTTTATCTCAGGAACACACAGTTCCCATTTTCTGTTTGGGGCCTCTAATCCCGGTTTTTGGCCTGTTTTGCAAGAGGGTGGTGTGTTTGAACCAGCTCTCGCAGCCTTTCTTCCAGAACATGCGTGTAGATTTGAGTGGTGGAAATGTCCGAATGGCCGAGCAGTTCCTGCACAACGCGCAGGTCCGCGCCGTTCTGGAGGAGGTGGCTTGCGAAGGCATGGCGCATCACATGCGGAGAGATTGCGGCCGTGCGAAGTCCGGCGCGCGCCGCCAGGCCCTTGAGGTCGCGGGCAAACACCTGCCTTGGCAAATACCCCTCCTTGCCGGCGGACGGGAAGAGCCAGGGACTGTCGCCTGTCTTGGCGAGCGAGGCCTGCCGGGCCTGGCCATAGGGCCCGAGAGCCGCGATCGCCGACCTGGATAGCGGCACCAGCCGTTCCTTGTTGCCCTTGCCGCGGATGATCAGGAAACGTCCTTCCTGGTCGAGAACCTTGACCGGTAGCGACACGAGCTCGCTGACGCGCATGCCGGTTGCGTAGAGAAGTTCGAGCAGCGCCAGCATTCTGAGCCGCGCAAGCTGATCCGGTCCGGGTTCGGCGGCTTCCTTGGCAGCCAGGTCCAGGAGCCGCGTCACGTCGTCCTCGCTCATGATCTTCGGCAGCGAGCGGCCTTTTTTCGGTGCGTCGAGGATGGCGGTCGGATCGTCGCCGCGCAGGCCCTCGGCATAGAGGAACTTGTAGAACTGCCGCATGGCCGACAGTTTTCTCGCCTGAGACGAGGCAGCAAAACCCTGGGCGCCGAGATGGGCGAGATAGGCGGAGAGATTGGCGCTTTGCGCCGTCAGGGCCGAAACGTTGCCGGCGGCGAGGAAGGACTGCAGATCTTCGAGGTCGCGTTCGTAGGATGCGAGCGTGTTGCCGGCGGCACCCCGTTCGGCGCTCATCATCTCGAGAAAGGCTTCGATATGGGCTCGGGAAAGGTCGGCCATCTACCTGCCGTTAATGTTGCGGCGTTGCCGGGTTCAACCGTTCGGAAGGAATGCGCACGGTCACGTCGCGCTCGCGCGGATCCACCAGCATGACGAGAGCCACCATGCTTCCATAAACGATGCCTGCGATCGCCGCCAGCACGAAGAGGAAACGGAAAAGGGTGGGCATAAAGGACTCCCGGAGTTGCGCCGCAATATATCGATAAAGGTTTACATATCGGCAAGAACAAACAATCCCCCGCATTCTTTGAGGGTTGCGACGGCTTGACGCTGCCGATGCATTTGTCGATACCGTTTTTCGAAATGGACCTGACAATGATAGAAGTCGCAACTCCACTCAGCGAAAAGGCGCGCGCCGTCCTCGGCAAGCGCAACCTGATCTTCGTCGGGCTGATGGGGGCCGGCAAATCGGCGATCGGCCGGCTGGTGGCGCAGACCCTTTCCATTCCTTTCATCGATACGGATGCGGAGATCGAAAAGGTTTCGCGCATGACCATCAGCGAACTCTTCGCTGCCTACGGCGAGGTGGAGTTCAGGGCGCTGGAAACCCGCGTCATCGAACGCCTGCTCAGGGGCGGTCCCCGCGTGGTTTCGACCGGCGGCGGTGCCTTCATCAACGAGAACACCCGCCACCAGATCAAGATCGGCGGCATTTCCATCTGGCTGAAGGCGGATCTCGACGTTTTGTGGGAGCGGGTGAACAAACGCGACCACCGGCCGTTGCTGAAGACCGAGAACCCCAGGCAGACGCTCGAAAATCTGATGATCCAGCGTTATCCGATCTATGCCGAGGCCGATGTGACGGTACTGTCCGAAAACGTCCGCAAGGACGTGATGGTCAACGAGGTACTTTCCGCTGTGGCCAATCTGCCCGGCGAAAGTGAATTGCCCAGCGAAGGTGAATTGCAATGAACATGTCTTCCCGATCCGAGGGCCGTAACGCCGAGCGTCTGGTGCATGTGCCGCTCGGCGAACGGGCCTATGACATCCTGATCGGCCCCGGCCTGATCACGCGTGCCGGCGGCGAGATCACCGCGCGGCTGAAGGGCCGCAAGGCGGCTATCGTCACCGACGAGCACGTCGCGCCGCTTTATCTCGAAGCGCTGATGGACAGCCTGCAGACGGACGGGATCGAAGCCGTCTCGCTGACGCTGCCGCCCGGCGAGAAGACCAAGAGCTTCGAACATCTGGCGACCGTTACCGACATGGTGCTGTCAGCCCGTATCGAGCGCAACGACGCGGTGATCGCGCTCGGCGGCGGCGTGATCGGCGACCTTGCCGGCTTTGCTGCCGGCATCGTCAGGCGCGGCGTGCGTTTCGTGCAGATCCCGACCTCGCTTCTGGCGCAGGTCGATTCGTCGGTCGGCGGCAAGACCGGTATCAACACCCGGCATGGCAAGAACCTGCTTGGCGTCTTCCACCAGCCGGACCTCGTTCTCGCCGATACCGCGGCGCTCGATTCGCTCTCCGAGCGCGAATTCCGGGCCGGTTATGCGGAAGTGGCGAAATACGGACTGATCGACCAGCCGGATTTCTTCGCCTGGCTCGAAAAGAACTGGAAGGCCGTATTTGCGGGCGGCCCGGAGCGGATCGAGGCGATCGCGATCAGCTGCCAAGCGAAATCCGACGTGGTGGTCGAGGACGAGCGCGAGACCGGCCGCCGGGCGCTGCTCAATCTCGGCCATACGTTCGGTCACGCGCTGGAGGCGGCAACCGAATATGACAGCAGCCGCCTCGTGCATGGCGAAGGCGTCGCGGTCGGCATGGTTCTCGCGCATCAGTTCTCGGCGCGCATGAACCTTGCAAGCCCGGACGACGCGGCACGGGTCACGGCCCATCTGAAAGCCGTCGGCCTGCCGACGTCGATGAGCGATATTCCCGGAAAGCTGCCGCCGACGGAAAAGCTGCTGGACGCGATTGCGCAGGACAAGAAGGTACAGAGCGGCAAGCTCACCTTCATCCTGACCCACGGCATCGGCCAGTCCTTCGTCGCCAACGACGTTCCGTCGTCCGAGGTCTTGAGCTTCCTGGAGGAAAAGCGGCCGAAATGACGTCCAAACAGGGCCTCAAGTCGCGTGCTGTCAACGCGGTGATCCGCGGACTTCTTCGCGCGTTCGGCGCTTCCCTGTCCGAGCAGACGCTCGCCCTTTCCAGCCATGACGATCTGCATGCCGCTCTCGACCTCGTTCATCGTGAGGGGAATTTCGACAAGCAGGATCGCGACCGGCTGAGCGGCCTCTTCGAACTCGAGGAGCTCGAAGTCTCCGACGTGATGCGGCATCGCACGGTGATGCGGGCGGTCAATGCCGACGATCCGCCGGAAGTGGCGGTCCGCACCGTGCTCGAAAGCCCCTATACGCGCATGCCGCTCTGGCGCAATTCGACCGAGAACATCATCGGCGTCGTGCATGCCAAGGACCTGCTCCGGGCGCTCGCCGAGCCGAATGTCGAGCCCGAAAACCTCGACATCGTCAAGATCGCCCAGAAGCCCTGGTTCGTGCCGGACAGCACCAGCCTCAAGGACCAGCTCAGCGCCTTCCTGCGGCGCAAGGGGCATTTCGCCGTCGTCGTCGACGAATATGGCGAGGTGCAGGGCATCGTCACGCTGGAAGACATCCTCGAGGAAATCGTCGGCGACATTGCCGACGAGCACGATATCGAGATCCAGGGCGTGCGCCAGGAAGCGGACGGATCGATCGTCGTCGACGGTTCGGTGCCGATCCGCGACCTGAACCGCGCGCTCGACTGGAGCCTGCCGGATGCGGAAGCAACCACGATCGCCGGCCTCGTCATCCACGAGTCGAAGCTGATCCCGGAAGAACGGCAGGCGTTTACGTTCTATGGGAAGCGTTTCACGGTGATGAAGCGGGAGAAGAACCGCATCACGCGGCTGAGGATACGGCCTGCGGAAGATGTGACGCTGCCGGCGGAGTAGATTTTGTGGAACGAAAGCCCTTTAGTCTAGCGCTGAAATTCTCGGCTACCGGCGTATAGTTGCCATCTCTGTCATAGCCGCAAATGCTAAGCGCTTGGGTTGTTAAACATCGCCGGCAAATATGTCCCGCCGTTCTCCAGGTCTGTGGCGCGCTGTTGCAGCCAATATAGAAACTTGTGGATCGAGGTGGTGGTTTGATCACCATTGCCAGCACTAAACGAGTATTTTTCCGATTCTCCGCTTTCAATCAGATGTGTGATGTACTCAATCTTGTCGTCGAGGTCTTTGGCTGGGATTGTGGCGACGTTGGTCTCATTCATCGAATTGTTTTCGAGATTGTCGGCATAGAGTCCCGGGTTGGCCTGCCTTTGCGCGCTCAATTCCGCTGCAGCGCGCGCTGCATTTGCATGAATTGCGGCGACTTCCGCCTTCATCGCTTCTGTCGGCTGAAACCCAACGACAGGTGGCAAGCGTTTCACCTCAATACCAGCATATCTGGAAGGATCCCGTTTTTCTTGAAGCTCCCGCCTTGTCGGGAGGCGGGACTCAGCGAGCCTATTCTGGATTTGGCTGTCAAGATAACCTGCGGCGTCAATTTGGCGGGCAGCGTCTATCCTCTGCTCATCAGGCCATGAGTCGGGCGTGACCAGGAAAGCCTTTGCCTTGAACTCCTCTTCCGGGTCAGCAATGCCGGCGCGCAGCCTTGCCTTGAGGTCCTCTCGCGCATTGATCAGCTGCTCGTCAGCGACCAACTCCTCTTCGCTGTAGCGGATCGATCCGGCTTGTATGACGAGGGCTTCGATTTCTTTCGTCGGCGCGCCATTTGCAACGGCTGCTTGGACTCTTTTTGCGGCATCTTCACGCGCTTGAAATGTGCTTCCCGACTGAGCCCGTAGATTTCGGGAATAGTCCAGACCAGTTGCATGTGATGCTATCGACGAGACCAATTTATCCACTCCCGAAAGTTGACGATAACTCGGCGTTTGCTATCAACCGTGGCTTGTGCAAAGCTGAATTCTGCACGGAGAGAATTTCCAGGGCCTAGCGTCTCCCGCCAGTTATTGGGAAGTAGTGTCAGGTCGGCCAAAGCGATGTCTCACAAGGAATGATGCCCGTACCTTGGTCTCTCACCCCGCCATCCCTATCTAAGCCCAGCTACCAGCGCGTCGGTTCGCCCGGTGCCGAGGCTTCCACCGCCAGAGCGTGGAGGCCGGCGTCGAGTTCCGGCTTCAGCAGCGCATTCACCGTCCGATGCCGGTCGAGCCGGCTCATTCCGGAAAACTTTTTCGAAACGATGCGGACCCGCATATGGGTCTCGCCGGTTCCGGTGATGTCGGGCTGATGGCCGGCGTGCTGATGGCTTTCATCGATGACGACCAGCCGTTCCGGTTCGAGATTGTCGGTGAGCGTGATTTCGATCCGGGATTTGACGGACATTTCGGTCTCCGTTGCGACGCAAAAGGGGCATCCCACAAACCAGTAAGAAAGGACTTTGTCAATTCTTGCCGCGCCCTGTTCGTCGCCCCATAATGAGGGCCTTATGAAACTAGATTCCAAATATTTCGACCGCATCCGGACGCGCAAGAACAGGCAGCAGGAAGCTGTGCCTGAAGCGCCCACCTGCCAGTGGGACGGATGCGACAAGCCCGGCGTCCATCGCGCTCCCGTGGGCCGCAACGCGGAAGGCCAGTTCTTTCTGTTCTGCTTCGAACACGTCAGGGAATACAACAAGGGCTATAATTATTTCTCCGGCCTGTCGGACAGCGAGATCGCCCGCTACCAGAAAGAGGCGATCACCGGCCATCGGCCGACCTGGACCGTCGGCGTCAACAAGGCCGCCAAGGATGCGCCGCTTCATTCCACGGCGCGCTCAGGTGCTGCCGGCGCTACCGGCACCCAGCAGCGCTTCCGGGATCCGTTCGGCTTCGTGTCGAGTGCGCGGGCGGCCGGCCCCCGTTTCCAGACGCAGGGGCGCAAGCTGAAGACACTGGAAGCCAAAGCCTTCGATACGATGGAGTTGGCGGCCAATGCGTCGGCTGCGGAGATCAAGACCCGCTACAAGGAACTGGTCAAGAAACACCATCCGGATGCGAATGGCGGCGACCGCGGTTCGGAAGAACGTTTTCGTGCCGTCATTCAAGCATATCAGTTGTTGAAGCAGGCGGGTTTCTGCTAAGCCGTAAAAATTATGGCAGTGAGGATGACGGCCGGGCGGCGGCTCGCGCCTTGGAGAGACGATGAGTAAGATTGATCTAGATATTTCAAACCTTCCCGATACCACCGTTTCGGTCAGGGAAGTCTTCGGCATCGACAGCGATATCAGGGTTCCGGCATATAGCAGCGGCGACCCTTACGTTCCGGATCTCGACCCGGACTATCTTTTCGACCGCGACACGACGCTCGCCATTCTCGCAGGCTTTGCGCATAACCGACGTGTCATGGTGTCCGGCTTCCACGGCACCGGCAAGTCCACCCATATCGAGCAGGTCGCCGCACGCCTCAACTGGCCATGCGTGCGTATCAACCTTGATAGTCATGTCAGCCGTATCGATCTCGTCGGCAAGGACGCGATCGTGCTGAAGGACGGCAAGCAGGTCACCGAATTCAAGGACGGCATCCTGCCCTGGGCCTACCAGCACAATGTCGCGCTCGTCTTCGACGAATACGATGCCGGTCGCCCGGACGTGATGTTCGTCATCCAGCGCGTTCTCGAATCCTCCGGCCGCCTGACGCTGCTCGACCAGAGCCGCGTTATCCGTCCTCACCCGGCATTCCGCATCTTCGCGACCGCCAATACGGTGGGTCTCGGCGATACGACCGGCCTCTATCATGGCACGCAGCAGATCAACCAGGCGCAGATGGACCGCTGGTCGATCGTGACGACGCTGAACTATCTGCCGCACCAGAAGGAAGTCGATATCGTCGCCGCCAAGGTCAAGTCTTTCGGTCGTACGGCCGAGGGCCGCGAGACGGTGTCGAAGATGGTGCGCGTCGCGGATCTTACCCGTTCGGCCTTCATCAACGGCGATCTCTCGACCGTCATGAGCCCGCGTACCGTCATCACCTGGGCGGAAAACGCCGAGATATTCGGTGATATCGCGTTCGCCTTCCGCATCACCTTCCTCAACAAGTGCGACGAACTGGAACGCACGCTGGTCGCCGAACAGTACCAGCGCGCCTTCGGTGTCGAGCTGAAGGAAAGTGCCGCCAACATCGTTCTCGGAGCCTGAGCGGAGACGAGATCATGGCAGGTCGCGGAGACAATTCGAAAGCCAAATCCGGCGGTCCGGTTGATACCGAACCTTTGCGGCGGGCGATTACCGGCTGCGTGAGGTCGATTGCCGGTGACGCGGAAGTCGAGGTCACGTTCGCAAACGAACGTCCGGGCCTTGCCGGCGAGCGCATCCGCCTGCCGGAAATCTCCAAGCGGCCGACGGCACACGAGCTCGCGGTCACCCGCGGGCTCGGCGATTCCATGGCGCTGCGGATTGCCTGCCACGATACGAACGTGCATGCGAACATGTCGCCCCAGGGTGCTGACGCACGCGTGGTCTTCGATGCCGTCGAGCAGGCGCGCGTCGAATCGATCGGCGCATTGCGCATGGCCGGCATGGCATCGAACATCAGTTCAATGCATGCCGAAAAATACTCGAAGGCGAATTTTTCGGGCATCGAACGGCAGGAAGACGCACCGATCGGCGAAGCGGTCGCCATGCTGGTGCGCGAAAAGCTGACCGGCATCAAGCCGCCGCCGAGCGCGGGCAAGGTGCTGGATCTCTGGCGCCCGTTCATCGAGGACAAGGCGGCCGGCGACCTCGACAACCTCCGAAACGTGATCGAGGACCAGCAGGCGTTCGCCAAGCTGGTGCGGCACATGCTCACCTCCATGCAGATGGCGGAGGAGTTTGCCGACGAGGACGCCGAGCCGGAGGAGATGGAGAACCCGGACCAGGAAGACCAGCCGCGCAGCAACGAGACCGAGAACGACGAGGTCGAGGAAGAAGCCGGCTCCGACGCCGCACCTGCCGAGCAGAGCGACGCTTCCGACGAGGAAATGGACGACGGCGAGATGGACGGCGCGGAAATGTCCGACGACGACATGTCGGACGACAGCGACGAACATTCGGAAACACCCGGCGAAACCCGGCGGCCCAACAGCCCGTTCGACGACTTCAACGAGAAGGTCGACTACAAGATCTTCACCCAGGAATTCGACGAGGAAATCACGGCCGAAGAGCTTTGCGACGAAGCGGAACTCGACCGGCTGCGGGCTTTCCTCGACAAGCAGCTTGCCCATCTTCAGGGCGCCGTCGGCCGGCTTGCCAATCGCCTGCAGCGCCGCCTGATGGCCCAGCAGAACCGCTCCTGGGACTTCGATCTCGAAGAGGGATATCTCGATCCGGCCCGGCTGGTGCGCCTGATCATCGATCCGATGCAGCCGCTCTCCTTCAAGAAGGAGCGGGATACGCAGTTCCGCGATACGGTCGTGACGCTGGTCATCGACAATTCCGGCTCGATGCGCGGCCGGCCGATCACGGTCGCCGCCACCTGCGCCGATATCCTTGCCCGCACGCTGGAGCGCTGCGGCGTCAAGGTCGAGATCCTCGGCTTCACCACAAAAGCCTGGAAGGGTGGGCAGGCGCGCGAAAAGTGGCTGGCAAACGGCAAACCGCCGGCGCCCGGCCGCCTCAACGACCTGCGCCATATCGTCTACAAGTCAGCTGATGCGCCGTGGCGCCGTTCGCGCCGCAATCTCGGCCTGATGATGCGCGAAGGCCTGCTCAAGGAAAACATCGACGGCGAGGCGCTGATGTGGGCGCATAACCGCCTGATCGCCCGTCGCGAGCAGCGCAAGATCCTGATGATGATCTCGGATGGCGCGCCGGTCGACGATTCGACGCTGTCGGTCAATCCCGGCAATTATCTCGAGCGGCACCTGCGCGCCGTGATCGAACAGATCGAGACGCGCTCGCCGGTGGAGTTGCTGGCGATCGGCATCGGCCACGACGTGACGCGCTACTATCGCAAGGCCGTGACGATCGTCGATGCGGACGAGCTTGCCGGGGCGATGACCGAGCAGCTTGCCGAACTGTTTGCGGAAAACGGCAGGCAGCAGGGCCGCATGCGACGGGCCAGCTGAGGTCCGCCGCTTGAAACTTTCCCGCCTCGTCGTCTGCGCCGGCCTTTTCGGCGCCATCGCTTCCCCGGTGGCGCCTGCCACCGACAATGTCTCGGTCAGGGCTCGGGCTATCACCGAATTCAAGCGCGGTTCGGCGGAAACGCGCTTCGGTTCGCTCGAATTTCTCGGTGGGATCGAATTTTCGTCACCTGATAGTCGGCTTCAGTCGCTGTCGAGCATCCGCTTTCGCGCCGATGGCGAAAGGTTCGTGTCGGTGCTCGATACCGGTTCCTGGCTGACCGGCCGCGTTGAGCGGGATGCGAAGGGGCGTCTCGCCAACCTCACCGATCTCGCCATCAACCCGATCCTCATCCGTGGCGGCCGGGTCGGCTCGAAATACAATTCGGACGCCGAGGGGCTGGCGGTGCGGGACGGCCAGGCGATCGTCAGCTTCGAGCAGTTGCACCGCGTCGATGCCTATCCCGATCCGGGGTTCGAAACATCGGCGCCTCAGAAGAGCCTCGATCTGCCCATTCCCCGCCACGAATTCCGGATGAATGCGGGCATGGAGACGGTGGCGGTGTCACCTCAGGCAAGTCCGCTCAAGGGGGCGCCTGTTGCGGTCACCGAGCATAGCCTCGATGACCGGGGCAACCTTTTCGCCGCGATCCTGGAAGGGCCGCTCAAGGGCGTGTTCACGGTGGTGCGGCACGATCCGTTCGACGCGACCGACGGGGGCTTTCTGCCGAACGGTGATTTCCTGCTGCTGGAACGCCGCTTCAGCTTCATCGGCGGCCTCGGCATGCGCATTCGCCTGATCAAGGGCGACAGCATCCGTCCCGGCGCTGCGGTGGATGGGGACGTGCTTCTCGAAGCCGATATGGGCTATGCGATCGACAACATGGAAGGGCTCGACGTCATCACCGGGCCGGAGGGCAAGCCGCATCTGATCCTGATTTCGGATGACAACGGCAATCTGCTGCAGCGTAACGTGATGCTGGAATTCCGCCTGACGCAGTGATGCCAGGCGGAATGCTCCTTGAGCTCAGCGGGCCGGGGCGACCTGCGGCATCGGCTTCAGCACGTTCATCAGGGCGCCATAGGGCAGGAGAAGAACGACGCCGACCAGGATCTTGACCACGAGGTCGCCGAGCGCCCAGGAGATCCAGCGCGGGGCTTCTGCGGCAAACGCGCCGAGGAGCGGTGCGGACTGGATCGCGAAGTCTTCGTTCGGGCCGATGAAGACGAAGAGCGGGGCGAAGGCCAGCGAGAAGAACAGCAGCGTGTCGAGCGCCGAACCGAGCAGGGAGCCAGCGAGCGGCGCGCGCCACCAGGTCTGGCGGCGGAGCCGATTGAACACGGAGATGTCGAGAAGCTGGCCGACCAGATAGGCGGTGCCCGAGGCGATGGCGATGCGCGGGGCGGAGGCCAGGAACGACAGCGTCACGCCGACGACAAAGCCTGCGAGAACGACGCGTCGGGCGATCGAAGGCCCGAACTGCCGGTTGGCGAGATCGGTCACCAGGAAGGCAAAGGGATAGATAAAGGCGCCCCAGGTCAGAAGATCGCCGAGGGCGATGCCCCAGAACGTGCCGACGACCGGGAACTGGACCAGGAAGTTCGACGCGACCACGACGGCCGCCATCAGCAGGGCATAGATGAAAGTATAGCGTGAGCTCAGCATTTTTTTATCCTGGGTGATGCCACCAGTTGGAGTTCTATGAAGGCCAAGAGAAAAGGCCTGGCCGGTATTACCCGCTCAAGCCTTGTTCAAAGCCGGATGATTTGTCGTCAGGCCGATTAAGCCGCAGCAGCGACTTCGGCGGTCTTCTTGACGATCTGGCGGCGCAGCAGGCGGGCGCGCATCGACAGTTCGGTCTCGTCGGACTTCAACAGGAAGGCATCGAGGCCGCCACGATGTTCGACGGAGCGCAGAGCGTGTGCCGAGACGCGCAGGCGATAACGCTGGCCGAGTGCGTCGGAGATCAACGTAACCTGGCACAGGTTCGGCAGGAACCGACGGCGGGTCTTGTTGTTGGCGTGGCTTACGTTGTTGCCGGTCTGAACGCCCTTGCCGGTCAGTTCGCACACACGAGACATGGATACACCTTTGTTCTTCTGCAATCGGATGGTACTTCCGGACAATGCCGGTGCGCCGATCCAACTGGTCCTGAGTGGAAAGTTGCGGTTCTATAGTCAGTGGGGCTCGTCGCGTCAAGCCAAAACCTTGACCTAACCCCAAGAGAATCCGCCGCCAGTGCCGTGAAGCCGCTATTTTCTTGCCATGATGCACCGTCTATATGTCTGCGGGAAGACGCTTTTCGGCGTCCTCATCGGTCAGGGCAAAATCATGAACCTTCGCGGCAGCTTCGTCAGTGCCTTCGTGCTCGTCTTCGGGTTCACGGCCAATCCGCTCGGCTCGGCGGAAATCCGGCATGTCAGCGAATACAATATCTCGCTCGGGATACTGCCGATCGCCAAGGCGTCTTTTGCCAGCGAATTCAACAGCAGCGACTACAAGATCACCGGAACGTTCAGATCGGCGGGGATCGTCAACATCATCAGCCGCATCTCCGCCGAAACCAGCGTCAGCGGGCGCATGCAGGCCGACAAGCTGCAGGCCGATCGCTACAACCTCGTCTACAGCGCCGGAAAACGCACGCGCATCTACGATGTCGAATACCGCAACGGCAATGTCACCGGGACGACGGTCAAGCCCGAGCCGACCCGCAATCCGGAGACCTGGATTCCCGTGACCGAAAAGGACCTGCGTGCCGTCCTGGACCCTTTGAGCGGCCTCATCTTCCCGGGCGACGCCAAGGTCTGCCCCAGCCGGCTGCCGATCTATGACGGTGAGTCGCGCATGGACCTGGTGCTGACGCCGAAGGGCACCAGGCCGTTTTCGACCGACGGCTTCAAGGGCGAGGCGATCGTCTGTTCGATCAGCTACCTTCCGAGATCGGGCTTCAAGCGCGGGCGCAGCGATATCGAATACCTGCGCAAGACGCCGATGGAAATCTGGTTTGCCAAGGCGCAGTCGGTAAATGTATATGCTCCGGTCTATGCCGTCATCCCGACCAGGATGGGGCAGGTTTATGTGACGGCCGTCAAATATGGCGGCTGACTAAAGCGCCCGTCCGGGCGCCCAAGGGGGCAGGGGTGAAAATCCGGGGGACGTTGATCGGTTTTACGGCGATCCTGATGTGGTCGTTGCTGGCCCTGATGGCGGCTGCATCCGGAAAAGTGCCGCCTTTCCAGATGAGCGCGATGACGTTCGCGATCGGCAGCCTGCCTGGCATCGTGCTTTTTATTGTCAGGCCCGAGCGTATCGCGCTCCTGAAACAGCCGCCGAAGGTTTGGATCACCGGCATCGGCGGCCTGTTCGGTTATCATTTTCTGTATTTCACCGCGCTCCGGAATGCGCCGGCGGTCGAGGCCGGGCTGATCGCCTATCTCTGGCCGCTGTTCATCGTCGTCGGCTCGGCCCTGCTGCCGGGCGAGAAGCTGCGCTGGTATCACGTGGCTGGCGCTGTCGCCGGGCTCTGCGGCACGATCGCCATCGTTTCCCGCAACGGACTTGCCTTCGACGACGCTTATCTCATGGGTTATGGCGCCGCCTTTCTCTGCGCTTTCACCTGGTCAGGCTATTCGCTGCTGACGCGGCGCTTCGACCGGGTTTCGACCGATGTCGTCACCGGCTTCTGCCTCGGTACCTCGCTGCTGTCGCTGATCTGCCATCTGGCGCTCGAGACGACCGTCTGGCCAGCCGATGGCGGCGAGTGGGCGGCGGTCGTCGGGCTTGGCCTGCTGCCGGTCGGCGCGGCCTTCTATGCCTGGGACTACGGTGTCAAGAACGGCGATATCCAGATCATCGGCGCGGCCAGTTATGCGGCGCCGCTGCTGTCGACGCTGATCCTGGTCGCATCGGGTTTTGCCGAAGCGAATTGGAGCATCCTGCTTGCCTGCCTGCTGATCACCGGAGGGGCGGTGCTGGCGGCGCGGGATATGTTCCGGCCGAAGCCGATTGCGGAAGCCGTGGCCGAATAGGCGTTCCTTAAGGGTCGGGGACGTGGGGGGAAGAGATGTATCTGTTGTTGTGGGCGGTGCTTGCCGTCTCGATCGCGCTTGCGATCCATTATTTCCGCTGGCTGAAAAGGCCGGCGGGCCATCTTCGCGCGGTGCTGAAGACCTTACCGGTCTTGCTGCTTGTGCTCTATGCCGGTCTTTCCGGCGCCCCGGCGCTGTTGATCGCAGCGCTGGCGCTGGGTGCACTCGGAGACGCCTGCCTCGCCTACGAGGGAGAGCCAGCCTTCGTCGCGGGGCTCGCGGCCTTCCTGGCTTCGCATATTGCCTATGCGGCGCTGTTCTGGCCGTCGATAGAACCGAGCCTGCTTTTTACCTCCGCCTGGCGTTATACGGCGGCATGGATCTTCGTGGTGCTGACAGGCATGACGTTGTTCATGCTGTGGCGGCCTGCCGGACGGCTCGTCATCCCTGTCGCCGCCTACGGGATCGCGATCGTCGCCATGGCGCTTTCAGCGCTGGCGGTGAAGCCGATCCTGCCGGCGGCCGGTGCTGCGCTGTTCGTCATGTCCGACACTGCACTGGCGATCCAGAAATTCCTGGTCAAGCCGGATGCGCCTGTCATGGCGAGGTTGAGACCATTCGTGTGGGGCACTTACTTCGCGGCACAGCTGATCTTCACGTTGGCGATTGCCGGGCTTCCTTCGG
This sequence comes from Neorhizobium sp. T25_27, assembly GCF_002968565.1. Classification (NCBI taxonomy): domain Bacteria; kingdom Pseudomonadati; phylum Pseudomonadota; class Alphaproteobacteria; order Hyphomicrobiales; family Rhizobiaceae; genus Neorhizobium; species Neorhizobium sp. T25_27. The sequence goes on from NZ_PVBJ01000014.1 coordinate 83,313, forward strand.
CCTAGGATGACGGCTCCCAGCCGGGCGGCGCCATCTCGAAGCTCGAAAACTGAAAGCCGGGTGCGACCGTGCAGCCGACCAGCGTGAAGCGACCAAGCGGTTCCGCTGACTGCCAGGCGTCGGCCGGGACCACGGCCTGCGGTCGTTCTCCTGTGGCAAGGTCTGTTCCGAGCCTCACCTCTTCGACAGTTTCGCCGTTGGAAATCCGCAGCAGCAGCGCATCACCGGCATAGAAATGCCAGGTCTCGGCCGCGTCGCGAACCCGATGCCAGTGGGAGCGTTCGCCGGCTTCCAACAGGTAATAAATCGCCGTCGAATGGCCGCGCGTGCCGCCTTCGGCGTCCCGAAATGTCTCGACATACCAGCCGCCCTCCGGATGCCGCTGCATGCCGAGCGTGGTGATGATCTCCTCTGGCGTCATTCAGAAATTATCCTTGCGCTTGCGGATTTCGGCAAACACTTCCTCGTTGGATTTGCTCTCCATCAGGAGGTTGCGGCGGATGGCCGGGTCCGATGCGCGCAGGAAGGGATTGGTCTCCTTCTCCAGCCCGATCGTCGTCGGAATGGTGAACCGGCCGGCCGCGCGTTGCGCTTCGATCTCGCTCGCGCGCGCCTGCAGACGCCCGTTGTCCGGATCGACGCTCAGCGCGAACTTCGCATTCGAAAGCGTGTATTCGTGACCGAAATAGACGGCCGTCTCGTCAGGCAGAACGGCGAGCTTCTGCAGCGAATGCCACATGTCGGCCGCCGGGCGTTCGAACAGCCGGCCGCAGCCGAGCGCAAACAGCGTATCTGCCGCAAACAGGATCTTGTCGTCCGGGAAATGGTAGCAGATATGGCCGGCGGTGTGGCCCGGCGTCTCGAGGACGCAGACGAGATGATCGCCGAACTGGAATTCGTCACCATCCGCCATGGTCCTGTCGAGGCCGGGAATGGCAACCGCTTCGTTGAACGGGCCGATGATCTCCAGCCCGAACTTTTCCTTGAGCGCCAGGTTGGCTTCGACGTGGTCGCCGTGGTGATGGGTGGTGAAGATGTGGGTGATCTTCCAGCCGCGGCGGGCCGCCGCCTCGAGGATCGGCTTTTCCTCCGGCGCATCGATCGAGGCCGTCAGGCCGCTTTCCGGATCGTGCACGAGAACGCCGTAATTATCGCTGCGGCATGAAAAAACTTCGAGTTCCAGTGGTCTCATAACATAACCCCATTGCTGAAAGTGTTTTGCGTCAGAATGTAGAGACTGGTCCCTTGAAGTCCAACCACCGTCTGGTACCAAATTACGCATGCATACGGATATCGTCGATCTTCGCGAATTCTATCACTCGCCCCTCGGCCACCTTGCCGAGCAGTCGATTACGTTCGCGCTGTCGTCGCTCTGGGCGCGGCTGCCGGAGGAGCGGCTGGTGGGCCTTGGTTATGCCGTGCCCTATCTCGACCGTTTCCGCGCCGATACGGAACGCACCTTCGCCTTCATGCCGGCGGGGCAGGGGGCGGTGAACTGGCCGGTCAGCGAGCTTTCCTCGACCGCTCTCGTCTTCGACGAGGAGCTGCCGCTGCCGGACTCTTCCGTCGACCGTGTGCTGATGGTGCATTCGCTGGAATTTGCCGAAAACCCGCGGGAGACCCTGAAGGAGCTCTGGCGGGTGCTGGCTCCGGGCGGGCGGCTGGTCATCGTCGTGCCCAACCGGCGCGGTGTCTGGGCGCGCATGGAACACACGCCGTTCGGCTCCGGCCGGCCGTATTCGCGCGGGCAGCTCACCTCGCTGCTGCGCGAGACCAACTTTACGCCAGGCGCCAGCGCCGAGGCACTGTTCTTCCCGCCGTCGAAGATCCGCGCCGTGCTGAAGCTGCGCCAGGCCTTCGAGCGCATGGGCCGGCGCTTCTGGCCGGTCTTTTCCGGGGTGATCGTGGTGGAGGCCCAGAAGCGGCTCTACCAGGGCCTGCCGGTCGCCGCTCGCGCCTCCCGGCGCGTCTTCGTGCCGGTGCTGGCGCCGCGGGGCGTGCCGACGACGCGGACCCGGTGAAGAAGCGATAGTCCTGCCCTTCGCTTGGCTCAGGGCGTTCGTCATTCGAAACGATTCACGGGATCGTTTCGTCGGCTGCGCCGACCAATCCTCACCACTCGACAAAGCAGAAATTCGGCTTTAATCCCACTGGATCACACCCGCCGTCTAAGGCTTTCCAAAAAGGTTGATCCGATGAGCATCGTCACGAGTGAGCCCGTTCCGCGTCCCGGCATCCTGGATATCGCCGCCTATGTGCCCGGCAAGGAACATGCTCCGGGCGTAGCGCGCGTCTTCAAGCTTTCGTCCAACGAGACGCCGCTCGGCGCCAGCCCGAAGGCGATCGAAGCTTTCAAACAGGCGGCCGGCAATCTCGAACTTTATCCTGACGGTCAGGCGATGGCGCTGCGCGAGGCGATCGCCTCGGTGCACGGGCTCAATGTCGCAAACATCATGTGCGGCAACGGCTCGGACGAGCTGCTGGGCCTGCTTTGCCACGTCTATCTCGGCACCGGCGACGAAGCGATCATCACCGAGCATGGTTTCCTCGTCTACAAGATCCAGATCATGGGCGCCGGCGCCAAGGCGGTCGAGGTGAAGGAGAAGGATTGCACCGTTGATGTCGATGCGATCCTTGCCGCCGTCACCGGCAAGACGAAGATGGTGTTCATCGCCAATCCCGGCAATCCGACCGGCACCTATGTCCCGGTCGCCGATATCCGCCGCCTGCATGCCGGCCTGCCGAAGAGCGTCATCCTCGTGCTCGACGCGGCCTACGCGGAATATGTGCGCAAGAACGATTACGAAGCCGGCCTCGAGCTGGTGTCGTCCAACAGGAACGTCGTGATGACCCGCACCTTCTCCAAGGTCTACGGGCTTGCGGCGCTGCGCATCGGCTGGATGTACGGCCCGGCCGGCATTCTCGACGCGCTCAACCGTGTGCGCGGCCCGTTCAACATGAACGCCCCGGCGATTGCCGCGGGTGCCGCCGCCATCCGCGACCAGGCTTTTGTCGAAAAGGCCGTCGAGCACAACAATCTCTGGCAGGGCAAGCTCACCCATGCGCTGGAGGCGATCGGCCTCAAGGTGACGCCTTCGGTCGCCAATTTCGTGCTCATCCATTTCCCGGATGTCGACGGCAAGCGGGCGCCCGAAGCGGATGCGTTCCTCACCAGTCGCGGTTACATCCTTCGCGCCGTCCGCGGTTACGGTTTTCCGAACGCGCTGCGCATGACGATCGGCTCGGAGGAGGCCAATCGCGGCGTCATCGAGACGCTCGGCGAATTTATGGGCAAAAGCGCATGAGCACGCCGCTTTTCGACAGGATCGCGTTGATCGGCATCGGCCTGATCGGCTCCTCGATCGCACGGGACGTCAAGGAACTGGGCCTGGCCGGCGAGGTGGTGATTTCCACGCGCAGCGCTGAAACGCTCAAGCGTGCCGAAGAACTGGCACTCGGCACGCATTATGTTTCCTCAGCCGCGGACGCGGTGAAGGATGCCGACCTGGTCATCGTCTCGGTGCCGGTCGGCGCATCGGAGGCGGTCGCCAAGCAGATCGCCGGCAGCCTGAAGCCCGGCGCGATTGTTACGGATGTCGGCTCCACCAAGGCCTCCGTCATCGCGCAGATGGCGCCGCATATGCCGGAAGGCGTGCATTTCATCCCGGGCCATCCGCTGGCGGGCACAGAAAAATCCGGGCCGGACGCCGGTTTTGTCGGCCTGTTTCGGGAGCGCTGGTGCATCTTCACGCCGCTCCCGGAGACGGATACGGTCGCGCTCGAGAAGCTGAAATCCTTCTGGATGGCGCTCGGCTCGCGCATCGACGAAATGGACCCGCAGCACCATGACAAGGTGCTGGCGATCGTCTCCCACCTGCCGCACATCATCGCCTACAACATCGTCGGCACGGCGGACGATCTCGAGACGGTGACCGACGCGGAAGTGATCAAATATTCCGCCTCCGGTTTTCGCGATTTCACCCGCCTTGCTGCGTCAGATCCCACCATGTGGCGGGATGTCTGCCTGCACAACAAGGATGCGATCCTGGAAATGCTGGCGCGGTTTTCGGAAGACCTCGCCTATCTGCAGCGGGCGATCCGCTGGGGCGAGGGCGACAAGCTGTTCGAACTCTTCACCCGCACCCGCGCCATCCGTCGCTCGATCGTCCAGGCCGGCCAGGACGTCGACGCGCCGGATTTCGGCCGCCATTCACTCGACGCCAAGAAGTGATCGCGCTCAGATCGGCGGGATTTCGCCGATCTGGATGAAGCCGCCGGCGAACACCTTGCCGCGGTTGATGGTGAGGTCGAGCGACGCGCTCTTGCCGCGTCCGAGCGCGGACAGCATGTTGGCGGCGGTCTTCAGCGTCGGCGCGATCTGCGGAAACGCCTGGCTCAGGCTGTCGCGCCAGGCATCGATCTGTTCGATCCGGAGCTTCAGCTTGCCCGACAGATAACCCTGCTCGTCGAAGGAGAAGGGCCCGGAAACGGTGATCAGCTTGCCATCGCCGAGATCAGCCGAAATGCTGCGCATCTGGCCCTGAGTGCCATAGAGCGCGGTGCCGTTCGGATCGGATCCGTCGATCATGCCGGCGCGGCCGGTCAGGGTCAGGTCGAGATTGGCCGTGAACCGCGGCAGAAGCTGCGGCAGGTCCTTCATCACCACATCGGTGTTTTGCAGCGTCATGGCCGCATCGAGGTCGGTGCCGTTCTGGCGCAAATGGATTTCGGTGTGACCGGCGCTGATATTGAAAGCCTGGCCGGTGGCCGATGACAGGGTGTTCGTCCTGGCGTTCTCGATCACGGTGGAGGTGCGCTCCACCCCGCGAAACCGGGTGGTCAGGCTCGACTGGAAATTCTCCCAGGTGGTGGAGACCGAAAGTCCGTGGCCGGTGCGGAACTCGATCGGCGAATCGAGTTCCCAGACGATATGGCCGGGATTATAGACTTGGGCGGCGGACCGCAGGGATCCGAACATTGCGGAAATGCCGTTGGTGCGGTCGTCGACCGAGACCTTCGAGCAGAACAGGCCGATCCGGAACGGGTAGCCGCGATAGTCTGCGTTAGTGCATTCGGCCGAAATGCCGCGCCCTTCCTGGCTGCCGAGCAGGGCCAGCGTCCGCTCCTTCAGCATCGACGCCGCATAGAACCAGCCGGCGGTATAGAGTGCGATCACCAGCACCACTCCGCAGGCGAGTAGCCATAATTTGCCGCTGACGCCAGTTCGGCTTGACGCTGCCATGATGTTCTCCAATGGTGCTGAAAACTTGGGGCTGGATGCTTCAATTGGAATGGTGTGGCGCGGGATATGGACGAATTTTGGGTGTTTGGCTACGGGTCCCTGATGTGGAATCCGGGTTTTGCGTTCGAGGAAAGACTGCCCGCACGTGCCTTCGGCTTCCGCCGCTCCCTCTGCGTCTGGTCCTACGTGCATCGCGGCACTCCGGATCGCCCGGGCCTTGTCCTTGGTCTTGACCGTGGCGGCTCATGCCGCGGTGTCGCCTTCCGGGTGAGCGAGGAGAACCGGGCGGACGTGCTCGACTATCTGCGCCGGCGCGAACTGGTCACCAATGTCTATCTCGAGAAAATTTTGCCGGTGGCGCTCGGAGATGGGCGGCAGGCGAGGGCGGTCGGCTATATCGTCGATCGCCGTCATGTCCAATATGCCGGCGCGCTCGAGATCGAGCAGGCGGCGGAAATCGTCCGCGTCTCCGCCGGCCAGTCCGGGCCGAACGACACTTACGTGTTCAACACGCTCGAGCATCTCAAGGAAATGGGGATCCGAGATCACTGGCTGGAAGGCGTCGGCGCCGCGGTGGCGGCTGCCATCTGATTTACGCCGCAGTCTGGCCCTTCAGCTCCGCGAGCCGTTTGACCGCCGAGGGCGGCAGCGGCAGGTGCGGATTGGCGGCCACGGTCTCGACCAGCAGCTTGTCGCTTTCCCGTTCCAGCGTCTCGACCAGATGGGCGTAGAAGGCATCCGGATCCATGCCCGGTGCGATCGGCGGCAGGATGCGGACCTTGAAATGGCCGGGATATTTGATGAGCTTGCGGCGGCCCCAGAACAGGCCCCAATGGGCGACGACCGGCACGACGGGCACCTCGACGTCACGATAGATACGGGCGATGCCGTAGCGGTATTGCGGCTCGGCGCCCGGCGGGCGGCGCGTGCCTTCCGGGTAGATGATGAGCTGGCGGTTGTTGGCCATCTCCTCCTTCGTCCGGTTCATGACGTCGACCATCACCTTGCCGCGGGCGCCGCGGTTGACCGGGATCATCTTCTGCTTGGCGGCGTACCAGCCGAACAGCGGGATCCACATCAGTTCGCGCTTGAGGATATAGACCGGGTCCCGCTGCCAGGGCAGGAGTGCCACGGTATCCCAGGCGGATTGATGCTTGGGGGCGAAGATGCAGCCGCCCTCGGGCACGTTTTCCAGCCCCTCGATCTCGAAGGTGGCGCCGACGATCTTTGCCATCAGCCAGTTGCAGGAGGCGGCCCAGGCTTTGGGGATGCGGTAGGCAGCCTTGCGCGGCATCAGGAAATAGATCGGGCTCAGCACGATCATGCGGACGATCAGGTTTGTGTAGAAGGCGATGTTGAAAAGAACCGAACGCACCAGCAGCATGGAAGCTTCCTCTTGGACAGGCGTTGCCTACACGAGATCGCGCGGGGAAAAAAGCGCCGGCTCGTCATGCGGAGGGAAAAGTGTCAAGGCGCGGGCTTTGCCGCTGTCTTCGGCGGGTCCTCGTTGCGCAGTCCGCTGCCGCGCTCGATGCCGAACCAGTCGCGGAAGGTGGCGAGCACGACCTTGCCGTATTCGGAAAGCATGGTGCGCAACACATCCGGCTCGGCGAACCAGGCTTTCCGGGTGAGATCGGAACTGACCACCGGATAGGCAATGAACTCGGTCACCGGATCGGCACGGCGCAGTTCGTGCAGGCTGCGCAGCATGTGGTAATTGTTGGTGACGACCAGCACCGACCTGTATCCGTGGTCGTGGATCCAGCGGGTGATTTCGTTGGCGTTGCCGATCGTGTCGATAGCATCGTAGCCGATATCGACGCAGCAGGCGAAGAGGTCCGGCGAGGCCTGCGTGACTTTGCGGATCTGGGTCGGGCTGGTGGACGGATGCGCGCCCGAGATCAGCAGACGCTGGCCGGCTCCGTCCCGTAAAAGCCCGAGCGCCTGCTCGATGCGCAGGTAGCCACCGGTCAGGACGACGATCGCATCGGCCTTGACGCCGTCAGGCGTCTTCAGCGACGTCACAGCGTTCGCAAACCACAAAAACCCCCCGAAAAGCAGGGCCAATCCGAGCACGCAGACCATGATGATGCGGCGCGCGGCCCATCGCAGCCGGCTGTTGCGCGAAAACACTCCCCCGAGCCGCCGCCGCGGGTGGCGGTCCGCTCCATTTTCGGGTGTGGTCGGGGCCGGTGTCATGATTGTCCATAGCCGGAGATTCGTGGCGAGAACAGGGCCAACCTACAGAGGGAAGGCGACCGATTCAAGAAGCTGATAACCCGTCGGATCGCGCCGGATCGGAACGGATCAGGTCGATCTCGTCGATCGTGCGCATGACCGTGAACCGGGCCGTCAGCGTCGTCAGCAGTGCGATCACCACCATGGTCGCGAAGATGCCGAGATAACCGCCGACGCCGATGGTGAAGGAACCGAACAGCGCGCTTGCCTGGTCGCTCTCCGGCGTCGCCAGCGAATTGGCCTGCCACATGTTGGCAATGGCGAATATCGCGGCCGCAAGCGCGCCGCCGGCGGCCGAGCCCTTGATGCTGATCTTCAGGAAATGTTTCTGGAATTCGCCGGCTACGAAAGAGCTTTCGGCACCGACGAAATGCAGCACCTCGACGATATGTCGATTGCCGGACAGCGCCCCGCGGGTCGCGAAGATCACCGTCAGGATCATTGCCGTGAAAACCAGGACGAGGACGCCCATGCCGATCAGCACCGTCGTATGGGCCATGGACACCAGGCGGTCCACCCAGGTGCGGTGGTCGTCGAGGAAGGCCTGCGGGATTTCGGTCTTCAGGAGATCGCGCATCCCGGCGAAATCGGGCGGGTTCTGCTCGTCTATGGTGACGATGACGAGGCGCGGAACGGGCAGGTCGGCGAGGTTCAGCCCGGTGCCTAGCCACGGCTCCAGAAGCCTTGCGGTCGCGCTTTCGTCCATGATCGTACCTTCGCGGGTGCCGACGAAGGTGAGCGCCAGGTCGCGGGCCTTCTTCAATGCCGCGTTCATGTCGAGCCCGTCGTCGGGCTTGATCTGGATGGTGATCTCGCGGGAGATCTGGCTCTGCCAGCTCGATGCCGTGGCCCTCACCATGCTCACCGCGCCGAGCGTCAGGCAGGCAAGGAAGGCCATGATGGCAATCACCACCATCAGCGCATTGCCCTGGATGTTGGAGGGCGGCAGGATCGGCGCGGTCGGGCGCACCCGCATCTCGACGCGGCGCGGCTGCTTCTGGCCTGCTGGTTGAGTCTGCTGCTCGTTTTCGGGCCTCTGCGATTGGGCGCTCTTCGGCGCTTTCGGGCGGCTCAGCTCATTCATAGATGTCGAGCCGCCCTTCGGTGAGGATCATCCGCCTTGCATCCACCTGGTCCATCAGCGCCAGATCGTGGGTGGCGATGACGACGGCGGTGCCGAGCCGGTTGAGTTCCAGGAAGAGATTGAGGAGCCGGCGCGCCATCGGCGGGTCGACATTGCCGGTCGGTTCGTCGGCGAGCAGGATTTCCGGCTGGTCCATCAGGGCGCGGGCGATCGCGGCACGCTGCTTCTCACCGCCCGAGAGGACGGCGGGCAGCACGTTGATGCGCTCGCCGAGCCCGACCCATTTCAGAAGCTCGATCACGTCGTTGCGGTAGGAGCTTTCGTCCTTGCCGCGCACGCGCAGCGGCAGGGCGACGTTCTCGTATGTCGTCAAATGGTCGAGCAGGCGGAAATCCTGGAAGACGATGCCGACCCGGCGGCGCAGCATCGGCAGTTCGGCACGGGGGATCTGCGACAGGTCGCGGCCGAACATGTGGATGATGCCGCGGGTCGGATGCAGCGACATGAACAGCAGGCGCAGCAGGGTGGTCTTCCCAGCGCCCGATGGGCCCGTGAGGAACTGGAACGAGCGCTTGGGGATGTCGAAGGTCATATCCCGGAGGATTTCGGGACCCATCCCATAGCGCAGACCAACATTTTCGAAATGAATCAACGGATGACCCAGTCCTCGCTCTTTCGACTCTCTGGTGCCCGTCTATCTCTTAACGACCCGGGTAAACGAACGGTAAATCACGCGCGGAAAAGGGCTAATTTCAGGCCGTATTTGCGAAGCGTTAACCATTTCAATTTACGACTGAGCAGGATTCGATTCAATGCCCGCAATCCCGAACAAAGGGGAAAACGGGCCGAAGAGGGCCCCATGAGCACGTTTGGCAGCCATCAGGGCAAAACAGTCAACCGGATGGACATCCTGCCGCCGGAACCTTCCAGGCGCACGACCCGGGTAAATGCGCGGCGCGGCGAGGTGGTCGATGCCCAGTTCGTCCCGGTTCGCGAGACCTTCCGCAGGAACCAGACCCCGCGCTCGCACAACGACAACCGAACCAGGCGCGCGGATTCCGCAGTCGCCGCATCGTCGTTCGCTGAGCGGGTCCTCGCCCGCATAGAGCGTGGCCTGATGCGTCTTTCCGCCGACTTCTTCTCCGCGGTCGTTGCCATCGTCTTCGTTGCCGTTTTCAGCCTCGCGGGCGGCTTCACCTTCCTGTTTGCCGGGTCAGCGACGGCCGAGGCCGGACCGACGCTCGACATCACCCATGTGACGATGACGCCGCAGGATGCCAACGGCATGCGCGTGCTGCTGATCAACGGCATCGTCGAGAACCGTAGCGGCGGCAATCGTGCCATGCCGCAGATTCGCGCCGAGTTGATGTCGGGCCAGACGCTCATTACGACGACGCTGATCTCGCCGCCGGCCTCGTCAATCGAAGGCGGTCAGAGCCGTGGTTTTTCGGCACGCGTGCCCCACCCCGGTGGAAAACTGCCCGATCTGCGGCTTTCCTTCGCCGAGCGCGGCGCCTAGAGCTTTCTCTTTCCCGGCTGATTGTGGTATCGCGGTTTTTTACGGACACGCAGGAGAACCTCATGCCCGTCGTACGCGGCAAAATCATCGAGCCGCTTTATACCGCCGAACAGATCGCTGAGCGCAACCATGCGATCGCGGCGCAGATCGCCACCGGACCGACCAAGGATCTCTTGGTCATCGCCATTCTCAAGGGCTCGTTCATCTTCGCCGCCGACCTGTTGCGGGCGCTGCATGACGTGGGTCTGGCGCCGGAAGTCGAGTTCGTCACGTTGTCGAGCTACGGCGCCGGAACCGTTTCGCAAGGGGTGCGGATCGTCAAGGATATCGACAGCGACGTAAAGGATCGCGACGTTCTGTTGATCGATGACATCCTGGAATCCGGCCGGACGCTGAAATTCGCCAAGGAAATGCTCTATGAGCGTGGCGCCCGCAATGTTTCCGTCGCCGTGTTGCTCGACAAGCGCGTTAAGCGCCAGGAGGACCTGGAGGCGGATTACGTCGGTTTCGAATGCCCGGACTACTTCGTCGTCGGCTACGGCATGGATGTCGCCTACGCTTTCCGCGAGCTGCCTTTCGTCGGTGTCGTGACCGGAGACGCCTGACCGATTTGCCTGGCCCGGGCGAGACGAGGTGTTAACCATGTCGGCCCGCAATGGGCCGGCGTTTACTCCTCGACAAGAAAACTCTGTTGATTTGCTTCCCACATAAACAAAACACGGGAGCGATCACCGCAATGGCAAAAATCCTGATTACCGAAGACGAGGATTCGCTCCGCATGTTCGTTGCGCGGGCGCTTCGTCTCGATGGTCATGAGACCCATGAAGCGGGCGACGGCGCGGAAGGTCTCGAAAAGCTGAGCGAAGGGCCCTTCGATCTGCTGCTTTCCGACATCCGCATGCCAGTCATGGACGGCATTGAACTGGTGCACCAGGCGTCGGCCAGGTTCCCGGATCTCAAGATCCTGCTGATGACCGGTTATGCGGAGCAGCGGGAGCGAGCCGACGATCTCGCGGCCAAGGTGATCGACGTGGTGCAGAAGCCGTTCGCGCTGCCCGATATCCGCCGGGCCGTCGCCTCGGCGCTGGCGACCGGAAACTCCCGAGCCGCCTGATCGCTCAGCGAATATCCAGAAGCCGTTCCAGGTATTGCCGCTCCGCCTCGCCGGAGAGCGCATTGCCGAGCTTTTCGCGGATCGCTTCAAGGATTTCCCGGGCACGCTGGACGTCGATTTCGTCAGGCACCTTCACCTGATCGCCGAAATCCGGGCCTGACGTGGCGCGCGGCCGCCCGAGCGGATCGCGCCCGTTCTGGCCGCCCTGGGTCATGTTCTCGCCCGGGCCGCCGCGCTCCTGGCCTTCGCCCTGACCCTGGCCCTGCTGCTGCATGGCCTGCATCATCTGCTGCATCATGTTCTGGGCACCCTGACGAAGCGCATTGAGCGCATTGCCTTGGCCCTGAACCGCCTGGTCGCCCTGGCCTTCGCCGAGTGCCTTGCCGGCATTGCCCATCTCGCTCTGCGCCTTGCCGAAACCTTCGCCGGGCTGCATGCCGAGGCCCTTCAGCGCCTGCTGCAACTCTTCCAGCTTCTTGCCGAGGCCTTCCTGCTGGGCGCGGAGGTTCTTCAGCGCTTCCCGAAGCTGCTCCGCAGTCATCTGGTCGGTGTTCTGCTGCCCTTGCTGACCTTGTTGGCCCTGCTGACCTTGTTGTTGCTGGCCCTGCTGCTGTTGCCCTTGCTGGCTTTGATCGCCGGGCCGCTCGCTGGGATCGCCGCGCTGCATGCGGTCGCGCAGCGCCTGATCCAGCTTGAAGGTCTGGTCCATCAGCCGCTGCTGTTCCTGCATGATCTCGCCGAGCTTGTCGATCTGCTGGCGCATCTGGCCGTTCTGCTGCTGCTGGCCCTGCTGCCCGCGCTGGGGCCTGCCGGCCTGCAGGTTGTTCATCATCCGCTGCAGCTCGTTGAGCATCTGCTGGGCGGCATCGCGATTGCCGGACCGGGCGAGGTTCTCGATCTGGTCCATCATGTTCTGCAGGTCGCGCTGCCGGATGACGTTCTGGGACTGCATGTTGTTGGGCGCCTGCGGGGCGTTCTGCATCCGCTGCGCGAGTTCGTTCATGAACTGCTGCATGGCTTCGCGCAGTTCCTGCATCAGCCGGGCGATCTCCTGGTCGGACGCCTTGTTCTGCAACGCTTCGGCGAGATTGCGCTGGGCGTCGCGCAGGCGGCGCTCCGCCTGCGACAGGTCGCCATCCTCGATGCCGAGCGCGATCTCCCAAAGATATTCGGCGGTATCCTTCAGCTGCTCCTCGTTGCGGGCGAGTTTCATGCGTTCGAGCGCCGAGCGGATCAGCAGGAAATGGCTGAGATTAGGGATGGTTTCGTCGGGGCGGATCGCCAGCGCCTCGTTGAGTTCGATGGCGCGGGGCATCTGGCGGGTGTCGAGCGCGAAGACCTGGCGCTCTTCCGCGACGGCGGCGGCGAGCGGCTCCGAGAAGCCGCGCGACGGCAACACCATTTCATGGGCCGGGCTGCGGCCGGTCTGGCCGGCGCCGTCCTTGGCAACCAGGGTGATCCTGACGCGCTTGCCGGCGAGCGGATGCTCGATCAGGCTGCGGCTCGTCAGGGCCTTGACCTCGCGGCTGTTCTGCCGCGGCAGGTCGAGCCGGTAGTCCGGGGCCGGATAGAGCGGGGTCGCTCCCGGAGCCGGCTGATCGACCGGTTCGATCAGCGCATGGGCTTCGCGGATGCCGTAATCGTCCTTGCCGGTGAAGCCGATTTCGAGCGCACCGTTGACCGAACGCTTCGGCTGGCCATCGAAGGCGATTTCCGGCGGCCGGTCGGGGATGACGTCAAAAGCCCAGCTCTGGCCGTTGACGGTCAGGCTGCCGCTCTCGGCGACGTTAAGCGCATAGGTGCGGGGTGGCCGCTGCTGGTTGGGCTGCTGCGGTGCAGCCTGCTGAGCTGGTGGCTGCGGGGCGGTCTGCTGCCCCTGCTGGCCGGTGGCGCCCTGCTGCGGTTGCTGCGCCGCCGTTTCCGCCGCCTTCTTGGCTTCCTCGGTGATCAATGTCGACGGTTGCCCGCCGGCCTTCGGGGCGAAGACCACGGCCTCGCCGCCTTCACCGCCGGTGACGCGCACGGTCAGCGCCGAGTTCTGCGGGATCGAGACGGCAGCAGTGGTGGTGGTGACCTCGCGGCCGGTCAGGAAGACCGGCGCGCGGCCGGTATAGGACGGCGGCGTCAGCCAGGCGTCGATGCGCAGGTCCGGGTTGATGCTCGGCGCCGGCGGCGCGGGCCGGAAGGCATCGGCAGGAGAACCGCCGCCGTTCGAGAAGGAATAACCGAGCGCGACGACGAAGACGAGAGCGGGAATGGCACGCAGGGCAAACCGGTCGTGCCGGGCGATATCGGGCTGCGGCAGGCCCGCATCGAGCGCCGCGATGCGCTCGGCCATGCGGATCTGGTGTTCCTTCCAGAGCGCACGTGAGAAGGGCGTCTCGAAAGCCGGATGGTCGTCCTGGACGCCGACCGGCTGGTGGGGCAGGTTGTTGCGGACTTCGAGAAGCCGATCAGCGTCGGCCACCGCCGGCCAGCGCAGGCGGGTCAACGGCAGCAGCGCATACACGAAGGCAAAGGCAAAGCCGCCGACCAGGACCCATCGCAGCCAATCCGGAGCGATCCGGAAAATCCCGAACCAGGCAGCCGACAGGAAGAGTGCCGCTATAGCGAGGGGCGCGAGCAGCAGCGGCAAAATCCGTTCGAAAAACAACACGATCCGGGCGAAAGACCGTTTCAGTGCAACGCGACGCGCAAGCACAGGATGCAATTCGAAGGCACCTTTGCGGATGAAGCTCATGCGGTCCGACTCCAGTCGTGGCGGCGCAAATCAAGCTTCCAAGATAACGATGTTTGTGGCGAAGACGAGGGCAGGGGGCGATCCGCCCCCATATTTTCCAGGCTTTCCCGTAAAAGTGAACGGCGCGTTAAATGTTCAGTCCAGCCATGCGGGCACGGAATCGAGGCCGATGAGCTCCTCGTAACTGCCGCGTGGGCGCACCACGTGGAACTCCGATCCCTTCACCAGAACCTCCGGCACCAGCAGGCGGCTGTTGTAGGTGCTTGCCTGCACGGCGCCGTAGGCGCCGGCGGACGAGACTGCGATCAGGTCGCCGGGCCTGGGTTCGGCCATCTCGCGGTCCAGCGCCAGATAGTCGCCGGTTTCGCAGACCGGGCCGACGACGTCACCCTTGATGCGCGGCGCATCGGCGGCCGGCACGACGACCGGACGGATCTCGTGATAGGCGTCGTAGAGCGTAGGACGGATCAGGTCGTTCATCGCGCCGTCGACGACCACGAAGGACTTTTCGCCGCCGTCCTTCACGTAGATGACCTCGGTCACCAGAATGCCGGCATTGCCGACGATCAACCGGCCGGGCTCGGTAACGATCTTGCAGTTCAGTGACCGCAGCTGGCGCTTCACCGTTTCCGCATAGGCATCGGGCAGCGGCGGGGGATTGTTGTCCTGGCGGTAGGGAATGCCGAGGCCGCCGCCGATATCGACGTGATCGATGCGGTGGCCGTCGGTGCGCAACGTCTCGACCAGTTCGCGCAGCAGCCGGAAGGCATGCTCGAATGGCTGCAGTTCGGTGATCTGGCTGCCGATATGCATGTCGATGCCCTTGACGTCGATGCCATCGAGCGTCGCGGCATGAGCGTAAACGGCGCGGGCACGCTCATAGGCGATGCCGAACTTGTTTTCCTTCTTGCCGGTGGAGATTTTGGCATGGGTGCCTGCATCGACATCCGGGTTGATGCGGAAGGAGACATGCGCTTTTCTGCCGGCTTTCCGGGCGCGCAGGTTGAGGACTTCCAGTTCCGGCTCGGACTCGACGTTGAAACAGTAGATGCCGGCCGATAGCGCCAGGTCCATTTCCTGCACCGTCTTGCCGACGCCCGAGAACATGATGCGGCTTGCCGGAATCCCGGCCGCCAGCGCCCGCCGAAGTTCTCCGCCGGAGACGACATCGACGCCGGCTCCGAGCCGGCCGAGCGTCTTCAGCACCGCCTGGTTGGAATTCGCCTTCATCGCGTAGCAGACCATTGCGTCCACATCGGAGAACGCCTTGGCGAAAACCTTGTAGTGACGTTCCAGGGTGGCTGTCGAATAGACGTAAAAGGGGGTCCCGACCGCCTTGGCGATTTCCGGGATTGGCACGTTCTCGGCGTGCAGCACGCCGTCGATGTAATGAAAATGATTCACGGTAAAACTCGGAAAATTACAGGAGCGGGTCGAGCAGGAAAGGCCGGTCGGCAACCGGCTCGGTTTTCTGTTCGCCCGGTTTGCCGCTCTTGCGGATGTTCTGCTGCTCCACCGGCGTGCTCGGGCGGTCGAGGCTGCCCTTGCGGCCGCAGCCGGCGACAACGATGCCGGCGAGGCTCAGCACAAAGGCGATGCGGGCGATTTTTACCAGGGACTTCGACATTCTATTCCTTCTCCGGCACGGCTGCGGAACTTTCATAGCGAAGTTCCGCGCCCTTGTGCAGTCACTATCCGGCATCACTTCTCGGCGTTCGTTGCGGCCGACATCAATTCCGGGCGCGCCACCAGGCGATCTGCTTCCTCACTTCCGCCGGCGCGGTGCCGCCGAAGCTGGTGCGGCTGGCGACCGAAGCGTCGACGGAGAGGACGTTGAAGACCTTGTCGGTGATATCAGGATTGATCGACTGCAATTCCTCGAGCGACAGTTCGGAAAGGTCGCAGCCCTTGCTTTCGGCAAGCGCCACCGCACGGCCGGTCACATGATGGGCGTCGCGGAAGGGAAGGCCGACTTCACGCACCAGCCAGTCGGCAAGGTCGGTCGCTGTCGAATAACCGGCACCGGCGGCGGCGCGCATCTTGTCGGCACGGATCGTCATGTCGCGCATCATGCCGGTCATGGCGGCGATCGCCAGTTCCAGGTTCTCGGCGCAATCGAAGACCTGTTCCTTGTCCTCCTGCATGTCCTTGGAATAGGCGAGCGGCAAGCCCTTCATGACGGTCAGCAGCGCCACCAGCGAACCGTTGATGCGGCCCGTCTTGGCGCGCACCAGTTCGGCGGCATCCGGGTTCTTCTTCTGCGGCATGATCGACGAGCCGGTCGAAAACGCATCCGACAGGCGCACGAAACCGAATTGCGGCGTCGACCAGATGACGATTTCTTCGGCGAGGCGCGACAGGTGCACGGCGCAGATCGCCGCGACCGACAGGAACTCCAGCGCGAAATCGCGGTCGGAAACGGTGTCGATCGAGTTGCGGGTCGGTTCGCGGAAGCCGAGCGCCTTGGCCGTCATGTGGCGGTCGATCGGGTAGGGCGTGCCGGCCAGCGCTGCGGCGCCGATCGGGCTTTCGTCGAGATGGTCGATCGCGTGACGGACGCGGGCGCGGTCACGGCCGAACATTTCCACATAGGCCATGCAGTGATGGCCGAAGGTGACCGGCTGGGCGGTCTGGAGATGGGTGAAACCGGGCATGACCGTATCGGCATGTTCCTCGGCGCGGTCGAGGAAGGTGGCGATCAGGCCGGTCAGCATCGCTTCCGTCTTGATGAGCTCTTCCTTCACCCAAAGGCGGAAATCGAGCGCCACCTGGTCGTTGCGGGAGCGGGCCGTGTGCAGGCGTCCGGCGGCGGGGCCGATCAGCACTGCCAGCCGCGCCTCGATGTTCATGTGGATGTCTTCGAGCTGCCTGGAAAATTCGAACTTGCCGGTTTCGATCTCTGACATGATCGTGTTCAGGCCAGACACGATCAGGTCTTTATCTTCGCCCGAAATAATGCCCTTTTCCGCCAGCATCGTCGCATGCGCTATTGAGCCGCGGATATCCTGGGCGAACAGCTTCTTGTCGAAACCGATCGAGGCATTTATCTCCTCCATGATCGCATCCGGCCCTGAAGCGAAGCGTCCGCCCCACATCTGGTTGGAGGATACTGCGTCCTTCGTGCCGTCAGCCATGATGCCTAGTCCTGGAGTAATTGATGACGACCAAAAGACCTTTCGGCCTTCCGTCCGCCAGATTGATCGTGATTGCCGCCGTTGCGGGAATACTTGCCGGTGCCGTGGCGGTATACGTGAGTAGTATGGGGTCTGGCAATGGCGAGAGCGGGCTTCTCGCCCAATCCTCCGGCGCCTGCGAAGGTGCCGTCCAGACAGTGAAGTCGGTCTCGCAATTCTCCAAGGGCCAGGTCGCCGCCATGGTTGCCGCCCGGCCGCCGAGGCCGCTCGATCTCGCCTTCAAGGGGCCCGACGGAAAGGACCTCAGGGCCGCCGATTTCGCCGGCAAGACGGTTCTCCTCAATCTCTGGGCCACATGGTGCGGCCCGTGCCGGGAAGAGATGCCGGCGTTGAACGCGCTGCAGAAGGGCATGGGCGGTCCGGACTTCGAGGTCGTGGCGGTGAATATCGATACCGGCAGCGACGAGAAGCCCAAGGCCTTTCTCGCCGAATACGGCATCGATGCGCTCGGTTATTACCGCGACAGCTCGATGGGCGTCTTCAATTCGCTGCAGAAGGAAGGCCTCGCCTTCGGCCTGCCGGTGACCTTGATCATGGATAAGAAAGGCTGCCTGATTTCGGCAATGAATGGCCCGGCAGCCTGGGACAGCCCGGATGCGAAGGCGCTGATCACGGCGGCGAAGGGGCCTTAGTCCGCAATTTTCAATTGAAGTAATTCACACTGCTACTTTATGCTGCGTTTGGTTGTGATGGCCAAAGCAGACGCGCGCCTGTCAGGCGCATCGGAGGAGATGGGCTCCTCCGACCCGGCGAAGGCCTCGCCATCCAATTGGAGAGTGAACTATGTGGCTCATGCCATTTAGCATCACGTTTATCTTACGGAAAACCCGCACGAGCTGGCAGGCAAGCGTGCGGGTCACATTCCAAAAATAAACCAGAGAGGCGGGCGAAAGCTCGCCTCTCACTCCGTCAATATAGTTTGAAATGCCTTTTCTGACAAGGCAAGGCCAAAATAGCGTCCGCTTACCGCGTCGGCACCGGCACTTCGCCGCGATAGTCATAGAACCCGCGGCCGGCTTTCCGGCCGAGCCAGCCGGCTTCGACATATTTCACCAGAAGCGGGCAGGGGCGGTATTTGCTGTCCGCCAAGCCGTCGTGCAGGACCTGCATGATCGACAGGCAGGTGTCGAGGCCGATGAAATCGGCGAGCTGCAGCGGGCCCATCGGATGATTGGCGCCAAGCTTCATGGCGGTGTCGATCGCCTCGACCGAGCCGACGCCTTCATAAAGCGTGTAGATCGCTTCGTTGATCATCGGCAGCAGGATGCGGTTGACGATGAAGGCCGGAAAATCCTCAGCGACGGTCGCTGTCTTTTCGAGCGCGGTGACATAGTCCTTGGCGGCCCGGAAGGTCGGCTCGTCGGTGGCGATGCCGCGGACCAGCTCGACAAGTTTCATGACCGGAACCGGGTTCATGAAATGTATACCCATGAAGCGCTCCGGACGGTCGGTGGCCGACGCCAGGCGGGTAATGGAAAGCGAAGAGGTGTTGGTGGCGAGCAGGGCGTCGGGTTTAAGGACTGGACAGACCTGCGCATAGATCTTGCGCTTGACGCTCTCGTCTTCCGTCGCAGCCTCGATCACCAGGTCCATCGGGGCGAGATCGTTGAGGTCGGAAGAACCGGCAATTAGCGAAAGAGCTGCCTTGCGCTCGTCGTCGCCGAGCTTGCCGTTGGAGACCTGGCGGGCGAGATTGCCGTTGATGGTGGCGAGCGCTGCTTCGATCCGGTCCTTGGACACGTCGTACATCTGCACCTTGTAACCGGCGAGAGCCGAAACATGTGCAATGCCGCAGCCCATCTGGCCTGCTCCGATGACGCCGATGCTTTTTATGACCAAACCCATGGTTTCGCTCCCTGGGCGTTTACGCTATCTCTAGCGTACGCCGATTTTATGAAAATGCCGGACTGCATGTATGCAGCCCGGCAGATTGTTATTCCGCTACATGTCGTTTTGCCAGCATTTTTCGCGCTTGCGAAATGAACCGGGCTCAAAGTGCCTTTTCAAGCTTCGGCAGGATTTCGAAGAGATCGCCGACGATGCCGTAGTCGGCGACCTGGAAGATCGGGGCTTCCTCATCCTTGTTGATGGCGACGATGACCTTTGAATCTTTCATGCCAGCGAGATGCTGGATGGCGCCCGAAATGCCGACGGCGATATAGAGCGCCGGAGCGACCACCTTGCCGGTCTGGCCGACCTGCCAGTCGTTCGGGGCGTAACCGGCGTCGACCGCGGCACGGCTTGCGCCGACGGCAGCGCCGAGCTTGTCGGCCACCGGAAGGATGACTTCCTGGAATTTTTCAGACGAACCAAGTGCCCGGCCGCCGGAAATGATGATCTTGGCAGAGGTCAGTTCCGGGCGTTCGGACGACGAGAGGGCATCCGAAACGAAGCTCGACAGGCCCGGGTTCGCCGCAGCCGAGACAGTTTCGACCGAGGCGGAACCGCCTTCGCCAGCCGCCTGGAAGGAGGCGGTGCGCACCGTGATCACCTTTTTGGCGTCGGTCGACTGGACCGTCTGGATGGCGTTGCCGGCGTAAATCGGACGCTTGAAGGTATCCGCCGAAACCACCTCGATGATTTCCGAGATCTGCATGACGTCGAGCAGCGCCGCGACGCGGGGCATGACGTTCTTGGCGGATGCCGTCGCAGCCGCGATGATCGTGTCGTAGGAGCCGGCCAGCGAAACGATCAGAGCCGAAAGCGGCTCGGCCAGGTTGTTGGCGAGACCCGCATCGTCGGCGAGCAGCACCTTCGAGACGCCAGCAAGCTTGGCGGCGTCGTCGGCCGCAGCCTTGGCGCCGGAGCCCGCGACCAGCACGTGCACGTCGCCGCCTATTTTAGAGGCGGCCGAGAGCGCCTTGGCGGTCTGGTCGTTGAGGCTCGAACCGTCGTGTTCTGCCAGAAGAAGAATGGCCATGATGATGTTCTCCCTTTCCTTACAGAACGCCGGCGGTCTTCAAGGCGCCAACCAGTTCCTCGACCGTCTTCACCTTGATGCCTGCCTTGCGGCCGCCCGGCTCCTCGGTCTTCAGGACCTTTAGGCGCGGCGCGGTGTCGACGCCGAAATCTGACGGAGCCTTCTTGTCGAGCGGCTTCTTTTTCGCCTTCATGATGTTCGGCAGCGAGGCGTAACGCGGCTCGTTCAGGCGAAGGTCGGTGGTGACGACGGCCGGAAGCTTGATTTCGATCGTCTGCAGGCCGCCGTCGACTTCGCGGGTCACTTTTGCGGAACCGTCCGCGAGCTCGATCTTCGAGGCAAAGGTCGCCTGGGCGGAGCCGAGCAGAGCTGCCAGCATCTGGCCGGTCTGATTCGAATCGTCATCGATCGCCTGCTTGCCGACGATGATCAGTCCCGGCTGTTCGGCATCGACGATACCCTTCAGGATCTTGGCCACGGCAAGCGGCTCGACCACGTCGTCGGTCTCGACCAGGATCGCCCGGTCGGCGCCCATGGCGAGCGCGGTGCGCAGTGTTTCTTCGGCCTTGGCCGGGCCGATCGACACGACCACCACTTCTTCCGCCTTGCCGGCTTCCTTCAGCCGCAAAGCCTCCTCGACGGAGATTTCGTCGAAGGGGTTCATCGACATCTTCACATTCGCAAGCTCGACACCCGTGCCGTCCGGCTTCACCCGGATCTTCACGTTGTAATCGACCACTCGCTTGACTGGCACCAGGATCTTCATGGGGTCCTTCCTTGACTATCTCCAGCCGCAAATTGCGACATTTGCTGCTTCCTCATTTGTCAGTTGGCGACATGGATACGCATTTTTCGCGCGATTACAACGCGGATTTGCCGCCGGGCATTGCCGTTTTCTCATAGTTCTATTCGGTTGCCGCGGCGATCCGTGGAACGTCCGGCTTAAGCTCGACTGCCTTCGGGGTCACGATGTTGCGGTCGAACAGCGGCACGCCCTTGCGGCGCATGAACAGCACGAGGATGGCGCCCGCGATGATGCCGCCCACATGTGCGCCCCAGGAGACCATGCCGTCGAGATCGAGCGCCAGCATCGCAAACTGCTGGACGATCCAGAGCGCCAGCGGAATGAAGGCAGGCAGTGGCAGCGGAATTCGGAAGAGCACCAGCACCCAGACCCGCACGCGAGGATGCAGCAGGAAATAGGCCGCAACCACGCCGGAGATCGCCCCGGATGCACCGATCAGCGGGCCTTCCGAGCTTGACGCCACGAAACCATGGAGAGCGGCGCCCGCCGCTGCGCAGATGAGATAGAAGGCGAGGAACTTCACATGCCCCAGCGCGTCCTCGACATTGTCGCCGAACACCCAGAGGAACAGCATGTTCGAGGCGAGATGCCAGAAGTCGATATGCAGGAAGGCATAGGTGACGAAGGTCAGGTCGTCGGGCACGATCACCAGCGACGGATCGAGCGTCGCGTAGTTGAAGATTACCGCCGGAATGAAGCCGAGCCCGAGCGAGGCGTGTTCGGCCACTTCAGGCGCGGAAAAATTGGTGAACAGCCATATCAGCACGTTGATGGCGATCATGCTGATCGTGACATATTGCACGCGGATGTATTTGAGTTCGACGGCGTCG
Source organism: Neorhizobium sp. T25_27 (assembly GCF_002968565.1). Lineage (NCBI taxonomy): Bacteria > Pseudomonadati > Pseudomonadota > Alphaproteobacteria > Hyphomicrobiales > Rhizobiaceae > Neorhizobium > Neorhizobium sp. T25_27. Next base: position 104,999 of record NZ_PVBJ01000014.1, read on the forward strand.
TGCAGCGGGATGAACATGCTGTGGCTCCTCCGCCGTTGCGGTTATCGGTTCTTGCCCGGGATCCAGAGTATATCGGCTTTGCCGCCGTCATTGGCAAAACGCGCCGCCACGAACAGAAAGTCGGAAAGCCGGTTGATATATTTCAGCGTCGGGGCGCCGACGGTCTCGCTTCGGGAAAGCTCAACCATCAGCCGCTCGGCGCGGCGCGACACGGTGCGGGCAAGATGAAGATGAGCGGCGGCGGCAGAGCCGCCCGGCAGCACGAAGGAGGTCAGCGGATCGAGATGGGCGTTCAGCGCGTCGATCTCCGCTTCCAGCCGCGTCGCCTGGGCTTCGACGATGCGGAGCGGCTCGTAGTCGAGCTTCTCGCCGGTATCCGGCGCGGCAAGATCGGCGCCGAGATCGAAAAGGTCGTTCTGGATGCGGAAGAGCATGGCATCGAGCTCGGCCATGCCGGACATATACAGGCGCGCCAGCCCGATCGTCGAATTGGTCTCGTCGACCGTGCCATAGGCTTCGACGCGCAGGTCGTGCTTGTCGCGGCGCGGACCCGAAACCAGGGCCGTGGTGCCGTTATCGCCGGTGCGCGTGTAGATCTTGTTGAGCTTTACCATCCGCCGTCATCAGAATCAGGTCGGGCGACCGCCGCCCGTAATCCAGAGAGTGAGCATGATGAGGACGATTGCAACCGCCTGCAAGAGAATACGCAATTGCATCAGCTTATTGGATTTGTTGGCGTCGGTGCCCTTCAGCATGTTGAACAGCCCGCGGATCAGGACGAGCGCGACGAGGCCCATGACGATCAGGGCAAGCACGGTTGTGAAAGTAGACATTGTCGGATTGCTGCCTTTCAATCCAGCCGGCGCATCAGGTTATAAAAGAGCGCGGCCGGGAGTATTCTTTTCAGGAAAGCGCCCTGCTTGGCGGGCTTCGTTACCAGATAATGTGGCTTCGGACGAGGTGCGGTCAAGGCATGCGTCAAGACGTCATAGACCGCCTCAGGTCCCAGTTTATGGCGGCTGGCCTGCCCACCTCCCTCGAGGCGCCTCAGTTGCCGACGATACTGCTCCGCATGGACCGAACCTTCGAGGTCGACATGCTCGCGGATCTTGGCAAGAGCATTGGCCGTGAAGCGCGAGGTGATCGGGCCGGGTTCGATGAGGCTCACCCCGATGCCGCTGCCTTCGAGTTCCATGCGCATGGTGATCGTCAGGCCTTCAAGTGCGTATTTCGAAGCCGTGTAGGCGCCGCGGTAACGATAGGGCAACAGCCCCAATATCGACGAGCAGTTGACGATGCGGCCCTGGCCCCTTGCGCGCATGACCGGGATCACCCGCCGCGTCAGCTCGTGCCACCCGAAGAAATTGGTCTCGAACTGCTCGCGCAGCACGTCGGTCCCCAGGTCCTCCACTGCACCCGCCTGGCCGTAGGCGCCGTTGTTGAACAGTGCATCGAGCCGTCCGCCGGTGCGATCCAGCACGGTTTCCACCAAGGCTGCGATCGTGTCGGGCCTAGTATAGTCCATCAGCAGGGTTTCGATGCCATCTGCTTCGAGCGGGGTAAGATCTGCCTGCCTGCGCACCGTCGCGAACACCCGCCAGCCGTCCGCCTTTAGAGCCCGGGCGCAATGGGCGCCGATGCCGGAGGAACAGCCGGTAACGATGATCGTTCTATTTTCGGCCATTGAGTAAGGCTCCCTGTACAATCGACAGAGTTCCTCCCATATTTCCCGCCACGTCACAACGGAGTTGCCCTTGCCCGAAGAAAACCGCCCCGTCCGGTGGTATCGCCTCGCCTTCAAGGTTCTTTGGGACGCCTACTGGCACTTCTCGGATGACGATGGCTGGGCGATGGCGAGCCATGTCGCGCTTTCCGGCCTGCTGGCGCTGTTTCCGTTCCTGATCTTCGGCACGGCGCTCGCCGGTTTCTTAGGAGCCGGCGGTTTTTCGGAGACCGCGGTGCATCTCCTCTTCGACACCTGGCCGGCGAATATCGCCGCACCGATCGCTTCCGAGATCCGCCAGGTGCTGGAAATCCCGCGCGGCGGGCTGCTGACGATCTCGGTCCTGGCGGCTGCGTATTTCGCCTCCAACGGGGTCGAGGCGCTGAGGATTTCCCTCAACCGCGCCTACCGCGTGACGGAAACCCGGCCCTGGTACGTGACCCGTCTCGCCAGCCTCGGTTATGTGATCGTCGCCGTCGTCATCTTCGCGGTGATCAGCATCCTGCTCGTCGCGGTGCCTGTCGCGCTTCGCTTTGCCGAAACCCGCTTTCCCTGGCTGATCGGCGACCTGACGCGGGCCGCGAACTGGGGCTTTTATGGCACAGCCCTCTTGCTCATGATCGGCCTGCTGCTTTCGCACAAATGGCTGCCGGCCGGGCGGAGGCGGATCATCGACGTGCTGCCGGGCGTGACGCTGACGATCGTCATCTGGACCGCGTTCGGTCTCGGTTTCGCTTCCTACCTGTCGACTTTCGCCAACTATGCGGCGACCTATGCGGGGCTGGCGTCGATCATGATCGTGCTGGTCTTCCTCTACATGATCAGCGTGATCTTCATTCTCGGTGCCGAGTTCAACGCTGCCCTGATGAAATACCGGATCTATTCGGTCTTCTCCCGGTTCCGGCGGGAGCGCCGCAAGCGCGGCGAAGCGCTATCAAAAGCCAACCAGGCGACGGATGTCGGCAACGGAGAAACCCTGGCCGCGAAGCGCCGCGAGCCCGGTTGAGCCCTCGCTTTTCGAGAGCTTCCGACCATCCGCTCCCATGATCAGCCGGTGGTGGTGGTAGACCGGCTGGGGAAGGCCGAGCAGTTCCTGCAACAGCCTGTGCACCGCCGTCGCTTCGAAAAGGTCGAGCCCGCGCACCACATGGCTGATCCCTTGCGCGGCATCATCCACCGTCACCGACAGATGGTAGCTTGACGGTGCATCCGAGCGGGAGAGGATCACGTCGCCCCAGGCCGACGGATCGGCGATGATCTCGCCGCGTTCTCCGTCGCCGGTCTCGATCCAGCTCAGCGGTGCCTCGATCAGGCCAAGTGCCTTTCCCATGTCGAGACGAAAGGCGTGCCGGACCCCATCGGCGATCAGCCTCCGCCGCTCGGTCTCGCTGCGATGGCGGTCATCGTCGGGATAGAGCGGGGACCCGTCCGGATCGCACGGCCAGCTCTTCCCATCCGCCTCGCAGGCCGCGACCCTGGCTTTCACCTCGCCGCGGGTCAGGAAGGCCGGATAGACGAGATCCATCTCGGTCAACCGATCAAGTGCCGCGTGGTAGGCGTCGAATTGTTCGGATTGCCGCCGCACCGGCTCTTCCCATCCAAGCCCCAGCCAGGCGAGATCGCGATAGATCGCCTGCTCGAACTCCGGCGTGCAGCGCGCAAGGTCGATATCCTCGATGCGTAGCAGGAAACGACCGCCATTCGCGCTCGCCGTGTCGTGGTTGAGGAATGCCGACAGGGCGTGGCCGAGATGCAGAAACCCGTTCGGGCTTGGCGCGAAACGATAGACCGGTTTATCAGAAGGCGGAGCGGGCATGATTTCTTCTGCCATGCTTTTTGAAAAACGGCCATGGGGAGGCAACCGGTGGGGAGACAGGCGGTGGCGATCATCCGCGATCATTCCGACATCCAGGCAGGGCTCGAGGCGCTGGTGGCGCTCGATCCGCGGCTTGCCGATGTCGTCGAGGCTTCCGGCCCGGTCCCGCTCAGGCTGAACGAGCCGGGCTTTTCCGGCCTTGCGTCGATCGTCGTCTCCCAGATGGTATCGAGGGCGAGTGCCGAGGCGATCTGGCGGAGGATAACGGCCGCCGGCCCGGTGACCGCCGAAGGATATCGGGCGCTCGACACCGCCGTTATCGCCACGTTCGGCCTTTCGCGTGCAAAGGCGGCAACGCTTCTTCATTTGTCCACAGCAATTTCGGAAGGGCATTTCGATCTCGCATCCGTCTGCGCGCTCGAAACGGGTGAAGCGATCCGCAAGATGACGGCACTTCCCGGCATCGGTCCGTGGACGGCGGAAGTCTACCTGATGTTTTGCGGCGGACATGCCGATATTTTTCCGACGGGCGACGTGGCGCTGCAGGCCGCGGTCGGCCATGCGCTCGGCCTCGAAACACGGCCGTCGGCTAAAAATCTGGGGGTGATGGCTGAAACCTGGGCGCCGTGGCGATCCGTCGCGGCCCGGCTTTTCTGGGCTTATTATGCGGCGAAAATGCGCCGCGACGTCACACCTCTCGGCTGAAGCCGGGAACAAGTATCCCACTGCATTTATTGGGCTTCACATTCCTGTAACAACGGACCTAATATAGAAAGTACGGATGCCGAATCGGGTAGGAGCGTCATTTGACGATTGCAGTCTCCCCGCAGGCCCTGCCGGCGCTCGTCCTGAACGCCGACTACCGGCCGCTGAGTTATTATCCCTTGTCGCTTTGGTCCTGGCAGGACGCGATCAAGGCAGTTTTTCTTGACCGTGTGAACATCATCGCGGAATACGATCATTCGGTCTGCTCGCCGAGCTTCTCGATGAAGCTGCCGAGCGTCGTCAGCCTCAAGACCTATGTCCAGCCGACCCGCAACCCCGCGTTCACCCGGTTCAACGTCTTCCTGCGCGACCGGTTCGAGTGCCAGTATTGCGGGGAGCACGACGACCTGACCTTCGACCACGTCATTCCCCGCGCTCATGGCGGCGAGACCACCTGGGAAAATGTCGTCGCCGCCTGTTCGCCCTGCAATTTGAGGAAAGGCAGCAAGCTGCCCAAGCAGGCCGCCATGTTTCCGCACCAGAAACCCTATCAGCCGACGGTGCAGGACTTGCACAATAACGGCCGGCTGTTCCCGCCGAACTATCTGCACGAAAGCTGGATGGACTATCTCTACTGGGATACGGAACTGCAGCCGTAAGACGGATGGGCGCAGCAGGGATCTGGAATTTGGAAGGCCGCTTCACGCGGCCTTTTTTGCGCCGAGGAATGCGATGGCGGCGAGGATCACGCTCGCAATCACGTTCCAGCCGGCAAACGAGAGGCCAGCCACGCGAAGGGCTGCCTCGGTGCAGGACGGGCCGTGGACCGTGTTCAGATCGGAAAGCAGGCTGCCGGCATTGGTGGTGACGCCAGCCCCGCCGCCGCAGCTTGCCGGACCCTCCCACAAAGCCCATTCGACGCCCGCGTGATAGACGCCCATGCCGGCGCCGACCAGCATCATCACGCCGATGACGACGAGCAGCGCCCGGGTGACCGAGGCGGGCAGGCCGATTGCCGAGACGACGATCGCCAGGATGCCGACCGGAATGCCGTAATAATAGGGATCGCGCTGCAGGAGGCAGAGCGCGCAGGGGATGTAGCCGCCGATATACTGAAATGCCAGCGCCCCGCCGACGGTCACCGCCATGCCGAGCGTCACGACCACGGTGTAGCCGATGCCGGCGCGGGAACGGGGTGTGGAAGCTGTCAGCGCCATGCGCTTCTCCTGAATGGTTTCGACCGGCCGGGACGCCATGGCCTCCCATAGAGCAGATGCGCCGGCGCCGTAAGACAAATTATCTTGAACTCGACACCCGATCGCCGCGGGAGGCGCGTTACCAGTCTCCGCCTTGCGGAAAACACGGTGTCGCCTTCGGATGATTTGCGTCGACCGCAAATTGGCGATTGATGCGGGCAACATCCTGAGCTAAGAACCACCATCGGACGGAGGCGAGTCATCGCCTTACAGGTTAGCACCCGTAGCTCAGCTGGATAGAGTGTTGGATTCCGATTCCAAAGGTCACAGGTTCGAATCCTGTCGGGTGCGCCATTTCTCCGGCGAGAATTCCAAGAAATCCAAGTAGCCCCGCATCATGCGCTCCGTGATATGGAATACGATCGTCCCGACTCGAATGGGGCGAGATCGTTTGGGCCAACTTAGTCGATCACCGTCGTGAAAAGTTCGAGTACCAATTCCATTCCCAGGTTCGGCCTGCATCAGCGGAAAACGCCCGGCTATAAATCGGGGCTTTGGGGTCGCGCTTGTCCCAATGGAATTTCACGAGAACATCTTTGCCGGCGACAACCTCACGGCCAAAGAATTCACCTTTGTCGCCGTCGAACGAGCCAACCTTTCCGCCGTCGAGTTTCACTGCGTTGCTGTCAGCCCAGTAGATCGTCCACAGGCGCGTCTGCGGATCGAATAATCGCACGGTGAGGCCTTCGAATGGCTTTCCGTCAAATTCCGTACGGAAAATGTCGAAATTGCCCAACCCCAGCAATACGGGGCGGAGTTCCTGGGTCGCGTCAAATTCCTCCCATTCGTCGCTGCCGGCCAGATGTTTCTTCAATGTACGATTTCTGATGTTCCACTTACCTATCAAATAGTCGAAATCATTTTTCGACGAAGTCTCGCTCGCCGTTATCGCGAGTTGCCCATCTGACGTAATAGAGAACGCACGCATGCATACGCCTCTTTCGGATGGCTTTGCGCGCCAGCACTCGGACATGAATGTCGGGCCGATGACTATTGCGCGGGGTCGCATTTCGGATCGCGCCGCCACTTCGACCGGACCCGAGGCAGGTCTCGTCGTCCGCGCCGACTTTGTCACCCCTAGCCCGCAAACGCGCACGCCGAAGGCCGGTTCCGCTCGACCGATTAAAAAGCGAACAGGCCAACCGTCCCGGATGCCCAGAAACTACGCCGTGCAAAGCCTCGGCTGTCGTGGGCCCGGCAAGGGCTTCGCGCCGTTCGTGCCTTGGCGGTAGAGACCTAAGGGTGCGGAGGATGGTCGAAACACTCGATCAGCATTTCGATGAGGACCCTTACCTTCCTGGCGGGATGCTGCGCTGGCGGGCGGACAACATATATACCTGCCGCAGGGACTGGATAGCGTGTCATAACCGGAACCAGCGCGCCGGAGGCTAGATATTCACCGATCAGGCCATCGGGGAGGTATGCGATCCCCAGCCCTGCCAAGGCGGCGGCGACCAGAGCTGTGCCGTTGTCTGCCTTGAAGCGCCCTTGCGGGCGGACCGTGATGGTTTTGTCGCCGTCCATGAGTTGCCAGGCCTCCGTGCCCTGCATGAGGGCCTGATGGGTGAGCAGTTGTTCCGGCGTCTCAGGCGACCCGTGCGCTTTGATATAGTCCGGACTCGCAACGACCTTCCCATAGATCGGTCCGACGCGTCTGGCGATCAGGCTGGAGTCCTGAAGATAGCCAAGCCGTATCGCGCAATCATAACCCTCTGCGATGAGATCGACGACGTGATCGCTGTAGCACGTGTGGATTTGGAGCTGCGGGTGGCGTCGCGCCATTTCCGCCAGCACGGGGGCGAAGTGCGTGGGGCCGAAAGAAAGCGGCGCGGCGACCCGCAAGCGCCCGCGAAGGTCACCCGCGGGTAGGATCGTTTCCCTGGCCACCTCGATTTCGGCGGAAACCCTGGCTGCGTGGTCCCGGAAGGTTGCGCCTGCCTCTGTCAGAGAAGCCCCGCGTGTGGATCGGGCCAGGAGTTGGACACCAAGCTCTGCTTCAAGCCGCACAAGCCGTCGGCTGACCATCGATTTGGAGACGCCAAGCCGCAGCGCGGCCGAGGTGACGCCTCCCGCATCAGCAACTTCGACGAATGTCCGGAGATCTTCGATATCCACTCAGCGTTCCTCATTCTGCGACACAGCTTAGCACAGGTGAGGGCTACCGCATCACAAACAGGAATGACAAGTTTCGTCCCGCGGCAGCGCCTCGGAGGACGCATGTCTTTTGCGCAAACGCGCTTCAATAAACCGCCAACATAGGATGAAACCATGACCTTTCGTAACGGCCTTGACTCACTTCTCCGCCCCGAAGATTCCGTCCTCGTCCTGATCGATCATCAGCCTTATCAGCTGACCAACCTCAATAGCCATGATCCTCAGGCAGTCGTCAACAATGTGACCGCGCTGGCAAAGCTGGCAAAAGCTTTCAATGTTCCGACGATCCTCACCAGCGTGATAGCGGATCGTGGTGGCAGGCTCTTCAAGCAAATCACTGACGTCTTCCCGGGGCAGGAAGTGATCGATCGGACCTGGGTGAATACCTGGGAGGACAAGAAGGTGGTTGACCTGGTCAAGGCGACCGGCCGCAAGCAATTGATCATCGCAGGTCTGTGGACCGAAGTTTGCGTAGCGATGCCTGCAATTCAGGCAGCCGGCGAAGGCTGGGACGTGACCGTCATTACCGACGCATCGGGCGGAAGTTCAACCGAGTCTCACCAGGTCGCCATCCAGCGGATGATCGCGGCCGGCGTTAACATGATGACCTGGATGGCTCTTGCCGGCGAATGGCAGCGGGACTGGGCGCGCACCGAGCACGTCGAAGAGCTGACCGAAGTGCTCATCTCGCACATGAGCGGCAGCGGCATCGCGTATCTGTGGGAGCAGCAGCTTCTCAACACGCCGGTGCCGACCACCGCCGGCTGATCCGGGCGGCGGTGACGAAAGTCTGGTGCGATCCAGCGCCAACACGCCGGCCGTCTGTGCCTGAACGCAGGGCGGCCGGTGCGATCAACCCACTTCGCTGCCAACCCAGCGACTGGGGCCTGCTTGGCTGTGCTGCTGTCTGGATTGTTGATGCTCTCCGGGATCGTACCCGCATCTATCGTGGTTTACGGCCGGTCGTTTCGTAAAACAGATGCGAGGTCACGAGCCTGCCCGGATCGGCCAGATCATGCTGCAATTCTGCGATCAGGTCGTTCAATTCATTCCCGTCAGCAAACGTCTCATGGACGAGTTCGCCGCGGCAATTGGTTACGAAATCCAGCAGGATCGTGCGTCTCGGATGTCCCGGCGGATAGACGTTCACAATCGGCTTCACGTCGATCTCGACCAGCCCGGTGTCACGCAGCAGGCGGTGGGTCTTTCGGCCGATGAACAGATCGACGCCGTGCGCTTCGGCATAGGCGGTATAAATTTCCAGCAAGCGGTCCCATGCCCGCGACGGGGGATCGCAGAGAAGCGCACCGAGGTCCGCCTCGTAGCTCGCAACGGTGCCGTCCGGCCGCACCAATGCAGCCATTTCCGCGACGATGCGCTCCGGCTCCGGCACATTCACGAGGACGAGCCGGGCGGTGACGAGGTCGAAGCCGTCAGGAGGAAGGCCGCTTGCTTTTGCGTCGGCCTCGACGATCTCGACATTGGCGATCCGTTCCGCTGCGATGAACCGGCGCGCGGCCTCCACAAACGCCGCATTCCTTTCAACGCCGACGACCCGTCCGTCGGTGCCGACCCGCGCCGCGAGGAGGCCCAGAAGCCCACGTGGGCCGCAGCCGAGATCGACCACGCGCGCGCCACCGGTGATGTTCAGGCGATCGAGAAAGCGCTCCGCCTCCGGCTTGAGCAGATCGGTTTGCTCCAGGAGCCGGCGGCTCTCGGCTTCGCCTTGCCCAAGCAGGTAGAAATCTCGTTTCAGCATTTCCTCTGTCCTTCCGCTGAGATGGCCCTGGCAGCATCGATCAGCGTGCGGCGCGTTACAATCGGCCTCGATGGCGATTTACTCCTCCGAAATGCGAGAGAATGCGGATAGGCCCCGGGGCTCGCGGGAGGCGGCAGTGGGCCGACATGATCTCTCTTCAGGCCGTGGATTATAACCGCTCGCGCTTCAGCCGGGCCGCCAACTCGTCGACGAACAGTCGCGTCTTGGCGAGCGGTATCTTGCCGGACGGCCAGACCGCGTAAATTGGAATCTTGCTGTCTTCGAAGTCTTCGAGAACCACCTCCACGGCGCCCTCATCAACGAGGCTGCGGATCTGCCATAACGGCGTGAGCCCGATGCCGAGCCCGCTTGCCACCGCGGCATGCGTTGCTGCCGCGCTGTCGCTGCCGAAGCGTCCATGCACACGCACGGCCTTGCGCCGCCCGCCGATCCGGAATGTCCACGTCTCGCTCGATCCTTCGGCATGGCGCAGGACGCATTGATGTTGTGTCAGATCGTCGGGATGTTCGGGGCGGCCATACTTGGCAAAGTAACCAGGCGATCCGAAGACCACCGCGCGAAGGTCGCCGAGCCGCCGCGCCTTGAGGCTGGAGTCGGCCATATCCCTGATCCGCACCGCCAGGTCGAGACCCTCTTCCAGCAGATCGACCATCCGGTCGGAGACCTTGAGCTGGATCTCGATGCCGGGATAATGCTGCATGAAGGCGGTGATTGCAGGGACCACATAGGCCGGTGCGAAGAGCACCGGGGCCGCTATCCTGAGCAGGCCGGTCGGCTCGCTGCGCGCATCGGCAGCCTCCAGCCTGGCATCGTGGATTTCCGCCAACGCCGGCTTGACACGATCGTAGAAAGCCCGTCCGGCTTCCGTCAGATATGAGCGGCGGGTGGTGCGCCGCACCAGTTCGACGCCGACGCTCTGCTCCAGTGCCGCAAGCGAGCGGTTGATAGACTGCAGCGACCGGCGCAGATGACGCGCCGCCGCTGTCTGGCTGCCTTTCTCGCCGATGGCCAGGAAGGCCTCGAGGTCATCCAGTCGCTCCATATCCATTCTCTCGTTTTGCGGAAAAGTATATCGCGGCCGCCGCCAATTGTCGCGTCGCGGACCACCCTCCATCTACGAGTGACGTGCCGGCCCTGTGCCGATTTCGTCAAAAGACGGAGACTTCACGATGAGCAAAGCATTCGAAGCGCCGCGAATTCTTCATGCCAGCGACCGAACTGGCGGTTTCCCAAGAGCACTGTTGTGCTGGTGGGATCGGTTCTGCGCCGAGCGCCGAATTCGTGCCCGCGTCAGGAAACTGGGAGCTCTTGACGACCATATACTGCGCGATATCGGCCTGAGCCGCAGCTACGTCGAGCATGTGGCCCGGCACGGACCCGAAACAGGCCGCAGCGGAAACGGGAAAGGCAGCGACTTGTGAACCGGCCGGGCGCCGGAGTTCGGACCCTCATAGGGAGTTCCAGCACGCGCCGGTCATCAATTGTCGTACCGGCATTCCCTCTTACGGAGGCATCTCATGACCCTCAACAGACGTAGACTACTCGGCGGCGGCCTCACCTGTGCCGCAGCGTTTGCGACGGACGCGACGAAGGCAGCAGGCGCTGTCGAACGCCCCGCCCTTCCTGCCGCCGATACATTTAACTGCTGCGCCGAGGTGGTCGGTGAAGCGTCGGAAGATTTCGGGCATATCATCCACCGTCGGCCTCGCTCCGTGTTCAGGCCGTCCTCCGCGGCCGAAGTCGGGACGGCGATCCGATGGGCCGGCGACAGGGGGCTGAAGGTCGCAGCCCGCGGGCAGGGTCACTCGACTTATGGCCGCTCCATGGCGGATGGCGGCGTGGTGATCGACATGCGCGGGATAAACACCGTCCGTCGTGTCGACGCCGATCGCATTGTCGTCGGCGCCGGAGCGACCTGGCGCGGGGTGCTCATCGACGCCTTGACGAGCGGACTCACCCCGCCGGTCCTGACGAATTACCTGGAGCTATCGGTAGGCGGCACGCTCGCCGTCGGCGGTATCGGCGGGTCGACGTCCCGTCACGGCATGCAGACGGACAACGTTCTCGAGATGGATGTCGTGACGGCGGAAGGGTGGGAACTCACCTGTTCGCCGGACCTCAACCCCGACCTCTTCGATGCCGTCCGGGGCGGCCTCGGTCAGTGCGCCGTCATCACGCGGGCGACGCTGCGCCTGGTCCGGGCGCCCGAGCGGGTGCGCCGGTTCCAGTTATTCTATCCCGATTTCAAATCGCTGGCCGCGGATCAGCGCCTCGTGCTGGAGGACGGGCGTTTCGACCAGCTGCAGGGTGCCGTCCTTCCCGATGGTGCGGGCAGCTGGCGTTACCAGCTCGACGGTGCGGTCCTTTACGACAGCGACGCGGCTCCGGACCCAAAGGTGCTCGCCGGATTGTCGGATCAGCGTGTCGCCGCGGTGATCTCGGACCTTACGTACCTTGAAGACGCCATCGCCTTCGCCAAGCTGGAGGCCCTTCTGCGGTCGAACGGCCAATGGTCCAATCCTCACCCGTGGTGGCTCACCTTCCTGGGCGGCTCCAACGCCGAGCGTCTTGCCGCCGGGATACTGCAGGATCTGACCAACGAGGACGTCGGCCCTTTTGGGCGCATCACCTATTATCCACTCCTGACAGGCGCCGTGCGGACCCCTCTGGTGGGGATGCCGGCGGAGGACATCGCCTTTCCCTTCAACATCATCTGTTTTCCGCCCTCGAACGATATGGCCAAGATCGATGCCATGGTTGCAAGGAACCGCGCTCTCTACGAGCGCGTCCGCAGCGAAGGCGGAGTTCTGTATCCGGTCAGCGCTTTCCCGATGATGAGCGGCGATTGGCAGGATCACTTCGGGCCGGCCTGGCCGCGCCTACGCCAAGCCAAGGAGCGCTATGACCCTCGTCATACCCTGACACCTGGCTATCAAGTCTTTTGATTGCAGCCCTCTGCCGAGAACCTGTCCGAAAGAGGAGTTGAGCGATCGGGGCCACGGATAGATTCCAGAAGGTGTTTGAAGCTGATCCGGAAGCGCCAGGGCACCTGGGATACTATAGTCGCAATCCCCGGCCGTACTCCCTGCATTTGCGGGAAAACGAAAGGACATCAAAAATAACGAATGCGGCCACGCTTCCTGGATTGCTGCTTTTGGACGGTTTCACTTAAACTAATCCGCCGAACGGCCACTGCGCCGGAAAACCGAACATGATCATAAGCTTTTCAAGAGCGCGACGGTGGGGCGTTACGCGTCATCCGCGGAGACTACTTTTAATTGCAACCGATATTGCTGGCTGCTTTTTCGTCTGGCATAGATGTCTCGGAAATTCCGGGGAGCATTTTATGAAGCGTTACAAGCAGTTTTTCGCCGCCCTTGCCGTTGCTTTTATTTTCTGCCAGCCGGCTCAGGCCGAGACGACCGATTGGATGAAAGGCATGGATTCCCTCAGATTTGCCGGAAAACTCAATGCCGGCGGTGACATTGTCACCAGGATGGAATGCAAGGACAGTGGGCAGGCATCGCTTGATTACGATAGCGCATTGGTGCGTCTTACCTACAGCAGGAACGTCAAGCACATCGATTGGCTCATCAGCGGTTGGAACAACCTGCCTTCATTCAAGCGGTCTTTCGCAGGTAGGGGCTATAAGATGGTGTCGCAAACGATGTTTGTACGCCAAAAATCCGGCCTTCGACTTTACTGCGGAATCTTCCACAGGTAACCGGCCTGGCCGTGCGAGAATTCAGCAGCCCGCTTGGCCTCTCGACCCATGAAATAGCATAATGAAATCAAATGGTTAAAAATGCTGTGGTGCCCCGTGCCGGAATCGAACCAGCACTCCTTTCGGAACCTGATTTTGAGTCAGGCGCGTCTACCAATTCCGCCAACGGGGCACTCGGGTAGCGGTATGCGCTCTATCACGGGGCCGCACCGGCATGCAAGGATGAAGTGAGGTTGCAGTCCCACATGCCTGACGCCCAAGAGATTGTCCCGGATCAAGGCTGCCGGATGTGGTTTTTTTCCTTTCCTCCACGGCTTTGCATATCAGGTCCCCTCCCGTGTCCCCTTGTATTTTAAGCATCCCGGATGTTAGCTGGTGCAGCAAAAATAGAAGCGCTGCCCATGGAACTGCCTGCCTGCACGTCCTACGAAGACCTTTTTCGCGATTTCGCCTGGGAAATCCCGCAGCGATTCAACATGGGGGAGGCGGTCAGCGATGCCTGGGCGGAAAAATTTCCAGATCGCATCTGTCTCCAACATTTCAGTCCGGACGGCGCTCATCCGGCGTTGACCTATGGCGAGCTGTCCGGGCGGTCTGCGGCACTTGCGAACGCCTTTGTCGCACTGGGTCTGAAGCCCGAGGACCGCATCGCACTTCTTCTGCCGCAGAGTTTCGAGACGGTGATCGCGCATGTGGCGATCTACAAGATGGGCGGCATTGCCCTGCCGCTGGCGCTTCTGTTCGGGGCCGAGGCGCTCGGATACCGGTTGAAGGCTTCGGGGGCGGCGGCGATCGTCACCAATCCCTTCGGCCTGTCGCGGTTGGCCGGCCTCAGGGAAAAGCTGCCGGATCTGCGGCATGTGATCGTTACTGGAGATACGCCCGCCGGCGACGGCCTGCTGGCGCTCGATGCGCTGATTGCCGCGCATCCGCCGCTGTTCGAGATCGTCGACAGTGGGCCGGACGATCCGGCGCTGATGATCTTCACTTCCGGCACGACCGGGCCGCCGAAGGCGGCGCTGCACGGTCATCGGGTGCTGGCCGGCCATATTCCCGGTTTCCAGCTGGCGCATGAATTCGCGCCGCAGCAAGGGGACCGGATCTGGACGCCTTCGGACTGGGCCTGGGCCGGCGGTCTGCTCAATGTGTTGATGCCGGCGCTGATGCTCGGCATTCCCGTCGTCTCATCGCCCGCCCAGAAATTCGATGCCGACATGGCCTTCCGTATCATCAGCGAAATGGATGTGCGCAACGCCTTCATCCCGCCGACGGCGCTGCGGCTCCTGAAATCCGTCGAAAAGCCGCTTGAAAAATACGATCTCAAGCTGCGGACCATCGCGTCGGCCGGCGAGGCGCTGGGCCGCGAAACCTATGACTGGGCGAAGGCGGCGCTGGGGCTGACGGTCAACGAATTCTACGGCCAGACCGAATGCAATTTCGTGCTGTCCTCGGCCGCCAATCTCGGCGTGTCGCGCGGCGGAGCGATCGGGCGGGCGGTGCCGGGCCATCATGTGGCGGTGGTCGACGGCAGGGGCATCGAGCTGCCGGCCGGCAAGATGGGGCAGATTGCCATTCGTCGTCCGGATCCGGTGATGTTCCTCGGCTACTGGAACGACGAGGCGGCGACGGAGGCGAAGTTCGTCGGCGACTGGCTGATCACCGGCGATCTCGGACGAAAGGACCGCGACGGTTATGTGGAATTCATCGGGCGGGACGACGACGTCATCACCTCGTCCGGTTACCGCATCGGGCCAAGCGAGATCGAGGACTGCCTGACCGGCCATCCGGCGGTGCGGCTGGCGGCCGTGGTCGGCAAGCCGGACCCGATCCGTACCGAGATCGTCAAGGCTTATATCGCGCTTGCGCCCGGTTATCGTCCGAGCGACGAACTGGCTCTGGAGATCCGCGACTGGGTGAAGACGCGGCTGTCGATGCACGAATATCCCCGCGAGGTCGCCTTTGTCGACGATATTCCGCTGACGACCAGCGGCAAGGTCATCCGCCGGCTGCTGCGGGACAAGGCGGCCGCCGAGTGATCGTCAAGGCGTAACTACTCCGGAACGACCGGCAAGCGACATGATCTTTTCCCGCAGCATGCGGGCCATGTTGCGGGTGTTGCGGTAGAGGTGAAGCTGGGCTGCCACCTGGCGCACGTCGCGGTCGCCGTTCTGCCTCAGGCCGATCACCAGCGTCCCCATCTCCTCGCGCTCTTCCCAAAAGCGGCTCATGATCGGGTGATCGGGAATCGCGCAACTGTCGGTGCGCATGATGTTGGCGTCTTCGAGATGCCACTCGGTCAGTTTCACCATCAGCAGCTTGCCGGGCGAGAATCGGGAAAAACCCTCGTCGTAGGCGGTCTTCCACGTGTAGGCCTCGCCGGCCATGATGAAGACGATGAGCGAAGCGATCGCCCGGCCGTCGAAATCGATGGTGTGAATGCGGACCGCGTCGACTTCCGCAAGGTTGGTGATCGCCTCGCGGGCGAAGGCGGCGCGGTAGCGGTCGTTGATCAGGGCCGAGCGTTTGCGGCCCTTCCAGCCCTTGGCTTCGAGGGCCAGGAATTCCTCCATCCGCAACCGAATCTCTTCCGGCTGGCGGGCAACCGAGTAGCTGAGCGAGCCCTTGTTGCCGAGATTGCGCCAGAGGCGGCGCATTTCGCGGTAGTGGTGCGACGAGATCGAGTGTTTCAGATAGGCCTCGCCGTCGAGCAGGCTTTCCAGCATCGGCCGCTGTTGGGGATCGGTGACGGTGACCGGCAGGTTGCGGCCGATCGCGACCGCCTTGGCAAGCTGGGCGAACGGACCGGCGAGCCTGACGTCCGGCATGACCAGCACGGAGGGCAGGCGGGCTTCGCGCATGCAGAGCGCATCGAAAAGATTGTCGATCGTCTCGGCACTGTCTTCCGCATCGACGAGCGGCGTGCCGATCGGCCCGAAGGGGTTGGCCCAGGCACGGATGATCGAGGCGCCGACGGAAAAGCCGGGCTTCTCGACCGTGAACGGCATCAGCAGCCGCATGCGGCTGCGCGTGCCGGTCTCGTCGCGGATCAGCGCCAGGCGGACCTGCTTGTCCTCGACCCGCGGCATGGCGGGGGCGAGCAGCCGGGCCGAAAAGAAGATGTTCGGCTCGAGCGCACGGTTGGAGAGGAATTCGAGTTCTTCCTGCAGGTCGTAACCGAAGGCGGCGGGATAAAGGCAGAGCTCGCGGCCGGGCCGGCCGACCTGGAGATGGGTGTCGGCATCCGGTCGCTCGGCGCGGAGCGCCTGGACCATGCTCATCCGGCCGCCGCCATTGCCCTCGAATTCGCTGCTGAACGGAGGTTGCGCCATGGTCAGGAAGCCTTTGAAGGAGCAGAGGGCGTCGGATCGGCAAAGGCGAAGAGCACGATGCCGAGCGTACGGCGGACTGCGATATGCAGCAGGATAGCCTCGATCATCATCGCCGCCGCCGTCGCCATCGCGGCCCCGGTCAGGCCGAAGCGGGGGATCAGCGCGATGTTGAGAGCGATGCTCGCCAGCAGCGTCACGGCGTAAAGCAGGACGCAGAGCTTCTGGCGACCGGCCATGCTGAGCAGCACCTCGCCGGGGCCGACCATGGATTTGGCGAGGATGCCGCAAAACAGGATCGCCATCAGCCCATAACCGGCCGTGAACGCACTGCCGAACAGCGACAGGAGCAGTTCGCCGGCCGCCAGCGCCATGAGCCCGACGGCAAGCGACGGCCAAAAACTCCAGCGCGCGGTCTGTCCGGCAAAGGCGGCCAACGCCGGCATGTCGTCCTCCGCCATGATGGCGGAGAAGCGGGGGCCGGCGGCTGCCTTGATCGAGAAGTAGACGAACTGCACCAGCACGATCGTCTTTGCGGCGGCGTAATAGATGCCGACCTGGTCCGGCGGCAGGTAGAGGCCGACGACGACGACGTCCGCATTGGTCAGCAGGAAGCCGATGCCATCGACGAGGAAGAGCGGCAGGGAATAACGGAACCAGGCGCTGATCTCGAACTGCATCGGGCCAGGGCCGTAAAGCCGGCGCAGGCGCAGCGTCAGGCGCAGCAGCTGCAGGAGCGTCGTGACATAGGTCGCGGCAAGGGCTGCCTGCATGGCGGTAACGGCCGTGTGGGCAGCGCCGAACCAGAGTGCAACCAGCATGAATGCGAGGATCAGGGTCGGGCGGATCAGGTAGGTGGGCGAGAGCGCCGTCACCGTCCATCCGTTCGAACGCGCCGTGCCGTCGAGCACGTCGCCGAGCGCGATCATCGGTATGGTGAAGAAGGCCAGCGACACCGGCACGAGGTAATAGGCTTCGACCGTGTGGCCGTAGACATGCAGGAACAGGAAGCCGAGGCCGGCCACCGTGCTTGCCGAGATCAGCGCCACCAGGCGGACGGCAAGATTGAGCCCCCGCACGGTCGCCACCTCGTCGCGCGCCTTGTGCTGGTGCAGGAAACGGATAACGGACGTGTGGAAGCCGAGGCAGGAGAGATTGCCGGCGAGCACGACCAGAACCCAGACGAATGCGAAGATGCCGTATTCGAATTCGCCCATCAGGCGGGCGAGCACGATCTGCGACACGAAGGCGATGGCCGCGCTTGCTACCCGGATCACGAAGGCGGTCAGCGCGCGACGCTGGGCGCGGGCTGTCTCGTCGTCGTCGGTGAGGATCGATTCGAGCTTGCGGGTCAGCGGTGCCAGCCGGGTCCTAAGACCAGGCGGAAGCAATCTTTCCGCTGTTTCGATAACCGCCATGATGGGCACGCAATACTCGTAACGACGACGGGAACAATGGGCAAAAGTGTTGCCACAGCAGGGTTAAGAAAGGGTTCGCCCAGGCGTCGATGGCTTCACGAACTGCGAACTTCAAGGCTCCCTGGAAGAACGGGTCAAAAGGTTGCGGACGGCCGGAACAACCTGGTGAGTGGCCGCAATGGTGAGCGCGACGGCAATCATCCCCACGGCAATCGCGAAGGTGAACGACATGCCGGCGGCCACGGCTTGCGGAGGTGCCGTCGCGACATCGCCCGTTCCCGAGGCCATTGCGAACACCGCGCCCATCAGCGAGGCGCCGGTGATGAGGCCGAGATTGCGCGACAGATTGAGCAGGCCTGAAACGACGCCGCGCTGCTGCGGGCCGACGTCCACCATGACCGCGGTGTTGTTGGCTGCCTGGAACAGTTGATAGCCGGGCGTCAGCACCGCGATGGCAGCGACGTAGCCGCCAATGCCGAACGTTCCTGGAAGTAGAGTGAGCCCAAGCGAGCCGGCCACCATTCCGACGAGACCGATGACGACCGCCGTCCCCGCGCCCAGGCGGTCGACGAGCCGGCCGGCCGGTACGCCGCTGAATGTGGAAACAATCGGGCCGATCGACATGACGAGCCCGACGAAAGCTGCGTCGAGACCGAGCGAACGCGAAAGATAGAACGGCCCGACCACCAGCGTCGACATCATCACCGCCGAGACAAGGGCGCTGGTTATCAATCCCGTGCTCAAGGCTGGGTTGCGCAACATCGACAGTCGGATCAGGGGCGACGCCGCTTTCGCTTCGACGAGAACAAACAGGCCCGCTCCGACGGCAGCCAACAGCAGCAGAGCGGCGTTGACCGGACCAAGGCTGCCGCGGCCGATCGTCATGGCGAGTGCATAGGCTGCAAGCACCAGGGCAAGTAGCAGCGTGCCCCAGACGTCGAAGCCGGGCCTTTGGTCCGGTCTTTCGCGGCGAAGATCGGCGGGCAGGTAGCGAAAGGCAAGAAGGAGCGCCAGCAGCCCCAGCGGCACGTTGATCAGGAAGATCGCCCGCCAGCCGGCGCCGGCAATCAGAAGGCCGCCCAGGGAAGGGCCGAGCGCGGTGCCGATTGCCGACATGGTGCCGAGCAATCCCATGGCCGCGCCGATGCGTGTCTTTGGAAATATGTCAGCGACGAAAGCCATGGTGAGCGCCATCATGGCGGCGGCTCCGAGACCTTGCGCGGCTCTTGCGGCAATCAGGATGCCCAGCGTCGGGGCAATCCCGCAGGCGATCGAGGCTACCGTGAAAAGGATGATCCCGGCGAGCAGGAGTCGCCGACGTCCCGCAATGTCGCCAAGCCGCCCGACACTGACGATCAGTGTGGTGATTGCGAGAAGATAGGCAAGGACCACCCATTGGACCTCCTGGAAGGAGGCGTCGAACGCCTGCGCCAATGTCGGCAGGCCGACATTGGCGACGCTGGTGCCGAGCGAAGAGAGCAACATCGAGAGCGAAAGACCGGCGAGCGCCCCACGGAAGGTACTCGCCCGTTCTGCCGGTTGCGGAACCGGATCCTGGGCGGCAGAGGTCATCGTCTTTCGCCCTCCGCCGGTTTCGGGGCTGGTTTCGCGAGGTTGCTGACGATCCGGCGCGCCAGCGGCGCGACAACCAGCACGACCGGAAAAGCGATGATCCAGGAGGGGAGCCATGCTCCCATCCAGATCCCGAAGAAGCCGTCGATCAGCCCCGCGCTGCGGAGCGTGGAAACGCCGGAGATAAGCAGGGACATCAGGCAGGAAAGAACAAGGCCGAAAATGACGGGTATCAGTCGTACGGGTATCATGAGGGAACCTCCAGAAATTGCTTTCCGATGGCTATCTCAAGGGCACGCACGGCGGAAGGCGCATCATTTGCATCAATTCAATGCATAGGACGCCATGTCATAGCGAAGCGCCTGTGTTATGCTGCGCGCATGTCCAGACCCGATCTCAACCTGCTTTTCACCCTCGATGTTCTTTTGGCCGAAGGCAGCGTGGCGCGGGCGGCCAAACGGCTGCGGCTCAGCCAGTCGGCCATGAGCCGGGCCTTGGCGCGATTGCGCGAGACGACGGGCGATCCGTTGCTGGTGAGGGCCGGCCGTGGGCTCGTGCCAACGCCAAGGGCGATCGAACTGCGCGAACGGGTCGGCGGCCTCGTGCAGGACGCGGAAGCGGTCTTGCGGCCGGTCGAGATGCTCGATCTCGGTAAGCTCGTCTGGACATTCACGCTGCGCACCAGCGAGGGCTTCGTCGAGAATTTCGGGCCTGGCCTCATCGCTCGTGTCAGCGCTCAGGCGCCCGGCGTGCGGCTGCGGTTCATCCGCAAACCGGACAAGGAGAGCACCTCGCTTCGCGACGGAAGCGTCGATCTGGAAACCGGGGTCGTCGGCACGACGATCGGTCCGGAAGTGCGGGCCCAGGCACTGTTCCGGGACCGTTTCATCGGCGTCGTGCGCAGCGGGCATCCGCTGGCCGAGGGCGAAATATCGGCTCGGCGATACGCGGCGGGCGATCACATCCTGGTTTCACGACGGGGGCTTGAAAAGGGGGCGATCGACGAGGCACTGGCGGCGTCGGGGCTGGAACGGCGGATCGTGACGATCGTCGACGGTTTCGCGACGGCGCTGGCTCTCGCCAGGTGTTCGGATCTGATCGCCAGCATTCCCGAGCGGCACAGCGGCAACCTGCGTGCCGGAATGTTCAGTTTCGCCCTGCCGGTCCCGGTGCCTGAAATTACCGTGTCATTGCTCTGGCATCCGCGGCTGGATGCCGATCCGGCTCACCGGTGGCTGCGGACATGTGTTCGGGAAATCTGCGCCGGGCCTCCAGCCGAAAGCTGATGCGGTCCCTCCGGAAGGCGGAAACGAAAACGCCGCCCAGGGGCGGCGTTCGCATCATCAGGTTTCGCGGAAGCCTCAGGCCTGCTCGAAGGCACCGTGGCAATGCTTGTATTTCTTGCCGGATCCGCAGGGGCAGGCCTCGTTGCGGCCGATCTTGCCCCAGGTGGAGGGATCTTCCGGCCGGCGGTCTTCCGGCGCGGCGATGAAGTTCTCGCTGTCGAAGCCGTTGACCTGGTTGAGGCCGGTCGTCGGATCGACATGCTGTTCGTCGTAGACCGTCGGCGGCTGCGGCGGCTCGGGGTTCTGCACCAGCTCGACGCGCATCAGCTGGGCGGTGACCGCCTCGCGCAGGTTGGCGAGCAGGGCCTGGAACAGCTCGAAGGCTTCCGCCTTGTATTCCTGCAGCGGATCGCGCTGGGCGTAACCGCGGAAGCCGATGACCGAACGCAGGTGGTCGAGATTGACGATATGCTCGCGCCACAGGTGGTCGAGTGTCTGGAGCAGCACGGAACGCTCCACATAGGTCATGATATCGGCGCCGAAGCGCTCCTTGCGATCGGCCGCGGCCTTGTCGGCAGCCTCGGTGATGCGCTCGCGGATATCGGTCTCGCCGATGCCTTCTTCCTTGACCCAGTCCTCGATCGGCAGGTCGAGGTTGAGCATCCGGTCGACGTCTTCGCGAAGGCCGGCGGCATTCCATTGTTCGGCATAGGCGCGTTCGGGAATGTGCTTGGCGACGAGAACTTCGATCACCTCGTTGCGCATGTCCTCGACGGTCTCGGATACGTCTTCCGAGTCCATCATCTCGATGCGCTGCTCGAAGATCACCTTGCGCTGGTCGTTGGTGACGTCGTCGTATTTCAGAAGGTTCTTGCGGATGTCGAAGTTGCGGGCTTCGACCTTCTTCTGGGCGCGCTCGAGCGCCTTGTTGATCCACGGATGGACGATCGCTTCGCCTTCCTTGAGCCCCAGCTTCTGCAGCATGCTGTCCATGCGGTCGGAGCCGAAGATGCGCATCAGGTCGTCCTGGAGGGACAGGTAGAACTTCGAACGGCCGGGGTCGCCCTGACGGCCGGAACGGCCGCGCAGCTGGTTGTCGATGCGGCGGCTTTCGTGGCGCTCGGTGGCGATCACGTAGAGGCCGCCGGCGGCAAGCGCCTTTTCCTTGAGCTGCTTCACTTCCTCGCGGCTTGCCGCTTCCAGTGCATCGCGCTCCGGCCCCGGCTCCATGCCTTCGAGCTCGCGCTCGAGACGCATGTCGATATTGCCGCCGAGCTGGATGTCGGTGCCGCGGCCGGCCATGTTGGTGGCGATCGTCACTGCGCCCGGCACGCCGGCCTGCGACACGATATAGGCTTCCTGCTCGTGGTAACGGGCGTTCAGGACCTGGAAATTGTTGAAGCCTGACTGGCGTAGCATTGTCGCCAGCAGTTCCGACTTCTCGATCGACGTGGTGCCGACCAGGACCGGCTGGCCGCGTTCATGGGCTTGTTTGATCTCTTCGATGATCGCCTTGAACTTTTCGTCGAAGGTCCGGTAGACCTCGTCGTCCTCGTCGATACGCTGGATCGGCAGGTTGGTCGGTACTTCGATCACTTCGAGCTTGTAGATATTGCCGAACTCTTCCGCTTCGGTCTGGGCCGTACCGGTCATGCCGGCGAGCTTTCCGTACATGCGGAAATAGTTCTGGAAGGTGATCGAGGAGAGCGTCTGGTTCTCCGGCTGGATCGTCACCGTTTCCTTGGCTTCGAGCGCCTGGTGCTGGCCTTCCGAATAACGGCGGCCGGGCATCATGCGGCCGGTGAATTCGTCGATGATGACGATCTCGTCGTTGCGGACGATATAGTCCTTGTCGCGGGTGAAGAGCTTGTGGGCCTTCAGCGCGTTGTTGATGTGGTGGACGATCGCAACGTTCTCGACGTCATAGAGAGATTCGCCCTTCAGCAGGCCGGCCTGACGCAGCAGGTTCTCGAGCTTTTCGGTGCCGACCTCGGAGAAGTTTGCAGAGCGCTGCTTCTCGTCGATCTCGTAGTCTTCCGGCGTCAGCGCCGGGATGAAGGCGTCGATCGTGTTGTAGAGTTCCGAACGGTCGTCGAGCGGGCCGGAGATGATCAGCGGCGTGCGCGCCTCGTCGACCAGGATCGAGTCCACTTCATCCACGATCGCGTAATTGTGGCCGCGCTGGACCATCTGGCTGCGCTCGTACTTCATGTTGTCGCGCAGATAATCGAAGCCGAGCTCGTTGTTGGTGGCGTAGGTGATGTCGCAGGCATAGTTGGCGCGGCGCTCTTCGTCGCTGAGGCCATGGACGATGACGCCGGTGGTCAGGCCGAGGAAGCCGTAGAGCTTGCCCATCGTGTGGGCGTCGCGCTGGGCCAGGTAGTCGTTGACGGTGACCACATGCACGCCCTTGCCGGCGAGCGCATTGAGGTAGACCGCCAGCGTCGCCACCAGCGTTTTACCTTCGCCGGTCTTCATCTCGGCGATCGCGCCATCGTGAAGGATCATGCCGCCGGTCAGCTGCACGTCGAACGGGCGCATGCCGAGCACGCGGCGGGAAGCCTCGCGCACGACCGCAAAGGCCGGGATCAGGAGGTCGTCGAGTGTCTTGCCCTCGGCGAGCAGTTTCCTGAACTCCACTGTCTGGGCTGCAAGCTGTTCGTCGGAGAGAGCCTTGGTCTTCTCCTCTATTGCATTGATGGCGTCGACAGTCGGCTGGTAGCCGCGCACGCGGCGATCGTTTGCCGAACCGAACAATTTGCGGGCGATGCCGCCAAGGCTGACCATACGAATGGTCCTTTCTGAAATCTGTCCCATGGGGGCGCGGGACTGGTCGAACCATCGGTTTCTGATGCCGATAAAATGACCCGTCACGCCCGGAAACTCTGCTGGACGCCAAGTTGCGTGACAGATAAGAGGGGGGTCGAATGATGTCAACGGTGGCGGCCGATACAGAATGGCCACAATCCGGTGTTTGTGAAGGTTTTCTGGCCGGAATCAGACGTTCTGAAACCGGTATCCTTATCGAAAGGTCTTTATCGATGTTGCGCCACAAATTTCTCATGACGGCCGCGCTGGCCGCCGCGATCCTCTCCCAGGCTCCCGCCTTTGCGGCGGAGGATGCGGTCGTTGCCAAGGTTGGCGACCTGGAAATTCACCAGTCGGAACTGGATATTGCGGTCCAGAACCTTGACCCGCAGCTCGCCCAGCTTCCGGACGAGCAGAAGAAGGTCGCAGCCCTTTCCGGCGCCATCGACGTCAAGCTGCTCGCCAAGGGGGCTCTCGCCGAAGGCATCAAGGATACGCCGGACTTCAAGAAGCGGATGGACTATATCGCCGACCGCGAGCTGCATAACGCCTACTTCCGCAAGCATGTGATCGACGCCACGACCCCGGCAGAGATCAAGGCCCGTTACGACAAGGAAATCGCCTCCCTGCCGAAGCAGGAAGAGGTGCATGCCCGCCATATCCTGGTGAAGACCGAGGACGAGGCCAAGGCAATCATCGCCGATCTCGACAAGGGCAAGGATTTCGCCGCGATCGCCAAGGAAAAGTCCCAGGATTCCAACAAGGATGAAGGCGGCGACCTTGGCTGGTTCGGCCGCGGCCGCATGGTCCCGGAATTCGAAGAAGTCGCTTTCACGCTGAAGAAGGGCGAATATAGCAAGACGCCGGTCAAGTCGCAGTTCGGCTATCACGTCATCAAGCTGGAAGACACGCGCGATGCTCCGGCGCCGGCTTTCGACCAGGTCGAGGATCAGGTCAAGCAGCTGGTGATGCGCGACAAGTACGTCGCTCTCATCACCAAGGCCAAGAGCGAACAGAAGATCGACATCAAGGATGCGGCCCTCAAGAAGGGCTATGAAGACGTCAGCAAGATGCAGGACGCGGGCGACGCGCCGGTCCAGCAGTAATTCCCGACAACGGGCCCGGATTTTCCGGGCCCTCTCCATATTTGAGCCAGGTAATTTCCGATGTCCGATTCCGTTTCGCCGCTCGCTCCGAAATCCTATCCCGACATGCCGGCAATCCGCGGCGTGCGCATGGCGACAGCCGCCGCCGGGATCAAGTACAAGAACCGCACCGACGTGCTGCTGATGGTGTTCGACGAGCCGGCGACCGTCGCCGGCGTCTTCACTCGCTCCAAGTGCCCTTCGGCGCCGGTCGATTTCTGCCGTGCCAATCTGCCGCACGGGGTGGCGCGCGCCGTGGTCGTCAATTCTGGCAATGCCAACGCCTTTACCGGCATCAGGGGCAAGGCTGCGACTGAACTCACCGCCAAATCGGCCTCCGAGGCTGTCGGCTGCGGTGAGAACGAGATCTATCTGGCTTCGACCGGCGTCATCGGCGAGCCGCTCGACGCGACGAAATTCGCAGGCGTGCTCGGCGACATGAACAGCGGCGCGACCGGCGGCTTCTGGCTCGAAGCTGCCAAGGCGATCATGACCACCGATACCTATCCGAAGGTCGCGACCCGCACGGCCGAGATCGGCGGCGTCACGGTGACGATCAACGGCATCGCCAAGGGCGCCGGCATGATCGCGCCCGACATGGCGACCATGCTGTCCTTCGTGGCGACCGATGCCGACATCGCGTCGCCGGCGCTGCAGAACCTGCTTTCCGCCGGCGTCGGTCCGACCTTCAATTCGGTCACCGTCGACAGCGACACCTCGACCTCCGATACGCTGATGCTGTTTGCAACCGGCGCTGCCGCCGACGATGGGCAGGCCCGCGTCGAGACCGCTGACGACCCGCGCCTCACGAGCTTCCGCGCCGCGCTCAACGATCTCCTGAAGGATCTGGCCCTGCAGGTCGTGCGCGACGGCGAAGGTGCGCGCAAGATGGTCGAGATCACCGTCACTGGCGCCGAAAGCGATGCAGCGGCAAAGACGATCGCGCTGTCGATCGCCAATTCGCCGCTGGTCAAGACCGCGATCGCCGGTGAAGACGCCAATTGGGGCCGCATCGTCATGGCCGTCGGCAAGTCCGGCGAAATGGCCGACCGCGACCGGCTGGCGATCTGGTTCGGCGACGTGCGCGTCGCCGTCGACGGCGAGCGAGATCCGGCCTATTCCGAAGCCGCGACCACCGCCGTCATGAAGGAACAGGACATTCCGGTGAAGGTCGATATCGGTCTCGGCAGCGGCCGAGCGACCGTCTGGACCTGCGACCTCACCAAGGAATATGTTGCCATCAACGGCGACTACCGGAGCTGACAGGAATTGAACGAAGCATCATCTCCTCAGAACGATCTGCCATTGGTCAGGCGGCTCGAAGCCGTGGGCTTTCGAGCCTGGCCGGCGGCGTCCGTCGTTTATGACGGAAGCTGGCAGGTTCGGCTGACCGGCGGCCATCCTTCAAAGCGCCTGAACTGCATCGTGCCGCTCGACCCGTCCGATCACCGCGACATGGCGATGCGGCTCGAGAAGGCTCGCAAGCGGTTCGAAAATTACGGCCGTGAGTTGGTCGTCCGGGAGACGCCGCTCGCCCCTCCTAGGCTGATCGACCATCTCGATGCCGCCGGCTGGCGGGTGTTCGAGACCGTCGACGTGCTGACTGTCAACCTCACCGAACTGGAACTGCCGGACACGCTCGATCACCTGCCGAGCCACGATATCGGCCGGTTCTGCGACGCGAGCCTGGCGATCGATAACGAAGATCCGGCGCTGAAGCCGGCGCTTGCCGAGATCCTGAGTTCGATCAAGCCGACCTCCGGCTTCTTCATCAAGGAGAATCCGCAGGAAGGAGCCGCGGCCGTGGCGCTCTGCGTCCAGGACAACGATCTTGCCGGCATCATCTCCTTTGCCGTGGCCCAGGCGCATCGGCGCGAGGGTCTCGGCACCGAAATCCTGTCTTCGGCGCTACGCTGGGCTCGTATCAGCGGTGCGCGTTCGGCCTGGCTGCAGGTCGTCTCGACCAACGAACCGGCGATGGCGCTCTATCGGAGGTTCGGCTTCCGCAAGGCCTACGAATACCGTTACTGGCGGCAGGAAAGCCAGGCATGAGCGACGCCCCCCGCAAGATACTGCTCGTCGCCGCCTGCGCGCTGATCGATACCGACGGCCGCATCCTTCTGGCGCAGCGTCCCGAAGGCAAGTCGCTGGCCGGCCTCTGGGAGTTTCCCGGCGGCAAGGTAGAGCTCGGTGAGACGCCCGAGGAGACGCTGGTGCGCGAGCTCGAGGAAGAACTCGGCATCAAGACCAGGATTCCCTGCCTGGCGCCGCTCACCTTCGCCAGCCACACCTACGAGACCTTCCACCTCCTGATGCCGCTCTATATCTGCCGTCGCTTCGAAGGCATTCCGACGGGAAGGGAAGGGCAGGCCATCAAATGGGTGCGGCCGAACGCACTCAGGGATTACCCGATGCCGCCGGCCGACGAGCCGCTGATCCCGATCCTGCAGGATCTGCTCTAATCGATAAAATTAGAGCCGCCGAATTCATACGGCGTTAAGGGATCGTTTAGCCGATTGTGGCACCTTCAAGGCTTATCCGGTAACGCGTTGATGAGGCTTTAGAAGGCATGGACGAGGAATTCTGGAAAACTGTGCGGGTCCGTCAGCGGGCGACGCATGGCTCCGGCAAAACCGGCGCGCTCAATATCGCTCTTCTGTTCGGGACGGCCGCGATCGCTCTTTCACTGATCGTGACGCCGATGCTCGCTGGCCGCAATGATGAGCGCCGACTGGCGCATGTCCAGGAGGATTTCGACCTGATCAGCACGGGCTCCATCAAGCCCGGCGAAAAGGGCGCAAGACATTATACGATCCGGCGCAGCGTGCTGCAGGAAACGCCGGGCTCGGTCTGCATCGTGCAGGGCTATGGCGTCGGCAGCGACTGCTGACACCAGGGGCTTTTTTGGCCCGCTGATGTTGATTGAAGGATATTCCATGCGCCTTTTCAGGTTTCTTCTGAAGAACAATAGCGGCGCAACGGCCGTGGAATACGGCCTCATTATCGGGATCATCTCGCTGTCGATGATCGCCGGGTTCACCACCTTTACCGACGCATTGACGAATACGTTCAAAACCATCTCTAACAGCGTTGACGACCCTGTTCCCTGAATTTGGGTCGGGGCCGTTCAGCGCGGGCTGCGACTGTTGAGAGCCTCGGCCAGCCGCATCTTGGCCGAACCCGGCTTCAGCGGCTTCTGCTGGCTTTCGTGCGGGGCCCAGCCGGATGCGTAGATGATCGAAAATGTCGCGCGGATGCGGCCGTCCGGATCGGAATAACGTTCCGCATAAAGCTCTGCAGCCCTTACGAAGAAACGCCTTGTGACCGGCACGCGACTGCGGCCCGCGAGGGGGTTGGTCATGCCCATGGCGCGTAGATCGCGCATCAGCGGGAAAAGCGAGTCGTAGCGCACCGTGTAGGTCTCGGCATCGACGACCGGCAGCGAGAAACCGGCCCGCTGCAGCAGGGCGCCGACATCGCGCACATCGGCAAACGGGATGACGCGGGGGCTCGCGCCGCCGGTCAGTTCTGCCTCGGCGGAGAGAAGGACGTCGCGCATTTCCTGCAGCGTGCCGGAGCCGGGAATCGCTGCTAGAAAAAGCCCGTCCGGCTTCAACGCCCGGCGGATGCGGATCAGCGTGCCGGGCATGTCGTTGACCAGGTGCAGCGAGAGCGGCGACAGGATCAGATTGACGGATTCGGGTTCCAGTGGGACGTCTTCCAATGGAGCCGTGGCGAACGCGTCTCCGGGCCTTGCGAAAGCGGCATCGGTCTCGATACGGCTCACGGTGCCGATCTTGCCGGTGGCCAGCGCCTCGCGAGCGGCGATGCCGGTTCCGCCATGAAGTTCGACCGCGGTCTCGAATTGCCGTTCGACGACCGCCAGCCGGTCTGCAAGCTCGCGGCCGGCAATGTCCAGAAGGAAGGCGGCATTGCTGTCCTTGGCGGTTATCGCGCGTCTGCGCCGTGCACCTATCAGCTGTTCGTCGAAAAGAATTTCCATGGCCGTCCACTCGTATTCTGCCGTCGCAAAGGCGCGCTCCGTCCGCTATTGTCAAGTCATGTCCGCCGAGCCCAACGTCAATGCCCTGCGACTTTTAACATCGTTTGCCGTGGGGTGGACGAGATGGGTAGGCGACCTCGTCTATCCTCCGACCTGTCCCGGCTGCGGTGTGCGAACGGGCGCGCATCAGGGCTTCTGCCCCACCTGCTGGCGGGAAATCCGGTTCATCGAGCGGCCCTATTGCGAGACGCTCGGCCTGCCGTTCTCCTACGATCCGGGGCCTGGCATTCTGTCGGCGCAGGCGATTGCCGAACCGCCCGTCTTCGACCGCCTGCGTTCGGCGGCGATCTTCGAGGGCGCGGCCCGCGACCTCGTCCATTCGCTGAAATATCGCGACCGCACCGATCTCGCGGGTATGATGGCCGGGTGGATGCTGCGTGCCTCCGATGGTTACGTCGCAAACTGCGACGGCATCCTGCCGGTGCCGCTGCATCGCTCGCGTTTCGCCTCGCGGAAATTCAATCAGGCGGCGGAGCTTGCCCGGCATCTATCGCGAAAATCCGGCCAGCCGTTCCTGCCGTCCACACTCATCCGCGTCAAACGCACGAACCGGCAGGTGGGGCTTTCGGCGCGGGCCCGCGAGGACAACGTGCGGGCGGCTTTCGCGATCGCACCAGGCCATGAGGACCGCGTCTTCGGCAAGCGGCTGGTGCTGGTCGACGACGTCTATACGACCGGAGCGACGGTTTCATCCGCCACTCGTGCATTGAGGCGAGCCGGGGCCGCTGAGGTCACGGTTTTGACCTTTGCAATGGCTGTTGCCGGGCCTATATGACAGAAGAAGACACTATTGCGCGCGGCCCATTCCCGCCTGGCCGCGCCCGGAGACGATCATGGCAGAGGTCACTATCTATACCCGCGAATATTGCGGTTACTGCGCACGCGCCAAGGCATTGCTGGAGACGAAAGGCGTTTCCTACACCGAGCATGACGCCACTTATTCGCAGGAATTGCGCCAGGAGATGATCGGCAAGGCGAGCGGTCGCTCGACCTTCCCGCAGATCTTCATCGACGGCACGCATGTTGGCGGTTGCGACGATCTGCACGCACTCGACCGGGCCGGCAGGCTGGACCCGATGCTGGCGAACTGAGAGGTATCTTCCATGGCTTTCAAGGCTGCCGCCATCCAGATGTGCTCCGGCGTCGATCCGGAAAAGAACGCTGCCGACATGGCGCGGCTGGTCCGCGAGGCTGCGGCGCATGGGGCGGTTTATATCCAGACCCCGGAGATGACCGGCTTCCTGCAGCGGGACCGCAAGGCTATGCGCGCCGTGTTGCGCGACGAGGCGGGCGACATCATCGTTTCGACCGCCCGCAGCCTTGCGAGCGAACTCGGCATCCATCTACATATCGGCTCGACGGCGATCGCCGTCGACGGCGGCAAGATTGCCAATCGCGCCTTCCTGTTTGCGCCCAGCGGCCGGCAGATCTGCACCTATGACAAGATCCATATGTTCGATGTCGATCTGGACAATGGCGAGAGCTGGCGCGAAAGCTCCGCTTACGAGCCCGGCAGCGAAGCGCGGGTTGCCGACCTGCCGTTCGGCAAGCTCGGTTTTGCAATCTGCTACGACGTCCGTTTCCCGCAGCTTTTCCGCACCGAAGCCTTGGCCGGCGCCGAAATCCTGACCGTGCCGGCCGCCTTCACCCGCCAGACCGGCGAGGCCCATTGGGAAATCCTGCTGCGTGCCCGTGCGATCGAGAACGGTGCCTTCGTGATCGCCGCCGCTCAAGGTGGCGTGCATGAAGACGGCCGCGAGACATTTGGCCATTCGATGATCGTCGATCCCTGGGGCAGGATGCTGGCATCTGCCGGCGGCACCGGCGAAGGTATCGTGCTCGCCGAGATCGATATTGCCGCCGTTGCTGCGGCCCGGGGAAAGATCCCGAACCTCAAGAACGCCCGCGAGTTCTCGCTGGATGCGGTTACGGACGCGGCGGGAGAGGTGGCCGCTTGATCAAGTATTCCCTCTCCTGCGAGAACGCCCACACGTTCGAAGGCTGGTTTTCGGAAGGCGCCGATTTCGACCGGCAGGTGGCGAGCGGGTTCCTCACCTGTCCGGTCTGCAATTCCGCTTCCATTTCCAAGACGCTGATGGCGCCCTCAGTTTCGACCGCCAGAAAGAAGGAAGAGAAGCAGGCGATGGTGATGGACCTCGCCCGCCAGGAGGCTATCGCCAAGCTCAAGGAAGCCGTGGCGGCGATCAAGGCCAATGCCGAGGACGTCGGCGAGAAGTTTCCCGAGGAAGCCCGCAAGATCCACTACGGCGAGGCGGATGCCCGTGGCATCATCGGCCAGGCGAGCCTCGGCGAGGTGCGCGAGCTGCTCGACGAGGGCATCGAGATCGCGCCGTTGCCGATCATTCCCGAAGACGCGAACTGACCGAGCGGTTGGCGATCGGGGAGAGGCCAGCGTGCGCGGCGGGGTTGGGGATGGCTACTCTTTCGGAAAGAGGACGCTCTCGTAGTCCTGGGCGCCGTGGAAGATATGGAGGATCTCAACCGTCGCGCCGCCGATCCTGTACAGTATCACATAGTTGCCATAGGCGCGTCGCCTGATCCCGCTTTCCGGATAGTCTGATAAAGCGGCAAAAGCGCCCGGTGAATTTCCGAGCTGGCGGCAGGCTTCCCTTAATTCCAGCGCGAATGAGATCGCCCGCGGAGGATTATCTTTCCTGATAAATTTTGTGATTGAGGAAATGTCCGAAAGCGCTTCGTCCGTGATGACGACTTTCACGGGCTTTCCCTACTTTTCGAGGTCGCTCAAGATGCGATCGAAGGCCTCTTCGAGTGGGGTGACGCGACCCGCATCGGCGTCGGCTATCGCCCGATCAAGAGACTCGTGTAGCTTCTGTCTTTGGAGGTCGCGGAGATAGCGATCACGGAGCGCGTCCTCGATATATCGATCGCGTGACTTAGTTTCACCTCGTTCGATAGCATCTTGGATGTGGCTATCCAGGACTGCGTCAAGCTTTACTGTTACTTGCGGCATATGCAGCTCCTTCTACTCCGACATGGTACCACAGGCGCCACGAATTTCCATCACGCCGGCCGCTTGGCCAGCATCATGTAGTTGACGTCCATGTCCGGCGACAGGTTCCAGCGGTCCTGCAGCGGATTGAAGAAGACGCCGGTGCGATGGATGATTTCCATGCCGGCTGAGGAGATCGGTCTTTCGAGCTCTTCCGGGCGGACCAGCTTTTCGTATTGATGGGTGCCGCGGGGCAGCCAGCGCAGGATGTTTTCAGCGGCGAAGATCGCCAGCGCTCCGGCCTTGAAGGTGCGGTTGATGGTGGCGACGAACATCAGGCCGCCGGGGCGGACCATGTTGGCGCAGGTCGTCATGAAGAAATTGACGTCCGCGACATGCTCGACCACTTCCATGTTCAGCACGACGTCGAATGTCTCGCCGGCTTCGGCGAGCTGCTCGGCGGTTACGGCGCGGTAGTCGACCGACGTGCCCGTCTCAGCCGCGTGTGTGGAGGCGATGCCGATGTTCCTTTCGGACGGGTCGGCGCCGACGACGGTCGCGCCCATGCGGGCGATCGGCTCGGAGAGCAGGCCGCCGCCGCAGCCGATATCGAGGATGCGCAGGCCGGAAAGCGGCAGATGGCTCTTCGGGTCGCGGCCGAAATTTTCACAGATGCGGTCGCGGAGATAGGCGAGCCGCACGGGGTTGAACTTGTGGAGCGGCTTGAACTTGCCGGTTGGGTCCCACCACTCCGCGGCCATTGCGGAAAACCGGTCGACTTCGCTCTGGTCGATCGTGCTGCGGGCGGCTTCGGTCATGGTCGTCATCCCTTCGTTTCAGCGTTTGAAGTCGGATGATAGGGCGTGGAAGTCAAGAGTTCTGCGATGGTCAGCGTCTTTTTGACACCGTGTACCCGAGGATCGCAAGCCAGCTGGCGTCGGGGCGCTGTTCCATCCTCTGCCTCAATAGCTGCAGGATGCGGTCGAAGTTTTTCGCAGTGGCGGATCCGCCGGCCTGATGCGGCGACGGGCGATTTCGTCTATGTCTTTGAAAATCTGGCAGGCACAGATGGCGGTCATCCTCTCTGGAGGGGAGGGATGGCGCACCGGGAGGAGGGCAAGATGGCGATCACGGTTGAGCGATTGAAGGAGTTGCTTGCCTTCGAAGAGGTCTCCATGACGCTGGCGGACAGTTCCGCGGAGATACACGACGGCTATATTCTCGAAAGGTTGCGGTTTCGGCTCGAGGATGGCGCGGAGGTCCGGGGTTTCCTCACCCGGCCGAGCGAAGGTTTCCTCACCCGCGGCCCGGCGATCGTCTATGCGCATGCACATGGCGCCCGCTGGGATATCGGCGCATCCGAACTGATCGACGGCCGGCCGGCCTTGCTCGATGCCCCAGGGCCGGTTCTGGCGCGCAAAGGATATGTGGCGCTTTGCATCGACATGCCGACATTTGGCGAGCGGGCCGGGGTGACGGAGGACGCGGCGACCAAGGCGGCGCTCTGGCACGGCAAAACGCTGTTCGGGCAGATGCTTTCCGAACAGGCAGCGGCGCTGACTTGGCTCGCCGGCCGGCCGGAGGTCGATCCGCAGAGGATCGGCGTCTCGGGGCTTTCGATGGGGGCGACGCTTGCCTATTTCCTGGCGGCGATCGATCCGAGGGTGAAGGCGACGGCGCATCTGTGTTGTTATGCGGACTTCGCAACGCTGGTCGAAATCGGCGCCCATGATCTGCACGGGCATTACCTGACCGTGCCGGGGCTGCTCAGGGAAACCTCGATCGGCGAAATTGCCGGGCTGGTGGCACCGCGGCCGCAGCTGATCTGCGTCGGCTGGGACGATCCGCTGACGCCGCCTGACGCGGTGGAGCGCGCCTTTGCCGAGACGGAAGCCGCCTATCTGAGGGCGGAAGCGCTCGGTGCGCTGGTGTTGCTGCCGGAGGCAGAGGTCGGGCATCGCGAGACAGAAGCGATGCGGAGGGCGGTTCTGGCCTTTTTCAAAGGGTATCTCTGACGGCATCAGGCGAGCATCTTTCAGATGACGCGGATACTCGCCTGGGGCCTACGCCTACCGCGTGCCGTTCAGATGTACGCATCTCTTGGAAATCTGCTCCTTGCGCTGCGCCTTGGTATAACGAGCGATCATGCCTGCCGGGCAGCTCTTGTCGTCGAACAAGACGGACTCGCCGGCCGCCATCGATGCGGGCGTCGGTTTGGCCTTGACCATCCTGGTCTGGGCGCTGGCCGGTGATAGCGTGGCCGGTCCGGCAAAGACCATGGCCAGCAATAGAATCAGAAAAGCGCGCAACATCGAGGTCCCTCCTCCCGCTATGGTTGGTGAGGGATTGTAGCGCCCGTGCGACCGACCGGCCATTCCACCGTCCGGTGTAGCTCTGCCCGAAGGAATGAGGGGGAGGACTAGCTCCCCTTCACCCTCAATCCGTTCCGGTCGAACAGGTGCAGCGGCGCACCGGCGACGGAGAGGTAGGTTTCGTCGCCCGGCGAAATCAGCTTCTGGCCGGGAACGACAGCGAGGAGTTTTTCGCCGTTCAGATCGGCGTGGATGACCGTTTCGGAGCCGAGTGCTTCGACGAGGCGCACCTTGACCTTGAGGCTTCCCGGATCATTGGCGAGCGTGATGTGCTGCGGGCGGATGCCGATCGTCAGCTTTTCGCCGACGGACAGGGAATGGCCCGAGAACGGCACGAGCAGGCGGTGGCCGCCCGCGGTCGCAAGCGTCGCCGTGCCGGTCTCCAGATCGGCGACTTCGCCGGCCAGGAAGTTCATGTGCGGTGCGCCGATGAAGCCGGCGACGAAGCGGTTGGCGGGCGTGTTGTAGAGGTCGAGCGGGGTGCCGACCTGTTCGATCTTGCCGGCGCGCATGACCACGATGCGGTGGGCCAATGTCATCGCCTCCACCTGGTCGTGGGTGACGTAGATCATCGTCGAGCCGAGGCGTGCGTGGAGGGCTGCGAGCTCGGCGCGGGTCGAGACGCGCAGTTCGGCGTCGAGGTTCGACAACGGCTCGTCGAGCAGGAAGGCGGTCGGACGGCGCACGATGGCACGGCCGATCGCGACGCGTTGGCGCTGGCCGCCGGAAAGCTGGCCGGGCCGGCGTTCCAGGTAGGCTTCTATCTCCAGCATGCGGGCGGCTTCGGTAATGCGCTCGGCCACTTCGGCCTTGGGCATGTTGGAATTTTCAAGGCCAAAGGCGAGGTTCTGGCGCACGCTCATATGGGGATAGAGCGCGTAGGACTGGAAGACCATGGCAAGGCCGCGGTCGGCAGCGGACACTTCGTTGACGCGCTTGCCGTCGATCTCGATCTCGCCGCCGGTGACCTTTTCAAGGCCGGCGATGGTGCGCAGCAAGGTCGATTTTCCGCAGCCGGACGGGCCGACGAAAACGATGAACTCGCC
The DNA here is from genome assembly GCF_002968565.1 of Neorhizobium sp. T25_27. NCBI lineage: Bacteria > Pseudomonadati > Pseudomonadota > Alphaproteobacteria > Hyphomicrobiales > Rhizobiaceae > Neorhizobium > Neorhizobium sp. T25_27. The sequence continues at coordinate 140,164 of NZ_PVBJ01000014.1, forward strand.
GTCCTTGATATCGAGGTCGATGTCCTTCAGGACGTCGACCGCGCCGAAGGACTTCTTGATTTTGGTGAGGGTGATCTCGCCCATCGGTGATCCTTACTTCAGGCCGGTGCCGGCAATGCCGGTGGTGATGAAACGCTGCAGGAAGATGAAGACAAGCACGACCGGGATCATGGTCACGACCGTCATCGCCAGGATGAAGTGCCACTGGACGTTCAGTTCGCCGGAATAGATGCTCAGGCCCACTTGCAGGGTGTAGAGTTCGCGCCGCGACAATACGATCAACGGCCACAGGAAGTCGTTCCAGCGCCAGACGACCGAAAAGATCGCCAGAACCGCGAGCGCCGGTGCCGTCAGCGGCAGGACGATGCGCCAGTAGATCTGCCATTCGGAGGCCTTGTCCATGCGGGCTGCGTCGATCAGTTCGTCCGGGATGGTCAGCATGTACTGGCGCAGGATGAAGACGCCGGTCGGGGTTGCGACCGTCGGCAGGATGACGCCCCAGAGATTGTTGAACAGGCCGAGCGACGAGATGATCGAATAGAGCGGCACCATGATCACTGAAAGCGGCACCATCAGCGTCGCGAGGATGATCAGCATGGCGAGCGAGCGACCGCGGAACTCGTATTTCGACAGCGCGAAGGCGGCCATGGAATTGACGATCAGGGTGATCAGCGTCGCCGTCACCGTCACGAAGACCGAGTTCCACAGGTAGCGAAGGAAATCGAACTGGGTGAAGGGCGTCGTGTAGTTTTCCGTGGCAAAAGAGACCGAACGTACCGGGGTGCGGTCGCCGATGTTGACGCGGACGATTTCTCCGGGCGTCGTCGGATCGACCATCTGGGCGACGAGACCGATGCGGCGCACCTCAGCCAGCACCTTGGTCGACCCGTCCGGCATCTTGGCTTCGAAGAGCTGTAGCGGCTTGTCGTAACCCTGGACCGTCGCCTGACTGGTGACATAGGGCAGGATCGACGGCGGGAATTCGGCGAGGGCTGCCGGCGTCTTGAAGGACGAGAAGGCGAGCCAGACGGCCGGGCCGAACATGATGATCAGCCCGCCGACGAGCCAGACCCAGGTGACGATATCCGTCCAGTGCCAGCTTTTGCCGCCGCGACGGCGCAGAATGAAGCGAGAGGCGACACCCATCAGCGTTTCCCCTTCTTTTCGCCACGCTGGCCTATGCCGAGCTGGATCAGTGTCAAGACGACGAGCACGAGGCCCATCAGGATCGAAGCGGCAGCGGCGAGGCCCGGATTGCGGAGCGTTGAGGCAAAGCCGGTCTCGTAGATGTACTGGGTCAGATAGAGCGTGCTGGTGCCAGGACCGCCGCCGGTCAGCACGTAGACCTCGTCGAAGATCTGCACGGCCTTGATCAGGGCGAGGACCACGACGACCAGAAGGTTCGGTGCGAGAAGCGGCAGCGTGATGCGCCGGAACACACGCGCGGGCTTGGTGCCGTCCATTTCGGCAGCTTCATAGAGATCCTTCGGGATCGCCTGCAGGCCGGCGAGCAGGATCAGCGTGTAGAGGCCCATATGCGCCCAGATCGAGACGCCGATCGTGGCGATGAAGGTCCAGTTGCGGTCGGTAAGCCAGGTATAGGGCTCGATACCGAACTGATAGAGGCCGAAATTCAGGAGGCCCTGGCGCTGCAGGATCCACTTCCAGATCAGGCCGACCACGACGGGCGACAGGAGGACCGGGAAAAAGAACACGGCGCGCCAGAAGGAGCGGGCGGCGAGATCGCGGTTGAGGATCAATGCCGTGATCAGCGACAGGCCGATCATCAGCGCCACCTGCAGGATCACGAACCAGAACGTGTTGCCGACGGCAGTCCAGAAGGCATCCTCCTGGCAGGACATAGGGTCGAGGTAGTTCGTGCAGGTGAAGAGGCGCTGATATTGCTCGGCGCCGATGAAATTGCGCTCGGAAAGGAAGAAGGCCGTGCCGCCGGTCATCGAATAGACGAAGTTGATGACGAGGGGCAGGAGCACGAAAATGCCGAAGATCAGCATGTTCGGGGCGAGGAACACGGCCGCCATGCCGCCGATGCCGGCCGCTTTCTGAACGGCGCGGAGCGGTATGTCGATGATGCGCATCAGGAGATGCACGGGCGCCATGAGAAGGCTGCCGAGACGGTCGGTGAGAGACGTCGTGCTCATGTTCGTATTCCATCCCTCCTTGTCTTCTTGTCCGGATGACGAGGCTCGCCCCTCATCCGGCCTGCCGGCACCTTCTCCCCGCAGGCGGGGAGAAGGGATTTGCCGCGCCGTCGCCGGTCACCCTCGCCCGCCTACGGGGAGAGGGTGCGCCGAGCGGAGCGGAGGCGGGGTGAGAGGCTCACCCCAATGCTGTCATCAAAGGCCGCTGTCCTTGACCTTCTGGGCGATGTCGGCGTCGATGCGCGTGAAAGCGTCATCGAGTTTCAGCTCGCCGGCCAGCGTCTGACCGACGCGGGTGACGACCGCGGCATAGACCGTGTCGGACCAGCGCCAGCCGGGCAGCTTCAGGGCGGTGTCGGCCGTGGTCTTGGATGCCTCGACATATTTGGTCAGGGCAGCCTTGGCGAAGGCGTTGTCGGTCTTGAAGTCGAGGCCGCCCTTGTCGACGACGCCCTTGTGGCCGGGCAGGAAGAGGGTGCGCTCGGAGAATTCCTTGACGATCTTCTCCTGGGCGAACCAGTCCATGACGGCCGCGACGTCCTTCGGGTTCTTGGTGTATTTCACGGCGACGAGCGCCGCGCCGCCGGGCATGCCGGTGCAGGCTGCCGGGCCGCAGGGGCTGCCGGTCGCCACCCAGTCAAAGCTGTTGCCGATCTTGGTGGTGAGGTTCGCCACCTGCCAGGAACCGGAATAGTAGAAGGCGAGCTGGCCGTTGATGAAGTCTTCGGCCGCGGCGCGGTAGGTCGAGCCGGCTGCGGAGACCCAGACGTCCTTGGCGAAGGAGCCTTCACCGACCCAACCGACGAACTTGGTCAGGAAGTCCTTGGCGCCCTTGTCGAGCGGTGCCGGCTTGCCGTCCTTGCCGACATAGTTGGCGCCGTAGGACAGGAGCGGAGCGGTCAGGCGGTGACCGGAGCGGTCGATCGCCATGGCGAAGGGAAGCTTCTGGCTATCCTTGACCTTCTTGGAAGCAGCCGCCCATTCTTCCCAGGTGGCCTTCGGGCCCGGAAGCGGAACGCCGGCCTGGTCGAACAGGGTCTTGTTGGCATAACCGCCGGTCAGGGTGATCTGCGTCATGAAGCCAGAGATCTGCTTGGAGCCGTCCGGACGCATCCAGTCGGCCTGGGCGCCGAAATTATCGTCCCAGTACTTGGCGTCCTTGACCAGCGGGCGCAGGTCGAGCCAGTGCCTGGAGAGGTCCTTGATCGCCGTGACGCGGGCGATGTCCGGGCCGTTGCCGGCTTCGAGCTGCACGGGCAGCTGATCCTTGATGACGCTGTAGGCAACGTTGTCGAGGATGACGTTGATGCCCGGGTTTTCCTTCATGAAACGGCCGACGAGGTCCTTCATGACGTCGCCTTCGACGCCGTCAGAATACCACATGATCCGCACGTCGCCGGCATGTGCTGCCGTCGACATGAGAAGGGCGAGCGCAGCGCCCGCCAGAAGCGATTTGGTTTTCATGCTCATTTCCTCCTCTTAATGGATGGGCCTCCACCCGTCCGGTTTTTAGATCACGAAGCGCTCAGCATCGTCGCTTCGCCTTTTACTGTGTAATCCGCCCGCGCGATCACGCGGCCTTCGGCTTCCACGGAGCCGTCTTTCCTGAAGCGGACGGTACCATATTCCGGGTCCTCGACAACGACGGTGCCGTCGGCTTCCTGTCTCGTGGCGAGCCCGCTGAAGCGGTACTCGACGGCAGTGAGATTGTCCGCTTCGCAGACGCGGACGATCCAGCGTGTCTTCTGGCCGTATTGGCGTAGTTCAGCCCCTGCCGACGGACCGTCGGTGACGGCCTCCAGCTTCGAGGCGGTGCGCAGCATGACGGCGCCCTTGCCGGAGCGGGCAAGCGCCACGCCGCCGGAAACGAGTGTTTCGTCGAACTCGGCCTTGGGAAACCAGGCATGGGTGAAATCCGGCTGTTCCTCATAGGTAGTGAATTCGAGGACGGCGAGGCCGCGATACTGCTGGGCACGCGGGATGGTGCCGCAGCCGCCCCAGTAGGACGGGCGGCCATAGCCGAACTGGATGGTCTCGCCCGGATGGTTGATCCAGATCGCAGCTTCCGGCTTGTCGCCGAGGCGCAGATGCAGGATGGTCTCCTGGTAACCCCATTCGTCCCAGCGGTAATGAGCCGTCGAGCCCATGGCGAAATGCTCGCCCTTGTAGTGGTAGAGCGCCGCAAAGGAATTTTCGCCCTGGGCGAAACGCCATTCCTGGTGCTGGCTGCCGCGGTGATCGGCAATCGCCGCGAACTCTGCAGGGATTTCGAGACCATGATCCCGCAGGCAGACGGCCATCTGCGGCAGGCAGTGGACGCGGCGGCCGTACCAACCCTTGCCCCAGAGCAGGCGGGCGACGCCGGACAGTTCCAGCGAGCGGCCGGCGCAGAGAGTGTGCTCGTAGGAGCGGCCTTGCGCTGCCGTCACCATGCCGTGATGGGCGGAGCGGGCGATGATTTCGCAGAGGCGGACGATGCCGGCCTTGGCGCGGTCGGCGATATCCTTGTCAGGCGAAAGGGCTGCAAGCGCCGTCAGGCCCTTGAGGTCGATCGGGAAATAGGGGGCGGAGTTGAACTCGGCCATTTCCCAATGTTCGAAATGGTCGAGCCAGGCGCGGACGCGGGCGGCACCGACCTTTGCCTGCTCCGCACCCTTGCGGCCGGAGCGGACGAAGGTGGCGTCGGGCAAGAGACTGCCGCCGAGATAGGCCGAGGTGTGGAACAACAGCGCGTGGTTTTCGGAGAAATACCATTGCACGTCGTTACCCGGCTCATCCATCCAGTAACGGTAATTGAGGATGGCACCGTCGATGCGGGCACGGGTCTTCTCGTTGATGTCCTTGCCCCAGACGGTGCGCGACCAGATGAGCGGCACCAGCGAGAAGTCGGCGCAGTCGTGGCAGTCCTCGATCGAGGGCAGGATTTCCTCGATCATCGCATCCGTATCGGGGCCGGAACGGCCGCTTGCCAGACGGGCGAAGGCGCGGACGGTATCGCGTTCGGAATTTTCCGAGATTTGCGCCAGGGTCTCGGTGATGCGATCGCTCAGCGATGCAGGAGCCTGCCCCTGGCTTTCGGCGTGGCAGATCTCGACGCCGAGCGAACGGGACACGACGAAGCCGCCGGCATTGAGGGTAATGCGGAAGTGGCGGAAGTCGGCGGGCGCCTTTTCCGACGGGCCGATATTGAGGCTGGTGGCGCCGGCGGCCAGGGTGAAGTCGAAATCGAAGCGCTCGCGCGACATGAAATCGCCTTCGACCGCGACATTGACCTTAACCTCGACCGGCAGGGGCGCGGAGAGAAGCAGGGTGATATCGCCGCCGAAATAATGCTGGCGGTCGAAATACATGGTGTCGAGCGCCTTTTCGAGGCTTGCGGCGACGGGGCTCGTGACCGGAACCGGCATGGCGACACTGGCAGCCGGGCCGGAGAGATAGTCGAACTGATAGAAATAGCGGGCGTCACGCTCGGCGAGGTCGTCGAAGAACAGCGTGATCTCGTTGAGGCCGGCGACCAGCGGCAGTTCGAACTCCTGCTTGGCTTCGAGATTGCGGCTGTAGGGCGCCATCCAGCCGGCTTCCGTGCCGTTGACCCAGATGACGGCGCCGCCGCAGGTGCCGAGGCGGATCTTTGCCCTGCCGGCAGTTTCCGCCTCTATATAAGTGCGGGTCCAGGTGGCGAGCCGGGTCGGGCGGAACCAGAAGCCGGAGAGATCGAGCCGCGGCGAACCGAAAGGCAGCCACCAGCGGGTGGCATCGAAGGAGCCGCGGACATCCGGGCGCTTGCCGCGATAGGTGTCTGCGAAGATGGTGCGGCACGGATATTCGTGCGGAATGAAGTTCTTGACCTTGGTCAGGAAGAAGAACGGGTCCATCTCGCCCTTCATCGGGGCATCGGGCACGTCGAAACGCTCTTCGGCGATGCGGCCGAGCTGCCAGTACCGGACGGCTTCGCCCGGCTTCAACGTCTTTCGCATCCAGTTTGCTTCGGGATTCATGGCAGTCTTATCTCAGCTCGCTCAGGGCCACGGGGGCCACGTCGTTGTATTCCTGGTTCTCGCCGGTCATGCCCCAGACGAAGGCGTATTGCGCGGTGCCGGCACCCATATGGATCGACCAGGCGGGCGAGAGAACCGCGTCGAGGTTCTTGACCACGAGATGGCGCGTCTCTTCCGGGCGGCCCATCAGGTGGATGACCCGTTCCTCTTCGGGCAGGTCGAAATAGCAATAGGCTTCCATGCGGCGCTCATGCAGATGCGGCGGCATGGTGTTCCAGATGCTGCCGTCGGCAAGGTCGGTGATGCCGAGCAGAAGCAGGCAGGACGGCGTGACTTCCGGATGGATATACATGCGCAGGTTCCGCAGATTGGCGCGCTTGGGATCGCCGAATGTCAGCATCTTCGATTCCGACCGCTTGATGAGGCGGTGCGGAATGTCGGCGCCTGCAGGAACGGAGTTCATGTAGAACCGGGCCGGCTTTTCGGCCGAGGCGCTGGCGACGGAGATTTCCTGGGCGCCGCGGCCGACATAAAGCACGTCGCGGTTTTCCAGGGTGAAACTCTTGCCGTCGACCGAGACGACGCCGGTGCCGCCGAGATTGGCGATGCCCATTTCACGGGCCGACAGCAGGAAGGGCGTGCCGATCTCTTCGCCCGAACCGAAGCTCAGCGTCGACGATACCGGAACAGCGCCGCCGACGATCAAGCGGTCGACATGGGTGTAGGTGAAGCTCACCCTGTCGGCCTGGAACAGGTCTTCCATCAGGAATTCGGCCCGCAGGCGGGCGGTGTCGTAGGTCTTGATGTCGTTGGGGCCAGCCCCGTAGAGAACCTTCATCGTCATGCTGTCTCGCCTCCCGGTTCCACATGCCGGATGGCTTCGGAGAGGCACAGGATCGAAAGCGCCTGCCCGTAGCCGGTCGGCTGGATGGGAATATCCCGATAGAATTGCAGATCATGGCCCATGCGCGTTCCATAGGAAACGTTGAGCACGGTGCCGGTTTCGTCGATATTGGCAAGCACCGCTTCAACGGCCTTGAGGCCGGCGGCGCGCCATTCAGGGGTGCCGAGGCCGAGACGGTAACCCTTGAGCAGGCCGTAACCGAAACCCGCCGTCGCCGAGATTTCCTCGTAGGAGGACGGGTCGTCGAGCAGGGTGCGCCAGGCGCCGGAAGCGGCCTGCAGCGGCAGCAGCGCGTTGACCTGCGCCGTCAGCACGCCGAGCAGGAAACCCTTTACCGGCTTCGAAACTTCGGCGAGGTCGAAAAGGTCGAGCATGCCGGCGGTGATCCAGGCATTGCCGCGCGCCCAGCGGGCTTCCGCAAAATTATGGCGACCCTGGAACGTCCAGCCATGGAACCAGAGGCCGGTCTTCGTGTCGGCGAGGTAACGGGAATGGACGAGGAACTGCTTTGATGCCTCATCGACCAGCTCGCGGCGACCGCTCGCCTCGCCGTAGGAGGCGAGGAAGAGGGCGACCATATAAAGCGTATCGTCCCAGAGTTCGTCGTTGTTGACCTTGTCGGAGACGTGGTGCTCGAAGGCGCCTTCTTCGGTGCGGCCCATTTGCGCCATGACGCGGTCTGCCCAGGCGTCGAGAACCGGCTTCCAGCGCGGGTCGCGGGTTTCGCGCCAGAGGACGGAAAGGCCGAGCATCGGTGCCGTGGTGTTGACGTTGAGCGTCGGGAGCCCGGCTTCGATGCGGGCCGAATACCAGTTCTCGATCAGCGCCTTCAAATCGTCGCGGCCGGTGAACAGCCAGAGACGGATGAGGCCGTAGAGGCCGACGCCTTGCGGCCATTCCCAGCTTTCGAAAGAGATATAGTCGCCGGCGGTCCCGTCGAGATTGGGTTCGTGGAAACGGCCATCGTCGCGAAGCCCGGTCATGCCGGTCACGAGGCGGTCAAGCTTTTCACGGATGTCCCGGGCTGAAAGGCCCATGTCTCAATTCCTCCCTGTGCTGCAGCATTTGCTGCGCAGCATTGCGATCCGCTTCTCCCAAGCGTGCCTTCATGAAAACATCTGAAAATTGATTGCGCAATCTGAAAATTTTTTGCAGTGTGCGCATCGATGATGGGAGGATGTCATGGCGGCGACGATCGTGCCGGGCAAGCGCGGCAAGAAAAGCCGGCGGGTGAGGCTGGAGGATATTGCGGGAAAGGTGGGCGTGTCGCTGAGCACCGTGTCGCGGGCGCTGGCCGGCGAGAAGGGCGTGCGCGCGGACATCCGCCAGCGGATCATGGAGGCGGCGAAAGACGCCAATTACGCAATGCCGACGCCGGTCGCCGGCAAGAAGGTGATCCTGGCAGCTTCGAGCGCGGCGATGATCGACTACGTGCGCAACCAGTTCACGCTCTATGTGCTGGAAGGGTTGCGGGATCGCGCGCAGGCTCTCGGGCTCGATATCGTCACCCGTGCGGTCGCCGACCAGTCGGAGGAAAAGGTGGTGCTGGAAGAGGCGCTGGTCGATCCGGACGTCGCGGGCCTGCTGTTTCTGACCGTCGACGACGAAGGAATGCTCGAGGCTACCCGCGGCTTCGGCAAGCCGGTCGTGCTGATCAACGGCGACGATCCGATGATGCGGCTGTCGAGCGTGACCCCCTGCAATCGGTCGGCGGCGCATATGGCCACCGACTATCTTATCCGGCTGGGCCACAAACGCATCCTCTTCCTGATGCGTCCGGGCCGGCGGACGATCGACCGGCGCCGCGAAGGCTGGCAGGATGCCTTCCAGCATCACGGCTTGCCTTGTCCCCCGGATCTCGTCGTGCCGGTCGAGGACTGGCTGCCGGAGCTTGCCGCCCAGGCGGTGAGCGAGCGGTTACGCAGGAACGGGCTCGATTTCACGGCCGTGCTGACGGCGGGCGACAGTCTCGCGGTCGGCGCGATGATGGGGGTTCAGCAGATGGGCTATACCGTGCCGGGCGACGTTTCGGTGATGGGCATGGACGACCTGCCGCAGGCCGCCTTCCTCAATCCGCCGCTGACCACCGTGCATATTCCGATGCGCGAACTCGGGGCCGTGGCGCTCGATCTTTTGCGGGACGGGATGACCGGATTTGCAAATCCGGCACGGCGGGTGGAGCTTGCTTGTCACATTGCCGAGCGGCAGTCGACCGGGCCGGCCAGAGGCTGACCCCGGCCAAAACGTTTATTCATGCGCCATTCAGAGCCGTGCTGGAACAATGGGAATGTCTCGAACATTGATATCCGGCGAAATCCGGTCGGCAGATGGTCAGTCCGGTTCGCGCGTTATTCGGTTTCTCAGGAGGAAGCCCGTGAAGAAAATTCTGATGTCCGTTGCGGCACTTTGCGCCCTGTTCGCGGCGCCGTCGATTGCGGATGCGGCCGTGCGCGGGGTTGCCACGGCCAATGTCAACATGCGGTCCGGGCCTAGCACCGGCTATCCGGCCGTCGACGTCATTCCGGTCGGCGCGGCGGTAACGATCTACGGCTGCATGAGCAGCGTCAACTGGTGCGACGTCGCCTTCGTCGGCGGACGCGGCTGGGTGTCGGGCAATTACGTGCAGGCGACCTATCGTTCCAACCGCGTCTATGTCGCCCCGGACTATTACGAGGGCCTCGGCATTCCGATGGTCACGTTCGACGTCGGCAACTATTGGGGCCGCTACTATCGCGACCGCGACTTCTACCGCGACCGCGATCGCTGGGACCGCTACGATTGGAG
>NZ_PVBJ01000015.1:0-114924 GCF_002968565.1 Neorhizobium sp. T25_27
CCCCAACCCCTCCCCACAAGGGGGAGGGGTTCCACGCACCGCCCCGCATCCCATGTGCGATTTCCTGTCGGCCGCGGAGGCTTAGCCAATCAAGGCTGATCAGTCAGCTATGCCGAAAATCGATGCGCCGACGAAGCGCTCCTGATCGCTGCCGTAATTGTAATAATAGACGCTCAGCAGCTTTCCATCGGGCCTGACGACCGTACGCGGATAACCGAGATCGGACATGCCGCCGTCGTCGCGGATGACGATGTCGTCGCTCCATGTCTTGCCCTCGTCCGAACTGACCCGGGCACGCAGGCCATAGGGCGCGTCGCGATAACCGAACACGAGCACCAGCCGGTCATCCTTCAACCGGTTCAGCGTCGGCGGGTTGCCGGCGTACCCCGTATTCGGCACCGGCCGGCCGATCAATTCCCAGGTCTTGCCCTCGTCGCCGGAGGTATAGGCCTCGATCCACGCCTTGCGGTCCGGGCCGCGGCTTGCCGTCGAGCAGCGCACCAGCGTCAGCACCTTGCCGTCCTTCAGCCGGATCGACGCCGGCATGATCGCAAAACCCTCCGGTTCCTCTCCGACGAAGCTTTCGAAGCTGAAACTCTTGCCGCCGTCGCGGGTGCGGACGCAGAAGACCTGGCCTTCCTTGCCGTTCGGCTTGGCGGCGCTCAACAGGAAGAGCGCGTCATGCTTGCCGAGCGGCACGATGTCGGTGCGTGCCGAAATGCCCGGCAGGCCGAAATCGTCGAGCCGGTAGGGACCACGCCAGGTCCGCGCCCGGTCGTTGCTGACATAGAACCAGCTGATCGCGCCACCCAGCAGGCCTGTGCGGGCACACATGACGATCGTTTCCGGATCGGTGAAATCGATCGGCTGGTCGAGCTGGCGAAGGTCCCGGTCGATGTCGATCCTTGGCTGCGCTTCGAGTTCGGGCAGGACATGCTCGTCGCCCGAAAGCGTCTGGCCGCCGGGTACGAAAGCGTTGAACCGCTCGATCGTCCAAGTTTCGCCACCGTCGAGGCTGCGGGCCTGCACCGGAATGAACGGCCGGGTCTTGTCGCGCGCATGCAGGTTCTCCGCCTCGCCACGGAAACCCTGGACGAAAATCGTCACCGCCTCGTCGCCCCAGAGCCACAGGCCGTAATTGGCGGGCCATGCGGCAAACTCGCCCGGCTTGCGGTAGACTTCCACATTCTTGATCGCATCTGACTTGACCACAGGCATCCTCCTTGCCGCCAAGGCGGCTCATTCATCTCTTGATTGATCGGTCAGCCCTTGACCCCGCTGGTCACCGCGCCGTCGATCACGTGCCGCTGCGCCAGAAGGTAGACGATGATGACCGGCAGGGTGATGAGTGTCGCCATCGCCATGACGACGTTCCAGCGCGCATCCGGCCCGCTCTGCAGCAGTTGCAGGCCGATCTGCAGGGTGGCCATCTCCCGGTGCGAGTTGAGGATGAGCGGCCAGACGAAGTCGTTCCAGGCGCTCTGAAAGCTCAAGACGCCGAGCACGGCAAGCGACGGCCGGGCCAGCGGCAGCAGGATACGCCGGAAGATCGTGAACGGCGACGCACCGTCGAGCTTGGCGGATTCCTCGTACTCCATCGGGATGCGGGTGAAGAACTGCCGCATCATGAAGATGCCGAAAGGTGTCGCCGCAGTCGGCAGGATCATGCCCCAATAGGTATTGAGAAGGCCGGTGCCGCCATTGCCGAGCCAGTCGTTGCCGCCGGCAAAGGGGATCTTCTGGACGATCAGGAAGACGGGAACGATCTGGCTCTGGGCCGGCACCATCAGCAGTCCGACGACCAGCGCGAAGATCAGGTTGCGGCCGGAAAACTGCATGCGGGCCAGCGCGTAACCAGCCAGCGAGCAGAATACGAGGTTCGAAACGGTCGAGCCCAGCGCGTAGATCAGGCTGTTCACCAGCTGCCGGCCGGCATCCGGCGAAGCCATTGCATCAAGATAATTCTGCCATCGCAGCCCGTCCGGAACGAAACTCGGTGGAAACCGGAAGATTTCCTGGTCGCCCTTGAAGGAGGTCGAGACCATCCAGAGGAAAGGCATCACGGTGGCGAGCGCTGCAAACAGCAGCAGCAGGTAACCGATGACGTTCATCACGTCGAAGCGCGGGAATTCCCGGCCACGGCGGCGGGCCGTGATCTGCCGTTCCATCGCGGCGGGCTGTGCAAGGTCGGTCATGCGTCTTTCCTCCGCATGATCCGGGTCCCGATGATCGAGAACACCAGGATGGTCAGGAAGAGTATGGTCGACATGGCCGCGCTATAACCGAACTCGGTATAGCCGAAGGCCGTCTGGTACATCTGGTAGACGACGGTTTCCGTGGAGCCGAGCGGCCCGCCCTGCGTCATCACGTAGATCGCGCCGAACACCTGGAAGGTCTGCACGATCAGGATGATCAGCAGGTAGAAGGTGACGGAACTCAGCATCGGTACGGTGATGCGCAGGAAGATATCCTTGCCCTTGGCCCCATCGAGGCGCGCCGCTTCGTAGATGTCGTTGGGAATGTCCTGCAGACCGGCGAGATAGATGATCATCGCGGTGCCGAAATCGCGCCAGATCGCCATGATGATCAGCGAATTCATTGCAAGGCTGGGGTTCTGAAGCCAAGGCTGCGGCGGCAGGCCGACCCGGGTCAGGACACCGTTCAGCGGCCCGGCATAGGGCTCGTAGACATAGGCCCAGACGACGGCCGCCGCGATCAGCGAGGTGAGGACGGGCAGGTAGAAGATCGTCCGGAAGGCGATGCGCCCCGGCACGTTCTGATTGAGCGCGACCGCGGCCAGCAGGCCGAGCACCATGGTCGGAAAGGTTACGCCGACCGTATAATGGATCGTGTTGCCGACCGCCTGCTGGAAGCGCGTATCGTTGAAAAGCTTGATGTAATTGTCGAAGCCGATGAAATTCGTCGGCTTGAGGAAGGAGACGTCCGTGAAGCTCATCAACAGCGTCGCCACCGCCGGTAGCAGCAGCGACAGGAACAGGATGACGAGCGCCGGTGCGAGGAATGCGTAGGCGCTCCAGGTCTGATGAAAACTGACCGTTTTGATCGGTCTGGATGTCGAGTTCTGAAGCGCCATCACCTGCTCCTCAGCTCTTTTTGAGCAATGTCTGCACTTCGTCGGCGGCAGTCTTCAGCGCCTTGTCGGGCGTGTTCTTCTGGAAGATGACTTCCTGAACGCCGCGGGCGACGAGCGTCATCATGCGGGAGAATACGGGCGTCGCCGGGGCCGTCGGCGGAGCGTAGCTCGCGGTCTTGATGAACTTGGAAAGATAGGGGTCGGCCTGCACGTCCTTGTTCTGCTGGGCGGACTTCAGGGCCGGCACATTCTTGCTGGCGACCGCGAAGGCGACCTGCTGTTCCGGCGACATCGCAAACTCGACGAGCTTGAGCGCCGCTTCCTGATTTGGGGCGCCTGCCCGGACGGCAAAGCAGAAGGGATCGACAAGCGACGTGAAACCGCCGCTCTCCTTCGGGAAGGGCACGACGTCGAACTCGACGCCTGCCTTCAGCGCGTTGTTGGTCGAGTAGTTGCCCGCGACCAGCATCGCAGCGCGTTGCTGGTTGAACGGGTTCGCCATGCCGCCAGGGCCGACGCCGAAGCCCGCATCGGTGATCTTGTCGGTGACAACGAGGTCTTGCAGGAAGGTCAATGCCTTGACGCCTTCCGGACCGGCAAAGCCCGGCGCCGACAGATCCGCCGTCAGCAGCGAACCGCCCGCCCCCTGCAGCAGCAGCGTGAAGAGTTCGAAGGCCTCGAGGTCGTTCTGGTAAAGCTGGATGCCGGAGACCTGCAGCATGCCGCCGCCCGGGCGCTTGGTGACGGCCTTTGCCCATTCGCGAAGTTCGGCCCAGTTCTGCGGGCCCTTGTCCGGATTGAGGCCCGCTTCGCTGATGAGCTTGCGGTTGATGCCAAGGCCGCGCGAGGTGCCGTAGAGCGGCATGGAATACTGACCGCCGTCGGCACGGCCGTAGGCGAGCAGGGACTGGTCGAGATCGGCCGTCTTCACATTCGGAAGCGCCTTGCCGAGTTCGACGAGCTTCTTGCCCGAAGCATAGGTGAGATTGTAGTCCCAATGCTGGACGATCAGGTCCGGGCCTGTATTGCCGTTGATCGCCGTCAGCATCTTTTCATTGAGCTGCGACGGCTCGGCATAGAGGCTGGACTGCAGCGTGACTTCCGGACGTGCGGTCTTGAAGGCGGCTTCGAGCGCTTCACCGGCGGCCTTCTTGCTGCCCGCGAGCTGAGACCAGAAAACCAGTTGCTGGTCCGCCGCAAGCGCGCGGCCGGATGCCGACATCAGGATCGGCAGGCCCGCGAGCCCGGCGGCAGCACCTGACAGAAATGCACGGCGTGTAGGCCTCATGGCATGCATGACATCGTTCTTCATCGCAAACTCCTCCCGATTTATCGACGATGATTCAGTTCCGTCCGATTGTGGTCCCGGCGGCATCAAAGACGTGGATGTTGGCCGCGTCGCAATAAACGTTGAGGTCCCTGCCCGGCTCGACGGCCTGGTCGCCGGCAAACACGCAGGTGAAATTCTGCCCCTCGATAGCGCTGTGAACGATCGTCTGGGCACCGAGCCTCTCGACCGATCGCGGCACGACGCCGATCTTCACCAGCGGCTCGCTGCCGGCCGGTTGCGGCGCCAGGAATTCCGGGCGAATGCCAAGGACGACCTCCTCGCCGACCTTGAGGCGCTTCGCCAGTCCGTCGATGACGATCGTGCCGATGCCGGCAGCCTCGAAGGAATAATATTCGCTTTCGATCGCCTTCACCTTGCCGCGCAACATGTTCATCGGCGGGCTGCCGATGAAGCCCGCGACGAAACGATTGACCGGCTTGTGATAGAGGTCCATCGGTTTCCCGACCTGCTCGACACGGCCGCCGTTCAGCACCACGATCCGGTCGGCCATGGTCATGGCCTCCAGCTGGTCGTGGGTGACATAAACCATGGTGGCACCGAGCTCCTTATGGAGCTGGGTGAGTTCGGTGCGCATCTCGATGCGCAACGCGGCGTCGAGATTGGAAAGCGGCTCGTCCATCAGAAAGATTTTCGGCTTGCGGACGATCGCCCGGGCGATCGCGACACGCTGCCGCTGGCCGCCCGAAAGCTTCGACGGCTTGTCCTTCAGCCGGGTGGAAAGCTGCACCGTGCCGGCGGCCTTCTCGACCTGCTGGCGGATGTCGCCCTTCGAACGGCGCTCCATCTGCAGCGGAAAGGCGATGTTGTCGTAGACGCTCATATGCGGATAGAGCGCGTAGGACTGAAAGACCATCGCCACACTCCGTGTGCCGGCCGGACGGCGGGTCACGTCGTCCGGGCCAATTCTGATCGCGCCGTCGCTGATCGGATCGAGCCCCGCGATCAGGCGCAGCAACGTGGACTTGCCGCAACCGGACGGGCCGACGAAAACCGCGAATTCTCCGTCCTCGATGGCAAGCGATACGTCCGTGATGGCGTCGAACGCCCCGTAGCTTTTCGAAACGTTGGATAGCTCCAGACGCGCCAAAGCTCGGTCCTCCCCTGAATTGCTTCTCCCAAAGCGTCAGATGCCTGACAGCTTCACCATGCAACAAAAAACCGGACCTGTAAACATGTTGTTCGACAACTTCTATGCCAACTGATATGATCAGTTATACATCAAGAGCGCTGCCGGGGGCGTGGAGCCCCTGGAAACGACCTATAGGATTTAAATACCGGGCCGCCGCCCGTCAGAGCTCGATCGCCCGCTCGCGGGCATGCATGATGTGGCGGTCGATGGCGTCGCCTGCCGCATGCGGATCGCGGGATTTGATGGCGTCGATGATTGCCAGATGATCGGCGAAGGCCGGCGGCAGGACCTGCTCGGAAAGGCTGATCCTGTCGAGCTTGATGAGCCGCATGCGGATCGCGTTGACCGCATAGGCCTGGATCAGCAGGTCGTTCTGGGTCGAGTCGACGAGAAGGTTGTGAAACCCGTCGTCGACCTTCTGGCCGCGCTCGAAGACATCCGGCGAGGGAGCATTGCGGACCTCGTCGAGGATCGACTGGTGAAGCCTGGCCTGCTCGTCGAGGATTGCGTCGGGCATCCGCCTGACGGCCGTCAGCACGGCCTCGCGCTCCAGCGCCATGCGCACCTGGAAAGCCTGGCGAATGATCGAGAGATCGATCTGGGTAATCTGGATGCCTCGCTGCGGCATGACCACCAGCAGGCCTTCATATTGCAGACGCGGCAGCAGTTCGCGCAGAGCGCCGATCGATAGGCCAAGGAGAGCGACGAGCTCCCGCTGGGACACGAACTGGCCCGGCCGCAGCCGGCCATCGAACAGCGCCTCGCGAAACCGCTCATAGGCGATCTGTTTGACCGAGCGGAGTTCTGGCTGTTCGGTGCCGGGCGGTGCAGTACGTGCGCTCATCTGTCTCCTATCGCCGGCAGTACCGGGCGGGTCAAGCAGCGGCGCGATAACCCGTCCGCTCAAACAATTCAATGAGCATAGCACGATCGCGCTGATTGAGAGCAACCAGGGGCGGCACCGCATATGCCAGACTTTCGTCGTTGCGATAATGGGCAAGAGCCGCCTTGAGGGCAACGAGCGATCCGTAGGCATCCACTGCCTCGATACGCCGCGACTGCTTCTCCAGAAGGCCCGCATCGTCGGGATTGTCGTAAAGCGACTTCAGGTCGCTGGCGAAAACGTTCGGCATGCCGCCGATCATGCCGGCGCCTCCAGCCTTGACGAGCGTCGGCAGAACCCGGTCGTCGCCCGTAAAGACGGCGAGCCCCGGGAACGACTTCACCAGCATCAGGCCGTTTTCGAGATTCCCGGTCGAATCCTTGATCCCGGCGATGCGGCTGCCATGCTTGCGCATCAGGGCCGCGACCAGCGGCTGCGTGAAACGGACGCGGCTGAGCTGCGGGATGTTGTAGAGGACGAGATCGATTTCCGTATGCGTCCTGGTCCGCTCGATCAGCGCATCGAAGAAAGCCGCGATACCGTCTTCGCTCGCTCCGTAATAGAAGGGCGGCAGGACGAGCGCGGCGCGACAGCCGAGTTTTCCATAGGCGATCAGCGAGATCACCGCGTCGTCGAAACTCGCTGTCATGATCGCCGGCATCTGACGGGCCATATCCAGCCCTCCGGCCTTCAGGGTTTCGAGAGCTTCGAGCTTCTGGATGGTCGAAAAGGATGCGCCCTCGCCCGTCGTGCCGAACGTGGAGATGAAACTGCAGCCATCTGCCAGGAGATGATCGATATGCGCCTTCAGCCGGAGGGTATCGATACGGAATTCGGCCATCACCGGCGTGACGGAGGCGGCAACAATGCCCTTCAGCGCTGCATTCGACATGAACAGGTTCCTCGTTATAGGACTGATATAATCAGTGTAGGTATCAGTCGTCAAATATATATTTACATCAGCCGTCGGCTGCGGCATGTTGCGCCCGGGATTAGCGATGGAGGAACGGATGCGCGACTGCCGTCGGCATATTTTGAAGCATGCAAAATCCATTGATTTTATTGGGATGCTTGAAAGCTCGGCTATTGGTACTAATTGCGGATGCCCCTGGGCTTCCACCTCAAACCAAGGAAACTGAACCTATGCCGGACATGCCTGCCGACACCCTCCCCGCCCGCCTCGCGAGTGCCATTCGCAATGCCATCCTGTCGAGGACCGTGCTTGATCCGGAGCCCTTTCTCGGGCTGCCGCTGGCGGATGCGTATGCGGTGCAGACGGACGTGTTTCGCGCGCTCGGCCAGCCGTTCAAGGGCGCCAAGCTGACCCTGAAGGGGGATTTCTGCCAGAGCGCACCGCTTCTGTCCGTCGACGAAGAAACCAGCCATGCCCATCAGCCGGGCATCTCGCTGGAAGTCGAACTGGCCTTCGTGCTCGACAAGGATGTCGTGGCCCGCGACGGCGAAGTGACCCGCCAGGATATCGTCGACGCGATCGGCTCGGTGCGGATCGGCGTGGAGCTTCTCCGCAGCCGTTACCAGGGCGGCTCCCGGGGCGATCCGGCCCTCGCCGCCGCCGACATGATGAGCAATGTCGGTTATGTCCTCGGCCCGCCGCTGGACCGGAGCCTGCTCGACGAAGGCGCATCGATCGGTCAGCTGTCGGTTTTCATCGACGGACAGTCAGGATTCGACAAGCCCGCAGTGCATTCAGACGGCGACCCGCTGAAGACCATGGTCGTGCTGGCGAACCAGAAACAGCTCTCCTCCTTTTCCATGCTCAAGGCCGGACAGGTGATGACGACGGGCACGTTGTGCGGACTGATTCCGGTCGCCGAGCCTGGCAGGATCGAAGTGAACATGGGCGGACAACGGTTCGTCCTCGACCTGAGCTGACGCGACCTCGAGGGATGTGGCGATGACCGAACGTCCCTCGAAACCCACTAACGAACAGTAGCCAAGGCTCATCCCCAAACTCCTATCAAATTACTTACTTGATTTCTAACATGTCAGTATGCAAATGTTGGAAGAACACTGGGAGGATAAATAAACCAATATGCGTTTCGGGCTCTCCGTCGCACTCGCGACCCCTTTTGACAAAGACGGCAAGATCGTGCTCGACGCGATGGTCACCCAAGCTCGCCGCAGCCTCGATGCCGGCTGCGACAGCGTCACGGTTTTCGGCACGACCGGTGAAGGCGCCTCGATCGGCAATAGCGAACGGGAAAAGGTCCTCGCCGCCATGATTTCGGGCGGCATCGCGCCGCGCCAGATCGTTGCGGGTGTTCTCGTCGATGCGGCCGGGGACGCCGCAGAACAGGCCGCACACGCCCTGTCGGCGGGTGCGCGCAACATTCTTCTGGCCCCGCCCTCCTATTTCAAGAACGTCAGCGACGAAGGCCTGTTCGGCTGGTTCTCCACCGTATTCGCCCTTTTGGGCGACAAGGCCCGCGACATCATCGTCTACCATATCCCGTCGGTCACGATGGTGCCGCTGAGCCACGCGCTGATTGGCCGGCTTCGCCAGGCATTTCCCGGCATTGTCACAGGGGTGAAGGATTCCGGGGGCGAGTGGGCTTTTACCGAAAAGCTGCTCAAGGAACATGGCGACCTCATCATCCTGATCGGCGACGAGCGCCATCTGGCCCAGGGCGTGCGTCTCGGCGGACAGGGTGCGATCTCCGGTGTCGCAAATTTCGCCCCGCGCGAAGTTCGGCGCATGGCCGTGGATGGCGAGGACGATCAGCGGGTCGTCGATCTCGTTGTGGAATTGCTGAAATATCCCGTCATTCCGGCCGTGAAGGTGATGATCGCCCATCTTTCCAACGATCCGTCGTGGCTGACGGTGCGGCCGCCGCTTCTTTCGATCACCGACGAGGGTCAGCGCCTGTTGGCATCGGCCTTCGACACCCTGTTCCGTTCGAAGGCGGCCTGAAGACCATGGATCAGGCGCGCCCCACGGAAAGTCCGGTCGAGGAGCAGCCAACGCTGAGGGAGAAGGCTTACGAGAGCTTCACGCGCCACCTTCTGGCGCGTGACGTTCGCCCGGGCCAGTTCGTCTCCCAACGTCGGCTCGTGGAATTGACGGGCCTGACGCTTGGTGCGATCCGCGAACTAGTGCCGCGGCTGGAGGCCGAGGGACTGATCAAGACAGTACCGCAGCGCGGCCTGCAGATCGCCCATATCGACCTCAACCTCATCCGTGAAGCTTTCCAGCTTCGCCTCTTCCTGGAAAAGGAAGCCGTTGCACTGTTCACCCAATCGGCCCCGGACCAGGCGATCGCCAGGCTTTTGAAAGAGCATCGCGAGATCGTTCAGGCGATCCAGGGCGGCAACGACAGCCGCGAGCTGGAACTCCATGCGCAGGCGGTCGACTGGGGCATGCACGACGCCTTTATCGACGCGCTCGGCAACACCATCATTTCGAACGTCTACCGGGTGAATTCCATCAAGATGCGGCTGATCAGGCAAGAGCGGTTCCGCATCGACGGCCGGGTCGGCCCCGTCATGAACGAGCATCTGAAAGTGCTCGAGGCGATCGAGCGACGCTCCGTGGAGGAAGCGGTCGCAGCACTCGTCGCCCATATCAATCACGCGAGGGATCGCGCGATCAGACTTTAGAAAAAGCAGCCGGAGACAAGGGTATCCGGCGCATTAGGAGGAGGAAATAGCATGTCATCTTCGTTCTGGAAGCCCACCCGCCGCAGCTTCCTGGCCGGCTCGGCCGCGCTCGGCGCAGCCGGTTTGGTCGGTTCGCGCCCGGCCTCGGCCGCCGTCGACTGGAAGCGCTTCGCCGGCACCACGCTGGAAGTGAACCTCGTCAAAAGCCCGCGCGGCGATACGATCATCAAGTACCTGGCCGAGTTCGAGGCGCTGACCGGCATCAAGGTCAATGCCGAAGCGACCCCGGAACAGCAGCAGCGCCAGAAGGCGACGATCGAGCTCTCGTCCGGCAAGCCGAGCTTCGACGTCATCCACCTGAGCTACCACGTCCAGAAGCGCCAGTTCGAAAAGGGCGGCTGGCTTGCCGATATCAGCGGCTTCCTGAAGGATCCGACGCTCACCGACCCGTCGCTGAGCGAAAGCGATTTCGCCGAAGCCGGCCTCACCTTTGCCAAGGACAAGGACGGCAAGCTGCGCTCCCTGCCCTTCTCGGTCGACTACTGGATCGTCTACTGGAACAAGGAACTCTTCGAGAAGAAGGGCCTCGCCTATCCCAAGACCTTCGATGAAATGGCAGCGGCAGCGGAAGCGCTGACCGACAAGACCACCAATACCTACGGCTTCGTCGCCCGCGGCCTGAAGAACGCCAACGTTCCGGTGTGGACGGCGCTGATGCTCGGCTACGGCGCGACGGCGCTTGGGCCTGACGGCAAGCTGCGCACGACCTCCGACGAGGCCGTCGAAGCCGCCAAGCTTTACCAGCGCCTGATGACCAAGTCGGCCCCGGCCGGCATCTCCGGCTTCAACTGGGCGGAAGCCCAGTCTGCCTTCCTGCAGGGCAAGGTCGGCATGTGGCTGGATGGCGTCGGATTTGCTCCGCCGCTCGAAGACCCGCAGAAGTCCCGTGTCGTCGGCAAGGTCGGTTACGGCGTCATGCCGAAGGGACCGAAGGCGCAGGCGGCCGCCACCTTCGGCGATGGCATCGGCGTCACCGCCGGCAGCCAGAAGAAGGAAGCCGCCTATCTGTTCTGCCAGTGGGTCATCTCGAAGGAGATGGGCGCACGCCTGCTGCAGGCCGGCGCCGGCGTTCCCTTCCGCCAGTCGATCCTAGCCGATGCGGAAGTCCGCAAGGGCGTCACCATGCCCAGCGCATGGGTGGATGCGGTCGCCGCTTCCGGCAAGGTCTCGCAGCTTGCACTGCCGGTCATCATCCCGGTCACGGAATTCCGCGACATCTACGGTGTCGGCCTGACCAACATGATCGGCGGCGCCGACCCGGCAACCGAACTCAAGACGGCAACGGCGCAGTTCGAACCGGTCCTTGCCAAGAGCGAGGGATAATGGCCTCCGTGAGCATCGAAACAGCACGGACGGAAACCGGTAACAAGAGGAGCAAGCCGAGCAGGCTTGCTCCCAACTACTGGCCTTTCGTCGTTCCCGCCCTCATCGTCATCGGCGCGGTCATCGTCTTCCCGTGGGTTTTCACCCTGTGGATGAGCGTGAACAGCTGGACGCTGGGACAGGAGCAGACCTTCGCCGGGCTGGACAATTACATCCGGCTGGCGACCGATTTCCGCTTCTGGGAATCGCTCTGGCACACGCTGATCTTCACGGTGCTGGCGGTCGTGGCACCGCTGTTTCTCGGCACGCTGGCAGCACTTATCTTCGATGCTCAATTTCCGGGAAGAGGTTTTCTGCGCGGCGTCTTCGTCATGCCGATGATGGCGACCCCGGTCGCCATCGCACTCGTCTGGACCATGATGTACCATCCCCAGCTTGGCGTCCTCAACTATCTGCTGTCGCTGGTCGGCATCGGCCCGCAGGAATGGATCTATAACCGCTACAGCGTCATTCCCTCGCTGGTCCTCGTCGAGACCTGGCAATGGACGCCGCTGATCATGCTGATCGTGCTCGGCGGCCTCGCCGCACTTCCCCGCGAACCCTATGAGAGCGCAGAGATCGACGGCGCCAACGCCTGGCAGAAATTCCGCTATCTGACACTTCCGATGATCGCGCCCTTCCTGATGATCGGCGTCATCATCCGCTCGATCGACGCGATCAAGAGCTTCGACATCATCTACGCGATGACGCAAGGGGGGCCGGGCACGGCATCCGAGACGATCAACATCTACCTCTACAACACCGCCTTCGCCTATTACGACATTGGCTACGGCTCGGCGATGGCGGTCGTCTTTTTCGTGATCATCGTCGCGCTCTCTTTCCTGCTGATGATGGTCCGCGCGCGGACGAACTGGTCGGACATGGAGACGCGCTGATGGAACACGCCCTCACCAAACGCCCCCTCATCAGACGCAAGACGCTCGATCGCATCGGCCTCCTGTTCGCGGCCCTCGTCATGGTGTCGCCGGTCGTGCTGTTCTTCCTCTGGATGATCTCGCTGTCGCTCAAATACGAGATCGACAACGGTGCCTATCCACCGATCCTCATCCCGGAAAACTTCGCCTGGTCGAATTATGTGCAGGTGTTCCGCGAGAACAATTTCTTCCTGTATTTCTGGAATTCCGTGCTGGTGACGGGGGCCGCGACACTGCTGGCGCTCATCATCGGCGTGCCGGCGGGATACGGCATCGCACGGTTGAAGGCGGACAAGGCAGCGATGGTCATCATGATCGCTCGCATGACGCCCGGTCTTTCCTTCCTCATTCCGCTTTTCCTGCTGTTCCAGTGGCTGAACCTGCTCGGCACGCTCTGGCCGCAGATCATCATCCACCTGGTCGTCACTGTGCCGATCGTCGTGTGGATCATGATCGGCTATTTCGAGACGACACCGATGGAACTCGAGGAGGCTGCCAGCATCGACGGCGCGACGCCCTGGCAGGTGTTCCGCCTCGTGGCTCTGCCGATCGCCAAGCCCGGCATCGTCGTCGCCTTCATCCTGGCGCTCATCTTCTCCTGGAACAACTTCGTCTTCGGCATCGTGCTCGCAAGCCGCACCACGCGAACGCTGCCCGTCGCCGTCTACAACATGCTCTCCTTCGAACAGGTCAGTTGGGGACCGCTCGCCGCGGCCGCACTGATCGTCACCCTCCCCGTGCTGGTACTCACCCTGTTCGCCCAGAAGCAGATCGTCGCAGGCCTGACGGCCGGCGCGGTCAAGGGCGGCTGAGCAGGCTCACAAACAGGATCGAATTTCATGGCAACCGTCACCCTTCACAACATCCAGAAGCGCTTCGGCGCGGTCAACGTCATCCAGGACCTCAGCGTCGATATCGCCGACGGGGAGTTCGTGGTTCTCGTCGGTCCCTCGGGCTGCGGCAAGTCCACGCTGCTGCGCATGGTCGCCGGTCTCGAAGAAGTCAGCGGCGGCGAGATCCGCATCGGCGCCCGCGAGGTCAGTAACCTGCCGGCCCGCGACCGCGACATTGCCATGGTGTTCCAGAACTACGCGCTCTATCCGCATATGACGGTGGAGGACAACATGGGCTTCGCGCTGAAGCTCAAGCGGGCGAATCCAGCCGATACCGCAGAGCGGGTAAAGAAGGCGGCGGCGATCCTCGGCCTCGAAAACCTGCTTCAACGCTACCCCCGCCAGCTTTCCGGCGGCCAGCGCCAACGCGTCGCCATGGGCCGGGCGATCGTCCGCAATCCTCAGGTGTTTCTCTTCGACGAGCCCCTCTCGAACCTCGACGCAAAACTGCGCGTGGTGATGCGCAGCGAGATCAAGGCCATGCACCAGCGCATCGGCACGACGACGATCTACGTGACGCACGACCAGATCGAAGCCATGACCATGGCCGACAAGATCGTCGTATTGCATGACGGCAATATCGAGCAGGTCGGCGCGCCGCTGGAACTCTACGACCGGCCGGCCAACCTCTTCGTCGCCGGCTTCATCGGTTCGCCGGCCATGAACTTTCTGGACGGCAAGATCGAGGAAGGCGTTTTCCGCACCGAAAAGGGGCTGATCCTGCCGCTTCCGGCCGAAGTCTCGCCGGCCAAGGCGGGTGGCCGCCCGCTCGTCTACGGCATTCGGCCGGAGCACATCCGCGCCAGCGACCAGTGTATCCAGGGCCGCGCGGCGATCGTCGAAGGCACTGGCTCGGAAATCTTTGCAAAGCTCGATTGCGGCGGCGAGCAGCTCTCCTGCCTTTTCCGCGAGCGCATCGATGTCAGGTTCGGCGACACGGTCGGTATCTCGCTCGACGCGAAACAGGTTCACCTCTTCGACAAGGCGACGGGCCACAGGCTCTGAGCGAGAACTGGCGGCGTCTAATCATTTGCGCAAGCGCAAAGACAGCCGCTTCCTTCTTCTCAATCTGGGGGCATGAAAGCAGATGCCACAATGCCCCGCCACTACGGCAATCTCCAGGATTTCGTAGCCCTTCTGGAAAGCAGGGGGCGGCTGAAGCGGATTTCGCAGCCCGTTTCGCTGGTCCATGAGATCACCGAGATCCACCGCAGGGTCCTTGTGGAAGAAGGGCCGGCGCTGCTCTTCGAAAAGCCGGTCGATGCCCGCGGCAATACCCTGGCAATCCCGCTCGTCGCCAACCTGTTCGGAACCCGCGAGAGAATAGAGTGGGGCCTTGGGCTCGGAGCTGGCGGCATAACGGGGCTTGCCGATTTCCTGAGCGAGTTGCGCGAGCCGCGACCACCGAGATCGATGCTCGACGCATGGCGAAAACTTCCGCAGCTAAGGGCGGCGCTCTCGCTGAACCCTCGCTCGGTCTCGCACCCGTCGTGCCAGGAGATCGTCTGGCAAGGCGCCGATATCGATCTCGACCGGCTGCCGATCCAGTCCTGCTGGCCCGGCGAGCCCGCCCCCCTCGTGACCTGGCCGCTGGTGATCACCCAGGCGCCGGACGATCCGGCGGATGTCAATGTCGGCGTCTACCGGATGCAGAAGCTCGGCAAGGACCGGCTGATCATGCGCTGGCTCGCTCATCGCGGCGGCGCAAGACATCACAGGATGTGGCAGGCGCTCGGCCGGGACATGCCGGTGGCGGTCGTCGTCGGCGCCGACCCGGCGACAATCCTTGCGGCCGTCATGCCGCTGCCGGACAAAATGAGCGAACTGAATTTTGCCGGCGTCCTGAAAGGCAGGCGTCAGGCGGTTGCGCCCGCGTTTTCCGTACCGCTCCCCGTTCCCGCGGAGGCCGAGATCGTCCTCGAGGGCACGATTTCCGCTACGGAGATGGCGGACGAGGGACCTTATGGCGATCACACCGGCTATTACAACGCCGTCGAAAGCTTCCCGGTGCTTTCCCTTTCGGCGATCACGATGCGCCGCAATCCGGTTTATCTCTCCACCTATACCGGACGACCGCCGGACGAGCCGTCCAGGCTGGGCGAAGCGATGAACGAGATCTTCATCCCGCTGGTCAGGCGTCAGTTCCCGGAGATCAGGGATCTTTGGCTGCCACCGGAGGCCTGTTCCTATCGGACCATGGTGGTGTCGATCGACAAGCGCTATCCGGGCCATGCCCGACGGATCATGATGGGCCTCTGGTCCATGCTGCCGCAGTTCAGCTACACCAAGCTGATCATCGTGGTCGATCCCGACATCGATGTCCGCAGCTGGCCGGATATCATGTGGGCGATTTCCACCCGTTTCGATGCCGGCCGCGACCTCATGGTCGTCGACAACACGCCGATCGACTACCTCGACTTCGCCTCTCCGCGGCCGGGCCTCGGCGGCAAGCTTGGGCTGGATGCCACGACCAAGATCGGCTCCGAGACGACACGGGAATGGGGCCGGATTCTCGAAATGTCCACCGAAATCATCGAGAAGGTCGACCGGATATGGGCATCGCTCGGTCTCGACGAGGCCTTGCCATGACAAATTATTTGCAGAGCGCCGAGCCGCAAAAGCTGTCCGCCGGCCAATGATGCCGACGCCAGTACAATCCTGAAACCATCATCGATCCCCAAAACCATCATAGACGAGGAGTACATCATGACCGAAATTGTTCCAGACACGACAGTCGGAGCGATCGCCACGGAACTGCCGGGAGCCGCTGAGCTCTTTCGCCGTCACGGCATCAGCTTCTGTTGCGGCGGCGACATACCGCTCTCCATGGCCGCCGAACAGGCAGGTCTCGCACCGGCCGCGCTGATCGCCGATCTCAAGGCCCTCCAACAGGCATCGGGACGGGATGCACCGCAGGAAACACTGGCATTGATCTCGCACATTCTCACGAGATATCACGCCGCCCATCGCGAGGAACTGGGGTGGCTCATTCCACTCGCTCAGAAAGTCGAGCGGGTGCACGGTAACCACCCTTCCGCCCCGATCGGCCTTTCCGGGACATTGGCACAGCT
This sequence comes from Neorhizobium sp. T25_27, assembly GCF_002968565.1. Taxonomy (NCBI): domain Bacteria; kingdom Pseudomonadati; phylum Pseudomonadota; class Alphaproteobacteria; order Hyphomicrobiales; family Rhizobiaceae; genus Neorhizobium; species Neorhizobium sp. T25_27. The sequence continues at coordinate 16,397 of NZ_PVBJ01000015.1, forward strand.
CCGCGATGAACTGGAAAGCCATATGATCAAGGAGGAGCAGGTGCTCTTTCCGATGATGCAGCACGGCGGCAGCCGAATGATTGCCCATCCGATCGCCGAAATGCGAAACGAACACGAAGACGAAGCGCAGCATCTGCAGACGATCGAGCACGTGACGCGCGGCCTCGCCCTGCCCGAAGGTGCCTGCAGATCCTGGACGGCGCTCTATACGGGGCTGCGCAAATTCACCGACGATCTTGTCGTCCATATGCATCTCGAAAACGAAGTGCTGTTTCCAAGATTTCAATCGGTGTCGTAGAAGGTGGAGAAAGCGGTAAACCTTGCCGCAACACCGTCGATCTGAGGAAGAGCGATGCATATCGAACGCGACCCGAACGGCGACTTCATCCTGGAATCCGGCGAGATTGCCGGTCGGTTCGGGCTGTCTCGCGACGATTTCCGGCAGAGAATCCGCCAGGGTCTCGTGACAAGCACGGTCGAGCGTGGCGAAGCCGAGGATATCGGAACGTCCCGCCTCAGCGTTCGTCTCGGAAACCGTGTCTGGCGCGCCATCCTCAACAACGAAGGCGAGGTTCAGAACGAGGCCGTGACATTCGTTCGTGGGAGAGGCCGATCCGGCGGATCCTGACGCCGATCGCGGGCCTTTCAAAGAACCATCGTTCCTCTTTGCGCTGGCTCAAGCACGGCCGCTCCCGCAACCGATAGCCTGTGCCTGCATTTCAGCAGGACGCATGAACATGGAATTTCCCCGCGCACTCGCCATCCCCTTGGCCTACATGCCACTTGCCGCGATCGAGCGAGCGGCAGGGCTGCTGTTTCAGCGCGTCCTGAAAGAACATCCCGACCTGTTCGAACGGCTGGGCGAGTACAAGTCGAAACGTTTTGCTTTTCTTCCGAGCGACCTGCCTCTCGCCTTCATCGTGGAGCCGGCCGGGCCATCCATCCGCGTCACGCGGAAACAGGCGATGCAGGACCTCGCCGATGCCTCCGTCGAAGGGCCGCTCTTCCTGCTGCTTGCCCTGCTCGAAGGCCGCTGCGATGCCGATGCGCTGTTCTTCTCTCGCGATCTCTCCGTCACCGGCGACATGGAAGCCATGCTTGCGATGCGCAATGCGCTCGATGGCGCCGACATCGATCTGCCGCGCGACCTGTCGAGGCTTGCCGGTCCTCTCGCCCCCCTCTTCGGAAAGGTGGGCCGTGATATCCGCCGCCGCGCACTGAACGAAGAGACTTCCCGATGGAACTGATCTGCCCCGCCGGAACGCCGGCGGCCTTTCGCGAAGCCGTCGATGCAGGTGCCGACGCCGTCTATTGCGGCTTCCGCGACGAGACCAATGCCCGCAATTTTCCCGGCCTCAACTTCAGCCGCCAGGAATTGCGCGAGGCGATCGCCTATGCCCGCCGGCATGGCACCCAGACCTTCGTCGCCCTCAACACCTTCATGCGCGCCGGAGACGAGGAGATCTGGTACCGCGCCGCCGCCGATGCCGTTGCTCTTAAAGCCGATGCGCTGATCCTTGCCGATTTCGGGCTTATGGCACATGTGGCCGAACGTTATCCCGAGCAGCGGCTGCATGTCTCGGTCCAGGCCTCCGCTTCGAACGTCGACGCGATCAACTTCCTCGTCGATGCCTTCCATGCCAAGCGGGTCGTCCTGCCGCGAACGCTCACCATTGCCGACATTGCCCGCATCGCACCGCAGATCCGCTGCGAGATAGAGGCCTTCGTCTTTGGCGGGCTCTGCGTCATGGCCGAGGGCCGCTGTTCGCTCTCCTCCTACGCGACGGGTAAGTCGCCGAACATGAACGGCGTCTGCTCGCCGGCAAGCCATGTGCGTTATCGCCAGGAGGGCACGGAACTGGTGTCCGAACTCGGCGACTACACGATCAACCGCTTCCCAGCCGGCGAAGCGGCCGGTTACCCCACCCTGTGCAAGGGTCGTTTCGATATCGCCGACAGCCCCGCCTATGCATTCGAAGACCCGGTTTCCCTGGATGTCATGGGCGAGATCGATGCGCTTTCGGCAGCGGGCGTCAGCGCTCTGAAGATCGAAGGCCGCCAGCGCGGCAAGGCCTATGTCGCCGAAGTGGTCTCGACCCTGAAAAAGGCCCTGTCGGCCGGACCGGAGCAACGAACGGCGTTGCTGATGCGCTTGCGTGGCCTCAGCGAAGGCCAGAAGACCACGTCGGGCGCCTACGAGAAGCGCTGGAGATGAACATGCACCGCACCATTTCGCCCTCCCTGACGATGGGACCCGTCTATTATCTCTGGGGCGGCCCCAAATGGCGCGATTTTCATTTTCGCATCGCCGACGAGGCGCCGATAGAACGCGTGGTGATCGGCGAAACCGTCTGTTCCAAGCGACAGCATTTCATCGAACCCCATATCGCCGAGGTCATCGAGAGACTGGAAGCCGCGGGCAAGACCGTGGTTCTTTCGACGTTGTCGCTCGTCACCCTGGAGCGCGAGAGCCGGCAGATCCGGGATCTCGCCGCCGACAGCGAACATATGATCGAGGCCAACGACCTCTCCGCCCTCGGGCTGCTGAATGGCAAGCCCCACAGCATCGGCCCCCTGGTCAACGTCTACAACGCGCCGACCGCCAGGCTGCTCGCCGGCCGGGGAGCGACCAGCATCTGCCTGCCGCCGGAATTGCCCTTCACATCGGTCGAGAAGATCGTCGCCGACGCGCCCGCAATCGCATTTGAGGTCTTCGCCTTCGGCCGCATGCCGCTCGCCATCTCGGCGCGATGCGCTCATGCGAGATCCAAGGGCAAGATCAAGGACAATTGCCAGTTCGTCTGCGGCGAAGATCCGGACGGCCTGCCGGTGAAGACCCTTGACCGACAATCTTTCCTCGCACTAAACGGGGTGCAGACCGTGTCTCACACCTGCCAGGCCCTACTGGGCGAGCTCGCCAGCCTCGCCGCATGCGGTATCTCGGCGGTCCGCTTGTCGCCGCAGGACTGCGACATGGTGGCGGTCGCAAAGCTCTACCGCGCCGTGCTCGATAACGCACTGGACGCGGACGAGGCGATCATGCTGCTGCGCGAGATCTATCCCACCGCCGCTTTGTCGAACGGTTTTCATCATGCCCGCGAAGGGGCTGCATGGGTCGCGCGTGCCCGCGACACGGCTCATGGTCGAGTGTGAGCGGTTGCCTCGCGAGGCGATCAGGCGCCAAGAAACAGAAGCGGATCCGCGCCCACCAAAACCGCATGTCCTCCGCCGAGAAGCCAGACGAGCAACGCTGCCGCGCAAAGCGCAGCGGCAGCCATCGGCACGTCTACTGTAACTAGACACTTACCATTTATCGCCGCTGCGAACGGAATGACGGAAGTCTGCGACGAGGCCGCCGGCCAGGCTGGCCCCAGCGATCGGCGTGCCCTCTTTTCGAGCATCAACAAGCCGGCGGCGGAAAAGGCGGCGAAGCCGCCGAACAGAAGCAGCGAACGCAAATCTCCGTTCGCAGGAATGTGCCCCACCGACCAGCAGAGAAAACCCCAGAGAACCGGATGGCGCGTGACGGCTACGATCGCATCCGCCTCCCCTCCCTTACGGAAGGAAATCGAGAAGGGATTGCGGCTGAACAGGCCGGCAAGAACCAGGAAGAGCCCGATCGGCGATAGCACGAAGGCAGGCCAGGCCTGCCACGGCCTCGGTCGCCAGATTTCCACGTAGTCGAGGCTCAAAGCGGACAGGAAGAGCCAGGCCAGGGCCGCGGTGGAAACGACGGAATAGGCGGCAATATAGCCTCCATGCCCCATCCATCCGATCAGCGTGCTGCGAATCCTCGGAACCGCGGGCAAGGAATGCAGGGCGATGAAGGCCACGAAAGCCAGCAGAAACTGCGTCATGGCACGGCCGCTACTGTTGCCAGAAGAGAACGCCCGCAATCGCCACGGAAAAGACGACCGCCGCCAGCGAGCTGTAGCCCTGCAGGACACCCATCCGCTTCAGGGCGATGGCGAATATGACAATGATCGGGGCGGCCATCAGAAGGCCGACTTGTGCATCAGACATGGCAAATCCTTGGTTTGCCGTCATCCTAATCCCTCTATCTGCCGTTTCTTTGCGATATGACAAAGAGCCGGATCTGTATTGCCTCCATTTTCCGGGACGGAAGAATACCGGAGGTTTCGGAATGGCGGCAATCTCGACCAGCGAAGAGAGGGATGAAGGCGGCGACCTTCTTCTCTGGGTGCTCGTCTGGGGCGAACTCGTGGCGTTCGGCATCCTGCTGATCGGCTATATAGTCATGTCCATGCTGCACCCGGAAAGTTTTGCGCTCGCAAAGCTCCATCTCGCGCCGCGGCTGGCGGGGCTCAACACGGTCGTGCTGCTGGCGAGCAGCTGGCAGGCGGCGCTTGCCGCCAGCTCCCAGGGAAAACCTCGCCGGCAGCGCCTGTTCCTGCTCGGCGCGGCATTTTTGGGCTTCCTCTTCGTCGCCCTCAAATTCGCCGAGTACAGTTCCGAATGGGCCGCGACAGGGGCCGAGAACCTGCAGACCTTTTTCGAACTCTACTTCCTCATCACCGGCTTCCACCTCGCCCATGTCGCGTTCGTTGCCGTCCTCTTCGTATTGGCGGCGATCAGGCTGGAACGGTCGACGATCGTCACGCTGACGACCATCTGGCACGTCATCGACATCGTCTGGCTGGTGATGTTCCCCCTGATCTATCTGAGCTAGGAGGCCGGAATGGATGATTCGAAACTCTTCGGCAGCGCCAACTGGATCATGATGCTCGGCATCGTCGGCGCATTGATCGCCGCGCAATGGAAGCATGAGGTGATACCGGCGGCGGCACTTGCCGTCATCCTCGTCATGACCATCGCCAAGATACGGCTCATCGTGCTCGACTTCATGGACCTGCGGGGGATGCGACCCAATCTGGCCCGCGCGCTGATGATCTGGCCGATCTTCTTCTCTGCCCTGTCGCTGGGCAAGGTCGTGCTGGCCACCCTTCTCTAGGGCCACGCCCACCGGCGCAAGGAAAGCAGATACTTACCCTCCGAAAAAACAGCGGACTTCGCGGGCAACGCTTTTTTGTTTGGTAAATCGCAAAGAACGCTTCCGGAAAGCCGCTCATAGAAGCTTCACGGGTCATCGTCCGCGTTCGCGGATGTGGCCCGCAGCAACCCGCAAGGCATCCGCACAAAGGGGACATGAGGATGGCAGAACGCCTCACAAAGACCGGGGCACGTAACGTCTTTTACGGCGGCTCCGCGTTCTTCTTCGCAATCTTTCTCGGGCTTACCGCCCACAGTCACTACTACATGCGAACCACGTCCACGGACGAAGCCACGCTCTCGGATTCCGTCGGGCGAGGCAAACACGTCTGGGAAAAGAACGCCTGTATCAACTGCCATACGATACTCGGGGAAGGCGCCTATTTCGCTCCCGAGGTCGGCAATGTGTGGAAGCGCTGGGGCGGCGATACCGATCCGGGCACAGCCCGCGCGACGCTGAAGGCCTGGATGGCCGCGCAACCGAGCGGCATCGAAGGCAGGCGGCAGATGCCGCAGTTCAACCTGACGGAACAGGAACTCGAAGATCTGGCCAACTTCCTAGAATGGACGAGCAGGATCAAGACCCAGAACTGGCCGCCGAACGATGCCGGCTGATCTCACGGGAAGGGAAAAACACATGAAATATCAAACCCAGAAGGTCGCCATGCTGTATTTCTACGGCGCGCTCGGCCTGTTCATCGCCCAGGTCCTGTTCGGCGTTCTGGCGGGAACGATCTACGTCCTGCCGAACACGCTTTCGGAACTGCTGCCCTTCAACATCGTGCGGATGGTCCACACCAATGCGCTCATCGTCTGGCTGCTGATGGGCTTCATGGGCTCGACCTACTACCTCCTGCCCGAGGAGGCCGAAACGGAGCTGTTCAGCACCAGGATCGCGGTTGCGCAGTTCTGGCTTTTCCTCGTCGCGGCGGCGATCGCCGTGGTCGGTTATCTGTTCCACTATCATGAAGGCCGCGAGTTTCTGGAACAGCCGTTCCTCATCAAGGTCGGCATCGTCATCGTCGCTCTGATGTTCCTGTTCAACATCACGCTCACGGTGCTCAAGGGCCGCAAGACGGTCGTCACCAACATCCTGATCTTTGGCCTCTGGGGTGTCGCGATCTTCTTCCTGTTCGCCTTCTACAACCCGGTCAATCTGGCGCTCGACAAGATGTACTGGTGGTATGTCGTCCATCTCTGGGTCGAGGGTGTCTGGGAACTGATCATGGCCTCGGTGCTGGCCTTCCTGATGATCAAGCTGAACGGCATCGACCGCGAAGTGGTTGAAAAATGGCTCTACGTGATCGTCGGCCTTGCCCTGTTCTCCGGCATTCTCGGCACCGGCCACCATTTCTACTGGATCGGCGCCCCCGGCTACTGGCAGTGGATCGGCTCGCTCTTCTCGACGCTGGAAGTGGCGCCCTTCTTCACCATGGTCGTCTTCACTTTCGTGATGACCTGGAAGGCCGGGCGCAAGCATCCGAACCGCGCCGCACTTCTCTGGTCGATCGGCTGCTCGGTCATGGCCTTTTTCGGCGCGGGCGTCTGGGGCTTCCTGCACACGCTGTCTTCGGTCAACTATTATACCCACGGCACCCAGCTCACCGCAGCCCATGGCCACCTCGCCTTCTTCGGCGCCTACGTCATGCTGAACCTTGCCGTCATGGCATACGCCGTGCCGGAACTTCGGGGCCGCAGCCCTTACAACCAGTGGCTTTCGATGGTCAGCTTCTGGATCATGTGCACGGCGATGTCGGTCATGACCTTCGCGCTGACCTTCGCCGGTGTCCTTCAGGTGCACCTGCAGCGCGTCCTCGGCGAAAGCTTCATGGATGTCCAGGATCAGCTGGCGATCTTCTATTGGGTCCGGCTCGGATCGGGCGTCTTCGTGCTCATCTCGGCGCTGATGTTCCTCTGGGCTCTGTTCGTCCCGGGCCGCGAACGGCGACCCGTCGGGACGCCAAGCATCCAGCCGGCCGAATGATGCAGCGTGGCTCCGTCTTCCCACCGACGGAGCCGCGTTCCTCCATCCCTCCAAAGATCAGGACATTCCGATGACAATGATTTCCACGATAAAGCCGGTCGAGGCCGGACCGATCCCGCACTACATTCCCGCAGGCAACGAATGCGAGCTGTTCGAAACGGCCTGGAAGCGGCAGCTTCCGCTTCTCTTGAAAGGCCCGACCGGTTGCGGAAAGACCCGCTTTGTCTGCCACATGGCCGAGCGTCTCGGACTGCCGCTTGCGACCGTTTCCTGCCATGACGATCTGGCTGCCGCCGATCTGACCGGCCGGTTCCTCCTGAAAGGCGGCGAAACCATCTGGGTGGACGGCCCCCTGACGAAGGCGGTGCGCGGCGGCGGCATCTGCTATCTCGACGAAATCGTTGAAGCGCGGAAGGATGTCGCCGTCGTCATCCACCCCTTGACCGACGACCGCCGCATCCTGCCACTCGAAAGAACCGGTGAGGTGCTGGAGGCGCCGCCGGAGTTCATGCTGGTCGTCTCCTACAATCCCGGCTACCAGAATATCCTCAAGGCATTGAAGCCTTCGACCAAACAGCGTTTCGTCGCCATCGAGTTCGACTTCCTTCCCCGCGAGCAGGAAGTGGCGATCGTCGCTGCGGAAAGCGGCCTTTCCGAGCGAAACGTCGTGCCGCTGGTAAATCTCGCCCATCGCCTGCGCGCCTTGAAGGGACACGACCTGGAGGAGGGCGTTTCAACGCGCCTGCTCGTCTACTGCGCCACGCTGATCGAAAGCGGGCTTGATCCGCGCCGTGCGATACGGGCTGCCATGATCGAGCCGCTGACCGACGATCCGGACGTGCGTGCGGCGTTGATCGAAGTGGCGAATGCCGTGGTTGCCTGAGGTGCTATGATGCTGGATTTTCTCGAGCTGGAAGAAACCGTCGGCAAGGCCTGGCACCGCCTGGTCGGCCAGACACGAAGCCTGCCGCGTTATCCCGAACAGGCGGTGACGCTGGACGAGATAAAACCCGTCCTCGCATCCTGCTTCCGCGGGTTCGGAGGCGATCACGCGGTCCAGCTCGTCGCAGCCCATCAGCGCACGTCGAAACATCGCCTGAAGCTTCGCCAGCTTGTGGGGCTCGGCGAGGAGCGGATTGCCCGCTCCGGCCGGGATTTCGCCCGCGCAATGCTGCCTGATGTCATCGACTTCTTTCCGGACCGCAGCCTGAACCGGGCATTGTACGTCTGGTTGACGGCGGCAATCGCTACATTGCCCGAAGCCCGGCCAGCCTCGCCGGATCCCCTCGCACGGGATCTCGAGCGGCTGCATATGGCAATCTCCAATGTGGACGACACGCTTGCCGCATTTCCCGGCCTGCGTCCGGTCTATCGAAATTTATGTCAGGTAACGCTTACCGAGCGTCGCCGCGGCAGGCTTCCCTCGGTGGAACGGTTGCTGGAAAGCAGCATCATCAGCCTGCTGCGGACAGGCGCCTGCCTGCCGGACGATACCCCGAGCGCGATCTTCCCGCGTCATGCCCCACCCGGCTACCAGCCTATGATGGACGTGCCGCTCTGGCCGGAATTCTTGTCCCATGAGGAAAGCCGTTCTTCGGCGGAGGATTCAGAACCCCCGCTCGGCGATCCGCAGGGTCCGACTGGCAAGAGAAGATTCAGCGCGCAGCGCGAGCGGGAAGACGAGAAGCGCTCCGAACGGAGCCCGTTCATCCTCAACCGCTTCGAGAAAATCCTGGCGATGACGGAAATGGTCAATGTCGACCGGCCGACCGACGACAAGCCCGAGGAAGATGGCAAGGCCGCCGAGGATCTCGACGAGATGGTCCTCGGGCGCCGCAAGGAACGCCCCTCCTCGCGTTTTCACTTCGATCTCGACCTTCCGCCCGAAATGGTCGACCTGAAGGAAATCGCCGCCGAGCTGACCTATCCCGAATGGGATTACCGAAAGGCCACCTATCTGAAGAACCATTGCCGGGTCCTTGCCGTCCCGACCTCGGGTAGCGGCGACCGCCTCGATATATCGGAGGATACGAAGGCGCTGGCGAGGAAGGTGCGCAAGCAGTTCGAGATCCTGCGGCCGCGCCAGGAAATGCTCAAATCGCAACTGGACGGCGTGGAGCTCGATCTTGATGCCGTCGTCCGGCGCCGGACCGATCTCATGGCCGGAGGGCAGGCGACCGACCGTATCCACGTGGCAAGCCGGCAGCGCACGCCCGATCTCGCCGTCACCATTCTCGTCGACGTGTCCCTCTCGACCGACGCCTGGATCGACAACCGGCGGGTTCTGGATGTCGAGAAGGAAGCGCTTCTCGTCCTCGCGCAGGGCCTCACCGCCTGTGGCACGGATCACTCGATCCTCACCTTCACCTCCCGCCGCCGCTCCTGGGTGCGGGTCGAGACCGTGAAAGGCTTCGACGAGCGGCTTTCTCCGGTTGTCGAGGATCGGATCGCCGGCCTGAAACCCGGATATTACACCCGCCTCGGAGCCGCCCTGCGGCACGCCACCGCGGACCTCGCAAAACGCCCCAACCGGACCCGGCTGCTTCTCGTGCTGACCGACGGCAAGCCCAACGACATCGACCACTACGAGGGACGTTTCGCGATGGAAGACAGCCGCCGCGCCGTGCAGGAAGCAAGGCGCCTTGGCGTCAGCGTCTTCGCCGTGACGGTGGACAAGGATGCGAAATCCTATCTGCCGACGATGTTCGGACGCAACGGTTATGCGGTTGTCGGAGATATTTCAAAGCTTCCGGCGGCTCTGCCCGCCATCTATCGCGGCCTGACGGGATAGGGGAGCCCGGCCGCATGGAGGTCCGGCTCGGCGGATGCCGGACCTCCATTTCCCGTTCTGAACCCTATGCCGCCTTGCTGAACGACCTGCCGCTTCTGTTTAGATAGGCATCGAATGCAGAGGCCGCGGCTCTGACGATGAACCGGTGATCCTCCGAGACGCGGATGATGCCGTCCCGGCGTTCGATCAGGCCGTCTCGTTCCAGCTCATCGAGCCGATCGTTGCCCCGCAGCAGAAGCTCGGCATCGAAGCCATGCGCTGCCGCTAGGGCCGCAACATCCACCGTAAAGTCACACATCAGTCTTTCGATCACCTCACCGCGCAGGCGATCTTCCGGCGTGAGGCGATAGCCCTTGGCGACCGGCAATTCGCCTTTCGACACCCGGGTCGCATAAAGGCCCGGCGGAACCTCGTTCTGGATATACCCTTGCGGCAACCGGCCGATCGAGGACGCGCCGAGCCCGATCAGGGCCTCGCAGGCATCCGTCGTGTACCCTTGGAAATTCCGATGCAGTCGGCCTTCGGTCTGCGCAAGCGAGAGTTCGTCGCCCGGCAGCGCGAAATGGTCGAGACCGATCCTGACATATCCTGCCGCCACCAGGGCCTCTGATATCGCGGATGCCTGAAGCGCGCGCTCCCGCGCATCCGGAAGCGCCGCCTCATCGATGAGTCGCTGGTGCTTCTTGAAACTCGGAATATGCGCATAACCGAAGACGGCAAGGCGATCCGGGCGCATGGTGACAGCCGTTTCGACCGTCTCGACGCAGGATTCGACCGTCTGAAACGGCAGCCCATAGATCAGATCGAAGTTGATCGCGTTGATGTCGTTACGGCGAAGATGCTCGACCGCATCCATCGTCGTCTCGACGCTCTGAACGCGGTTGATCGCCTTCTGGACCTTCGGATCGAAGCTCTGGACGCCAAGGCTTGCGCGGGTGACGCCCGACTGGCCGAGCGCAACCGCCATCTCCCCGGTCAAGGTTCGCGGATCGATCTCGACCGCGGCATTGACGGCGCCCGCAAAACCGAGACGATCGCGAAATGCATCCATCAGCGCGATGAATTCCTCCGGCCTGATGATGGTCGGCGTGCCGCCGCCGAAGTGGATTTCCCCGACGCTGAAGCCGTCGTCCCTGGCGGACGCCAGAAGCTCGATTTCCCGGTGAAGTATCTCGATATAGTCGAGAATGGGCCTGTCGCGCTCGGTGATCGTCGTGTGGCAGCCGCAATACCAGCACATCGACCGACAGAAGGGGATGTGGATGTAGAGCGAGGTTGGTTGTCCTTCGGGCAACGCCTTCAGCCAGGCCGGATAGTCGAGGGCATCGAAATCCGGGCTGAAGTTCGGAGCCGTCGGATAGCTCGTGTAGCGCGGCAGCCGTGCATCGCCATATTTCTCGATTATCGCTGCTGACATGTCGGGCTCCTTTCGGTTTTCTTCAAAGAGCATTTAGCTGCCCGCCGCCGGCCTCTCTTTGTGCAAAATCAACGACAGCGTCGTCTTTCTGTAAAATATTTGTCCCGACGCAAATTCCGTCGATCGCGCCGCTGCTAACTCATCAAGGCGGCCGGGATCGGCCAGGCCGCTGCACCAGCTCGAAAGGCCCAGAACAAACCATGTCGGATATTGAAATCCCCTCCATCGATGTCAGGACGCTCGCTCCCGCCGAACGTCACCCGAAGATTTTCGGCGTGCTGACGTCCCTCATCCCCGGCGGCGTCATGCATGTCACCAGCGACCATGATCCCCGGCCGCTGCACTACCAGATCGAGAGCCGGTATCCGGAAGAGTTCGACTGGCAATATCTCGAACAGGGTCCGGATGTCTGGCGCGTCGAGATCCAGCGGGCGCAAAGCTCCGGCTGCGACTGCTGCTGCGGTCATTGAAAGACGAAGCCATGCCCGGCGCCACTCTCTCCCCCTGGACGATGTCCTATTTCGCGACGGCGCTGGTCTGCCTGGTCGCCGGGCTGGCCTTGACGATATCGGGCTTCGGATATCCATCCGCTCCCATCGACGACCCGGCCTCGCTGGTGATCGTCCACCTGATCGCGGTCGGCTGGCTCGGCCTCCTGTTTGCCGGATCGCTGCTTCAGTTCGTGCCGGTAATCGCCTCGCGACAGTTGCAATCCCCCCATCTCGCCCTGCCCGCCTTGCTGCTGACCATGATCGGGCTTCTCCTGCTGCTCGGCGGGTTCCTGGGGCTGGCCGATCTCGTGCCCCTCTGGACGTGGATGCTGCCGGCCGGAGGCCTTCTCCTGACCGTGGCATTCGCGGGCCTCTGCTGGATGGTCGCGGGGACGCTTGCGGCAGCCCGGCCGTACTCGCTGCCGGCAAAGTTCGTCGCGCTCGGCTGCGTGCCACTGATCATTACGGCGCTGGTCGGGCTGCTGTTTGCCCTTTCCCTCTCCGGCCTCACCGATGATCCGCGTCTCGTCGGGCTGCTGCTCTCGGCCGGACCGGCGCACGCCTATCTCGGATTGTTCGGATGGATGACCATCACCGCGATCGGCGTCAGCTATCGCCTCCTGACGATGTTCCTGCTGTCGCCCGAAAGGACGAGCGGGACAAGCCGGGCGATCGGCTGGCTATCGGCCACCGCTCTCCTGGCCGCCGGCTATGGCATTTTCTCCGATGGCGCCGGCTTGCCCGCCGACTGGCCGCTTCACCTGGCGATAGCGCTCTCGGGACTTGCCGCTCTTTTCTACGCCATCGATATCCACTCGATCTTCCGCGAGCGGAAACGGAAGTCCGTTGAACTGAACGTGATGGCGAGCCTGGTGGCGATCGGCATGCTGCTCTTCTGCTTCGTTCTTCTCGCGGCCTCTATCGTGATCGGCAATCTGCCTGAGATGGTGATGCCCGTCGCCTATCTTTTCACGTTCGGATGGCTGACCGGGCTCGGCCTCGGGCAGCTCTACAAGATCGTGGCATTCATGACGTGGCTGGAGTTTTACGGCCCCGTTCTTGGCCGCACAGCCGTCCCGCGCGTCCAGGACCTCGTCAACGAGCGGCGGGCTTCCTTGTGGTTCGGGCTCTATTTCACCGCGACGGCAACGGCGACCGCGGTCCTGATCCTCGACATGCCGGACATGTTCAGGGCGGCTACATTCGCTCAGCTCACGGCTGTCTGCGCTCTCGCCTTCGAGTTCATTCAGGCCCGCCGCCTCGCCATGGTCCCGGTCGCGACCCGGCTGCCATCGGCCATCGCCGCACGGCGGCTCATTTTACCAAGCTTCAACGGGAGGTCACGATGACCCAGGAATTCAAGGAACTCGATGTCAGGCCGATCCTGAAGAACGGCGGCGAGCCTTTCGAAGCGATCATGACGGCGGTCGGGGCGCTGCAGCCCGGTCAGGGACTGAGGCTGCTTGCGCCCTTCAAGCCGCAACCGCTCTATCGCGTCATGGATGCCAAGGGCTTCGATCACGCCATTATCGAACTCGACGGCGGGGATTTCGAGGTCCGTTTCACGCCGCGCCAGCAAGAAGCGGTCGCGCTCTCGGAAAACGCGGTCTCGCCCGAACTCTGGGCGGAGCCGTCGGTGCAGCTCGACCTTTCCGACCTTGATCCGCCGGAACCGATGCAGCGAATTCTCGGCGCGGCCGAAGCACTCGACGCGGGCGAAGTGATCTTCGCGGTGCTGGCACGCGAACCGGTCTTCCTGTTCCCGGAACTGACGCGCCGGGGCCATCAATGGGTGGGCAATTTCGATCGGGACGGCAGCGCCTACCGCATCATGATCCGTATCGGCAAAGGGGTTGCCGATGCCTGACACGTCCGAGCAGGCCAACCTGATCGAACAGGTCAGGCAACAACTTTCCATGGTCATCGATCCGGAGATGGGACGCAGCGTCGTGGACATGGGCCTCATCTACCGCATCGAGGTGGATCAGGCCGGCGACATGCACATATCGATGACGACCACGACGAAAGGCTGCCCCGCCTCGACCTTTCTGAAGGAAGCCATCCAGGCCTGTGCCGCATCGGTTGCCGGCGTGAAGAGCGTCGAGGTGGAACTGACCTACGACCCGCCGTGGAACGCTTCGATGATGACATCATGAAGCTTCTAACGCTGATCAGGCGCTGGGGAGAGACACGGCACCACGAAAGGGCGCCGCTCGTTTCGCATGCGGGAAATGTCCGGGACAAGCGCCATGCGGTCTACGAGATGGTAGCATCCGGCGCTGCAGACGATCCGGCCTTGTTCATCATCGAGGAAATCGAGCGCCTGAGCGAGTCGATCACCCGGGAGATCTGAGGCATCTCGCCGGGTTGTCCGGCGGTTGTTTCAGGAACGCCTATCTCGCTCCCGTTATCCCTTCGTGCTTTCAGCCAGCGCCAGCAGGCCTTCGGCATCCTTCACCAGCAGCTTCTGGCGCCCGCCTTCGACCAGGCCTTTCGCCTCCCAAGCGCTCATGATCCTCGAGACGGTATGCAGCGTCGTGCCGGTCATCTCGGCTATGTCCTGCCGGGAGATTGGGAAGTCGATCCGCACCGCATCGCCCTCCTTGCGGCCCGCATGCTTAGCGAGCCTCAGAACCGCGTGGGCGACCCGCTGCTCGACCTCCTGTGTCGACATTTCGCGGATGCGGGCATGGGCTTCTTCCAGGCGCTGCCCGATCGTCTGCATGGCCGTGACCGCAAGCCGGGGATTGCGATCCACGAACTGCGGCCAGAGTTCCGTCGGCCAGCAAAGCGCGATGCTTTCCGAAACGGCCATCGCCGTGCCGGGATAGTCCGTCCGCTGGAGCGCCTTGGCAAAACCGAAGAGATCACCCGGGTGGACAACGCGCACGATGATCTGCTGACCGTCTTCGGTGACCTGCGTGACTTTCAGCCTGCCATGCAGAAGCAGATGGAAATGCGTCGCGGCCGCCCCCTGTTCGAAGACCGCTTCGCCGACCGGCACCCGACGGGAAGTTGCGTGAGCAAGAAGCGCTTCCGTATCGGCATCCTCCATCCTTTCGAACAGGGGAAAACTTCTCACGAGGCTCTTATCGATCTTCAACGGCCTATGCTCCGCTAGGGTCAGCGCGAACCTAGCACAGCCCGCGGCGAGATCGAAGATGCGCTATTGCCGCGCCGGCAGCAAACATTCCCGCGTCTGCTTGCGACGCCGCAATGAAGGGGGGGCGCCGCCGCCGTTACAAGGATGCCGAACAAGGAGTTCCGAAGATGACGACAATTCCGGCCGGGCGGCGACCTGGGAGCATCCCGAGGGGACTTTCCACAACCGCTCCCATCATATTCTCCTACGGCTTCCGGCCGTTCTTTCTCTCGTCGGCCCTCTGGGCGGCTGCCGCGATGCTGTTATGGATGGCAAGCCTGGCCGGACTGATCGACGTGGCGGTTTCCTACGGCACCGTCCACTGGCATGCACACGAGATGCTGTTCGGTTATGCGAGCGCCGTGCTGGCGGGTTTCCTGCTGACCGCGGTCCCGAACTGGACCGGCAGGCTGCCGGTGTCCGGTTGGCCGCTGGTCTTCCTGTTCCTCGTCTGGATCTCCGGCCGGCTGGCGCTGCTTCTGTCCGACTTTATCGGCACCACGGCCGCCATCCTGGCCGACAGCGCTTTTCTGCCCCTCCTCCTCTTCATCTGCGTGCGCGAAGTAGTCGCGGGACGGAAGTGGAAGGACCTGAAGGTCATCACCGGCCTCGTCGCGCTCTCCGCTGCAAACATCCTGTATCATCTGGCGGTGGCTGGCGGGCAGCACCCATCCATCGGGATCAAGCTTGCCCTCTCGGCCTATACCGCAATGATCCTCGTTGTGGGTGGGCGAATCATCCCGAGCTTCACCCGCAACTGGATCAACAAGACCGGTCGGACGGATTTCCCCGCCGCCTATGACCGGTTTGATACGGCGGCCATCCTGTGCGGGGTCGCCGCCCTGGCCGCCTGGGTCGTTCTGGACGACGGAAAGCTCGTTGCGGGGGCGGCAGGGCTGGCGGCGGCCATGCAGGCTATCCGGCTCGCGCGCTGGCGGGGCTGGACCACGACCGCGGAAATGCTGGTGACGATCCTGCATATCGCCTACCTGTTCGTACCGCTGGGGTTCCTTGCGATCGGCCTTGCAGCCGTGAACCTCTTCGACCAGACCTCCGCTATCCACGTCCTGAGCGTCGGAACCGTGACCACGATGATGCTCGCCGTCATGACAAGGGCAAGCCGGGGCCATACCGGGCGCGCCCTGACCGCGTCGCGAACAACCGTCGCTTGCTATGCGGCAATCGTGCTCTGCGCCCTTCTAAGGCCAAGCACCGGCCTGTTTCCGGAATTTACGAGCCTGATCTATTCACTCTCCGGCACCGCATGGCTTGCCGCGTTCGGCCTCTTTATTCTCGAATACGGGCCGATGCTGACCCGCGTGCGACGGCGGGTGGCGGAAGGATAAAGGAACGTTGGCTTACGGACGCTCCGCCCTTAAGGAGCGTCCGGCTGGCGTCGGGTCAAGGCGCGATTTCGATCTCGCCTTCCATCCTGGTGATCTCGAAATCGCTGATGATCACGTCAAGGCGAAGCCGCCACCGCCCGGGTACGGGAAGCACGATATCGGGCGCCGACCAGCCGTCCTTGCCTTTCTCGGCCTTCCGCCTTATCGGCTCGATCCCCGCCCCCGGGTTAGACAGCACGACCGTTACTTCCTGAGGATCGAGCGGCGACCGGTCGCTTTTGGCGATGACCGCGGATATCGCGACCTTTCCTACCCTGTCCGGCGTGATCCTGACATCAGCCACGGCCTTGCTAGTCTCCAGGTGAACCACGGCAGTCCTCTGGACTTCAGCGATCAAGGTGCGTGGCGGCGGCGTGAAGCGCCACGTCGCAGCCACCGCGAAGATGAGGAGCAGGATGACAGTCTCCGCAGCGATCGAACGAACGAGCTGGCGGATCGCCGCAGGCTCCCCCTTCCTCGAACATGAGGTGAGTTTCCACCGGTTGACGGCTGCCAGGGCAAACAGCAGGGCGAGCAGCCCGAGCTTGACGAGGAATACGATCCCATACGCCGTCGTGACCAGCCCAGCCGGAGTGCGGACCTGGACGACGGCGAGCACGCATCCGGCCACGGCAAGGACCAGGACAGCCGAAGGTATGAAGACCGAGAAGCGATGCAATGCCGCGCCGGCAGCTTCTTTGTCTTTTCCGAATTCCGCCAGGAGCGGCAGCAGCGCGCCGGCCCAGACAGTTATGGCCGCGACATGCAGGAAAACGGCCGGGCGCATCAGCCATTGCGGGTCTGCCGCACTCGCGTGTCCGCTGAGGCAGAGGGCGAATGCCACGGTCATGACGGCGGATATCGATATCCAGCGGGCATCCCTGCCCCGACCGCTGGCCAGAGCGAGCCCTGCAAGCGCCAGGGCCGCGATCGCAAAGATGACCGTCGGCCCGAAGCTCGTGGCCATTCCCGCCTTCCAGACAGCCGGCACGAAGAGCCGCGAAACAGGCTCGCCCGCTGTATCGAGGCCCTGGAAGCCTCCTGAAAGCAAGGCACCCGCAAGGCCGGCGCCGAGGGCGGCAAGCACCTGCCTCAACGCATTCCCGGAACCGTCCGCGAACCAGTGGATGGCAAAAGCGCCGCCGACCCCCAGGAAGAGACCGACATAGAGCGCCACCTTGCCGATCCAGAGGCCGGCGCGGACCGGCCCGTCGATATCGACCACCGTGCCCCGGGCGTCGGCGTTCGGCCGCCCGATCGAGAAGACGACCGAGCCGCCGATCGGGTGGCCATCCTCCGAAACGACCCGCCAGGAGAGAAGATAGCTCCCGTCCGCAAGGTCTTCCGGCGGGGTAATCTCGACTGTCCTGTCCTTCAGGACGAAGCTTTTGAGAGTGACTGAACTGCGGTCCGGCCGCGTGAGCTTGAGGCTGGTCGGCGAGACAGGCTCGCTGAATGTCAGAGTTATCACGCGCGGGACCGTGGACACGACCGAACCGTCGCGCGGCTCGGTCGTGTTGAGGGATGCATGGGCGGATGCCGCCGCCGTCATGACCGACCACAACAGGATCGCATAAGCAAACCGCTGCAGAGCGCCGGTCAGTGAAAGTGCCTTGTAGCAAAGCGGCGTCATCGGCCTTCATGCTCCCGGGTGGATCGATCGCTCAGTTGCCGGTCTTCTGAAGGAGCTTGACGCCCGGGGCCGGGAGTTCGAGGTCCGACGCCTTCTGGCCTGCGGCAGGCACTTCGATCCAGCGTTCCTTGAGGCCTTCCGGGCACTCCTGGATCACCGGGAAATAGAGCATGTCGCCGGCTTTCAGATCCACGGCAATCGTGCCCCGCAGCACGAACTCCTCATACTCGTCGTCGCCGAGGTTGCCGCCGCTCCAGACCACTTCCTTGACCCCTTCGGTGACGGGAGAGCCGTGATTGTCATAGGCCTTGGCATAGGCGCCCTTGACCTTGCCGAGCGTCCAGCCGGCCTTCGGCTGCGGCTTCACTCCGTAGAAGCCTTCCGGGATCTGGACGCGCACGGTGTTCGTCGGCTTGCCCTCGCAACCGTGCGGCACGCGCAGCACCGCCTTGTAGGTGGCGCCCAGGGGAGCTTCCTTTGCTTCCAGGGTGACATGCGCCAGAGCGGCGGTGCTACCGACCATGAGGATGGCGGCGGTTGTGGTGATTTTCTTCAACATGTGAATCTCCATGCTTGGCCGCGCGTTGGACGGCCTGATTTTCAGGTGACGGGCAGCCGGGAAGGCGCCGGTCCGGGGTGGATTGATGGTTTGAAAAGGCGATCCTGCCCGTGCTCCGATACGGCCGGCGGCCCAGAGCGCTCTGCACGGCTTTTGCCGCGTCATTGCCGTTTTGGCCGAAACGAGTTCACGGAACAGAGAGCGGCACGACTTGGAGCGCTTTGCGATCAAGCTGCCGGCGGTGGCGCGCGGGGATTTCCGGGGGAGGTCTCGGGCCGTTCGAAGGGACCTATATCCGCTTCGGCCGGAACCGGCTTGACAGTGGCCTCCAGCCGGTTGCTCAGAAAATTGTCGGAAAACTGCGGCGCGAGCGCCGGAGCGAGAACGCTGCATGCCTGGGTACAGCACTCGGGCAGTTTTGGGCCATCCTTGTGATCGGATTGGCCGCTACCGCCGGCATGGGTAATGCAAAGCGGGTTTCCAAAATCATCGATGACAGGAGCTGCAACCGCTGAGCCGAGAAGGACGGAGCCAAGCACCATCTGCACGACGAGCGCGTAGGCCGCGATAGACGCGAACACAACACTCCAGCCAGGCGCTCTGCGGTTCTTCACGGTCCCCTCATCAGTTGCGGCCAGCCGCCGATGTCCGATCTGGACATCCGTTATTGGCACGGCACAGTCAGGTCTGTCTATGCGCCCTTCCGCCACAGCGTTCTTTGATGCGCGTCAACTCCGGCTTATGTCGGCCGCTGCGTCTACACGTGCCAGGCAGGCCAGGATGCAGTCGTAAGGGCCCGCAGGACCCATTCCAAGGGACCATAGGCGAACACGCGCATCCACATGTGGCTCAAAAACAATTGAACCGCAAAGATCACAAGAGCCAGTGCAACCGTCCAGGCAGGAGCGATCTCTCCCACGAGCCCCAAGCCGTAAGCGGTGAAGATCAGCGAGCAGGCCAAGGACTGAAACAGATAGTTGGTTAGGGCCATGCGCCCTGCTGGGGCAAGGCACCCGGTGATCCAGTCGCCGATCCGCGACCGGAAGACCTTCATCGCTACCACCACGTAGGCGCCGGATAACAGAGGAGCGGTAAGGAGACCTATTCCCAGTCCGAGCGGCTCCCAACCGGAACCTGCCAGCCATACAGTAGCAACCGCAAAGACCGAAGCTCCCGTGAGCCCGACGACCGACCCAGCCAGCACAAAGCGTCGCAGCATGGGCTGATGATCCTCCAGCCGCTCAAATATCCGCTTTTCCCCTGCGACAAAACCGATGAGAAACATTGCCAGCGCACATGGCCCCTGCATCAAGACCAAAACCAGACCCATCTGGGGAAGCTCCCGCATATGCTGCCAGATCACGCCGGCCGGAGAACCGGTATAGGTCGCCCTGGCCGCTTCGGCACGTATCGATGCCTGTTCGACATCACCAATACCGCCCTCGAGAAGCTGAAGGCTTCCCAGGAATATCCAGATCGATGCAGTCACGATGATCAGCCAGCCCGCCGTCTTGAGCATTCGCCGAGGCGATTGGTGACGCATCGCCAGAAGCGCTATTCCCAGCAACGCGTAGGTGGACAGGATATCGCCGTGAAACAGCAGCACCGCATGAGCCACCCCGATAACGAGGAGGCCTAGCTGTCTGCGCACCATGCGGGGCACGAAAACCTGGCCCGCCCGCTCGGCGGATCGCATTTGCAATGTGAAGCTGTAGCCAAACAAGAACGAGAACAGGAGATAGAACTTTGTCTCGAAAAACAACGCCACAAATCCCTGAACCAGCCTGTCGAACTGACTGCTGAACGCTGGATCGGGCGCTCCGGAACCGTAAAAGGTCGAAGCGAAGACCGAGATATTGACGACAAGAATGCCGAACAAGGAAAAACCGCGAAGCGCGTCGATGTTCGTCAGGCGCTGTTGGACAGCGGGACGCAGAACCATGATCTGATATCCAATTATTGTCTGATACTTAAAGAGAGGTCACGCCGCATCCGCGCAGAGCATGCGGGTGATCATCAGGCGCAGGGTGCTGCTGTGGGCCTTGGGGCTAAAGTCGGGATCGATACCGACGCGCGAAAATATCCCGTCGATCAGCGTGGCGATCCACGTGGCGGCATCGGCGGAAGGAAGCGCCCTGCCGACCTGGCCGCGTTCTTCGGCGGCGGTAATAAGAGCTTGAAGCGCGCTGCGAAGTTCGACGTCGTTTCGAGAAACCCGCGCCCCGATTTCCGGGTCCCTGGTTGCTTCGGCCACGATCTCGAGGGCCAGTCCTGCGAAGGTCTTGTCGGCAGCCAGGGCTAAAATCATGTCCATGAACGCCAGAATTTCACCCAGCAAGTCGGCCGCTTGCATAGCGGAGCTGAAGTATTCGGCGACGTCCCTGCGCTCCCCATCAACGATGGCAGCGATAATGGCCTGCTTGCTGGAAAAATAATGGAATAAGTTGCCGGGACTCATGCCAGCCCGGGCGCAGATCGCTGCGGTGCTGGTTTGATGAAAACCCTTTTCTGCAAAGCAGGCTCGGGCGGCATCGAGGATTTGCCGCACCCGGGCGTCGTGCTTGTCGGGATCAACTTTACGCATGCAACTTTTCGCCTTTTCAAACGGCCGATATAATTAATCGACTAGTCAATCTATTAATTATCGTCAGCCCGATCTGGAGTCAACTGCTGGATTGACAGGGAGTGCCATGGGCCGCCGTTCGACTGCGGCATGACGGCAGCTTCACCCGCAGGATCGCGGAGCATATCTGTCGTCCATGCTAGAGGCCGCGTCGTGGAGATCCAGAATGGCTGTCCCTGCTTCCAAAACCGAGCTTCTTGCCGCGATCGGCACGACGTTCGACAAATTGACGGCCGACCTCGGTCAGGTGCCCGAAAGCCGCGCCCGCGAATCCTCGCTGGAGGGACACGCTGCGGGAACCGTGATGAGTCCCGCCGATCTGGTCGCCTATCTGCTGGGATGGAATGAACTTGTGCTGAAGTGGCTGGATCGCGACGGCAGGGGAGAACCGGTCGACTTCCCTGAGACCGGTTTCAAATGGAACCAACTCGGCTTGCTCGCCCAGAAGTTCTACCGGGACTACCAATCCCTTGACTGGCGGGAACTGCTCGACCGTTTGACCGCAGCGAAGGAACGTCTGGTCGAGACCATATCCTCCCGGTCGAACGACGAACTCTACGGCAAGCCCTGGTATGACAAATGGACCAAAGGCCGAATGATCCAGTTCAATACCTCCTCTCCCTATGCCAACGCACAGGGGCGCATCCGCAAATGGTTGAAGGCATAGCGCACCCGAGGCGCTCCCCTCCCCTTGCTAGATCGTTTCGGTTGTCTCGACCCGGGCAGCCTTGCGGGTAGCGTGGATGAAGGCGAGCACGAAACCGATCGCCAGCAGGAGCACGATGGTCGGGGCCGGAGCGCTGTCGATGAAGAAGGACAGGTAGACGCCGGCGAACGAACCGGTCACGGCAATGGCAATCGACAGGACCAGCATGGTGCTGAACTTGCGGGTCAGCAGGAAGGCGATGGCTCCCGGCGCGATCAGCATGGCGATCGAAAGGATGATGCCGACCGCCTGCAGGGCACCGACGATGGTCAGCGAAATGAGAGCGAGAAGACCGTAGTGCAGGAAATTGACCCTCAGTCCCACGGCCCTTGCCTGCGCCGGATCGAAGGCGTGCAGCAGGAAATCCTTCCATTTCACACCGAGAATGCCGGCCGTGATCGCCGCGATGACGGCCGCCTCGCCGATGTCACGCCAGGAGATGCCGAGCATGTCGCCGAACAGGATATGATCGAGATGCACGTCGGACTGGATCTTCACATAAAGGACGAGGCCGAGCCCGAACATGCCGGCGAACACGATGCCCATCACTGTGTCCTGCTTGATGCGGCTGTTTTCCTTCAGGAAGCCGGTGGCGATGGCGCAGAACATGCCGGCTGCGAAAGCGCCGATCGCGAGAGGCATGCCGACGATATAGGCGATCACCACGCCGGGAAACACGGCATGGCTGATCGCATCGCCCATCAGCGACCAGCCCTTCAGGACAAGGAAGCAGGACAGAAGCGCCATCGGCACGGCCATCAGCACCGAGATCAGCAGCGCATTGACCATGAAGCTGAACTGGAAGGGTGAGAGAAGCGTATCGACAATGGTCATGGGGCCTCCTCCAGTGCCTGGGCTGCCCGCCTGCGCGCCGCCAACATCCCGTGCTTCGGCGCCAGGAAGAATGCGATCAGGAAGATAGCCGTCTGCAGCACCACGATGATGCCGCCGGTCGCCCCGTCGAGGAAATAACTCGCATAGGCGCCGACAAAGCTGGTGATCGACCCGATGATCACCGCCAGAACAAGGAGGCGCGGGAAACGGTCGGTCAGGAGGTAGGCGGTCGCGCCGGGCGTGACCACCATACAGACGACCAGGAAGGCCCCGACCGTCTGGAGCGCAGCAACCGTCGAAGCCGACAGAAGAGTGAAGAAGACGATCTTGAGCGCTGTCGGATTGAGCCCGATCGATCGGGCGTGGCTCTCATCGAAGAAGGTTACCATCAGGTCCTTCCATTTGACGAGCAGAACGGCCAGCGACACGAAGCCGATGATGGCAAGCTGCAGCGTGTCCTCGGGCGTGATGGCGAGGATGTTGCCGAGCACGATCGTCTGGATGTTCACCGCCATGGGCCTCAGCGAGATCATGAACAGCCCCAGCCCGAAGAAGGAGGAGAAGATCAGGCCGATGATGGCATCTTCCTTCAGCTTGGTGCGCTGGTTGAGGAAAAGCATCGTGGCCGCAGCAAGCCCTCCGGAGAAAAAGGCGCCTATCGAAAAGGGAAGCCCGAGCATATAGGCGCCTGCCACGCCGGGAACGATCGAATGCGAGAGCGCATCGCCGATCAGCGACCAGCCTTTCAGCATCAGGTAACAGGAAAGGAAGGCGCAGACGCCGCCGACAAGGGCCGAGACCCACATGGCATTCAGCATATAGTTGTAGGTGAAGGGTTCGATCAGAACGGCGATCATTCGCGGCCTCCGCCTTCCTCGTCCGATGCACGGTTGGTCGCCTTCCCGCCCCGAAGCACCAGGGGCCGCTCATCGTCGCTAATCAGGCCGATCGACGTCGATCTTCCGTTCTGCGCGTCGCTGAGTACAAAATGACGCAGCACGCCGCCGAAGGTCTTTTCCAGGTTTTCCTGGGTGAAGGTCTCGACCGTCGGCCCGTAGGCGAGCACCGTCCCCTTGATGAGGATGGTCCGGTCGCAGAATTCCGGCACCGAGCCGAGATTGTGCGTCGAGACCAGCATGACGCGGCCCTCGTCGCGCAGCTCGCGAAGCAAGGTGATGATCTGGTCCTCCGTCTTGACGTCGACGCCGGTGAAGGGCTCATCGAGCATGATGACGCGGCCGTCCTGCGCCAGGGCGCGCGCCAGGAAAATCCGCTTCTTCTGCCCGCCCGACAGTTCTCCGATCTGGCGCTTGCGGAACTCGCTCATGCTGACGCGGGCCAGCGCCGTCGCCACGGCCTCGTGATCGGCGGCTTTCGGAATGCGCATCATGCCCATATGGCCGTAGCGGCCCATCATGACGACATCCTCGACCAGCACCGGAAAGTTCCAGTCGACCTCTTCCGACTGCGGCACATAGGCAACGAGGTTCTTGCGCAGCGCCTCCTTGACCGACATGCCGAGCACCCGGATGTCGCCTTTCGCCAGACGCACAAAACCCATGATCGCCTTGAACAGCGTGGACTTGCCCGAACCGTTGACCCCCACCAGCGCGGTAATCGTTCCCTGAGGAATACTGAAGCTCGCATCCCGTATGGCCGTATGGCCATTGCGGTAGGTCACGGTCGCGCCGTCGACCATGATTCCGTCAGAGCCGGAAGGAGCATGGTTCGGCCAACGGGGTTGAGCATTCATGGGCAACATCCTCTTGAAAACGGCAAATGTACGCGCCCACCCGCCGGATCGCGAATGGGCGCACGACAGATATCAGGGCGAGGCGGCCAGGCCCTTGGCGATGGTATCCGAAGTCACCTTCAGCAGATCGAGATATGTCGGAACCGGGCCATCGGCCTCGCTCAGCGAGTCTACATAAAGAACGCCGCCGTATTTGGCGCCTGTTTCCCGCGCCACCTGTTCGGCTGGCTTCGGCGAAATCGTGCTTTCCGAGAAAACGACACCGATCCGGTTTTTACGGACGGCGTCGATCACCTTGCGAACCTGCTGCGGCGTGCCCTGCTGGTCGGCATTGATCGGCCACAGGTAAAACTCCTTCAAGCCGAAATCGCGGGCGAGATAGGAGAAGGCGCCTTCGCTCGTCACAAGCCACCGCTTGTCTTCCGGCACCCTGGCGAGCTCGGCCTTGATGGGATCTATGGCGGCCTTGATCTTCTCTTTGTAGGCTTCAGCATTGGCCTTGTAGATCGCGGCATTCTTCGGATCGTACTTCACGAAGGCATCGCGGATGTTGTCGACATAGATCAGCGCCGCGGTGGGAGACATCCAGGCATGCGGGTTGGGCTTGCCCACATACGGGCCTTCGACGATGCCCATCGGCTCGACGCCTGTCGAGACCACGACGCCCGGCACGGCCTTCAGGTTCTGAAAGAACTTCTCGAACCAGAGCTCGAGATTGAGCCCGTTCCAGAAGACGAGCTTGGCGCCCTGCGCCCGCTGGATGTCGCCGGGTGTCGGCTGGTAGTTGTGGATTTCCGCACCGGGCTTGGTGATGGATTCGACGACCGCGGCGTCGCCGGCGACGTTTTTCGCGATGTCGGCGATCACCGTGAAAGTCGTCACCGCCTTGAATTTGTCCTGAGCCGATGCCGGCATGACCGCCAGAACGGCGGCGAACGCCGTTCCCACCATTCCGGTCAGGACCAGCCGTCGTATCTTGTCAAGCATGCACGCCTCCTTTTGCGAATAGGACTTAATTGCAGTCAGTGGTCGAAATGGCCTCGTCGCAGCTCGGAGATCGTCTGCAACAACGATGGACACTCTCGTTACATTCATATTCTGCAATTGCGAATGAATTGCAATAAGGATTCGCAGTGAGGGAACGAAATGATTGCAAGCTCCCTGACAAGAAGACGTGACGGTACCGGCGAGAGGCCCCGACAACCTCGCTGACTATGATGCCGTCGCCCCCTGCCGCCACGGCCCAGGATTCATATAAAACATCGGAACAAATGGCTCCGGCCGCAGTTCCGTCGATTGTCATGTCAGGAGGCCCCATGGCAGTCGATAATTCCATTTCTCATATTCGTTCCGAGGTCGTGGATCTGATACCTGCGCTCAGATCCTTCGCGCGCCGGTTTCACCGGACGCCGAGCGACGTGGATGATCTCGTGCAGGAGACCCTTCTCAGAGCGCTGGCCAATCTCGACAAGTTCCAGCCGGGCACCAGCCTGAAATCCTGGCTTTTCACGATCATGCGCAACACGTTCTGCACGAAGTTTGGCCTTGCCAAGCGAGAGGTGATCGGTCTGGGAGAAGGCATTTCGGCACAGCCGTCGGTCCAGGCGCCCCAGGAATGGTCGGTCCGCGCCCGGGAACTTGAAAAGGCATTTTCGGAACTGCCCGCTCACTATCGCCAGGCCCTGGATATCGTCCTGATCCAGGGGGAGAGCTACGAGGTTGCGGCACGACGTTGCGACTGCCCGCTCGGCACCATCAAGAGCCGGGTCAACCGTGCCCGAATTCACCTTGCGGCTCAGCTCGGCGATAACAACTAATCACAGCGGACCGCACGACCTCTTGAATCCCAGCGGCCAATAACCAAATCGATTCTGCTTCTTTTTCATCCGGCATGTGAAAGGAGGAGATCATGAACATCCCGGAAATGCCGTTCCGCGCGCCGGTAAACATCCGGCTGCCGAACGGTCTCAACCATACTTTCCACAACGTCCACGACGCGTTGGACTTTCTCGAGAACGAATGGCCCCTCAAGCGTGGGGAGCGTTATGACCGCGCCGTCCAGAGATGCCGGGCGGCGCTGAAGAGGATAGCGCCAGTCGAGATCGCCCGCGAAGCCTTCATTGCGGCATGCCTGGAAGCCGGCATGCCGATGGTGGCAGTTGCAACGGGAAGATCCTCATCGACCAGAGCGCGCCCGTTGGCTGTTCCCGCCTGACCAGTCCCCTTGTGAGGGGAGGCTGAATTCAACAGCCTCCCTGCCTCGAGCCTGACCCTACCGCGGCACCGGCCACTTTGCATGAGAAGGAACTTGTCTACCGCTGGTGGCACTGCTCCTGGTATTGGGTGCCCGAGGCGGCGGGCACTGGTTTCCTGCGGCTGGGCACACACTCTTTCACGGCCTTCACGAATTCGTCCGGATCGCACGGTTTGTCGATCCATTTGCATTTGGTGCCCATGTAGGGGTGATTTCCACTGCCGTCCCGCTCTACCGAGTGGACGATATAGGGAACGCCCCGCTGGTTGAGAACGGCGGCGATGGCGTCGCATGGCTCGTCCCTGAGCCGGGTTTCTATCACGGCAAGCTCGGGTGTGTTCTTCTGAAGCCACTCCGCCGCGGCAGCGCAGGATGAGAGTGTGCTGATATTGTCAAACCCGGCCTCGTGAAGCAATTCCTCCATGTAAATGGCAATAAGAGCCTGATCCTCCAGCAGCAAGACGGGTTCGTGGTTCTCCATTTTACGCCCTCCTGAAATGAAGAACCATGAGATTACCCCACATGGAAGAAAACGGGCGAAGCGTCTGCCAGCGTACGCAAAAACACCTGGAACAACAGGATGCTATAGAATCGACAACCGTCCGTCAGTTCTGGGCATGGCGGCCGGAAGCTCTCGGCTCCCGCCCGACCTCAGCGAGAGCCATGTCCGCCGCAGAACCCCCTGAAAAGCGAAACCGACTGCTAGCTTTGTTGCCGGACGACGAGTTTCATAGCGTCGCCGGCGCGCTTGAGCCCGTCGATCTCGGCAGAGGTTTCATCATTGTCAAGGCAGACAGGCCGATCGACTATGTCTACTTTCTCAGCAACGGGATCGGGTCGGTCATCACCATCTCGTCGGACGGTCAGCGGGCTGAAGCTGGAATGTTCGGCCGCGAGGGTTTTTCGCCGACCTCGGCCGGCGTCGGCGGCACGATCAGCGTCCATGAAGTGCTGATGCAGGTCGAGGGGCATGGATTTCGCATGCCGCTCGACGCCGTCATTCGGGCTCTCTCGCAACATCCGGTTTTTGCCAATCTCCTCGCCAGATTTATCCAAACCTTTGCCTCGCAGATATCCTATACGGCGCTTTGCAACGTCACCTATCAAGTCGATGAACGTCTCGCGCGCTGGCTGCTGATGTGCCACGACCGTGTGGACGGCGATGAGATCGCGCTGACGCATGACTTCATCTCGTTGATGCTCGGCGTTCGCAGACCAAGCGTCACCACCGCCCTGCATGTCCTTGAAGGCAAGAAGCTCATCCGCGCAGAACGCGGCCGCATCACCATCCGGGATCGGAAGGGCATGGAGGAGTTCGCGGGCAATGCCTACGGCAAGCCGGAAGAGGAATTCCGCCGCCTCATTGGGGAATTCTGAACCGCTCTCAGCGTTTGAGCTGGCCTTCGATCACCTCGTGGAACGAGATGACCAGGTGCAGCGCGTCTGCTTCGTCGCGCACTTCCATATGCTCGTTCAGGATCATCAGGCCTCTCTTGATCTTTGCCGCCACTAGTTCCCGGACGGCATTGACGGCGCTGACCCGCGCGTCGTCGAGGCTGGCGAATTCGTCGCCTTCCTCATCGAGGACCGTCTCGTCATTCCGCCGGATATGGAAGAAGTAGCGTGTCATGTCGGTTCGCTCGGTGAAAGCTCGATCGACGGCAAATCTAACGCATCTGATGCGTCAGAAAAGGTCTCTCATCAGACGCCGGTATTCCTCTTCCGGCCTTCCATAGGCGTCATGCGCAAACTCTTCGAGAGCGGCCCGGTTGCGAATGGTAATGTGACCCCTCTCGGACTTGATGAATCCATTGCCTTCAAGCACATGCAGAGCCGTCGTCACGCTCGGCCGGCGGACGGCCAGCATCAACGAAATGAACTCGTGAGTGAGGTTGATTTCATTGCCGGCAACCCGGTCATGACACATCAGCAGCCAGCGGGCCAACCGCTCCGTGACGTCATGAAGAGCGTTCGATGCGGCCGTATAGGCGAGTTGGATCGAAAACGCCTCCAACGAGCGGATCATCACCTTGGAAAGGCTCCTGTTCCCCTCCATCCAGCCGCGGAATGCATCGTAGTCCATCCTGTAGCCATCGCCCTCCAGTTGGATGCCGACGTCGTGCGCGTTGATTTCCGCGCCCGCGACGGCCGAGGTGGGGACATAACCATCAAGACCAAACAGACCTGCTTCGGCGCGATGCCCCTCAGGCGTCGTTGCAACGACGGAACCTATCCCGGACGTGAGAAAATAGACGTATTTGATGGGCTTCCCCATTTCGCCGAGCAAGCTTCCTCTCGGAAGGACGACATGGTTCAGGTCCGGCGCGATCTGGTTGTAATCGGCTGAAGGAAGCAATGCCAGAAGCTTGTTCGGCATATTGAACTGCGGAGGCGCGGCCATGTGTGCTTCCCACGATTGGGGGCAAGAGCACACTGTAACCCTCAGCCGTTCGCGCCCTGTTTAGTCTGCGAACGATAAGATGAAGTCTACTCCTTTGGATCTTCGCCAGCAAGCCTTGCACGCTGGCGCGTCAGGTAGGGACGCACCGAGCGGCCAGCACTTCGATTGTCCGCTACCGTACCGGAACGACACGACAGCTTGCTGGATTGTCTGGCGTAAGGAGGGAGCTACGAATGACCGTCGTCCCGGGTACACCAAGTCCCAATAGCCAGGAAGATGTGAATCCTAAGATCGACGATCTCGTCCCCTGGGTCCACCGTATGGCGCGTCGTTTCGTCCGCTCCGACAGGGAAGCCGGTGCACTTGCCGATCGAACGATCATAGAGGCAAAACTTCAACGTCCTCTGGGACAAACGAGCCAGGCTCTTCGCCTCCAGCTGTTCAGGCTGATGCTAAAGAATTTCGCGGCACATTCGTCGACCGAACGAAACCAATCCTAGTGCCGGACACCGCTGTCGTATTGCTGAAGCAGTTCTTCGACAATGTCTTTGATATCTTCTGGCCGAACTCCGAGCACGTAAGGGCCCTTATGTCCGAGAAGCCGCTCTTCACGAACCACGAAGACAAAGGGAACCGAAGCCGCTTCAAGCTGCTCGGATATCCGAAACATGAAATTGGCATCCTCCGTGGCATCGATCAGCACGCCATGGGCAGCCCGTACGAGACCCATTTCGAAAGCCGACGGCAAAACGGGGCCTCGCAACCCGACCCCTGCTTGTTTCCAGGCATCGCGAATTTCGGAGGAAACGATGTTCTTGTTCCCGATGACGATCATTCGGTACGGCTTCACCTGTGATCCTGCTAGACGCGAGGTTTCTACTCATCCATCACTTACCTACCGCAAACTGTGGTGGAAGTCGGAAGTTCGCTGACAGGTCCACAATTTTCGCAAGCGCCGCAATGGTCGCGGACCACCGCACCTTCGTCAACGGCAATCACACCGTCGTCTTCCCGGCAAGCCCGGGTTCAGCGGTGGCGAAGCCTATGCCTTCCGGCGAACCGGCGTCGACTGACGGAGGATGGTTCTGCAAAGTTTGAGTTGACCGTTTTCGATAGCGAGGCGACAGTTCAACCTGCAGCAAGGCAGGAGGAAAAACGATGGACGAGACAGATCGCTGGCGCCACATGGCAAGCGCACCGAAGGACGGTAGCCGAATCTTGGTCACCATCCGGCCGTCCGAACAGGGGCCGGCAGAAGTTGACCTCGCGTACTGGTCGAATGGCGATCAGTTCGGTGGAGAAGGCTGGCGCGCCTCTGATTCCTCGCCCGGCCACATCATCGAATACGCCGAGCCGGAACTGAAGTGTTGGATGCCGATGCCCTCGGCCAGCCTCAATCGCCTTTCGCTGCCCTCACCCTGGGAAGGCCGCGACACACAGCAGTTCGACGGGTCAGGGATTTAAGAAATCCCGCCGACGTCCGCTGTCATCTGCGCAGATCTGAAAATCGACCCTCTACCGGAAGACGTTCCTTCTCAAAGTCACAGAAACAGCGGATGCGTCGCATAGCCGCCGGTCGAAACTATGTGACGCTCAAAGTCTTCCCGTTTTGGCTCCCGCTCCCGCCTGGACGGACCTCTTCGCCGATGAAGCCGAGGTATGCGCGATGCAACTTTTCCACTCCTTTGGCGAGTTGATCGACGGACATGGAGGCATAGCCAAAGATATATCCGGCTCGTTCATCAGCCGGCGATGAGAACAGGCGAGCGATGGGATAGATTCCAATGTCGTGGCTTCGGGCAATATCGGCGAAACGCGCCTCTTGTCGGCAGGAAATGGTGTTGAACCACACGACGACGTGAAGTCCCGCAGTCGTGCCGACGATCTCGATGTCGTCCACAAAAGCGCTGGTCATCGACGCCAAAAATACGGCGCGTCGCTCTGCATTAAGCCTCCGCATCTTGCGGACATGCCTCTCGTAGGCACCGGTCTCGATCAGCGCGGCGAGAGCTTCCTGCTCGAACGTGGATGTGTGCCGATCGGCAATCCGCTTGCATTCGATAAAGGCCTCGACGAGTGGATGCGGAATTATGACGTATCCGAGCCTGAGCGTCGGCGACAGGGTTTTTGAGACCGTTCCGACATAGATGACGCGCCCTTGCCCCGAGAGATAGAGAGGCGGGATGGGGCTGACATCGTAGCGATACTCGCTGTCGTAGTCGTCCTCGATGACATAAGCGCTCGCCGACATGGACCACTCCATCAAGGCTTGGCGATGCGCGGCAGGTAAGACTCCTCCCAGAGGAAACTGGTGGCTCGGCGTCACATAGGCGACCGCGATGTCGCCAACCTCGGGAAGCTTCGCGGTATCTATGCCATGAGCGCCACAAGGTACGGCAACGATGTTTGCTCCGACGGCATGCATCACGTTCTTGGCCATGGCGTAGCACGGGTCTTCGACCACGATACGGTCGCCGGGATTGACAAGAACCCGAGCGCATAGGTCCAGCGCCTGCTGCGATCCGTTGACAACAATGATCTGGCCGAGATCGCAGCTGATGCCCCTTGACCGCCAGACATAGCCCTGCAACGCCTCCCGCAGGGATCGGCTTCCAGCGGGATCATCGTATCCCAATCTGTCGCGATGCCTGAGGAAGGCGGTATTCAGCGCTTTTCGCCAGGGGGCCTTGGGAAAGTCCTCTGCCGCAATATCGCCGTAGCGGAAATCGAATTTGAGCGGCAGCCTCCCGGCGATGCTGTTCGGTGGCAGAGCCATCGCACGAGTTGCATAGGCGGAAAGCCGGCGAGCGGGGATCGCCAAACAGTCGGGCGGATCAACCTGGCTCAGCCGCCCCGCTGAAGCGACACACGCTTTCCGTCCCTGCTGTACCCGGACATACCCCTCCGAAACAAGCTGATCGAATGCGGCGGTCACCGTCGTCCTCGAAACCCCCAGTTCTTCCGCAAGCGAGCGGCTTGAAGGCAGAGCGTCACCGACACCATAGACACCAGTCTCGATCTGGTTGAGCAGTGAATGATAGATACGGCGTGTCGCTCCGGTCCTGCGAGATCCTTGTCTGTACTGGACCAATGAAAATCTCCAAAACTGGCAGTTTAGTTTGTGCCAATGAACTGCAATAGGTCGCTTGCAGTCAAGACAATCGTCACCGGTAGCTATTGCATCTTTCGATGCTGGATAAGGTTTAAAGGGCTTCAAGGAATGAATTCCGACCTGCATCAGTTGCTCATAGTCTATGCAGCATATGTCATCGCCGCTGGTAGCCCCGGCCCGAGCAACATGCGCATCATGGGCGTGGCGATGGCGCGCGGCAGAGGCGCTGCGCTCATGCTTGCCTCCGGCGTTGTCAGCGGCTCGATCTTCTGGGGCCTGATGGCCTCGACGGGCATCTCCGCCTTGTTGGCCAGGTACGCCCAGGCGCTGATCGCTCTCCAGATTTTCGGAGGCTTGTATCTGCTATTCCTCGCCTTCAAGGCGGGACGTTCGGCGCTGATGTCGAACGAGAAGCTGGCGGCGCGCGTGTCGGCGGATGACGTTGCTCTTTCTCGGGCCGCGCTCTACCGGCGGGGCCTCTTGATGCATTTGGCGAACCCGAAATCCGTACTGGCATGGATCGCGCTGGTCACGTTGGGCATCGGCCCGAGTTCTTCGTGGGAAAGCATCGCCGCTATATTGGGTGGCTGCGCCGTCTTGAGCGTCGCGATCTTCTGTGGCTACGCCATTGTCTTCTCCACAGCGCCGATGGTGGCTCTGTACCGCCGCTGCCGCCGTTGGATCGAAAGCCTGCTGTCGCTGTTCTTTGCGTTCGCGGGGCTGCGCATGCTGCTCTCCCGTATTTAGTTTGAAAAGGTTGGATCATGACTTTGTTCAATGGCCTGTCTGCGTTCCCCCTGACCCCGACCAATGCTGAAGGGCGCGTCAACGCCGAGGCGCTGGCCCGTTTTCTCGAGCGTATCCATCACGCGGGTGCAGATTCCATAGGGCTGCTCGGCAGCACGGGTGGCTATTCATACCTCACGAAGGAAGAGCGCAAACGTACAGTCGCGGTTGCCGTTGAATGTATCGGCGGCAGGACTCCCCTTATGGTGGGTGTGGGAGCATTGCGCACCGACGACGCTCAGGCTTTGGCGCGCGACGCCAAAGCCGCCGGCGCCGACGGCCTGCTCCTGGCGCCCATGTCATACGTTCCCCTGAACGAGGATGAAGTCTTTCAGCACTTCGTCGCTGTGGCCGAGGCCGGGGAACTGCCTTTATGCATCTACAACAATCCCAGCACCACGCGCTTCACGTTCAGCGATGCACTGATCGCCCGGCTGTCGGCGGTGCCCAACGTGGTCGCCGTGAAAATGCCTCTGGCGGCAGGTGGCGATTACGCCGGGGAACTCGCACGCCTGCGGCAGGTCACTCCTGACAGGTTCATGATCGGGTATAGCGGCGATTGGGGGGCGGCCGATGCCTTGCTTGCCGGATGTGACACCTGGTACAGCGTTGCGGCAGGCCTGCTGCCAGGCCCGGCGCTTGCCCTGACGCGTGCTGCGCGGGCCGGCGACATTGTCGAGACCGCGCGGTTGAACAAGGCTTTCGAACCGCTCTGGACCTTGTTCAAGCGCTACGGCAGCTTCCGCGTTATGTTCGCCATTGCGGGCCTCCTGGGTCTGGCGCACGTCCAGCCGCCGCGTCCGATCTTGCCGTTGCCGAAAGACGCCGAAGATGACGTCAGGCTGGCATTGGAGATGATCGAGGGCGCGGCCCCGCAGAGGTTTTGATCTGCCGGACGCGGGTTCGGGGACATCTTCCATATCTGCCTTTGCTCAGCCGCGGTTCCGAACTAGGTCAGCGCGACGGGCCAAACTGCACGTTTAACCACTGCGGCATCGGCTTCAGAGAGAAGTATCATCAAGTGAAGCCGGTAGCCGGCCAAGGATCGTAGATCGTCTCGCCCCCGGCCAAAGCAATCCTCATTCTCGGAGGACTCTTAATGATTTGGCTGCGACGAATGTCGGCTCTTCCTAAACCTTTTGATGCAGTTGCCACGACGGTTCAAAGCGATACGATCCACTTGCGATACGGAGATAACCTAGGGCTCGGCTCGGAAAACGACCGACCTGGGGTTTTGTCGTAACCTACGAAGCACGACGAAGGCTCGAGCCTTGGGACGGATCGAGCGCGTGCCTTCGAAGAGGTCGTTCGGCGGATTCGTCGCAGCATTGCATGCCTTGCCACCCATGGCGACCATACACAGTCCCCCCAATGCGTCCTGACGTTAAGCACGTTCGGCTCCACGCAACGAATGAAAGGGGTATCGCGCATGAGCTTGGAGCCCATCGGAATATTTACGCTCGTTCTGGGGCTCTACTGTCTGTTCGCGGGATACCATGCGAGCATCGTCGTGTTCATCGGCCTTTCCGTTTTCGGTGCTGCAGCCGCGATCCTGATGGGTTCCGCAAACATCCAGCCGGCGCACCTCTTTCTCGCATTCCTTGCCCTGAGCGTCCTGACCTATCGAGACAAGTTCAGCATCGCGCTGAAGGCACTGTCCTTCCCTAAGCCCGGGTTCTGGCTGGCCTGTCTGCTGATCTACGGGACAGTGTTGGGTTTTTTCGCGCCGCGCCTGCTTGCCCGCATGACGGACATCATCCCGCTCGGCTCTTCCGAATATCCATCCACCGGCAGCACCGTGCCTTTGGGGCCGGTCTCCAGCAATTTTACCCAGGCGGTCTACGTTTCCGCAGATCTTCTCGCCTATGTCCTGATCCTGGCGATCGGATCCACCATGGCCGGTTTCAGGGCAATCGCCGTCGGGGTTCTGCTATTCGCCGGCGCGAATGCCTTCTTTGCTCTGCTCGACATCGCGACCTATGGCACTGGGGCTCAAGACCTTTTTCTCTACATCCGCAACGCCCAATACACATTTCACGATGATGACGTCGTCGCCGGCGTCAAACGTATCGTCGGCTCATGGCCGGAGGCGTCGGCATTCGCCGGCATCAGCCTCGCCGCCGTCGGGTTTACCGGCACGCTGTGGCTCTGCGGGCGCGATCTGAGATGGAGCGGCGCACTTTTCCTTGTCACGACCCTGCTGGTGATACGGTCTACGTCGTCGGCGGGCCTGTTGGCTTTGCCGCTTTGCTTCGTGATCTTGTATGTCACCGCTTTCTTCCGCTGTGGCGGGCAGTCCGGAACCCGCAACAGTTCGACGATCGTGCTGTTTGCACCGCCGCTGATTTGTCTCATCGCATTGGTGATTGCCCTCAACGAGACGCTTTTCCGGCAACTCTACGACTATTTTGACCTGCTCATCTTCAGCAAGTCCACATCGGCTTCCGCGGTGGAACGCGGTTCCTGGAACACCTATGGATACCAGAATTTCCTCGATTCTTACGGTCTCGGGGTTGGCCTCGGTACCTCACGCACGTCGAGCTTCCTGTTCGCCCTGCTCTCCAATGTGGGGATACCAGGGACGATCATGTTTTTGCTCTTTGCGATCTCAGCATTCTCGAAACGGCGCGGGATGCCTCGCACCTTCACCTCGGATGTCCGGCTTGCGGCGCGCAACGGCTGCGCCTGCCTGATGATCGGTGCCATGGTTGCGGGGCCGACCGTCGATCTCGGCCTTGTGTTCTTCATCCTGGCCGGCCTTTCGAGCGCCGAGCCGGAGCACGAAAGGCTGACAGCTCCGGCGGGCCGCTACATGACCGTAAAGGTGGGTTGATTGCGCGCCTTAAGCTTGTCCGTCAGGCATACGCCCGGAAATAATCGACCCGCATGCGCGTGAGCGTGTCCGCGGGCAAGAGTGGCTGCGGATACGGGACATCCGAACGCAGGGCAAGCGTGAGGACCGGCCAGAACACATCCTGGTCGGCATCGAGTTGTGCGGAGCGGGTGATCGTCCAGACCGCCGGCATTCCGGTCCTGGTATCAATGATGGGCTGCCGCTCGAAATAGATCGTGCATTCGGTATCGGTGACCAGCACGCCGTATCGGCAATAACCGGCGGTCATGTCGGTCGGCGTGGGCACGCCGGTTCCTTCGTTGTGCTCGCCGGGTTGCCCCCATTCGTGCAGATAGGCTCCGTAGAGCGTGGGTTCCCAGCCCTTGTGCTCGACGACGTCGATTTCGATGCTCGTCTGAGGACGCAGGATGCTGCGTCCGTTCATCATCCAGAAAGCCGGCCAGGTCAGCGGGTGTCTCGGAAACAGCATCCGCGCCTCGAAATAGCCGCGCCGCCAACCTTTCATGATCGTGCCATCGCGCTTGGCCGTCTGAATATTGCCCGATATCCATTGAAACTCGGCGAGCTCATTGCCGTAATAATGGGGGACCTTCATCGGCTGCCCGATGTGTTTTGCAGCCACTTCCAACGCCTTGCCATCGCTCGCGTTCGGGTCGTCGACAATCGCATAGGGATTGAAACCCTCTTCGCCGCTGTCTCTCGCGAAGGCCGAACGGCCGTAAAAGCCCGGATCGGAGGTCGTCGGCTTCGGACCGGCGCTCCAGGTAGACCAATCGAGCCTGGTGAAATTGTCCTCAAATATCAGGGCTCGCCCGCTGGTCGGGTCCTCCAGGCGCTCCGATGCCTTCGATCTCCAAACGAGACCGCCGCCAAGGCCCGCCGAGGCCAGGGCGCCGACCGCGAATGAGCGGCGGGACAATAACGTCGTCATGATCCACCTCACGTCGTTTCATTCAGGCTGGTCCACAGAGATCTATGCCGCTGCCGCACTCCGCAACGCGTTGGCATGCACCTCAAGCACCCGCTCCGGGCTGTAACAGTCAATGAACTCCTGCCGGAAGCTGGCATGGGCCTGCTCGGCGCGCAGATTGTCGCAATAATAAATCATCGCGTTCACGAGCTCTTCGCTTCGATCTACCGGCACGAGCAGCCCAAGCCGGCTGTCGACGAGGATATCACTCGGGCCGAATTCGCAATCGGTCGCGATGACGGGCAGACCAAACCGCAACGCTTCACAGATCGCCAGCGACCACCCCTCCCATCGCGACGTGGATACATAGACGTCACTTGCCGCCAGCGCGGGCTGGGGATTTTCAGGATGATGCTCCAGGCTTACCACGTCCGCGAGGCCCCGGCGGTCGATCTCTGCCCGCAAGGCCGCCTCCCCGTCACCATAACCGACGATTTTCAGCAGGACATTGCTGCGCTTTTTCCGCAGCTCGCAAAACGCGGCGAGGAGAATGTCCTGGCCTTTCTGGAAGGAGAAGCGACCGATATTGATGAAAGTGACGTTATCGCCGACGCGTGCCTGGCCGGCATCGGAAAGATCAAACTTTCGCACGGGGTTCGGCACCCAATAATGCGGGCGCTTGCTCTTGAACATCGCATTGAATGAGGTGAGCTGCCGCGGCGAGGTTCCGAAAACCGAGGCGATCCTCGGCAGGAAAAGCGTCTTCATCAACAGGAAGAGTATCTTGGCCTTGATATGGCTGCGCTCCAGCTTGGGATTGCCGTGAAGATGGACGGCAAACCGGCGCCGAATGCCGATGCAGGAGGCCATGCAGATCACCGTCGGCTCGATCTGCGGCACGACGACCAGGTCGTAATCCTTGCCCGCAATGACCTTCCGGAAGTTGCGCATCAGCTCGATCCGGCTCGAAGCCACGCGGTCGATAATGGTGTAATTCCTGCCCTCCGTCGGGCGATTTTTGTGAACCGATGTGTAGAGGACGTCCACCTCGAAGTCGCTTCCATACCGATCCATCAGACCGGAGCAGATCGTATCCACGACCCTCTCGATACCGGCGAAGGCACTCGTCCCCGGCTGGACATAGAGGATCTTCAAAGGTGTAGGGGGGCTAAGTCTTTCGGAGTAGGGCATGGTTGCTATTTGCAT
The DNA here is from genome assembly GCF_002968565.1 of Neorhizobium sp. T25_27. Classification (NCBI taxonomy): domain Bacteria; kingdom Pseudomonadati; phylum Pseudomonadota; class Alphaproteobacteria; order Hyphomicrobiales; family Rhizobiaceae; genus Neorhizobium; species Neorhizobium sp. T25_27. The sequence continues at coordinate 54,248 of NZ_PVBJ01000015.1, forward strand.
ATACCTAACCTCTTTGAATTTTCCGAAGACCCTGTATAGTAAGGAAAATCTCCCATAAAAACATCGGAAACATCCCTGCTGAAACATTAAGTCAAACCTTGCGGAAAACAAGAAATTATTCACCGCCAAGAGCGATAACATTGATGCAATGTCGATGAGATTGCAACAACAAAGGTTTTCTGGATGTCCGTCATCGAGTTAAACGTGACTTTTGGAGAAACTGTACTTCCGCTGCCATCCTGCGACGTCTGCATTGTCGGGTCAGGACCAGCCGGCACGACGCTTGCGCAGGAATTGTCGAATACGAACTTGCGCGTCACTCTTCTGGAGAGCGGCGGCATGGCCCGCGATCCCCTGGTGGATGCGCTTGACGAGATCGACAATGTCGGCCGCCCGCGTGCCAGTGACCAGTGGTCCGTTCGCAATCGTATCGTTGGCGGAAGCTCCCACACCTGGGGTGGACGTTGCGGCCCCTTCGACGCCGTCGACTATGAAGAACGGCCTTGGGTTCCGTATTCCGGCTGGCCGATCGACGGCGCGGATCTCGAACCCTATCTGGCGCGCACTGCCTCCCATCTCGGCCTGGCTTTCGGCAATGGCTACAATGATGAACGTTTCTGGGCGATTGCCAGTCGCCAGCGGCCGGCGCCTGATCTCGACCCGGAAATCCTGATCCCTGTCTTCTGGCAGTTCAGCCGGGATACGGAAGAAGCTTATCCTTACGAATACATGCGCTTCGGTCGTCACGTCGCCAAGCGGATCGGCCCCAATGTGACGCTCGTCACCGGGGCGACGGTGCAGAGCGTCCAGGTATCGGAATCGGGGGATGCCATCCGCGGCGTGCGATTTGTGGCAACCGACGGCAGTCAGCAGGTATTGACCGCATTCGTCGTGATCCTGTGCTGCGGCGGCATAGAAAACGCCCGCATACTGATGAACTCCAATGAGACGAAACCTCATGGAGTGGGAAACGACCATGACCAGGTGGGACGCTGTCTCATGGACCATCTGAGGGGTTCGGTGGCGACCTTTTCGCTGCCGGGTTCCGATGCTCTTCAAAAGCGCTTTGGCCGATACAATGTCAGCCGCCATTTCTTTCGTGCCGGATTTCGGCTGAGCCCCGATATCCAACGGCGCGAACAGCTGCTCAACTGCGCCGGCTGGCTCGGCGAGGTGTTGGCGAAGGATGATCCCTGGGATGCCTTGCGACGCCTGGCGGGGCGCACCCCGAAGCTGCCGCAGGACCTGTTCAATATCATCGCGAACAGCAATTTGCTCGTCAGGGGGGTCAAGGACTTTCTGGGCGCGAAGAATGGGGTCCCGCGCAAGCTGACCGAACTCGACCTGCAATGCATGTGCGAGCAGGTGCCCAATCCCGATAGCCGCGTGACCTTGTCGGAACGACACGATCGTCTGGGCATGCGCTTGCCGCGAGTGGACTGGCGCAGCCATAGCGACGAGTCCCGCACGATGCGCAGAATGGCGGAACTGGCTGTCCAGGAACTGCCGAAAGCCGGCCTGCCCGCGCCGAAGCTGGAGGAATGGGTCAAGGACGGCGCCGAAATTCCCTCGACATTCGTGGATGTCGCCCATCCGACCGGAACGACGCGCATGTCCACGGAGCCCGGCCGTGGTGTCGTCGATGCCAACTGCGAAGTGCATGGCGTCAGCGGTCTCTTCGTGCAGGGCAGTTCGGTCTTCCCGACGGCCGGGCACTGCAATCCGACCCAGATGATCGTCGCACTGGCTGTTCGCCTCGCCGACCACATCAAGATGAAACACCAATATCGAGAACCAGTTCCGGTGACGGCCCATGCCAGATGTGCTTAAGGCAAAGCCAGTTCTGGTGACCGGCGCGACCGGCAGGATCGGCAGGATCGTCGTCGCGGATTTGATCGAACGCGGTTATGCCATACGAGCCACCACATCGAAGCCATTGGCGGCGGATGGAGGCGAGGTTGACGGTCTCCTGGAGTGGCGACGGTTCGACTTCATGACGGACGACAACTGGGATGGGCTCGTCAAAGGCTGCTGCGCCGTTTTGCACCTTGCGGCCGAACTCGGCAAGATGGAGCGCATGCAGCAGGTCAATGTCGAGGCCACCCGACAACTTGCGCAAGCCTGCGAGCGTGAGGGTGTTGCCGCCTTCTGTTATGCGAGCACCGTTTCGGTTTACGGGAGCGGACGAAAGCGCCTGATCGATGAGGCCTCGCCGGTGTTGACCGCCGACCGGGATATCCCCTCGCAATACTGGGCTCTCGACTATGTTCGAATGTATGGGCGAACCAAGCTGGCAGGCGAGCTCGCATTGCGCGCCGTTGCAAGACAGACCCGCTTTACGATCGTGCGGCCCGCCGTGGTCGTCGATATCAACCAGATCATCGGCATTCGGGACTGGAATCCAGTCAAGCGACTGCTCGGCGCACATCGCCATGCACATCATATCTATGTTCGCGACGTCTCCGACGCGATGATCTGGCTTATCGTGCGAGGCCTGGCGGGACACGGCCTGCCGGGTCAGGTCGAGGTCTATAACCTTGCGGAGGATGATTGCCCCGACCCACGGCACATCGATTTCATGCGAAAGGCTTTCGCCATCAGTCGTGACCGACGCTATAGAAGCATGCCGATACCGGCGGTCGCCGACTGGCTTCACGATTTCCTGAGATTTAGAACCTTGCCTTTGAGAAACCCTCTGTGGCGAATGCGCTTTTCCAACCAGCGCCTGAAGGAGGCCGGTTATCGCTTTCGCTACGGAATGGCAGAGGCCCAACGCCTTGCGCTTTCCACCCTTAGGAAAACCGCCGGAAATACTGGAGCCGAGTGACGGAGCATCGCGTGACCGCGCTCATATGCGGGGGTCTTGAGCTTCTCATTCTCCGCAGTATTTCGAATTCGCGCCCAGCGAGGATTGTTCCCGCCCGTTTACCCGCCTCCGGACATAGAGCAGATAAAAGATTCCATTCATGGCGACACAACCCGCCTCAAGCGCCACCGCCGCCAGGAACGCCCAGGTCAGCGTATCGGATATCGAATAATCGAGAACAATTGCGGTTGTCGCCAAAACGATGACGACTGCCAGAACGAAAAGCGTGAAGATCAAAATTGGTAACCGGGCTGCGCAAAGCAAGCCGATGATGAATGCAATGACCAAGACCCAAGTCATCAGCGTCCTTTGACCAGTTTCGTCTCCGGTATTTGAGAATTTTATTCTAACATGTGCTGAATGTTCCTAGCAAGCGGGAATCGGCGGGCTTCCGGCTCCCAGCCGGATGGCTATTTTGTGCTGTCGGATCCGACTGCGGTTTAGAAATTCTTCGGCCGAGTATCTCTCGCTCGCCTTTCCACCCGCACGACGTCGCCCGGACCCACCTCATCATTGTCACTGACGACCAGGGTCTGCATCGCTCCATTGATTGTCCGATTGACCTTGATGAGAAACGCTGGCTCGCCGTCGGCTTCCAGTGCGGCAAGGGCGGCGGGAGCGCGCAATTCGATGTTTGCCAGAAGCGCACGCGCCGTTTTCGCCTTTTCGGAATTGGCCGCCAGCCGATCCCGCAGGTCCACGGCCTCGGTAAGCGCGTCACCTCTGTATTTCTGGCGAAAATCGCCCATTTCCTGATCGAGTTTGGCGAGATCCTGCTGCGTCTTGAGAATTGCAAGCGAGACATCCAGGCTGCGGCTTTCGAGATCCGCGAGGCTTTGGTTTGCGCCCAGTTGCCGAGACGATACCGTCAGCCCCTGGGACACCATCTTGTTGACGGCGTTCAGATCCTTTGCCGCCATTTCGGTCTGCCTGGCGAGCGAGCTTTCCTTGAGCCGCAGGGTTTCGAGCTGGTTCTTGGCCAGAATCTTGGCCTGACCAAGCCTTTCGAGTTCCGTGTTCATCAGGTGCAGCCGGGTCTCAAACAATGCCTGCTCATCCTGCATCACGCGCGCCAACGCCGGTCGGGAGGCTTGCGATGTCAGATCCTGCGGGAACGAGATCGTGGTCGCGCCGGCCAAAAGCGCCTCGACACGCGCTTGACGCGCCAGAAGGCCATAATGTTCGAACTCCAGTTGGCCGAGGTCCCCGTGACTGACCAGCGCATCGCGCTGGAGAGCAAGCATTTCGGGATCTCCCTGCCCGAGCCCGCCAGCCATGCTGATTGCCTGGATCACCGTCAGGCCAGGCACATAGCCATATTTCCCCGGCTTGGACACCAAGCCGGTGACGAAGAATGGCCGGTAGACCGAGACCTCCACGGAAGCATTGGGCCGCTTCTGTAGACCGACCTGTTTCTGAAGCTGCTCCCCGATCAAGCCTGTTACGTCATCCAGCGTCTTGCCGGCGACCGAAACGGTGCCGATGATCGGAAGCGACAACGTGCCTGCCGCGGAAACGGCGAATTCACCTGTCAACGGCACCCATTCGAACGCCACTCCGGCATTCGGCCGCCATTCGAAAACACGAATTTTAAGAACGTCCTGCGGCCCGAGCGTATAGTCGGCCGCACCTGCCGGATTGCCCGGAGAAAAAACCGCAAGCCAGGCCATCAGCATCAGGAGAAACTTGGCCAGGTAGCACAGCCGCGAGGCTGGCGCGGACGATGGCCTGACATACATCGCAAACGGGCGCTGCAAGAAGCTCAGTCGCTGCATCCGGTCACTCCTGTTTCTCCAATTGGCTTAAGCTATTCGCACGTCATCCCAGATCGGCCCCTGCCCGGTCAGATGATTGGCGTAGGACCTGAATTTGTCGATGAAAACCGACGTCCTGAAATCCTGTGCCCGCGCCACGGCATCGGCGGGGTTGAGATCCATTTTATCGAGACGCTCCACGGCATCGATGACGGCCTCGATCGATTGGATGGGGAAAAATACACCGGTCTTGCCGGCGACGACGGTTTCCGTCGCTCCGCCCCGTCCGTAAGCGATGACAGGGCGACCGCTTGCCATCGCTTCAACGGGCACGATGCCGAAATCTTCCTCGCCCGGAAATACGAGTGCCCTGCAGCGTGCGTAGTGGTGCTGAAGGACGTCGAATGGCTGGGCACCCATGATCGTCACGGTCGGTCCAGCGATCTTGCGCAGGCGAGCCAGCATCTCGCCGCCGCCGATGACCACCAGCTTCGCCTTCATCCGGTTGAAAGCTTCCACCGCGAGATCCGGGCGTTTGTAGCTCACCAGTTCCCCAGCCATCAGATAATAATCCTCGAGGTCGCCGGTGACGACCGGTCGAAAAGCCTGGGTATCGACGGGCGGATGGATGATGTGCGCATCCCTGCGGTAATAGCTCTTCACCCGCTGCGCCACCGTCGTGGAATTGGCGATGAATTCATCGACACGGCTGGCCGCCGCGACATCCCAGGTCCGCAAATAATGCGCCAACGGCGGCATCATCATCCGCGTCAACCTTCCGGAGGTTTCATAGTACTTATTGTACATGTTCCAAATGTATCGCATGGGCGAATGACAGTAACAAATATGGATGGCTGGCGAGGTAGGTATTACTCCTTTTGAAGGACCCGACTCGCTACTAATGACGAGGTCATACCCGCTGAGGTCCAGCTGCTCCAAAGCCATGGGCATCAGCGGCAGATATTTTTTGTACATCCGCTTCGCGTAGGGCAAGGAATCAATGAAGGTCGTTTGGATGCGATGCTTCCGGATTTCCGCTGAAATTACAGTGGGATCATACACATGGGTATAGATATCGGCGCCCGGATAAATCCGGCAGAGCGCCTCCAGGACCTTTTCGCCGCCCCGCATCCCGACCAACCAGTAATGGACGATTGCCACCCGCATGAAGTCTCCCCATGACCGAGCAACGGCCAAATTCATCAGCCATTGCAGCAATTTGGCTCACGCTCTAGATCGAAATAAGTAGATAAGATTATCTACCCCGGAATGTGCAGTTTAACTCGCACATGTATCGGTAAATAGTGCCGATACATTCCATGATGCCTAAATAGTGCGCCGCAATAAAAGTATTGTCAAATGAAATACCAGGCGCTAACGTGGGTGTGGATGCCGCTATAGATTGTCTGCCCATACCCTTTCGTCTTTTATCTAGAGTACGGAGCACGCAGATGAATGACATCAATGTCAGTAGTAATTTGAATGCGATGAACGGCTCCCATCTTCAGGCACCCGAACAATTCGCTTTCCCGAGGATCGGAAACGAGGCGTCCCATGGCCTCTCGGTCTATCTGAAACGGGCTCTCGACACGGTTATTTCCCTTATTGCCCTTATCGTTCTCATGCCGATGATCGTGATGCTGATCGCCCTGCTTTATGCCGTCCAGGGCCGCCCAATCTTCGTTGGGCACCGCCGGATCGGCAAGAATGGGGTGATGTTCCCTTGTCTCAAGTTCAGGACAATGGTCCCCAATGCCGATGAAGCTCTGCTTCGGCATCTCTCCGCCAATCCGTCGGAGAGGGCGGAATGGGCCGCCACGCGCAAACTGAAGAACGACCCCAGGATTACGCCGCTCGGCGCCCTGCTGCGCAAGAGCAGCGCCGATGAGATACCGCAGCTCCTGAACGTCATACTGGGACATATGAGCATCGTCGGCCCGCGCCCGATCGTATCGAGCGAGGCGGAGTTCTATGGTCGCCACTTTGTGGATTACATCCGGGTTCGGCCTGGCCTGACTGGGCTTTGGCAGATCAGCGGCCGCAACGACATCAGCTACAACGCACGCGTCGAACTCGACATGCGCTATGTCCGGGAACAAAGCATCTGGGGAGATATCGTCATCATGGCGAAGACCGTTCCGGCGGTCCTGCGCGCGCACGGCAGCTATTGATTGAACCCGCCCCAGCCGGGGCGGTTAGCACATGGCGGACGTTCCGCGGGAGCGGGCGCAATACGGCAGACGCAATGCAATAGCTTTGGGGATCAGTACATCTTGCAAGCCAGCTTTGAGATCGTCAGCAGAAACCTTCAGCAAAAAGAGACCGCCATCTGCTTATCGCCGTGGTCTTGTTTTTTGCAAACCGGAAAATTGGCAGATGAGCGGGGCTCCCTCGTTCATCGCCCTTGGTACCCGCACATTGCCCCTTCTTTCCGCGCGAACGATGATGGAGGGCAGTCGTGAGCTCAATCGAGCACTGCGCCATCAACGGGCGGTTCCTGACGCAAAGTGCGACCGGCGTTCAGCGCTATGCGATGAATGTCGTCAAGGCTCTCGACCGCACCTCCGGTCATGATGAGCGCTTGCCGATAATCGCGCCCGTCGGCACACCGGACCCGGGTTTTGCCCGACTTCCGCTGGTCACCGCCGGTGATTTCGGCGGGCACGCGTGGGAGCAGACCGTGCTTGCCCGGACTTGCCAGGGGCCGCTGCTCAATCTTTGCAATTCGGCGCCCGTCCTTAAGAAGGATCAGATCGTCTGCATCCATGACGCCAACATTTTCGCCGCCCCGGAAAGTTATGGCCGCACCTTCCGTATGGCCTACTCCCGACTGCATCCGCTCCTGGTTCGACGTTCCGCCCGCATCGCCACCGTCTCTCACGCATCGGCCCGGCAACTCGCACGCTACCTGCCTGTCCGGCAGAAAGACATTGCCGTCCTTCCCAATGGCCATGAGCACGCTCTAGAGTGGGACGCCGGGCTGGCGGAGGTCGCGCTGCAAATGGTCAGTGCCATAGTCGCAAGAGGCCGCCAATTCGTTCTCGCGCTTGCCTCTCGTGCCCAACACAAGAACCTTGGCTTGCTGGTGAAGGCTGCAGCGGCTCTTGACGACCTGGATATCGACATCGTCGTCGCCGGCGGAAGTGCCGGTATTTTTGCCTCCGACCTTCTCGAAAAACGGCCCAACCTCCTTCTCGTGGGGCGGGTGTCGGACGACGATCTAGCCTATTTTCTGAAACACGCACTCTGTCTGGCGTTCCCCTCCATCACCGAGGGTTTTGGCTTGCCCATTGTCGAAGCCATGGCCTTGGGTTGCCCCGTCGTGGCGTCCGATTGCGCCAGCATGCCTGAAGTATGCGGCGCGGCGGCGCTGATGGCCTCTCCCTTCCAGCCGGAGGAGTGGGTCAGGCATATCGCGGCCCTGAAGGGGTCCGATCTGCTCAAAGGCGAGCTGCGCGGTCGGGGCTTGGAGCAGGTGCGCAACTTCTCTTGGACGAACACCGCAGCGGGTTATCGGGAACTGCTTCAGAACCCCGCGAAAGACCTTGTTCCGCATAAATCGCCAAGGTCGACGGAACTTAGCCTGGCGGTTGTCATCGCCACCCGCGGTCGCCCGGCCGTCATCAGTGTGACGGTACGCCATCTTCTCGCAACCCAGACGGTTCGGCCGGATACGTTGGTGGTGTCCTGCGCGGATGCGTCCGACGTCGGCGATCTGGTTTCCGATCCCAAGGTGACGATCGTCACAGGAAAGGCGGGCCTTGCAGCCCAACGCAACAGAGCGCTCACCAACCTGCCTGCCGGAACGGACGTGGTCGTCTTTTTCGACGACGATTTCGTCGCCCACGCAAATTGGCTGGCATCCGCCGTCTGCGCGTTTCGCGATGAAAGCCGCCTCGTTGGGTTGACGGGGCACGTGATCGCCGACGGAATCAAAGGCCCCGGCATCCCCTTCGATGAGGCCGTTCGCCTTCTCGATCGTGCGCCATCCCCTGGCTCGAGGTGGCATGAACCCTACAGTCCCTATGGCTGCAACATGGCCTTCCGCATGTCCGCCATCGGCGACGCAAGGTTCGACGAACGGCTGGTCCTGTACGGCTGGCTGGAGGATCGTGATTTCGCGGCCGCGCTTGCCAAGCAGGGTGGACGCTTCATCAAATCGGACGAGGCCTGTGGCGTCCATATGGGCGTCAAGAGCGGCCGCGTGAGCGGTGAGCGGCTGGGATATTCGCAGATCGTCAACCCACTTTACATGATGCGCAAGGGCACCATGACGCTTGCGCAGGTTGCCGACCAGGTTCTGCGCAACATCGCCAGCAATTTCGGCCGGCTGTTATGGGCGGAACCGTTTATCGATCGTCGCGGGAGGGTCAAAGGCAATCTCTTAGGTTTTGCGGATGTTCTGCGGGGACGTCTGGAGCCTGAGCGCGCTGCCCGGTTGCCAGTCTTCAGCGCTCGTCCGCTGCGAGCCGGAGGGAAGGCCAAATGACGTTCAACAGGCCTGGCCCTCTGGAGGAAGCTTCCCGTATGTGGCGCACGGATCGCGCGCCACCAGGCGATCCCGGGGAAGGTCCTCTCGCGCTACTGCGCCTGATGGTCGCGCTTGCGTGGCGTAACAAGATACGGCTTGTCGCGTGCACGGCGGCGGGGTTCCTGCTCGCCTTTCTTTATGCGAACTCTCTTCCCAAGGTGTACAATGCCACGGCAACGCTTCTGCTGGAGCCGCGGCAATTTGCTTCCGCCGACCGCGACATCAGCGGGCAACAGAACCTGGACCTGAACAGCGCCGAAAGCGAGTTGCAGATCATCCGTTCGGAGCGGCTTCTATCCGCCGTCTTCGACAGCCTTGTTCTTCAGGGCGACGCCGAACTCGGCCCCCGGCCGCCGAAGGAATTTACCGGGCTGGCGGTTCAGGTGCAGGACACGATGTCGACGCTTGTGGACAACGGGTTGACAACGCTTGGCAAGACATCAAGGCGGGCCGAGGATGCTCTGGACCCGGCCGCCGACCCCCACGAAAACGCCCGCCGCATTGCCTTCGCGAATTTCGTCAAACGGCTGAGCGCGCGGCGGGTGGGGCAATCCTATGTCGTCGAAATCGAATTCTGGTCATATAATCAGAACCTTCCTGCCCGTGTCGCAAACGCCATGGCGTCGGGATACATCCTCCAATCGATTGCCTCAAAAGAGCAGATGGCACGAGCTGGCACGGACACGCTGCAGGGACGACTGGACTCGCTGGCTACCCAGGTCAACGCTGCCCGGGAGGCAATGAGGAACGGCACGTTACCCGTGCTGGCCACACCGGATGCCGATGCTCGGATCATCGGCGCCGCACTTCCGCCACTCGATCCCTCCGGCCCGCGCAAGGCACTGATCGCCGCATTAGGTGGGCTGCTGGGGTTTCTGATTGGTATGTCGACCATAGCCATCAACGTGGCCTTTGATCGACGGGTGCGCGATACGAAGGAACTCTCGCAGGAAACCGGCATTCCGTGCCTGGCAACGGTTCCGGACACCGGCAAGACGGCAGGCATCGGGTGGCGTTTCGATAGCCCCGCGCTCCAACGATACGCCAGCGTCATTCGCGACTTGAAAACCTCCGTCGATGTCGCCTGCGCATCGCAACGGCGGGAAAGAAACATCGTGATTGCATTCATCGGGGCAACGGCTGCGACCGGCGTTTCAACCCTGTCTCTCAGCATGGCGCAGCTTCTGAGCCGAAGCGGCCACCATGTGACGTTCTTCTATTCGGGGCTGCCGTCCTTGGTCGAAGAAACATCCAGTTCCTCAACCTCCCTGGCCGACGTGGCAATCTCAGGACTGAAGGCGGATCAGCTGTCGTTCGGCAATCTCGATGGCATTGCCACTCTGCCGATCCACTCGACAGACCCGCATATCGATATTTTTGCGGATTTCCGCCATCCCAGCGTCTTGCGGATTCTGGAATCGGCTCGATTGAAGGGAGATGTCATCTTCGATCTTCCGGCCCTTGATACATCCCTGGATGCGCTGGCGCTGGCATTTCATGCCGATGCTGTCTTGATCGTCGCAAAGAGCGGACGCACGACAATTGAGGAGGTGAAGGACGTTCACAACCAGCTGCGGCGCGCCGGCGCGCCGGTGATCGGCACCGTAGTCAACAGGGTCAGGTCATGACCGCAGACCCCATGGCTTCCCCGCAAACACCTCCACAGGCGCAGGATTCCCTCGGATCTGAACAATCCACGGATGATCCGGAGGGCAGTATCTGCAAGCTCGCGATCATCATCACCTGCTTCAACTATTCGCAATTCATCAGGCGCGCGGTTGAAAGCGTCCTCTCGCAAAAGTGCCGGCAGTGCCAGATCCTCGTGATCGACGACGGCTCAACCGATGGTTCGTGGGAGGTGATCCGCGAGCTGGGGGTGCGTGCGTTTCGGCTTACAAATGGCGGTCAGCGCAGGGCCTGTCTTTTTGGCCTCGAGCAGACACAGGCACCCTTCGTCCTATTTCTGGATGCCGATGATGAGCTTCTTCCGCAGGCATTGGAGATGATCCTCGCCCACCTGGACGACGGCGTTGCGAAACTTCAGTTTCCGTTGAAGCGGATCGATGGCGACGGCAATGTCATCAGCGGCCCGATACCCGAACTCCAGGCGTTCAGAGGGCGTGAACTGGCGGGCCGGGTCTTGCGTACCGGTGTCTACGCGACCCCTCCGACCTCGGGCAATGTTTTCAGACGCGACGTGTGCGAGCTCCTGAAGGACGCAGACTATGACAGGGCTGTCGATGGCATTATTCTGTTCGCGGCTCCGTTCATCGGCGACGTGGTGAGCCTGGCGCAGCCGCTCGGTCTTTACCGGGTCCATGACCGCAACGATTCCGGCTTCGGTGACGAATTGAATACACAAGCTTTGCATCGGGATCTTCAGAGATTCGTCGCCAGGACGGAGCATCTACGCCGGATCCTGCCAGACTATGGCCATCGCTCCGGTCTCGTATCCACCGAGCATGCCTATTTCTACCGTGAGCGGCGCTTTTATCTTGCGGTGGCGGAGGACGAACGGATTTCCTTCGCCAGCCTGTCTGGGCTTGTGGGGCGGTTGTGGCGGGACAAAAACCCGCTGCGGATGAAGGTTTCCATGACACTGTTTTTCACGGCCATCAGTCTGCTTCCCAGAGATCGGGCCCGAAAGGCGCTTGCCTATCGTCTGGGCGCCGGGACCCGCTCGACGCGCGGGCTCATTCGGGCGCTGATCTGAGCGGATTATCGATCGACCAGATCAGGTCTTCCGGCTGTAAGGGCAATCCGCATGCCCAGCCCGAACAGTGTGGCGAGGTAGGTGGCGGTACCCGCGCTCGCTACCGCGATAAGCTGTATCGCGACGGGCAGACCGGACGCCGGCATTCCCGTTCGCAGCCAGATGACGACAACTGCCATGACAGCCGCGGAAGTCAGAACTTTCCAGAGGTTCCGGAGCTGCTGCCAAGGCCCCAGCCCGAACAGCCGCCGTGCCTCGACAACGTAGAAAACAGCCATGACGGAAGCGACCAGGATTCGGCCAATGCTCGCTCCATGGGCTGCAAGAAGATAAAAGCCGACGGAGATCAGAACGACCCGGAAGCACAGGTCGATCGCGTTGAGCCTGAAAATGACGGAGGGACGATCGAGAGCGAGGCTCGCGGAATAGAGCGTCTGGAAATAGGGTATCGGAATGACCGAAAGGGCGAGCAGGCTGAGATAAGGAGCCGCGTCGCTCCATTGCGCTCCGAGCAGGATAGCGGTCACGAGATCTGCCGTCAGGGAGAGGCCGACGCAAACTGGAAGCGAAATCAGCATCGCGAAACGGCTTGCCTTGAGGAAAGCCGTCCTCATTCGGTCCGCATTCGAACTGATCTGCGAAAACGCTGCCATGACCGGCTGCAGCGCCGGGCCGATGATGCTCTGGGTCGGGATGACGGCGATGTCGCTTGCAACGGCGTAGCGACCGAGCATGGCGCTGTTTCCGGCAGAGCCAATCAGGAAACGATCAAACTGCCAATTCAAGGCGGACACCAGTTGCGCCGAGCTGAACCAGCCGATAAAGCCCGCAAAATCCGAGAGCCGGCTCAGCGAGAACGCAGGTCTGTAAGGGGCCACGGCATAAGAGGCGACGGTGGCGACAAATGCGGTGGTCACGAAATTGACGACGATCGCCCAATAGCCGCCTCCGGCAGCTACGGTGGCGACAGCGACCGCAAAAGCGCAGAGCTTGCTGATCGTTTCGATCGCGAATGTCGGGCGGAATTCGAGCGCGCGGGCAAAATGCACCATGGCAGGACTCATGAATCCCTTCGCGATAGGGCTGAGCGCCATGGCGGCGATCACCGGAACAAGCAAGGGATTTCCATTCAGCAGCGAATACGGCCAGGTCGCGACAAGGAAGATCACGGCGATCGCCGAACTTCTCAACACACCAAGTGTGAAGCCGGTATCAAGGTGGCTCTTATCGAGCTTCGGCAGTCGCACCAGCGCCTGGGTGACCGGGACCTCCAGAACGGTATCTATGACCACGACCAGCGCCATTGCGAGCGCCGCCAGCCCGAACTCCGCCGGGGACAACAGGCGAGCCAGGATGAGTACGTTGAAAAAGTCGATAAACCGCCCGACGAAGCGAGAAAAGACGAGCCAACTGGCTCCTTTGAGAGCTGCGAACGCAAGCATTCTTCACCATGCCTCTATCTCACTACCGGCTCCATGAACAAGGAAGCCTGCGTCGTTCGTCGTTGGTATTCTCCTCGAATGCTCTTCAACGGTTCAGTTTGGCCGAGAAGCCTCGAAGCACATGCGCCATTCCAACGGCGCGGAGCAAGGCTGGCTTCAACCGCGGAAACTCCTGCGCAATCGCTCCTTCGCGCCACAGCTGGGATTTCACGGCCATCAACTTGCGTGCCATCCCGGCTCGTGTCGCCGGTGTAACCGTCGCGATGAATTCGCCTCGCCCGAAATCAACCGATCGGGGCGCGACGCCCAAGGCGGCCATATCCGCCTTGGATGGATTTATGATCGCTTGTTTAAGTCTGAGCCAGGCCCGATCCGCATCGCGTAGAACCTGCGCGCCGCTGGAGAGACCATCGATATAGCGTAGCGCGCCGGTGAGAAGCGGATTGCCGGCGGCTGGATCGAGCCTGCCGAAGCGAATCTCTCCCGAATTACCGATCACCATGCCGTCATGTCCCATGCTGAGGGTTTTGACGGAAGGTATGGCCGGCTCAAAAAGACTCTCGATGATATGCCAGTACCGCAGGACCACCGTCCTCGTCTTGAACGGATCGTAGAAGCGATCCTCCACCACGAGACCCGCCACATTGGTAAAATGGTCTTCGTTAAGCCCCTTGTAATTGCATCGTGCAAACTGCACCGTCTCGAAACGATGCTCCGGTAGTCCGGCGGACAGAAGCCTCTGGGTGCTGCCGTAAAGTCCGGTGTCACAGAGGATAATACGTTTGGCATCACCTGCGATTTGCCCGACATGGATCTTGAAGCAGTCATTCTGACTGTCGATGTCTTGCGCGACAGCGCTGCCGGCAGCCGTATCGAGCATGTCGAAAAAGCGGCTCGCATCGAAAACCTGCTGCCACTCGTCAGGTAGATCATAAGAACCGTTGCCGAGCGCATGCGCAACGGCGGCGAAACTTGCGCATTCGAATTCGCGCGCAAGTTCATCGAGGACAGCCGGGCTTCTGGCCGCCACCGCTGAGCGGGCAGCAATCAGGCGCGAAATCAGGATGTTCTCGCGTTTTAACGAAAGAGGCAGGTCAAGCACGGATTGGAGACGTTCGAAAGCCTCCCGTATGCCAAGTCCCCCGCGCGCGCAAAAAAGCATCGTCGCATCACGGTCCGAACTCACCTGCTGCCCATACAGCCATAAAAAGAGACAGAATTCTGCGACGATCGGACCGAATACATGCTCCCCGAAGTGAACCTGATCGCCCATTGGGGGTATGGCCCGGCGGGAGGCCGATCCACTTCTGACTTGCCGCAGCCCTTCGGCCAGGGCTCCGTTGCCTTTCGAAACGAGCCGCTTGAGGCGGTTCTTCGGCATATGGATGGTCTGTATCCCCATGCTCTTTGGTACGAAGCAATCGGCAAGGAGGTCATCGCCGATGTGCAGGGTGCGCGAAGCGTCCACCCTTTCAGCCTTTAGAACCAGGGAAAACAGGTCGCCCTGCCGCTTGCTGGCCTTCAGATCCGCACTTGAATAGATCTCGTCCAGAAGGCCCGGACCGTGAAAATGGTCGATGAGTTCGCCGACTTTTTCACCGGACAGCCCCGTATCGGTGATCGCCACGACCCTCACACCGGCTTGACGATGGCGCCTCAACAACATGGCGAAATCGCCGTTCGCAAAAAGCGCCCGCTTTTCGATTTCAATCTCGATAGCGAGCCGCTTCTCTATTACGGAGCGCGACAGCCCGAGAATCGCGACTTGGCGGCAGATGATATCGGAAAGGCACACCTCGCCCCGACCGCCGCCCATGTTCAGGGCACGGTAGGCCATCTTTTCGGCAAGCAGTCTGACCCGGATCAGTTCGTCGGGGCCCATGGGCGAACCCTGGCCTTGCAGAAAGCGGGCAAACGTCTTTTCACCCGCAATGATGCGCGACCGCTGGGACAGGCCATTGCGCAACAAGAGGGTATCGAACACGTCTGTCGTAATCAGCTCTATGGAATGAAGGGGTCGATTGAGATCATCGAGGCTCCAGCGCGGCATCTAGCATTCCCCTCGCAAGTTTTACCGGAACCGGCGCGCCTTCACGGGTCAACGCCAATCCAAAATCCCTGACAGAAGTTTCCCCCGAACGCATCCGCAGAAGAAGGAGGCATCCGTGCCGATGGCGGAGTATAACAGACATAGACAAATGCCTTCAAGTTAAATTACTATATACCAATCAGTATATCTGCTAAAAATATAATCAATCCCGGCATTTATTTGGGCAATCTCGAGAAAACTATGCTATACATTGAATTTCGCGCGCAGCAGTAACTCGGAAGTACTAGATCAAACGGTGGAGACCCGCATGCAGGAGGCGAACTTCCCTACCCCGCAAGAGGCAGCGGACCTTGAGTATGATGCCATTGTTTTGGGAGCGGGGGTCAGTGGTCTCGTTTCGGCTGCCGTGCTGGCCAACCAGGGAGGTCAGCAAATCCTGATTGTCGATGAATACGACCACATCGGCGGAAACCACATGGACTGGTCGACGAATGGATACACGTTCGACATAGGAAGCCTGATTTTCCAGGACGATTCCCCGTTACTGACGCATTTTCCCGAACTCCTCTCTCTCTATGTGCCGATTGAGCCTCGTTGGGGTCGGTTGAACCCCCAGAAAATGGTCACGGACTATCCGATTTCGCTGCGGGACGATATTTTGCGCGCCGGCGCCAAAGGGATGATGCGCATCTTCGGGTCGGTATTCTATGCACGCCTGTTCCAGCGCAAAATGCGCAACGCAAGAGACTTTTCACGCTACTGGATCGGCGCCGAGCTTCTCCGGCGGTCCGGCCTGGAATCCTATATGCGAAGGTTTTACGGGATCGCGCTCGATCAGATCGACATCGACCTGGCGAAAAAAAGGATGTTGTGGATCAGCGAACATGCCTCGCTGGGCAACCTCGCGCATCGCTTTTTCCGTCGCAGGCGCCAGGGTCCAACCAATAAACAGCTCGCCCGCCCCAAATCCGGATTTGCGCCGCTTTACCGGCTCGCTCAACAAAACCTGGAGAAACGAGGCGTGCAATTCGCGCTGGGCGTCAAACCGGTCGCTATCGATCGGTTGGAGAACGGCTTTCAACTGAGGTTGGAGGACCGCGTGATTACCGCAGGTCGGCTGTTTTCGACGATCCCGATCGAGCGGGTGCAGGCCCTGTGCGCCATCGAGCGGCAGCACGTTCTCAATACCACCACCCTGATCAGCCTCTATTTCAGCTTTAGCGGAGAGCGTGGTTTTCAGCAGCCTATCGTCTACAATTTCTCGCATGATGGCGCATGGAAGCGCTTGACGGTCTATTCCGACTTCTACGGCCAGGCTCATGGGCGGGAATATTTCGCCGTCGAAGTCGTTGCCGACCGACCGGACAGCCCGGTTGAGATGGCCGAATTGGACTTTCGCGCGCATGTTTCGGCGAACGGGCTGTTTCGAGGGGATCTGAAACTCGAAGGCGCCCAGGTCCTGACCAATGCCTATCCCGTCTACAGCCGGGACGCCGCCCGCCAGGCGGAAGAGGCCATCGCTGCGCTGCGTGCGTTTGGAATACAGTCCTACGGACGCCACGGCGGGTTCAACTACCAGCCGACAGCACGTGTCTCCACCCTCGATGCGGAAGCTGCTCTCGGTTTCGAGC
The DNA here is from genome assembly GCF_002968565.1 of Neorhizobium sp. T25_27. Lineage (NCBI taxonomy): Bacteria > Pseudomonadati > Pseudomonadota > Alphaproteobacteria > Hyphomicrobiales > Rhizobiaceae > Neorhizobium > Neorhizobium sp. T25_27. The sequence goes on from NZ_PVBJ01000015.1 coordinate 71,235, forward strand.
GGAAGGCCTCTCAGCCGCCGGGAGCGATCGAAGCTTCTCCTCAGACGGAGCCGGCGCCCTCGCCGCTTCTGATATCCTCTCCCACAATTCCGTGAGCCCACCATGCGGATCATGCATGTTCTTAACCACACCAGGCGATTGAACGGCAATGTGCATGCGGCTGTCGACCTCGCCTGCGCTCAGGCAAAGCTCGGCAACACTGTCTGCATGGCAAGCGGTGGAGGCGATTTCGACGGATTGCTTGCCCGCGACAGGGTAGAAACGGTCTTCGTCGATCAGCAGAGAAAGCCTCTCACCGTACTCAAGTCACTTTGGGCGCTGCGACGCCTCATCCGCGACTGGAAGCCGGATATCGTCCATGCACATATGATGACCAGCGCTGTTCTCTCGGTCCCCGCCTGTCGTTTATCATCGACGCCACTTATTACTACGGTTCACAATGCATTCGAAAAAAGCGCTGTGCTGATGGGGCTTGGCACATGCGTGATTGCCGTTAGCGAAGCCGTCGGGAAATCGATGCAGGAGCGCGGCATAGCGGCATCGAAACTGCACGTCGTCCTCAATGGTACAATCGGATCGGCTCGGTTCGAAGGGCGTGACAGGACGCCTGCGGCCCTTCGCAGTCCCAGTATCCTTTTCGTCGGAGGGCTGCATCCCAGAAAAGGATTGCCTGATCTGCTGGAAGCCTTCCGCTTGGCGCACAAGGAATATCCCGGAAGCCACCTTTACATCGTCGGCGGCGGCCCCTTCGAAGCCGCCTACCGGCAATTGGCTGGCGAAACGGGTTGCGCAAGCGCCATCACGTTTGTCGGCCCCATCGACGAACCCTTTCCCTACATGTTGGGCGCCGACATCTTTGTGCTTCCTTCCCATGCCGACCCTGCTCCGCTCGTCCTGCCGGAAGCGCGTGAGGCGGCCTGTGCGGTGATCGGCACGGACGTGGATGGCATCCCGCAGCTGCTCGGTTTCGGCGAGGCCGGAATCCTTGTCCCACCGCGCGATCCGCAAGCCCTGGCAGCCGTTCTCTGCGACCTGCTGGCGGATCCCGCTCGGCTGGATATGTGGAAGGCGAAGAGCCAGCTGCATATCAACAATCTGACGATCGAGCGCGTCGCCCGCGAGACGCTCGGCGTCTACAGGTCTGCCCTGTCGCCTGGAGCCGAGGTCGTCCCGGCCTAGTCGGCGACGGGAAGTATCGGATTAACCGCGGCCGAGCTGCCGCTTCAGGTAACTGTCGGCGTGCGGATCGGCATAATGGAACAGAGCCGTCGCCCGCACGGCGCCTTCGTCGACTGGCTCATTCGTGTGAATGCTGCGATAGCCCCAGAAGAGATAGAGATTGCCCGGAACCAACGACACATGCTTCATGCCCTTTCCACCTGATGCGCGATTGCGCAGGATGCGTTGAGTGAGCGCATTGTCGAGGATCGCTTTGTCGGTGAGATTAAAGAGGTAATTCGATCGGATTGCGCGGGTATTGGGGATGATCAGGAAGTCGCCGCGCCTGCCGAATTTCGGGATTTCGATCGGTAGCAGCGCCGTAATGGCGTAGGAATCATAGTGAAATATCAAAGAGTGCTCCGTCACGCTTTTACCCGTAAGGCAGCGAAGAATCTGATGGAATTTAACGTCAGGCGCAGGCCGGCCTAGACCGATGGAATAGAGGCGGGAAAAAAGAGCCTTGAATTCCGGGGAATTGCCGAGGTCGTCGAGGCCCGATCCCGTAAGCTCATCGCTTTTCAGCGAAATCGTCTGGCGGCCTTTGCCCGTGATCGCGGAGGCGACAAAGTTTTGCATCTGGCTGAGATCTTCGGCTGCCAGGAAGTTGGGAGAGCAAAAAATTCCGTCTTTGTCGATCTGCTGGGCGATGCCGCGAATGTCCCCATTCGATAGCGCAGACAGCCAGTATTTGGCATTGCTGAGATAAGACATGGCAGGCTCCGTATCAGCGCGTGGTTCTGTTCCTGGACCGCATCAGAAAACACCAGGGTCAGGCGAGCGATCAACAGGATCATCCGGAAAACCGTGCCGACTTGGCACGGCGGCTGAAACTGCCCTGCTCCCTGCTGTCGATGCCGTCCGGTAACAACGGGCCGGGCCGGCGGTCGAGGCTCAATCGACCCTTCCTACGCGTAGCCGTCGCCTGGGCAAAGCCGGCACGTGATCGTCCTGGTTTCCTTGCAGCAGCAGCGGCGAGGTCATCCGTCCGGATCAAGCAACCGCCATTCTCTTTCAAGCCGCAGCCTGATGGATATCCAGATGTCGTTTGTCATAACCCACCCTTCGATCAGGATAAAAATCCATCATCCCCAAGGAATCGAACTACGATGATTTCCGCTTAGACCCGGACCAGACCGTGTAAAAGATACCCGCGAAATAGCCAGCTTGCATCAAAAGAAAGCAAACCGATGTATAACCAAAAGAAACCACAGGGTTACCTTGGTACTCATATGTAATTATACCGAAGACAATCGAAGCAATGGTCATCTGCGCCAACGCTGCTGGCGCCAGCAATTTCACCGATTTTCTCAAGAGCAAGCTCATGCGCGCCACTCGCTTCGCTGGTCTTCCTGATGTACCAACACGCTATTCAGGCCATTAACGGTTCAAGGCTTCACCGCTTCCGCCCTTCGATGAAAAGACGAGACTGCGGCTCCGCTTCGGAATTCGAAGCGAACAGCAAATCGCACCGGGAAGGAAGAAACTCTTTGTGATGATGCACTACGCCCAATGACGTAAATCCACGCCGAGGCCTGGACCGTGCCGGGGCAAGCGAGACGCTCACAGGAATTAGTCAGAATGGCCCAGTTTAACGGGGCAAGGCCGCAAGGGCGAAAAACACAAAAAACCTTGTGCGTGGAGGCACAAGGGCATGGGTGAGAATGGGTTTGGTTGCGGGGCCTTGAGCGCAGATTGGTCAGCGGACCGGTGGCGCAGATATGCAATCCCCCTCCTCCCGGGCGATGCGGGAAATCTCGTTTGCCGCATGCCCATCCGCCAGCGGCATTGTCGGGAAAGGCAGCGTGCTGCCGGCAAGCCCATCTGCGCCATGCATGATGGAGGCGCGGCCACGCGAGGCCATGATGGATCGTGCCGCACCCGAATAAACCGGAATATCTCGCCGGCCGCACAGTTCGAGGATTCGCCTTGCATTGTTAAAGACGGGCTCCAGGCCAACATTGCCGGCAACGCAGGTGAGCGCGATCATGTCCAGCGCGTCGGGTCGGCCGAGCACCAGAAGCATCGCCAGCGCATCGTCAGCGCCGGGGTCGCAGTCATAGAGGAAACGCAAGGCGCTCATGTCTCGGTTCCTTGAAGCTCAGCCCTTGTCGGCGAGGAAGCGGGCGGTGTCCGGCGCCCAGCCGAAGCGCACCATTGAGCCAACCGCCACGTCGCCGGCCTGAGCGGGAGCCCGGGCGATGATTTCCTGTTTGCCGGCGTCGATGATCACACGCAGTTCCGAACCGCCATAGACGGTTTCGCGCACCCGGCCCTCGCAGAAGCCTTCACCGAGCGTGATGACTTCCGGTCGAACGACGATCGCACCCTTCGTACCGTCGGCTGGACCCTCGCCGGCGATCGGCAGCGTCCCGATGGCAGTTTCGAGTGCGCCGGCCCTCACGGTGCCACGGATGATCGACGAGATGCCGATGAAATCTGCAACGAACAGGTTCTGCGGCTCGTCGTACATCTGGCGCGGCGTGCCGAGCTGGGCGATCTTGCCGTCGTTCATCAGGCAGATGCGGTCTGACAGTGCCAGCGCCTCCTGCTGGTCGTGGGTGACGAAGATGATCGTCGCCCCCGTCTCGCGGTGGATACGCTTGATCTCGATCTGCATGGCTTCGCGCAGCTTGGCATCGAGCGCGCCGAGCGGCTCGTCCATCAGGATGATCGCCGGATCGTAGACGAGGCAACGGGCCAAGGCGACGCGCTGCTGCTGGCCGCCGGAAAGCTGCGAGGGAGAGCGTGATGCTGCATGCGCGAGGCCGACCGTTTCCAGCGCGTTAGCCACCTTGGCGTCGATCTCGGCCTTCGGCAGACGGCGCATTTTCAGTGCGAAGCCGACATTTTCGGCCACTGTCATATGCGGGAAGAGCGCGTAGTTCTGGAATACGACGCCAATGTCGCGCTTATTGACCGGTGCGAGGGTCTGATCCTTGCCGTCGATGATGACGGTGCCCGACGTCGGTTCCTGCAGGCCGCAGATGAGCTGCAGAAGCGTCGTTTTGCCGGAGCCGGAAGGTCCAAGAAGCGTGAGAAGCTCGCCCGTGCGGACTTCGAGATCGACATGATCGAGTGCGGTGGTCTGGCCGTAGAGTTTGGCAAGGCCATTCACCTGAAGCTTGATTTCCGGCGTGTTCGCAGAGGTGGCTGACATGTCGAATGTGGTTCCTTTGGTCGTGATGGGATCGGCGGCGTTTCGCATGTCAGCGCGGCCTTGCCTTTTCGGCGATGACGAAGAGTACTGTCACCACCGCCACGATGAAGACCGAGGCGGCAGCCAGGGTCGGAGAAATGCTGAGAATGATATCGTCCCACATCTGCTTTGGGAGCGTCTGTTTGACGCCCGCACCTACGAACAGCGCTATGGTGAGTTCTTCGAAGGAGTGCAGCAGGCCGAACAGGAAGGCAGCGATGGCACCGCCCTTGATCAGTGGAAGAAGGACGAGACGGATCTGCTGCCAGCCGTTTGCGCCGAGTGTTCCGGCCGCCTGCAGAAGACGCCAGTCAAAACTCCGGAACGTAGTCAGCAGGATGACGAAGACGATCGGCATGGCCGACAGCGTGTGGCCGAGGATGATGCCGGTATTGGTCGCGATCAGACCGATTTTAGCAAGCACATAGAACAACGATACGCCGATGACGATATTGGGCACGATCATCGGCAGCATGAACGACAGGAAGATCAGGCCGCCGGCCCTGCGTTGTGTGCGTGCCAGTCCATAGGCCGCCATGCCCGAGATGATGGTGGCGACAACACCTGTCACGATCGCGACCACGGCTGAACGCGCGGTTGCACCCATCCACTGATCGGAGCTGAGATAGGTCTGGAACCAGCGCAACGAAAAGCTTTTCGGTGGGAACTCAAGAAAACTCGAGCCGGAAAAAGCCATCGGCGGGAATGCCAGAACCGGCACGATCAAGATTGCAATCACAATCCAAACAAACGTGGTGAAGACGCGACGTCCAAGACGCGCTGGGAACAGGCTGGCAATGAAGTCGCTGACAAACGCACCGATCTCGATCAATGCGCTGCCGATGGCACCGATAACGCCGCCGCGCCTGGCTGCAGCACTATTGCCCGAGACGGCCGACATGCCGAAGAAACGATCGTAACCGGCGATGGTAATCAGCGTCACGGCGAGAAGGAGGGTCGCAAGAGCGCCGCCAAGCCGCAGGTTGAACAGCTGCTGAACCTGGGTAATCATCATCTGGCCGATGACCGTTTCGCGTGGCGAGCCCAGAAGAGCTGGCGTGATGAAGAAACCGAGGCCCATCACGAAGATGAGCAGGCCGGCAGCGGCAACGCCCGGCATGGAAAGCGGCACGAAGATGCGCCAGAAGGACTGGCTACGGCTTGCGCCCATGGTCATGGCGGCGGGGATGAGGCGACCGTCGATCGACAGCATGGTCGGCAGCATTGTGAGGATCGCGAGAGGCAGCATGGCATGCGCCATGCCGAAGATAACCGCGCCGCGGCCGTAGAGCAGGTCGAGTTGGGTATCGAAACCCATGCCGGTCAACATCTGCGCGACGATGCCCTTGCGGGCGAGCAGCACGATCCAGGCGAAGTTTTTCAGAAGCGGGCTGACCCAGAACGGTAGCAGGACCAGCCACATAGCCATGCGCCGGCGACGTTCCGGCATGCCGGCCAGCCAGACAGCGATGGGATAACCGACCAGAAGGCAGACGATGGTGACTTGGGCAGAGATGGCGAACGTGTTGGCGAGCACCTTCACGTAGACGCCGGCCGAGAACATCTGCCGATAGACGGTCAGATCGAAAGCACCGGATCTCGGATCGATGAAGGATTGCCAGATCAATGCGCCAGCCGGCAGGATCAGCAACAGAGCCATGTAGACAAGCCCCGGCATGGTAAGCCAGAGGCTATCCGCTCTCAGGCGCTTCCGTGAGAAGGTGTCTTTGGCGGAAAGCTCAGCCATGGATGTCCCGTTTGTTGAAATGGCCCGTTCAGCTTAGCGCAGAACCGGCCATCCATTGTCAGATAAGCGGCCTCGCCGAACGGCGAGACCTGAAGCTCAGGTGGTCGTTTCCGCTGAAAATCAGCTCAGAATCCACTGTTCGAAGCGCTGGGTTAGTTCGTCCTGATGCTCTGCCCAATAGGCAGCATTGAGAACAGCCAGACCCTTGATGTTGGCGGGTGCCGTCGGCAGAAGCTGGGCCTTTTCCGCGCTCAGGTGCTCGTAGGCCTTCATGTTGGTCGGGCCGCAAGCCAGGATGCCCGTATAAGCTGCCTGACGTTTTGCATCCAGGCACCATTCGATGAACTTGCGGGCAAGATCGGCCTTTTTCGTGTTGCCAGCAATGGTCCACCCATCGATGTTGAATAAGCCGCCATTCCAGACGATGCCAGCCGGTGCACCGGCATTGATGGCTGCTTGTGCGCGTGTCGACCAGGTCGACATCATGTCCAGTTCGCCATTCTGAAGAAGCTGGGTTGCATGAGCGCCCGAAGTCCACCAGATGTCGATGCTGGACTTGACCTTGTCGAGGCTCTTGAAGGCCCGATCGACGTCGAGCGGATAAAGCTTGTCGAGCGGAACGCCATCAGCGAGCAATGCCATTTCCAGCGTCGTGACCGGGCTGCGCCACATGCCACGGCGGCCTTTGAAAGCTTTGGCGTTCCAGAAATCGGCCCAGCTGGTCGGAACCGTCTTCATGGTGTCCTTGCGGTAAGCCATGGCGAGCGCGAAAATCGCGACGCCGGCGAAATCCGGTTCGAACGTGTGCGGGGCGAAGTCGGCCTTGTTGGGGACCTCGATGTTAAGGGGCAACATATAGTTGTTGCCGAGCTTGCGGATGCGCAGCACGTGTTCCGGCGTCATCAGGGCGACGTCGAACAGCTTGGTGTCGGTGTCGATCGCCATCTTGTACTGCGGGATCGGATCTGGCTCGTTGGTGTTGGTCTGTATGGTAACACCCGTCTCGGCGGCAAAGGTGTCATAGAAGGCAACCTTGAAACCTTCGTAGAAGGCGCCGCCCATGTCGCGCACGACCAGCGTTTCGCCGGCAAATACGCGGTTGCCCTTCAGAAGAACCGGAGCTGCAAGCGCCATAGCGGCAAGCCCGGTCGTCGTCTTCATGAAACCACGGCGTGATACATTGTTGTTCATTTTTACCCTCCGGCGTTTTTATTTGGCCTTCATCAACCCTACTCTTCCCGTCGCGACGGCTTCGGTAAATTACATTTTTCCGTGCATCTGCTTTGGGACATGCGAAGCAAGCGGCCGACGGCTTGTGCAAAACCGAATACAGGCCTCGGCAAGCACTGCATCGCACAGGGCAAGCTGGGTTTCCTCGATGAATTCGTCCGGGCAATGCCCCTGATCCATGCTGCCGGGGCCGCAGATCACCACTGGAACGTCCAGCGCCTGCGCAAACAGACCCGCCTCCGTGCCGAAGCTGACACGGCAGTCCCTGGCTCCCTTCGGCAGGCACGACGCAAAGGCTTGCACCATCGGATGGTTGCGATCGACAGAATGGCCTGGATAATTGCCAGTAATCTCGATGTCGATCGATGCCTCCTTGAAGCGATCCTTGTGCGGCGCCACGGCTGCCGCGCCGGCCTTGCGGACCTGCTCGGCAAGAGCAAGCGGATCGTCGGCCGCCATCATGCGGCATTCCATCAGCAGTTCCGCTTGATCCGGCACCAGATTAACCGCGGTTCCACCCGACAGCTTGCCGACATGCACCGTTGCGTAAGGCACCGAGTAACCGGGTTCACGCGAACCACGGGCTTCGATCTCGTCCTGCAGTTTCCGCAGGCCGGATACGAAGTCGGTGGCGATATGCAGCGCATTCAGTGCGAGCGGCGCTTCGGCGGAATGGCGCGGAACGCCCCGGGCCTTGACGTGAAAAGCCATCTTGCCCTTGTGGCCGAGACCAAGCTGCATCGATGTCGGCTCGCCGACGACGATCAGGTCGGGCAGGATGTCCCGCCCTACGATTTCTTCAAGCATCGGCCTGACGCCGACGCAGCCGATCTCCTCGTCATAGGAGATGGCAAGCCATAGCGGAGCGGCCAGGCTTCTGACATCGATTGCCTCGGCCAGCGCCACGGCGGAAGCGACAAAGCCTTTCATGTCGGTCGTGCCGCGCCCGTAAAGCCTGCCATCTTTCCGGGTCAGGCTGAAAGGAGGAACCGTCCAGTCCTGCCCGGCGACCGGCACCACGTCGACATGTCCCGAGAGCATGAGCCCTCCCGGCACATCAGGCCCCAGACGCACCAGAAGTGCCGCCTTTTGCCCGCTCGTATCATAGAAACGCTCGCAGACGGCACCCGCATTCGCCAGCGTCGCCTCAATCTCCTCGATCAGCGGCAGGTTCGTCTCGGAACTGACCGTGGGATGAGCGACCAGGCGCTCCAGCCAATCCTCAGTCGAGGTCACCGTTTTGACTCCGCTCCGTCCATCGCCGCGTTGATTTCGGAGATCAGTCCGGCAACCTCGGCCTCCGGAATGGAGACACGAAGACGGCGTTCGAGCGAGGTGAAGATGCCGAAGAACGAATTCGAGCAGTGGTTGAGCATGCGCATCGCATCCTCTTTCGAAATATTGCAGCGGTTCGTCAGATAGGCGCAGATGTGCTCGCAGGCGATGGCATTCGGCAGGACGTAGGCTGGCTGGGTATCGTAGGCGATGCGACGGAACGGCAGGACCGAAGGCTTGATCGTCAGATCGACGACAAGCTTTGGATCGCGCGAAGAGGCGCCGACGACCAACCGGGCATCAACGCCTTCCAGCACCCAGCGCCCAAGCGCCGGATCCCAGATTGCCAGGTCCGAACCCTTGATGATGATTTCGACCCGCTTGCTTTCGCCCGGCGCCAGCACAGGCTTGGCAAAACCCTTGAGCTCCTGCGGCGAACGCTTCAGCCGCTTGCCCGGCGCCTGCAGATAAAGCTGCGCGACTTCGGCACCGGTCCGGTCACCCGTATTGGTGACGGTGAAGGCGACGGTGATCGCGTCTTGAAGCCCAATCTGGGGCGATGAAACCGTCAGGTCGGAATAGGCAAAGCTGGTATAGCTCAGGCCGTAGCCGAAGGGGAACAGCGGTTCGATTTCGCGCAGATCGTAGGCGCGATAGCCGACATGAATGCCCTCGCCATAGATGTGCCGGCCGTTTTCACCCGGATAATGCAGGAAGCCGGGCACGTCGGCCAGGCGCTTCGGGAAGGTGACGGACAACTTTCCGGATGGATTGACCCTGCCGGTCAGCACCTCGGCGACGGCCCCGCCCATGGCCTGGCCGGAATAGAAGGTCACGAGCACCGCGCCGACCTGATCGACCCACGGCATTTCCACCGCATCCGGGCAGGCGATCACCACCGCCACTTTTTCCGAGGCCGCCCCGAGGGCTGCGATCATCGCATCCTGACCGGGGCCGAGCGCCAGCGTGGTACGGTCGGAACCTTCACCGTCATATGCGCCCTCGGTCGAGGTGTAGACCAGAACCAGATCCGCCTTGGCCGCAAGCGCCAGTGTTTCGGCATCGGCTTCCTCGCGGAACGTCAGGACGTGGTTCCTTCCCAGGGCCTGTTCCAGTTGCTCCAGCGGCTGGTCGACCATGGTCGGGATCGTCGTGGCGCAACCCGAACCCTGGATGACCGGAGTGCCGGCATCGCGGCCGACAACCAGAATGTTCTTCATGTCGGGCCGGATCGGCAGCAGACCTTCGTTGCGCACGAGAACCATCGAGGCTGCGGCCATCGCGCGCGCTTCGGCATGGTGTTCCTCGGCAGTATAGAGCGGTAGCGGCTGGCTTGCGCCTGCGTTGCAGCGCACGATCATCTCCAGCATGCGCCGGCACGACAGGTTCGCCACCTCGACCGGAACAGCGCCGCTGTCGAGCGCCGCAAGAAGATCCGCCTTGCGACGCGGGCTTTCCGGCATATCGAGATCACCACCAGCCATCAGCGAGACTGGACGGTTCTTGATGCCGTGCCAGTCCGAAACGACCACGCCGTCAAAGCCCCATTCGTCGCGCAGGACCCCATTGAGGAGCCATGGGTCCTGCGATGCCTGCACGCCGTTCAGGCGGTTATAGGAGGACATGATCGTCCAGGGTTTGGACTGCTTGATGGCGATCTCGAAACCCTTGAGGTAAATTTCCCGCAGCGCCCGCTCTTCAACGACGCTGTCCATCGTGGTGCGTTCGACTTCGGAATTGTTGCAGGCGAAATGCTTGAGCGAGGTGCCGACGCCCTGGGACTGGATGCCCTCGATGACCGCCGCCGAGAGCTTGCCGGTGACCAGTGGATCTTCCGAGTAATATTCATAGGAACGGCCGGCAAGCGGCGTGCGGCGCAGGTTGATGCCGGGGCCGAGCAGCAGATGGACGCCCATGGCGCGGCATTCCTGGCCGAGCAACACGCCAAGCCGCTGCATCAGACCCTCATCCCAGCTGTTACCCATGGCTGAACCGTTGGGGAAGCAGGTCGCCGGCTTCATTTCGCCCCAGGCGATGGCGACGTCGCTGGCGCGCTGGTTCACCACCGACAGGAAGGCATCGAGGTCCATGCCGCCGCGTTCATCGCTGTCGATCTGCGGCATCGAATAACGTACGCCGTAGGTGCCATCGGTCATGACGATCGGCTTGATGCAGTAAGCGGGAACCGCCGCAGTTTTCCACATTCCGAAACCGGAAAGCAGATCGGCCTTTTCCTGGTTGGTCATCGCATCGACGATTGAAGCGATCGTCTGGTCCGCGGACCGGTTCTTCTCTAACATACTGGACTCCGTGATGCGGCACTCACCGCACTGGCCGGGCGGCGTTTGGCACGCACCCTGTCAGCCGACGATCAAAAAGAAAAATAGGATATTCGGAACTGGTGCTTTGAAAAAAGCGAGCCTAGCTCTGCCCCGTCCGACGCAGGTTGAGGATCGGAGCTTCCATGCCGGGCACGTAACTGTCGGAAATCAGCTGGCTGCAGTGCTCCTCGAAAGTCCGCACCAGCCGGGTGGAGACTTGCTGGCCTACGCGGATCAGGCCAATGCGCATCGGCTTGTGATCACCCGACAGACGGAGGCCGACAAGCCCCCGGCCATCCAGCGCCGCCTTGTTCTTGGGCCGGACGTTGGCAAGCGTATAACCATACCGGCTGGCGACCATCGTGCGGATGACTTCCTGATGCTGGATCTGAGCAACAATATTCGGGTTGGCACCGGCAGCAGCAAAAAGCCCCAAGAAATAATCCCGGGACAGCGGCAGATCGAGCAAGATGAACTCGTGTGCTTCCAATTCGGCAAGCGAGATCGCCGAACGCTCCGCCAGTGGATCGGTCTCGGCTACCTGAACATAGGGCGGCAGTTCGGCAAGCGGGGTAAACTCAAAGCCTTCGGGAACTGACAGATCGTAAGAAAGTGCAATATCCAGTTCAGCACGCTCCAGCCGCGTCAGCAGCGTACGATGATCCGCGACAGTAGGCCGGACCGTCACACCGGGATAGGCAGCCTTGAAGCTCTGGCTGACTTCCGGCAGCAACATGGGCGCAAAGGTCAAAAGGCAGCCGAGCGACAGAGTTCCGCGAATCTGGTCTGTCGCTTCGGACGCCGCCGTATAGAGGTTCTGGGCCTGCTCGATCACTGCCTTGGCTTGGAGCAGCAGTTTCTGGCCGGCCGGTGTCAATGACAGACCCTGTGCGTGGCGCCGCAGGAAAAGCTGGGTGTTAAGCTCGATTTCCAGCTGCGAGATCGCGGTGGAGATGGAGGGTTGCGAAACACGGATGCGATCCGATGCAAGCGTGATGGAACCGGCCTCGGCGGTGGCAATGAAATATTCGAGCTGACGCAGTGTGAAACGCATTTCAGGCCCCGATGCCAAATGTCACGCCCGAAGGCCGACGGGTAAGCCCATGCCAATGCGAAGGGATGGAGGCCAGCTTATTATTTGCGCTTTTCCAAAATGTAAATGTTCTCCTGCAGCCTGACCTGGCGGCAGCGCTTCGCCGCGCCGCCTTGCCCTGCTTTCGCCAATCCTAACCAGTGCTGCAACAAATCGTAATTTTCCGAATGTCAACCGTTCGATAGAGCGGAACCATAGCTGACGCCGTTCGGCGGGTCTTGGCGAAACAGAAAAGGGCGAGTGCATGTCAGTCGAGAAGATCCATACGTTGGTTGTCGGCGCCGGCCAGGCAGGTGTGGCCATGAGCGAACACTTGAGCCGCAACGGCGTCGACTACATCGTGCTGGAGCGCGGCCGCATTGCCGAACGCTGGCGTTCGATGCGCTGGGATTCGCTCGTTGCCAACGGTCCCGCCTGGCACGACTGCTTTCCCGGAATGGATTTTCCCGGCCACCCGGATGCGTTCGTGCCCAAGGATGGCATCGCCGAATATTTCGAAGCCTATGCCGACATGCACAAGGCACCGATCCGCTGCGGTGTCGAAGTCACCAAGGTCGAACGGCTTGAAGACCGCCCCGGCTTCAGCGTCGAAACATCCGACGGCGCGATCGAAGCCCTCAACGTCGTCGTCGCCACCGGACCATTCCAGAGCCCGAGCATTCCGCCGATCGTGCCCGCGGATACCGGCGTTACGCAGATGCATTCGAGCGAGTACCGCAATCCCTCCCAGCTTGCAGACGGCGCCGTGCTGGTCGTCGGCGCCGGTTCGTCTGGCGTCCAGATTGCCGAGGAGCTCATGCTTTCCGGCCGCAAGGTCTACTTATCCATCGGCCCGCATGACCGCCCTCCCCGCGCCTATCGCGGCCGCGATTTCGTCTGGTGGCTCGGTGTTCTCGGCAAATGGGACGCGCAGGCGCAGGCTCCCGGCTCGGAGCATGTGACCATCGCCGTCAGCGGTGCGCACGGCGGCAAGACAATCGACTTCCGCCGCCTGGCATCGCAGGGCATGGTGCTTGCCGGCATGACCGCCGCATACCGTGAGGGATCGGTTTCCTTTGCCGACGATCTTGCACGCAACCTCGATCGCGGCGACCAGAATTACCTGTCGCTGCTCGACGAGGCAGACGCTTTTGTCGCCCGCAACGGTCTTGATCTTCCGCAGGAGCCGGATGCACGTATCCTCGGACCTGAGGTCGATTGTGTCATCAACCCGCTGCGCGAGCTGAACCTGCGCGAGGCCGGTGTCACCACCATCATCTGGGCGACGGGCTTTGTCTCGGACTATAGCTGGCTAAAGGTCGATGCCTTCGACGCGGCCGGCCGCCCCAAACACCAGCGCGGCGTCTCGGCAGAAAAAGGCATCTATTTCCTCGGCCTCCCGTGGCTCTCCGGGCGCGGCTCCAGCTTCATCTGGGGTGTCTGGCACGACGCCAAATACGTCGCCGACCACATCCTCATCCAGGACAATTACCTCGGCTACGCGCCGAAATCCTGATGGACCGGCAGAGGCCTGCCGGCATCCTGCATGAACCATCCGATGGAGAAGAGAATGGCACATACGCGCATTCGCAAGTTCAACACCAAGGAAACCTATCCCGAGCAGAAGCTCGACAACGACCTCTGCCAGGCGGTTGTCGCTCGCGGCACGATGATCTTTCTGCGTGGCCAGTGCCCGCAGGACCTCGACACCGCCAGGAATATCGACAGCCATGATCCGGTCGAGCAGACGCACAAGGTGATGCAGAACATTCGCCAGCTGGTGCAGGAATCCGGCGGCCAAATGGAACATGTGACAAAGCTAGTTGTCTATTTGACCGACGTTCGCCACCGCGAGGCCGTCTACCGGACCATGGGCGAATATATCAAAGGCGTCTTCCCGGTCTGCACCGGGCTCGTCGTCGTGGCGCTGGCACGGCCGGAATGGCTTGTGGAGATTGATGCGACAGCCGTCATTCCGGACTGATAGTTTTTCAAAGCGTTCGGCAGGCATTTCCGGCCGACGCACGCTGCAGACCGGAAATGTTATCCCGCCGTCCTGACACAGGAGTCCCCATGACCTTCTCCATCGTCGCTCGCTGTGAGCAGACCGGCCAGTTCGGTGTGGCGATTTCGTCTTCGTCGCCTGCGGTCGCCTCTCGCTGCGCCTGGGCTCGTGCCGGCATCGGCGCGGTTGCGACCCAGAACGTCACCAATCCCGCACTCGGACCAAGGATGCTGGACGAACTTGCAAAGGGTGCAAGCGCGGCGGACGCCGTGACCTCGGCGCAACAGAGCGACGATTTTCCGAACTATCGCCAGTTGCTGGCGGTGGATGCGCACGGCGGCACCGCTATTCATTCAGGCCGCAACGCTCTCGGAACCTGGACCTCCGTCGTCGGTCACCAATGTGTTGCCGCCGGCAACCTTCTGGCCAATGACGGCGTGCCGAAGGTGATGATCAACTCATTCGAGGCCACTTCGGGTACTTTGGGTGACCGCCTCATCGCCGCGCTCAGAGCGGCTGTCGATGCGGGCGGCGAAGCCGGCCCGGTTCGTTCGGCGGGCCTGCTGATCGTCGACAAGGAAACCTGGCCCTATGCCGAACTCCGGATCGACTGGCTGGACGATGGCTGCCCGATCGCAGCAGTGGCGCGGGCGTGGGACGTCTACAAGCCGCAGGCCGGGGATTACTTGACGCGGGCCCTTAACCCGCTGGCCGCTCCATCATACGGCGTACCGGGCGACGAATGACGACGATCCTGTCGGGTATTCCTTCTGGGCGAGGCATATGAACCTCCGGCCTATTCCTTTGCTCTTGATGGGATCGAGCCGCTGGCCCGCTAAACGTCATGTTTTATTGCCTACTTAGGCGTCCAGTGGGTGGCATTGCTCTCCAAAACCCAGAGGCACTGGATGAATAGCCAGCCCCACGCTGCATAGGCTGATAGCCTGCAGCCATTTCACCGCGCTCGTCATGCACAAAGAGAGCGAGGTTTTTGCGGCCCGATGGCCCGACATCGCTATTGTTACTCTTCTGACAACCCAAAGGTGCCGAGGCTCCGGACGTGTTGCCGGATATCGGGTGTCTGCGTTTCGGTCCAAAAATCGTGCTCTTTGCCGACACCACTTCCGTCGCGATCCAACAACGGGATCTCATGAGAGATGACTGATTGGCAGCTATCTGGTGCTGGTCAAATCGATCCGCAGTCTTCCGACCGGTCTTGGCCATCATTAGCCGCGTTGTTTCGAATGCCGGCTTCTTTCGCAAATAGCCAGGAAATTTGCCTACAAGAATTCGGTTTTGGACAAGCTCATGGTCGCAACTGACCCGAGTGCAAGCGAGTGATCTGTTAATCACTAAGGAAAGCGGCCGTAGATCCGCACAAACACAAAGGCGCGTCCGGCGTCGCTACCTCAACAGCATTATCAGCCCACGACCTGGCCTCTCTCAAGAAGTCGGCCCCGTCGCGGTATCCGGAAAAGTCAAGGGAACGTCACTACATAAATCTGGAGGGATAAAGCATGTCGACTACAGACAGATTGCGAAGCATAGATCCGGCGGTATTCTGGCCGGCCCTAGCAATAACGGCCGGGTTCATCTCATGGGGAGCATTGGCCCCGGATAGCCTCGCCTCAGTCACACAAGCCACGCTTTCGGCGATCATCAATGGTTTCGGATGGGGCTTTGTTGTCTCGACCGCGTTGTTCCTGGTCTTTGCCGGCTTCCTGGCGATTAGTCGTTTCGGCAAGATCAGGCTTGGGGCTGATGACGAGCTTCCGGAATTCCGGACTGTTTCGTGGGTATGCATGATGTTCAGCGTCGGCATGGGCATCGGCCTGATGTTCTGGGGCGTTGCCGAGCCGGTTTTCCATTTTGGCGCCCCGCCTCACGGGCTGGCGGTCGCGCAATCCAAGGAAGCCGCTCTGCTTGCGATGAAATATTCCTATTTTCATTGGGCCCTGCACCCTTGGGCCATCTATGCGATTGTCGGTCTGGCGATCGCCTACTTTACCTACCGCAAGGGCTTGCCCATCCTGATTTCAAGCGCGTTTACCCCCCTGCTGGGCAAGGCGGTCAATGGACCGATCGGTAAAACGATTGATATTCTCGCCGTCATCGCCACACTGTTCGGCACGGCGACGTCGCTTGGACTTGGTGCACAGCAGATCAACAGCGGTCTGAATTTTCTCTGGGGAACTGGTGAAGGGACAGGCATTGCCCTTGCGATCATCGCGGTGCTGTCGATGTTGTTTATCCTGTCGGCAGTGTCCGGGGTGGGCAGGGGCGTACAATTCCTGAGCAACATGAATATGGTGGTCGCCGCCGCGTTGCTGGTGTTCCTGGCCATCGTTGGACCGACCATCTTCATCCTCAACACCTTCACCGAAGCGCTCGGCGACTACCTGGCCGATCTCGTCACAATGTCGTTCCGCACCGCCGCCTTCAGCGACGGCAAGTGGCTGGGGAGTTGGACGATCTTCTACTGGGCCTGGTGGGTGTCTTGGGCGCCCTTCGTCGGCGTCTTTATCGCGCGCATCTCAAAAGGGCGCACCATCCGCGAATTTGTCATTGGCGTTCTGCTCATTCCGAGCGGCGTAACCTTCCTTTGGTTCACCATCATGGGTGGTACGGCGCTGCATTCGGAACTGATGGGGGTTGGTGGTCTTGTCGAGGCGGTCAACAATCAGGGTGCCGCAATCTCACTGTTTGCGCTACTCGAACAATATCCGGGAACGGCGGTCACTTCGTTCCTCGCGATATTCCTTGTTGCGATCTTCTTCATCTCGGGAGCGGATGCCGCCTCGATTGTGATGGGCATGCTGTCGTCTCACGGCGCACTTGAGCCTGCACGTGGCGTCGTCGTCCTCTGGGGCGTCCTTGCCGGCGCGTCGGCCTGCGTGTTGCTGGTGATGGGAGGTTTGCAAGGCCTGCAGACCGCGTCGATCATCGCGGCAGCACCCTTCCTCGTCGTTATGGTCGGGTTGTGCATCTCCCTGTGGATCGCGCTGTTGGACGACCTCGAAGGGCGCAGCAAACTGGCCCCACTCCTGCCCGCAGGCCCGCCTTTAGGCGAAGCACTCGCGGTTAAGTAGGTCACCACGTTGCCACCCAAGCAACCAACCAATCGCACCCTAAACTGAGCTTCAGGTGCGATTGGCAGGAAGCGTGCGCGGGTTAAATTCACCCCCTGCCCGTTTTTATCCTGACCCACGCGAGGCATTGCTCACAATGACCCACGATGCTCAAGCCGTCGAAGACCACATCCGCGAAACCGACCCCACCCGGCTGCGTGCACTGGTGGCCGCCGATGTGCCTGCAGCCAAGCTGTGAATAGGCATCATGCGATGACCCCAGAGCGATAACAATTATTTAACCCGGCGATCGGCACCGGGACCCCACATGCAATCTTCAATGATGAGCGCTCGGGCATCCCGCCAACCAGGATGCTAGGGGGGAACGGATCGCGCTTAAAAGGAACATCGAGCGAGAAGATGTTGTACTCGATCACTTGCCGTGAACAGAGACCTCTATCAAGCGACGGTGCGCTTCGATTACCGGCTCGAGTAGGCTCCGTGAAACCTCCGTCGGAAGATCGAGCCTGGTATGGCAGCTCCAGTTGACCCCTAGGCAGGCGAAAGCCTTCTTGTAGCCTTTCTGTACGATCGTGGATAATTCACCCGCTTCCGATAATACGCGCTGCGGATCGTCCAATCCTGGCAAACCGGCAAAAGCTGCCCCTGCCGCTTCGTGCAAAGCGGGCGTCACCATGCAAATGCGGTTGAAATCCGCAACGTCAAGCATTCGACCACCACGAATTTCCGTTCGAGCGCGAGAAGCTAGTCCCGCGCCAAAATGTGCCCAAACATCTGTCTTATCGGGTGCGGGCGCCAAGTCTAACACCGCGCGGGTCCCTGCAAACCTCAGCTCATGGGCTCCGCTGTTCATCAAGAACAAGGAGTGCGCGGGAAACGCTCGTGGCAGCCACCGCGCGATCTCAAGAAAACCTGCCGTACCAGTGCCGCGTTCGACCGAGCATGTGAAGAAACCAGATCGAGGAGTGGACAACACAATCCATCGATCGCCACGAGCCATCCGCGCGACCAACGTCGGACTATCGCCTGTTTCCACGTCTCCAGTTAGGTAGAGCCTTACAGGTTGTCCGGCAGAAGCCATCGCCGCGTAGCAAGGCAAATCAAGCGGACGGCCAATGGCCACGGGCAACGGAACGAACGGCCGGTCCGCATAAGAGTTCAGGCCGACAATCTCGCCGGTCGGGCCGAACGGCAGAATGATTGCAGCCAGAGCGTCGGCTTTTGTAACCGCTTTCAAGAGTGGTCCAACGACTGACGTCCAGATCGCGGCATGACGACCATAGGGCAGCAGAATGACGGCAATGCAGCCTGCCGCTCTTTGTGCGTCAGAAAGGCTATGAACCATCGCCAATCGCCCTTCCACGCCATGATCCGGCGTTGGGAAAACAACGGGCTGAGGGTAGACCTCAACCGAGGAACCCTGTCCTACCAGCTCACATCGACGCGACCGAAATGTCGGCACAGGAACGGGTATCGTCTCCAGCTGATATCCAGCCTTGGAAAGCTCGCCGGCGATCCAGCTTGCTGTGGCGTGATCCCCAGCACTGCCGGCCGCCTTGTCCCCAAAGCCGGCGTGAGTGAGAAAATCATCCCACAAGCGATTGCCATCCAACATCGCTCGCATTGCCTCACTTGTACATTACTGTCGCACGCTTGAGCATTTCGGCTCGAACCGTTGCGTCCTCCTGCGTGCCGAGCAACGGAGCTTGCAAAAAATCTTTGACGTTAGGAGGATACCGATCCTCAAGACCGGTAACCGTCGGGCGCCGTGCGGAACCTGCATAAATGAGTTGAGCTTTGTCAGAGAGGAAGAAATTCAAGAGCACCCGGGCGGCATTGGGATGTGGCGCGTTCTTGACAACGGCTCCATCAAAGTTGCCATAAACAAGACCCTCGGACGGAAGAATGACTTCAAGAGGCAAACCCTTGTTCAGCAGCGTATCGGGCAGAATGAAGGGAATGTAGATCGGGTACTCACCGCGTGCGACACGACGAGGGCTGTCTCGAATTTCACGAGTGAAGGCGGGCTTGTTTTCAGCAAGGCGCTTTTGATAATCCTCACCGAGTTTGTCGTAGGTTACCGCAAAAAACAGGCCGCCGCCTCCAACGGAGCGAAAATCGTCGGATAGGATCTTGCCCTTCCAAGCAGGATCCGCGAGATCCGCCCAGCTTTTCGGGCGTTTCTCCTTCGGCACTGAAGCATTGACCACGATACCCATGCTTTGCGAAAAGATCGGCAGCCTCAGCTCGCTTCCTGCAAAGTCGGGCGCTAGCCGAGTTGCATTGGGTATGGCACCGTGTTTATCGAGCACGCCCATCGCCTCGAGCGACACGGAACCTCCGCTGAAGGACATGTCCGCGACACCTCGATTGGTCGCAAGTTCGAGGCGCAGCTTCTCAAATAACTCACTCCCTCGAAGTTCGAGCTTCAGTGCCTTGATCCCGTACTCGTCGGTGAATGCAGACAAGATCTCGTCAAGCTGAGGAACGCCGACCTGCGACGTGTAGAGCGTGACAGTTCCTTCCTTCTTCGCCGCCTGGACAACGTCCTCCCAGGGTTGTTGAGCATGGGCAACAGTCGCCAAACCCATGGCCAGGCTGGCCAGGGCAAAGCTTCTCAACATTTTCGAAATCATCACGTCCTCCTCAAGATGATGCGCCTGCACGATTGAACAACAGGACAGCCAGGTTGTTTATCTGGATGGTGCTTTCAGCTGATTTCTTCCAGCGCGGCTTCTGGATTGTCGGCACAACTATCGGTCTTCTGCAGAAATCCGTTTTGCGAACGAAGTGTCGCTCGCAGCTCTTTAAGTTCTGGGGTCTCCTTCACCGACAGGTTCCATTCGTTCTTGGCATCCTCCCGAGTCTGCCGTCGTCTACGACACCTCAACCTTACGAACGCCAGATAGCTTCGAGAAGGCAGCAATATGCCAAGAGTGTTTTCGCGAAGACAGAAAGATCCGGATTCGAGTTCCGCTATGTCGCCGGTGAAGTAGCTCTCAGCTTTGCCGATTTGAGAAAGATGTTTCACTCCCTAAGGCTGTTTACTCCAAACCGGGAGCCGGTAACCTGACCGCGAGACTGGGAGGCAAGGCGTGGAGAACAATGAACTCGTTGCGGTGCGGCTTCTGGACCGACCCATCATCGTGCCCGCCATGTCGCCGCGGATCGGGACTAACATCAATGGACCGAGCCTGATCAGGGTCCCTTCTTGGGTAGAGCGCCCCCTTGGACGTTACTATCTCTATTTTGCCCATCATCGAGGAGATCATATCCGCCTTGCATATGCAGATCGTCTGACAGGCCCGTGGATCATCTACGAGGAGGGAACACTTCCGCTTTCGAAATCCGGTTTCACCCACCATTTGGCGTCCCCGGAGATCGTCATCGATCATCAACAGAAGCAATTCCGCATGTTTTTTCACGGCGGCGACGAGATCAAGAACCAGTTTACACGCTTGGCGATATCGCTCGATGGCATCCACTTCATAGCCCAACCTGACAATCTGATGAACCCGTATGCCCGGTTATTCACTCACGGTCCTTGGGTATACGCGATTGCGATGCCAGGGCAGATTTACCGGTCATCTGACGGAATCTCTGGATTTAGCGCTGGGCCTATGCTGTTCACGCGTCATATGCGCCATTCCGCAGTGTGGATAGAAGACAATATCCTTCACGTGGTCTATAGCAATCGAGGCGATGCTCCTGAATGCCTGCTGTACGCACAAGTGCGGCTCGACGGTGAGTGGTTGACATGGCGGGAAGGACCCTCAAGAATCTTACTTGGGCCAGAGCGGGATTGGGAAGGCGGACGACTTCCCATCGAACCATCAGTGATTGGTCCTGCGGATGAACCTGTTAGGCAACTTCGCGATCCAGCGGTCTACGAAGAAGATGGAAGGCGTTACCTGATCTATTCGGTCGCCGGCGAAGCTGGGCTTGCTCTGGCGGAAATCCATACCCGTAAGCTCGAACCAGAATGAAAACCTTAGCCTTGTTCTCCCGCAAGACCGGTACACGCAGTTGGCATTTCGGGGCTCCGCAGCATGTGGCTAACAGTTCAACGCGTTCTTAGCTAGCAGCAACCGGTATCGCTCCCACGCCGTCCGCGTTACGATGCGTAGCTAAGAACGGACCCGGTCGCTGCGTCGGACCACCTACGTCAGGAGGGCATTATGAAATCTCCAACAGTGAGAGTTATGGCCGCGGCCGAGGAAGATCTGGCGGTCGAAACGGTCATGCTGGCGTTTGCTGCGGATCCTATGGCGCGATGGACCTGGCCGCATGCACACCAGTACCTTGCGGCCATGCCGCGAATGATCCGGGCGTTCGGGAGCAGCGCATTCTCTAACGGAACTGCCTTTTGCACCGACGGTTATGCCGGGACGGCGCTGTGGCTATCGCCCGGGGTCCATTCCGACGAGGAAGGGCTTGGTGCGGTGCTCGAGAGCACGGTTGCGCGCTCTCTTACCCCCGAAACCACGGCCATATTCGAACAGATGGCCGCCTACCACCCGACCGACCCACATTGGTACCTGCCCCTGATCGGCGTCGACCCGGCGCATCAAGGCGAAGGTCACGGCGACGCCTTGATGGCGTACGCGCTCGCACGGTGCGATCAAGACCACGCGCCAGCCTATTTGGAGTCCTCTAACCCGCGTAACATTCCATTCTACCGACGCTACGGCTTCGAACCGCTCGGCGCGATCCAGGTCGGTTCGTCGCCGACGCTCGTCCCGATGCTGAGGCCGCCGCGTTGAGCTTCAGTTCGATCAGATAGTTTGTAAAGGCGCCGAGCGCGCGGCACAGCCGCGAAACGAAGATAGGACGAACCGGCGAGAACGTTCGCCGGCGGCGCCTAGTCGGGTTAATTGGCAATGTCCACTTTTAGAACTCGGACGATGTAGCTTTGACGACGGACATGAGGGCGCGAAGCCGCCGTTGCGCGTTCACCGTGATTGGCATCTGGCGCTGTGCCGGAGGAGCTTCTTCGGCCTTTACAAATATGCGAACCGCCGATTTCTTCCTCGGAAAGGATCTAACACGCTGAATTCATTGGTCAGATCGCCTACAAGGCTTGCATTTCTATAGTCGCTGTTCTGCGCTACCATAGCGGCTAGCCTTCGGCGAGGTCAGCTCCCTTGTTTTGCATTTGAGATCTCACGCGTAAGTCTCGGCGAGGCGGCGTCACGAGCGATTCCCAGCCGCAACGGTGTACGGGCGAATGCTTCCAAAAATGCTGCCAATCCCATAACCGTCGCTTCGAGGATCAAGGCCCCATTTTCCATGGTAGCCTTTGCCGGATCGCCGAAATAGCCGCAGTCGTCGGCCTGGAAGATCGGTGGCCAACCGGCCCCGAACGCGGTGATCGGATCGTCCGCGTGGCCCGGCGCGATCCAGGGCTGCACCAGGCGCGCCGGAAGCCCCTCGATCGCCGATCGGACCCGTTCGCGCGCCGCCGGAGAGGTCAATGCCATCGTCAGCGCCGCCTCCTGTTCGCAGGCATGGCCGGTGCGCGGCAGTGCGCCCTTCAGAAGGGGCAGCCAGTCCTTCTCGCCCGGTGCGAAATAATCGACCATGCCAACCGCATATCCGTCAGTCACCATCTGGGCGCAGAGCGAGCGCAACGGCGCCGAGTTGCCCCCATGGCCGTTGACGAAGACGACGCGCGGAAATCCGGAATCCAGGATTGACCGTGCGGTATCGGAAAGAACCGCCAGATAGGTTTCCAGCCGTAGGCTGATCGTGCCCGGATGGCTGAGGTGATGCGGCGAGAAGCCAACGGGAATAGCGGGCGCCACGACAATTTCCACCCTGGTTACGCGGCTTGCCGCGAGTTCGGAAACGGCGGCCGAAAGCAGCGTATCGGTCTCCACGGGAAGGAAGTCGCCGTGCTGCTCGATCGCGCCGGTCGGCACCACGACCAAAGCACCGGCATCCCGCTTCGCCGCCAGCTCCGCACGCGTCAATTCGGCCCATATGAATGAAGACGGCGCAAAATGCCTGGGTGCTATGCCTGTCATGTCCGGAACCCTCACGGCTGGATTAGCGGGCGGCGGCTTATCCCCGCCCGCACGGAGATTACATGTCACCCGCTTCTTTCGAAGGGTTGGCGCAGACGGCGATCACGAGGCCGGCCTCGCCGATGATGTGGCGGTAGCGGTAATTCACGGGCAGGTACATTGCATCGCCGGGCTTGAAGATGTGCTCCTCGCCGGTCTCCTCAACGATCTGCTTCGACCAGCCATGCAGGCAATAGAGGATCACCTCATGCACGCCATCGCCCTCCACCATGGTGTCGAAGTGCGGCATGTAAGTTGTGATGTGGAAGGAAATCGACGAGCCGTGCAGCTTCCTTGTGATCAGCCGGTGGCTGAACTCCTGGTCCGGATGCACCCAGGTCAGCGCGACCTCTTCCTGGCGAGACCACTTGATCTTGCCGCCAACCCTTTCTTCGCTCATGTCATGACTCCTTGATTGCAAAATTGGATTTCCAGATGTGTGCGGCTCTATCGGAACCGCGCTTCAAAAGCGTCCCGGACCTCCCAGATCGGCAGGATGAGATGCGGTCCAAGCCCGGATATGCGGCTGAAGGGAATCGGCCGCGGAGCGGTCAGCGGCAAGGTCAGGTCCGCGTCTGCCATCCGGCCGGCAAGCCAGGGACCAATTTCTCGTCCGAGAGCCGTCGTCAGCGCGACGCCGCGGCCGTTGCAGCCGATCACCGCGTCGATGCCGGGTTTGATGCGCATCATCCGCGGCAGGAAATCCAGCGTACCGGCAATGATCCCGGTCCATGAATATTGCACGCTGACTTCCGGGAGATCCGGAACCATGCGGCGAAGACGATTTGCAAAAAGCCTGCGGGCCAACGCCATTCGTCCAGGCAGCGGCGGCACCATACCCCCGGTCACCAGCCGTCCGTCAGGAGACCAGCGCAATGCGAAGGTATGACGGCGCGTATCGGCAATCGGGGCCATGTCAGGCAACACGGTCGCACGAAGAGCCCGGGGCAACGGCTGGGTCGCGATCTGGAAAACGCGGGCGGGAATGATCGACGCACGCAGCTCCGGCAACAGGTTGCCGATCAGCGCATTGGTGGCCATGAGCACGCGGCGGGCGCGAACCTCGCCACCCGCAGTCCGCACGCGCCAACCCTGCCCATCGGGTTCGATGCTCTTTACGGAACTGTCGCCGAACAGTCGCACGCCCGCCGATATGGCAGCGCGCGCGAGCCCGTGCGCATAGGCAAGCGGCGTTATCTGCCCGCCGGAAGCCACTCGTATTCCACCATGCAGCGACGGCAGCCCGGTGCGCTTGAGCATGGCATCGCGATCGAGCCATTCGGCATCGACGCCCGCCGAGAGCAGCCGCGGCATGCGACCGTGAAGCACTCCTTCCGCCGCACGCGAATGTGCCGGCTGCAACCAGCCGTTCTGCACAGCGTCGCAGTCGATCTCGTGGCGCTCGATCAGGTCGAACACCGCCTTGCCGGATTCGGCGACGAGCTTCAGCAAGCGTCCCGCATGATCGGTGCCGAGCGCCGCCACGACCTCGGCAGGGCCGAGCGACGTCTTGAGGCTTGGAACCACGAAGCCGGTATTGCGCCCGGATGCCCCGAAGCCGGGCTGATGACTCTCGAGCAGCACCACGTCGAGCCCCGCTTCGGCGGCGTGCAGGGCGGATGAAAGGCCAAGGAATCCCGCACCCACGACCACGACATCGGCGGTGATCGCGTCCGTCAGCTTTGCGCATTTGGGCGCGGCTGGCGTAACCGCCTCCCACAATGACCCGACTTCCATCTTCATTCCTGTTCATGCGGGACCTTGGCCCGCGCCTTCAAAATTTCGGTGCGGATCTCCCAGCGCTAGAGGTTGATCAGGTCGTACCCTCGCCCCGTTGCAAGCGCCTGGAACAGGCCCTGGCGGGTCTGCTCGTTGTGACGGATCATGATTTCCCGCGCCGCTGCCTGGTCACGGCGGGCCAGGGTTTCCACGATCTGGTGGTGGGAGACGTTGGTCTCGTTGTTCACATCCCGCAACTGGGCGCCGAGATAGAAGAAGCGTTCCAGCGCATCGATCTGATGGGTGAGCAGCTGGACGAGCCTTCCATTACCGGTCGCTTCCGCAATCGCCAGATGGAATTCGCGGTTGGACCTTATGAACGTAGCCAGACTGAGCTCCTCGCCCTGATTGTAGGTCGCATCGGCCAGGGAATTCAGGCGATCTATCTGCTCCGGCGTCAGCTTCGTACAGGCGAGTTCAGCCGCTCCCGCTTCCAGGATGGTTCGCACGTCGAACAGTTCGTCCATGTCCGCAAACGTGATCGGCGTGACCTGGTAGCCACGGCGCGGAAAGGACCTGACCAGTCCCTCCTGCCGCAAGGCGGCCAATGCCTCGCGGGCCGGCGTCTTGGATATGTCGAAGCGCTCCGCGACTTCGGCCTCGTTCAATTCCTGACCCGGCCGGATGACGCATGTCAGAATCTGGGTTCGCAGCGCATCATAGACCTGCTCGGTCAGCGAGGCCGGCTTTGCCGGCTGCACCACGCGCCGCCTCTTCCTGATTGGGGTTACCTCACCCATGCATTCTCCTATATGTAACTCGGCGTTTCGGCCTGCAATCCAGCGATTGTTCAAGCAGATATGCACGTCCAAGGCGCAACGGATAGACAGCGTTCCTTGCCAGCAAGCAATTCCACATGGCTTATCCCTGACTATTCGCGAGACAGAAAGGCACGAAAGTAATCAGGCGCTTCATCGTTGAAAGCCTGCTCGCGCGGCAGATCCATCAGAAGTCGCCCACGCTCCATGTAGACGATACGGTCGGCTATTCGTCGGGCAAAGCCGATCTCGTGGGTGACGATCACCATCGTCAAACCTTGTCCGGCCAAATCCGCCATCACGCCCAGGACGCCCCCGGTCGATTCCGGGTCCAGCGCGGAAGTGGGTTCGTCGAAAAGCAGGGCATCCGGCTTCATGGACAATGCCCGGGCAATAGCGACGCGCTGGCGCTGCCCGCCGGACAGTTCTACGGGATAAGAATGCACCTTGTCACCAAGACCGACCTTCTCGAGCAGCCCGTCCGCGGCCGCCAGTGCTTCCGCCTTCGCAATGCCGAGAAGCCTGCGCATGCCGAGAGCAACGTTCTGCCGCGCGGTCATCGTCGGAAACAGGGCAAAACTCTGGAACACCATGCCGATGCGCCGGCGGCGCTTGTCAAGCTCACGCTCCGGTCGCGGGATGTGGCGGGCCGCGTCGGCCCATGGCAGGCTTTCGCCATTCAGCAGTACGTCGCCGCTGTCCGCCGGCTCGATCCAGTTCAGCGCGCGCAGCAACGTGCTCTTGCCCGACCCCGACGGTCCGAGGACCACCACGACTTCGCCTCTGCCGACAGAAAGCGAGACATCGTCCAGTCCCTTGATCGGCCCAAAGCTGCGGGTGAGGTTGCGCGCCTCGAGCACCGGGTCGCGACGAGAAGGTGCATCTGGTCCCGGATCGCCTCGCACTACGGTGCGCTCGATGATCGGCGGCGGTGCGGATACGTGACTGGACGTCTTCAGCGCGACCGCCTTTTCGATCCGGTGCTGGATCAGCATCCAGATCGTCAGGATGACGAGATACCAGAGCGCAACGGCCATATAGACTTCAAGCGAACGGGTGGTCGATTGGGCGAGTTGCTGGGAGACGCGCAGGAGCTCGGCGAAGGAGATGGCAGCGAGCAGCGACGTGGCCTTGATCATGTAGCTGAAATTGTTTCCGAGCGGCGGTATGATTGCCCTTATTGCCTGCGGGAACACCACCTTGAGGAAGATCTGCCAGTGATGAAGTCCCAGCGCCAGGCCTGCCTCGCGTTGATCGCGGGAGACGGACATCAGGCCGCCGCGCACGATATCGGCCATGCGAGCCCCTTCGTTCAGGCCCAGTGACAGCAGGCCGGTCGCGACCAGGCTCAAGGGGACGCCCATCTGCGGCAGCGCAGAATAAAAGAACAGAATCTGCGCCAGGAGCGGCGTGCCCTTGAACACCCAGATGAAGCAGAGTGCCGGCCAGCGCAGCAGCTTGGGCGCCGCCAGCATGCCTGCCAGGACGAAGCCGAGGACCGTTCCAATCGTCTGAGCGACGACGGCAACCCAGATCGTCACCCAGGCCGCCTTCAGCAGCAGAGGCGACTGAACGATATCCAGGAATATGCCAGCGTCGAAACCCACGAAATCAGATCCTTCTCGTCACCGGCAGGTAACCGGGCTTCGCCTGGCGCGACGGATCCACCGCGTAGCGCGAAACGCCGCGCACGGTGCCGCCCGTAGGCAGATCCAGCGGCGACACGAGACCCGGCTCGGCCTCGGCTAGCGGCACGATCGTATTGGCCATGATATTGGCCGCGCCGAACAGCGACTGCATGGCAGGCTTGATTGACATTTTGACAGGCATGGCGCCATCGATCTCGATCCGGTCTTCTTCGACGAGATTGAATTTTTCCGGCTGGTAGTACATGGCAAGCGAGGTGCTGAGCACTTCCCCGCCTTGATGCAGCGCCCGGGCACGCTGGGTGATGCCGATCACGCGGCCGGGCGGCAGGATGCCGAGCGTCGGGTCGCCGCTGTCGACCTCGAAATCAGCCGTTTCCAGATCCCATGCCTCGGTAATCTCGTCGATCTCCAGATTGAGGGCATCTGCGATGCGGATCAGCGATTCCGGCGCACCCATGTGACCCTCGACGCGGCCATTTGCGATGCGGCGGTTGAATTCCTCGGGCGTCAGGCCGTATCCGACATGCTCGATATCCCCCGGCCCCGTGCCGGTGACATCGATGCAGCGATGGATGGTCAGGCGCTTTACGGCGCTGGTGCCGCGCGCCAGAACCAGCGGAAGCACATCGTAGGAAAAACCGGGATTGATGCCGGTGCCGGTGATCGACACACCGTTAGCCCGCGCCGCGCTGTCCAGCGCTTCAGCAAATTCGCCATAGCGAAGGCCGGGATAGAACATGGATTCGGCAGCCGACACCACATTGAGGCCTGCATTCAGGGCATCAAGCAGTTGCTCCTTGATAAGGTGAGGCTTTGACTCCGTCATATGCACCAGCACGTCCGGCTTCTCTGAAATTCCGGCGAGCGCCGAAGCGAGATCACCCACGATCTTTACGCTGCCGAAACGCTGGTAGCCCGTGACGTCGGCCAGCGTGCGGCCGATCTTCGCGGCATCGGCGTCCACGGCCGCGACGATCTCGACGCAAGGATAGTCGGCTTCGAGTACGCGCAGCAGTCGCCCGCCCATGGCGCCGACGCCGAACAGAACAGCGGTCTTCATTCAGTTTCTCCGGAATACGAGTGTCTCAACCTTTCGCCACCGGGGTCGCGGCGTTGGTCATGTTTCGTTTGACGCTGCCGGCTGCGGCGTAACGTTCGAGCTGGCTCTGCACGATGATCCAGGCGGAATACATCAGCAGGTACCAGAAGGCCGCGACCGCATAGAGTTCGACGACAGCATAGGTTTCGTTGATGGCGGTTCGCGTGACGCGCAGAAGCTCGCTGAAGGAAATGACCGAAAGAAGCGATGTGGTGCGCATCATCGAGGAAAATTCGTTGCCGAACGGCGGCAGGATCAACCGCACCGATTGCGGCAGGATCACGTGCAGCATGGCTCCGAGCCAGCTCATGCCCATGGCCCGGGCGGCCTGCATCTGGTCGGGGGGCACGCTCTGCAATGCACCGCGTATGATCTCGGACATGTAGGCGCCCGAATAGCAACCGAGGCCGATCAACCCCGCCTCCAGCACCCCGAGCCGGATGCCGAGCTGGGGCAAGCCGAAATAGAGAAGGAAAAGCTGGACCAACGGCGGCGTGCCACGCCAAAGCCAGACCCAGGTCCCTGAGAATATCCGCAAGACCCTGTGCCGCGACAGGGCACACAGCGCCAAAATCAACCCGATTACGGTTCCGATCGCCTGCGCCGCGATCGCGACCAGCAGGGTGACGCCAGCCACGGTGGCAAACCGTGGCTGGGCCAGATAATGCAGGAATGTCTCGACCGAGAACTGCATCGTCAACCTATATCAGATCACTGCGGGTTGAGGACGAAGGCATCGACCGGAGCCACGCCCCACTTCTCGACGATCTTGTTATAGGTGCCGTCCGCGCGCATCGCTTCGAGCGCCTTGACGATCATGTTCGCCAGCTCGGTATTGTCCTTCAGCGTCGTGATAGCAAGGCGGTTGGCCGCGTTGCCGGTGAACGCCATGTCGAAGGGCGCCTTGCTGGTGGAGATGTAATAGGCTGCCTGCGGGTCGTTCAGATAGGCCGCATCGACCTGCTTGGTCACGGCCGCCTGGATGGCTTCCGAGTTGGAATCGAAGGCGCGGATGTCGATCGCCTTCTTTCCGGCGGCGACCATGCGGTCGCTCTGCGCCTGGAGGTTCTTGTTGGTCGTGCCGCCGGCGGCGACCGAAACAACCTTGCCGGCCAGGCCATCGAAGCAGGCATTGTAGCTGGCCGGCATGCCGATCTTGCCTTCGCACGAAATGCCGCCCGGATTGCCCTTCGGCACCATCATGCCTTCGCCCCACTGGACGTAGGCGATCATGTTCATGATCTTCAGGCGGTCCGGGTTGATGAAGATCGCGGTGCAGAGGCTGTCGAAGCGCTTTGCCTGGAGGCCGGGGACCAGGCCGGGAAACGCAAGGTTGGTCCACTCGACTTCCTGCCCGAGGCGTTTTCCGATCTCACCGCACATGTCCACGTTGAGGCCGTCCTTCTGGCCATCGGTGCGGATGAACTGGTTCGGAGCCGCGGCGAAATCTGCGGCAAACGAGATCTTTCCCTTGGTGAGGGTCGGCTCCGCCAGCGCAGAGGTCGTCATCATGGCAAGGAAAGCAAGGCACAGTGTTTTTTTCATCATGTCATTCCCCTTTTTGTTGGTTCGATTTTACTTACTGATTTATTTCCACGTATTGCACGCCGCGCCAAACCCGCGGCTTGCACCCCGAACCGGCGCCTTGTGTCCGGTAAATCCGTAATCCATCAGCCCAGCTCCACGAGACGTTTTTCCTGCCGGCGAAGCAGCCGCTCCACTTCGGTCTGCGCCAGCGCATCCAGTTGCGCGCCGGGCTGGCGTTGCGCGGCCGAGGCTATGGCACCACGCTTGGCCAGCACGTATTTGCGAACCGCAAGCCCGACGCCGGGCTGCTGCTCGTAACGGACGAGCGGCAGGTAGGCATCGAAGAGGTCCTGAGCACGATCCATCTCGCCGCGACCCGCCAGATCAGTAACCTGCACCAGCATTTCCGGGAAACCGAAGCCGGTCATGGCGCCATCGGCGCCGCGCGCGACCTCTTCGGGGAGGAAAACGCCACCATTGCCGCAAAGCACAGAAATGCGCCGTCGACCCTTCTTTTCCGCATCGCGAAGCTTCGAGATTTTCGACAGGCCCGGCCAGTCTTCATGCTTGAGCATGACGATCTGCGGCAGGTCGTCGATCAAGCGCCCAAGCAGGTCGTCGCTGATCTGCACCGTCGTCGCCAGCGGGAAGCCCTGGAGGACGACCGGCACGTCCCTGCCCAGGAATCCACAGGCCTGGCGGTAGTAGTTCAGGATCTGCGCGTCCGTGCGCAAGTTCATCGGCGGCGCGATCATCACACCGGCAGCACCCTGTGCCATCGCCTCGTGGCTGACTTCGGCGAGAGCCGCAAGACCGGGCGACGAGACGCCGACCACGACCGGCTTGCCCTGCGCCCGTGCGATGACGCGCTGGATGACTTGTCGGGACTCGGCGCCCGTCAGCTTGGGTGCTTCGCCCATCATGCCGAGAACGGTCAGGCCATCGGCACCTGCCTCAAGGTAGAAGTCTGTCACGCGGTCGAGGCTATCCAGATCGAGCGATCCGTCATCCCGGAACGGAGTGGCCGAGATCACGAAGACGCCGCGCACCTTTTCGTCAAGACGTGCCATCGTCAGTCCTTTTCGGTCGCATACCAGCCCGCGGTGGCGCGCGGTACGAATTGTCCGCTGCCGGGGCTGTTGAGAATGTCCTTGCCGTCCCAGACGAGCTGCCCGCGCAGCCAGCTTGCCGCCACGCGGACCGTGAAGGTCTCGCCGTGGAAGGGGCTCCAGTTCAGGCCGTCATGAGAGGCCGTCTCGTCCCAGACGAACGAACCCTGTTCGAGTGCGACTAGGTCGGCATCGCGGCCGACGACGATCGCGCCCTTGCGGTCGTCGATGCCGAAGAAGCGGGCGGGACGCTCAGCCAGATATTCGGCACTGAGGCGCGCAGCGTCGAAGCCACGCGCTTCGGCAGCCGTGAAGAACGCCGGGAAGAGTGTCTCGAGGCCGGGAACGCCAGCACCTGCATCGAAGATCGAGTCGGTCAGCTTGTTGTCGATCGGCCAGCTCGAATGATCGGAGGAAACGAATGCCACGAGGTCGTCGGAAATCGACTGCCACAAGCCATCGATCGCAGCCGAACGGATGGGCGGGTTCACCTTCATCCGCGCTCCGAGCCGATCGCCGTCGCGCGCGGCATCCAGCCAGAGATAATGGACACAAAGCTCGCCTGTTGCCGCGGCACCAAGTCCGGCGACCGCTCCGGTCAGGCGAAAGCCAGCTTCCGTCGTCAGATGGACCGGATGGACATGCGCGCCGCTTGCAAGGCCGAGAGCCAGGAACTGGCCGGTCGCCGCCAGCTCGGCCGCCTCCGGCCGTGCTTGTGCATGCGCAACGATCCCGTTGCGGCCAGCCGCCTTCGCCTGCGCGATGCGAGCCATGACGATCTCCTGATCCTCGTTGTGCAGCCCGAGCGGAATGCGCGTCGAAGCCAGCGACTCCATCAGGTCGAGCGCGAGGTCCTCGCCGATCCGCGGGAAGCGCACGGGATTGCTCTCGAACGACGAGATTTTGAAGGCGACAACGCCGCCTTCGATCAGCGCCACCAAGTTGGCCGTGCCCGTCTCACGGGTCGCCGTTCCATAAAGCGCCATGTCGGCATGAGAATACGCTGCGATCGCTGCGACCTTGGCATCCAGACGCCCCGGCCGATCAAGCGGTTCCGGATTGTCATATGGCATGTCGACCAACGTGGTGACCCCTCCTGCGATCGCCGAGCGCGTGGTGTCGGCGATGCCGGGGAGGCCCTTGTAGCTTGTCGCATGGGTTTGGCCATCCACCACACCGGGGAGGATAAGCGCATTCCCACGGTCGTCGATGCGCGCGGCTGCAGGCGCCTCGCCCGTTCCGACAGCGGCTATGCGACCGCCGGAGATCGCGACCCAGCCGTTTTCCAGGATGCCATCCGGCACCACAACGCGACCCTTGACGACAAGCTCCATCGGATCATCCCCTAGCGAAATATTGGAGATCGAGCGCGTTGATCGCGGCCGCAACGGCCGCCTGAACGGGATCGACGACCGGCACGCCCAACTCCTGCTGCAGCACGGGACGATGACCGCCCATGCCGGCACAGCCGAGGATCACGACACCGGCACCATCCGTTTCCGCCATGACCTTGGCAGTGCGCGCGACCGACGCGCCGGCCAGGCTCAGGTCGTTCGCTTCCGCCACGGACATGTTGACAGCCCTGTCGGCTGCAAGACGCGCAGTCAGGCCCAGCCGTTCGATATGGGCCGCATGGCGAGCAACCGAAGAAGCTCCAAGCGAGACGACGCCGAAGCGCGGTGCGAGTTGCAGTGCAGCATAGTATGCAGCCTCCGCGATGCCGACCACCGGTCGGCTCGTCGCCGCTCGCGACGCAGCAACACCCGGATCAGAAAAGCAGGCTACGACGAAGGCATCCGCATCGCTTGCAGCGATCGCGTCGACGACCATAGGCGCGACAAGCGCCACATCCTCATCC
Organism: Neorhizobium sp. T25_27; assembly: GCF_002968565.1. Classification (NCBI taxonomy): domain Bacteria; kingdom Pseudomonadati; phylum Pseudomonadota; class Alphaproteobacteria; order Hyphomicrobiales; family Rhizobiaceae; genus Neorhizobium; species Neorhizobium sp. T25_27. The sequence goes on from NZ_PVBJ01000015.1 coordinate 104,235, forward strand.
GTCTCGATGCCGATCGGCGCATCGGGAAGGCGATCGCATACGATCGTGTGCGCCGTCACCGCCTGCAACGGCGCAATGCTCGATGCGATTGCCTCGGTCACCTTCGCCGAACTGTTCGGATTGAGAACAAGAATTTTCATCACAGCCCTATTCGATAATCACGGTGAGCCTCCAGTATCTCCTGTAATATGTCAATTGATATTTTTATAGCGCATTTTTCGAAGTTACCTGTATTTTCAGATCATTAACTGATCATGAATTCGGCATATGCCTCAAAATTCTGCCTACGCAGTCATCAAATACCTCACCTCGGACAGCACCTTCGGGGTACGGCTGCGGTTCAGGTGGCGTGAAGGCGTGCGCTTTGCCGCCAAGCATCCGAGGCTACGCCTCCCAATTCACGATGGTGGCTGGGGCAACAGCAGCGTGCTGCAATTGCCCGCGCACTCGCCCAGCGCCCGAAGGTTATGCTGTTTGACGAGCCGACGTCGGCGCTTGATCCGGAGCTGGTCGGAGAGGTCCTCAAGGTCATGCGATCGCTGGCCGAGGAGGGACGAACGATGCTGGTCGTCACCCATGAAATGGCGTTCGCCCGCGACGTCTCGAATAAAGTTGTTTTTCTTCACAAGGGAGCCGTGGAAGAAGAAGGCTCTCCCGCGGAGCTTTTTCAGTCTCCGAAGTCACCTAGGTTTCAGCAGTTTCTTGCAAGCGTCCGGCAGTAAAAGCATCCTCTAAATCGTGCTGTATCCCGCGATCGATTACACGGATTCACGCTCGACGAGGGCGCATTCGACCTTCAGCTGGTCATGGCTGCTTTTCAGGCCGCCGGCGATGTCGTGGATCATTTCCACCGCCATGGCGCCCATCTCGAACAGCGGCAGGTGCAGTGTCGTCAGCGGCGGACGGATGAACTGGGCGATGTCGCGATTGTCGAACCCGATCACGGAGACGTCCTTCGGGACGGACTTTCCCCGCTCCTTGAGCGCCTCGACGCACCCCAGCGCCATCAGATCGTTGGCGCAGAAGATGGCGTCGGGGGGATTGGGCAGATCCATCAGGAGATGGGTTTCGCTATAGCCTGATGACGGCTCCCAATTTCCATAGCGCACCAGTTGCGGGTCGAAGGTGAAGTCGTTGCTGGCCAGCGCCTGCTTGTAGCCACGCAACCGGTCACGCGGATTGTCGAGACCCTCCTGGCCGTTGATCAAGGCGACCCGGCTGCGGCCGGCACGGATCAGCCGCTCCGTGGCGGCGCGGCCACCGGCGACGTCTCCCGGCACGATGGAGGGCAGTCGCCTGTCCTGGTCGTAGCAATTGACCAGCACGGAAGGCACGGTGAACAGGGCCGCCGGCGGGTCGATCTTGCGGGTCAGGATGGTGCCGAAGATATAGCCCATCAAGGGCTGCTGCTGGCACAGCGAAAACACGTCCTCCTCGGGGTCCTCGCCCGCGCGAAAAATGCCGAGCGTGACGATGATGCCGAATTCGAGCGCCTTTTCCCGCGCGCCCTCGAAAGCGAGCGCCATCCAGGGATCGGTTGTCAGCTCGTCCGTGATGAAGCAGATGACCCTGTTGTCGGACAGGTCGCCCGACGGCGACCTGTTGGGGAGCCTGTAGCCGAGCTCCTGAACCGCATCCATCACCTTCTTGCGCGTGGCTTCGCTGAAGCGGGCGCCGGCACTGCCGTTGAGGATCAGGGAAACGGTTGCCTGTGACACACTTGCTCGCGCCGCGACATCCATCATGGTTGGTTTCAAGGCGTTCTCCATGTCGCTCGCCACAACACCGCAAAGTTTTCCACCTATCTCCGCATATTCCGGAATCGGTCGAATGCCACAGCAACGATTATGAACGTACCTATGAACATTCCTTGCCAGAAAGTCGAGATGCCCAACAGGATCAGGGAGTTGCGAATCACCTCTATCAACAATGCGCCAACCACCGCGCCAAGCGCATTGCCCTCCCCGCCCGCCAGATTGGCGCCGCCGATCACGGCGGCGGCAATCACGGTCAGTTCCATTCCCTGTCCGAGATTGGTCGTGACGCTTCCCAGCCAGCCGGCCATCAGGATGCCGGCCAGCCCGGCGGTCATGGCCGAGAACATATAGATGCTGACTTTCAGCCGCCGCACCGGAATGCCGGCCAGCACAGCTGCGTTCTCGTTGCCGCCGATGGCGAAAAGATGCTGGCCCCACCTCGTCCAGCGAAACACCAGCGACATGACCACGGCCAGCACGCACAGCACATATAATGGATGGGGAAGCCCGAGTGTCGAGCCGCCGCCGATCCACAGCAGCAGGTCGTGATCGGGACCGAATTCCCAGATCATCTTGTTGTCCGAAAGCACCATCGCCAGGGACCGGGCGGCCGACAGGCTCCCGAGCGTCACGACAAAGGCCGGCATGCCGGCATAGGCGATCAGGATGCCGTTGAACAGGCCGACCAGCAGGGCGGCACCCAACGCAAGAGCGGCAGACAGCCAGAAACCCATGCCGCTGGCCATAGCCACACTTATCACCATGGCGCTCAGCACCACGCTCGAGCCGACGGACAGGTCGATGCCGCCCGATGCGATCACGGCCGTCATGCCGATGGCAATGATCGCCACGAAGGCGAAGTTTCGGGCGACATTGAAGAGATTGCGGTCGCTGGTGAACGCATCAGTCATCAGCGACAGGGCCAGGCATGCCAGCACGGCCGCTATGAAGACCCAGAAGACCTGCAGGTTCTTCAGCCGGGCAAACCAGCTGTCGTGCCGGGAATTGTTGATGATCTCGTCGAGTGTCGTCATGGCGATTTTCTCCTAAGCGGCATCGATGGCGCCGGTGATCAGTCCGGTCACTTCCTCGGGCGATGAGGCGCCCACCGGTTTGCGGCAAACCAAGCGCCCGCGGCGCAGGACGGCAATATTGTCGGACACGCTGAAAATGTCCGGCATCCGGTGGCTGATCAGGATCACGCTGATGCCGCGGTCGCGCAGGCGGCGGATCAGGTCGAGCACTTCGGCCACCTGGCGTACTGAGATGGCCGCCGTCGGTTCGTCCATCATCACGATCTTCGGTTCCGACAGCAGCGTGCGGGCGATCGCGACCGCCTGGCGCTGCCCCCCGGACATGCGCCGCACGAGCTGCCGCGGGCGGGTTTCGGACTTGAGCTGCTTGAACAGGTCGGCAGAGACCGTGTTCATCCGCTTGTAATCGATGTATCGGATCGGTCCGAACCGGCGCAGCGGCTCCCTGCCCAGGAAGACGTTTGAGGCGGCCGAGAGATTGTCGGCGAGCGCGAGGTCCTGGTAGACCATCGCCACCCCCTCGCGCTGCGCATCGATCGGCTTGTGAAAGACGACGGAAATTCCATCGATGCTGATTTCGCCGGTAGACGGGCGGAAATTGCCGGCGATGATCTTGGCCAGCGTGGACTTGCCCGCGCCGTTGTCACCCATCAGTCCCAGCACTTCTCCCGGTTCGATGGACAGCGACACGTCGCTGAGTGCCTGGATCGCCCCAAAGTTTTTCGAAATTCCTGAAAAGACAAGTCGCGACACGTGGTTCTCCCTCCCCGCGATGGTTTCCTGGCGCGCCGGCAGGCCGCTCTTTGCCCGCCGGCGTTCCCGTTTTGCGCATTTAATAACTAATTACTTGACTTAATATTATTAGTAAACAAAATCCCTCATGCAAAAAATGTTGCAGGGGAGTGCGACATGAAACTGCTGGTTACAGGCGGCACGGGGAAGGTAGGGCAGGCTTTCCTGCCGGCGTTCCTGTCTGATCTCCGTTTCGCGGATTGGGAGGTGGTGGCGCTTTGCAACAACAGGACCGTCATGCCTGCAGACCGCCTGTCCGTCGTTGCGGGTTCCATGTCGGATCCCGCCGTGGTCGCCGGGGCCCTGCAGGGCGTGAGCCATGTGATCCACATGGCCGCCGTCAAGGAAACGCCGGAACAGATCTTCGATGTCGCGCTGAAGGGCCTTTTCCTGTTGCTCGACGCGTTCCGCAAATCCGATACCGCCCGGCAGTTCATCCTTCTCAGCGGCGATTGCACCGTGGGCCATATCTTCCAGCGCTACGATGAGCCCATCACGGAAACGTCGGCGCGCCGTGCCTACAAGGGCTGCTATGCCCTGACCAAGACCCTGGAGGAGGTGATGCTGGAACAGTTCGGCATCCAGTATGGGGTGAATTGGACGACCCTGCGGGCGCCCTGGATCATGGAAAAGGATGACTTCCGCTTCGCGCTTGCCTTGGGCGACGACCAATTCGGCGGCCCAAGCTGGGCGGAACTGATCGACGCAGATGCGCTCGAACAGTGCCGCAAGGGCGGCTATGCGCCCGTCATGCGCGACGCGAGGGGCGGCTACCTCAGGCGCAATTTCGTCCATGTCGACGATCTGGTCGGCGCGATCCTGGCTGCTATCGACAACCCGCGCACCACCGGCCAGCTTTTCAACATTTCAATGGACCAGCCAGTGGATTACGGCGATCTCGGCGCCCGTTTGGCGGCGCGGCATGGATTACGGCCGATCGAGATCGACACCCCGTTTCACAGCAACTGGCTCGATAATTCCAAAGCAAGAATGCTGCTTGGCTGGGCACCGCAGGTCGATCTCGAGCAGATGATCGATCGCGCATGGCGCTACGAGCGCGCGGACAACGACCCGCGCATTGTCTGGTATCCCGGCTGAGGCATGAAGCCTCGATCGGTGTAAGAGGAGGAGGAAAGAAAATGAAAATCAATATATTGGCAATGGCGGCCATGGCAGTTGCGGCGCTTGCTGCGGCGCCGGCCGCAGCGCAAGGCAAAAAGACCTTGGCAATCGTCGTCAAGGGTCTCGACAATCCGTTCTTCGAGCAGATCAATCTCGGCTGCAAGAAGTGGAAGTCGGAGAATGCGAGTAGCGAATATGAATGCCTCTATACCGGTCCGGCCTCATCGGCGGACGAGGCCGGCGAGGTCCAGATCGTCGATGACCTGCTGACGAAAGGCGTTGCGGCCATCGCCATTTCGCCCTCGAACGCGCCGGCCATGGCGACCCGCATCAAGGCCATCGCCCCGTCCGTTCCGGTCATGACTGTCGATGCGGACTTTCTCGAGAAGGACCATGCTCTGCGCAAGACCTATCTGGGCACCGACAACTACCTGATGGGCGTGAAGATGGCCGAGCAGACCATGAAGCTGAAGCCGAAGGGCGGGTCGGTCTGCCTGCAACTCGGCAACGTGGCCGCCGCCAATATCAATGCCCGCGCCCAGGGCTTCCGCGACACCATCGGCGGCGCCAAGAACATCGATCGCCTGACCGGACAGGGCGGTTGGAAGGAAATCGGAGGGTGCCCGGTTTACACCAATGACCAGGCAGACCTTGCTAACCAGCAGATGTCGGATGTGTTCACTGCAAATCCCACACTGGACGCCTTCATCCTTGTCGGCGGCTGGGCGCAGTTTGCCCCGCAGGCCTATGCGCAGGTCACGGACCAGGTGATGCCCAAGCTCAAGAGCAAGGAGTTGATCATCATCGCCGGCGATACGCTGCCACCGCAGACCAAGGCCTTCCGCGAAGGTCGCAGCCATTCGCAGGTCGGCCAGCGCCCCTTCGAGATGGGCTACAAGGCGCCTGACGTCATGATCAAGCTGATCAAGGGCGAGAAAGTGGCCGATCCGCTGTTTACCGGCCTTGACGTCTGCAACCTCGACGATCCGGGTTTCTGCGCCAAGAACTAGTGCGTATCCCTGCCAGTAAGGTGCCGGTTGGTCTCCCGGCCCCTTTGGCGGGATGCGAGTTATTAGTAATAATATTACCTGGCCACCAGATGTGAAACCGTGTTTAGCGCGACCTTTGAGGAATGGGGTCGCGGGGAGGAACAACATGAAACGTCTCAATTCGCTCATGCTTGCCGCAGGCCTGGTGCTTGCCGCCAGTCCGTCACTTGCCGAGGACAAGCCGGCGCTCGCCTTTGTCGTCAACGCCGCGTCCGATTTCTGGAAACTGGCTGAGGCTGGCGTGAAGGCGGCCCAGGCTGAATTGCCGGGTTACGACCTGCAGTTCCGTTACCCGGCCCAGGGCACTGCCGCCCTGCAGAATGCCCTGATGGACGACCTGGTCGCCGCCGGCGCGGATGCGATCATGATCTCGTCGGCCGATCCGAAAAACTCGATCGGCGCCTTCAACAGGATCGCGGCCCAGGTGCCGCTGTTCACCACCGATAGCGATGCGCCCGCCAGCAAGCGCATCGCCTATCTCGGTTCGTCCAATACGGATGCTGGGGTCCAAGCCGGCGAGATCGCCCGGGCGGCCATGCCCAAGGGCGGAAAATGCATGGGCTTCGTCGGCTTCCTGGGGGCCGACAATGCCGTCGAACGGATCGCGGGCTTCCGCAAGGCGGTTAAGGGATCCGGCATAGAGTTGGTCGATGTGCGTGGCGACGATGTCGATTTCGCCCGAGCCCGGTCGAATGTCGATGACGTGCTGGCCGCCAACCCTGACATCACCTGCATGGTCGGCTTCTATTCCTATAATCCGCCCAAGATCTACGAAGCGCTGCAGGCGGCCGGTAAGCTGGGAAAAATCCAGGTCATCGCCTTCGACGAAGATCCCGTCACGCTCGGCGCGGTGAGGGAAGGCAAATTCGCCGGAACGGTGGTCCAGGACCCCTACCAATGGGGATACCAGGGCATGAAGCTGATGGCCGCCTACCTGAAGGGCGACAAGTCGCAGGTACCGGCAAACGGCCTGATCATCGTGCCGACCAAGAAGATCGACAAGGGCAATGTCGATGCCTTCGCCGCCGAGTTGAAGGCGCGCGTGGGGAAATAGAAGTCGTCTCCAAAACGGTCCTGCTGCACGAACTTCCGTGGTTCGTGCAGCACCTATCCGTCCCTGCCATCCGGGAGTTTCGATGACGGCCTATCGGCAAAAGGACATATCGCTCGACCTTCTGGGGATTACCAAGGTCTATCCGGGAGCAATCGCCCTCAACAATGTCTCGCTGAGCATTCGCGGCGGCGAAGTGGTCGGCCTGGTTGGAGAAAACGGTGCGGGAAAATCCACGCTGATGAAAGTGCTAAGTGGCGCAATCGCACCTGACGAGGGCCACATCGTCATCGATGGCGAGGAAGTGACATCGCTGACATCGGCGCGCGTGCATGAGCGCGGCATCGCCCTTGTCCACCAGGAACTCAATCCGTTTTCCAATCTCGATGTGACGGCAAACGTGCTTCTGGGGCGCGAGATCAGGCGCGGGATGTTCGGCTTTCTCGACCAGGCCGCCATGGAGCGCAAGGTCGGGCCGATCCTCGCCAGGTTGGATACTCGTTTCGGTCCGAATGACGCTGTCTCCGGCCTGTCCCTGGCCGACCAGCAATTGCTTGAAATCGCCCGTGCGCTTTCGATCGATCCGCGCCTGCTCATTCTCGACGAACCCACGTCCAGCCTGACCCTGTCCGAGACCAAGCGTCTTCTTGACGTCATCAGGCAGTTGAGCGCCGCGGGCGTGGCGGTGCTGTTCATCACCCACCGCCTGGCTGAAGTCGAGGAGGTGGCGAGCCGCGTCGTGGTGCTGCGTGACGGCCGCAATGCCGGAACCCTCGGTTGCGGCGAGATCACCAAGGACGCCATGATCCGGTTGATGATCGGCCGCGATGTCGGCCAGTTCTATGAAAAGGCAGAGCATGACACCGGCAGGCCGGTCCTGGAATTGAAGGGACTGCGCACAAAGGCCTACCCGCAGCATCCGCTCGACCTTTGCCTGCGCGCCGGCGAGATCCTGTGCCTGACGGGCCTGGTCGGCGCGGGGCGTACGGAGCTTGCCCGCGCGCTTTTTGGCATAGACCGCATCGAAGGGGGCGTGCTGGAGATCAAGGGCCAGCGGCTCGTCGGCCACTGCGTTCCAGCCGCCATCGCCGCCGGCCTCTGCCTGGTGCCGGAGGATCGCAAGACGGAAGGCCTTTTTCTCGATTTCTCGATCACCGAGAACATCGCCATGCCGAGCCATGCCGCGCTGTCGCGACTAGGATTTGTCGATATGGGCGCCGAGACCGCCCTGGCTGAGGCATCGCGGCGCAAGCTGAACATCAAGACGGCAGGCCTCGGTCGCGCGGCGGCAGAAATGTCCGGTGGCAACCAGCAGAAGGTGGTCTTGGCCAAATGGCTGGCAATGAAGCCCAGGATCATCATTCTGGACGAGCCCACACGCGGTATCGATGTCGGCGCTAAGGCGGAAGTCTACCGCCTGATGCAGGCGCTCGCCGCCGACGGCGTAGCGCTGCTGATGATCTCGTCGGACATGGAAGAGGTGATCGGGATATCCGACCGGGTCGCCGTCATGTGCCGCGGTCGCATCGCCGGTATGCTCGCGCGCGATCAACTGACCGAGGAGACCATTCTCCAACTGGCCGTGGAATAGGGACTCCGTAGCATGCATAAAAAAGATATCGGATTAGCCACGCTTGTGATGACCGTCGGAGCAATCGTTGCCATGATGAATCCACGGTTCCTGTCGCCGATCAACCTGGCCAACACGGCAAACCTGATCGGCCTCTTCGGGCTGTTCTCCATTGCCGAGGCCTTCGTCATCGTCACGGCGGGCATCGAACTGTCCATCGGCTCGGTGATCGCGTTGATTGGCGTCATTTTTGTCGATCTAATCGCCAGCTTCGGCGTTCCTTGGCCAGTCGCACTTGCAATCGTGCTGGTGCTGTCAGTCACCATCGGCCTTCTGCACGGCTGGCTGATAACCCGCCTCAAGCTTCAGCCTTTCGTCGTCACGCTCTGCGGGCTTTTGATCTATCGCGGCATTGCGCGCTTCTACACCAGGGATGGCACGGCCGGCTTCACCTTCGGGTCCGACTTTCCGATGCTGGAATATCTGATCGCGGGCCGCACAGCCGGCGTGCCCCATTCCGTCGTCGCGTTCCTGCTGGTAGCTGTTGCCGCCTGGTTTCTCCTGCACCGGACCGTGCTCGGCCGGCATCTTTTTGCCGTCGGCAAAAATCCCGAGGCGGCGAGTTTTTCAGGTATCGACACCACCAGGGTCATCATCCAGGCCTATGTGCTTTGCGCTTTCCTGACGGGCATTTCGGCGGTGTTTTTCGCCATGTATACCCGCTCCGTCCAGCCTTCCTCCCATGGCAATTTTTACGAGCTGTACGGCATAGCCGCTGCGGTCCTCGGTGGCTTCTCTTTGCGGGGCGGCGAGGGATCGATCATCGGCGTGGTGCTGGGCGTGATCCTGCTTCAGGTCCTGCAAAACCTCGTCAATCTCCTGGGCATCCCCTCTTCCCTGAATTTCGCCGTCATGGGCAGCGTCATCCTTGCCGGCGTGATCGCCGACACGCAGTTTTCCCGCTACCGCGACGCCCGCAGGCAGGCCATTGCCATGGCCGCCTTGGAAGACGGTGGCAAGCCTCAATCGTGAGCTGAAAGCTTCCGGCTGAGGCTACGATCGCAGGGGCGTGACGGCTTCCGGCCCCTCTCCAGTCAATCGTCGGGACCCCAACGAGTAGCCTTTCCCGCCCTTATTTTGCCATCTGTTGCTCTTGAAGGGATCTGAACCAACGGCCCCACGACATAGATAATTGAATTTGTCGGGCGGCGTTTGCCATGCGAACTGGGGCGCCGGGCTTAGAACGCACAAAGCCCCACGAGGGGGCTTTATTGGGATCGCAGGGAAGATTTGGTTGCGGGGGCCTGATGGCATGGAGACTTGTAAATTCTCCGCCTCAAGTCGGTCCGCTTACCCCAGAAGCGGCCATTATGTACAATAGTCTCGCCGGCCGAAAGGGGGCCGAAAGGGGGCCGGCAGCTTATGGCATCAGGAAAAACGATAGCGCGCCCTTTCGAACGCGTTCTCGTCGGTCACCCTCAGAATATTTTAATAAACGTCACGACGCCGACTTCTCTCAAGCTGAACTTAAGCTACCACTGCCAAGCCCGGCGAAGCGCGCAAGCGGGCTATGTCGCGCGCCGGCGGTTCTCCAAAGTGGCGGCGATATTCGCGAGTGAACTGCGACGGGCTTTCGTAACCCACTTGGAAGGCGGCGGTCGTGACGTCGATGTTCTGGACCAGCATCAGGCTGCGCGCGTCCTGCAGCCTGAGCTGCTTCTGGAATTGCAGCGGCGTCATCGCCGTCACGGCGCGAAAATGCTCGTGCAGGCTCGACGGGCTCATGCCGACTTCCGTGGCAAGCCGCTCGATGCTGAACCTTTCCCGGAAGTTCTTGCCGATCCAGGCGATGGCGCGGCCGACCTGGGCCACTGGACCTTGGCCGGAAGTGATGTGGCGCATCCTGGCGCCGTCCGGGCCGGCGAGCAGGTGATAGAGTATTTCCTGCTCGGCAAGCGGCCCGAGCACGGGCAGCGCTACCGGATCGTCGAGCAAGCGCACCAGGCGTAGCGTTGCGTCGAGCAGAGCGGCACCGGCGTCGGACACCGTCTTGCCTATCGGCCGAGATGGCGCTCCCGGCGGGGGCGGCACGCGCAACGCCAAGTCCCCCAGCATGACCGGATCGAAATCGAGGTACAGGCAGAGATAGGGCTTGTCAGGCGTCGCCTCGACCACATGGCCTATGACGGGCAGATCGTAGGTCACGACGCCATAGCGCCCTGGCGTATATCTGAACACATGGTCGCCCAGCGTGACCTCCTTGCGCCCCTGCGCGACGAGGCATAGTTGCGGCCGATAAACATTCGGCATCGGCA